>JAZOOG010000010.1:0-137572 GCA_045654945.1 Paludibacteraceae bacterium
TTATATGAATATGAAAGCAAAGATTCTGATGATTGCCCTTTGCCTCGGGATGTTGGCATTGGGTGTTGAGAGTGCTCAAGCCAGCAGCGCAGGCGAGCCACGCTGTGCGGCATGTGCGTCGGTAGAGCAACAAGCACAAGAATGGGACATGGGAATACCTGTGCTCACCGCTCTGGTATTAGGACTAATAGCAGCCCTTTCGCCCTGTCCGTTGGCAACCAATATCGCTGCGATTGGCTATATCAGCAAACGCATTGACAACCGCAGACAAGTCTTTCTACAGGGCTTATTATATACCTTGGGTCGAGTAGTAGCTTACACGGCATTGGGCGTTGTGCTGATTGCTCTACTAAGAAGCGGAAGCAGTATGTTGGGCGTACAGCGTTGGGTGGCGACATACGGCGAGATGGTACTGGGTCCAGCTCTGATCATCATGGGCGGTTTGATATTATTGAGCGACAAACTACGACTGCCGTCCTTGTCAAACAACAACAAGCATGCGCAGCTCGCACAACACGGAGGATGGGGCGCATTGTTGCTCGGCGTACTTTTTGCATTGGCTTTTTGTCCATCGAGTGCCGTACTGTATTTTGGCGCATTGATTCCTATGTCGGCAACCGCCTCAATGGGTTATCTGCTACCCGTGGTCTTTGCTATAGCCACTGCCATGCCCGTACTGATTGTGGCATGGGTGTTGGCGTTCAGCGTACAACACATAGGCAAGGTGTATGGCAAGATGCAAAGTGTTCAGAAGTGGCTGAACATAATCGTGGCGATAGCGTTTATCGGTATAGGCGTGTATTATACATACAACTATTTTAGTAATCGTAATAGTGAGACAATCAATCATATAACATCTAAAAATAAAATTATGGAAATTAAAGTATTAGGCACAGGTTGCAGCAAGTGCCGCACTACCTACGAATTGGTAGAGAAAGTGATCAAAGAGAATGGCGTATCTGCCCAGTTGGAGAAAGTGGAAGACATCATGCAAATCATGGAGTATGATGTGATGACCATACCTTGCGTGGTGATTGACGGCGAAGTGAAAATCGCAGGTCGTGTACCTACCGAGAACGAAATCAAACAACTATTAGGACTATGATTCAGCGATTTGCAGACTGGTTGGTGTATGAGGTGTTCTCGTTGGATGCCTCTACACCTTTAGGCGTGGCTGTGAACTTCTTCTTTTACGATAGTATCAAGATAATTCTGCTGCTCTTTCTTATCAGCATGCTTATGGGAATCATCAACGCCTATTTCCCCATTGAGCGACTGAAGCGTTTCTTGGTCACTCACAAGCTCTATGGTTTGGACTATTTCTTGGCAGCACTATTTGGCGGCATTACTCCGTTTTGCTCGTGCTCGTCCGTACCATTGTTTATTGGCTTTGTGCGAGGGGGCATACCTTTGGGTGTTACGCTGACTTTTCTGATTGCCTCGCCTCTGGTGAGTGAGATAGCTATTGCCATGTTCTTGGGCACTTTCGGTATCAAAACAACGCTCATTTATATCGTTAGTGGCACGGTATTGTCTATGATTGCGGGTTTTATCCTCAGTAAGATGCGTCTTGAGCGTTATCTGAGCGATTGGGTGAAAGCCGCACAGCAGCAGTCTAACACGCAAAGCCAACAATGGGAAGCAGAGCAAACACCTTTTCTGCAACGCTTGCCTGTGATAGCAAAAGACGCTTTGGGAGTCGTTAAGGGAGTGATATGGTACATATTATTAGGTATAGGCGTGGGTGCTGCTATGCATGGTTATGTGCCCGAGGGCTTTTTTGAGCAGTTTCTGTCGGCAGACAATTGGTGGGGCGTGCCATTGGCAGTCGTGTTGGCAGTACCGATGTATGCTAATCCAGCCAGTATCGTGCCTATCATAGAGGTGTTTGTGGCCAAAGGTATTCCATTGGGCACCGCTATTGCGTTTATGATGGCGGTGATAGGGTTGTCTATTCCAGAGGCGATGATGCTTAAAAAAGTGATGACTTGGCGACTGATAGGCATCTTCTTTGGCGTAGTGACATTGTTAATTATTGTTTCAGGATATTTGTTTAATTGGCTATTATGAGGATATTGATTTTGTGTACAGGCAATAGTTGCCGTAGTCAGATGGCACACGGTTTTGTGCAATCGCAGCACCCTGATTGGGAAGTATATTCAGCTGGAACTCAACCTGCAGCAAAAGTTAATCCGCTGGCTGTGAGAGTCATGCAAGAAGTGGGTATTGACATTTCGCAGCATACGCCGCACCATGTGCAGGAATATGTGAATCAGTCGTGGGACTATGTGATTACTGTTTGTGGTGCTGCAAACGAAACCTGCCCCATTTTCGTAGGGCAGGTTAAGCATCGCTTGCATATTGGATTTGATGATCCATCGGACGCTTTGGGCAGCGAAGAGTATATCCTTTCAGAGTTTCGCCGCGTTCGCGATGAGATACATCAGAAATTTGCTGCGCTGTTTAATTGAGGAGCTTTGAGACGGTAGAGTTTATTTTCGTCCGAAGCGCTCTTTTAGGAATGCTTGGGCAGCGGTTTTGACATTGCTCATCGTGTTGCCAATAAGGCGTTGGAAGAACACCTCCATCGCCAAAAAAGCAGCATAGAAATACAGCACTCCCCATAGCCATTGAATACCTTGGTAATCAATATATTGGTTGATTTGTACGATTGACCAAATAGCCACAGCAGCCATCACGACGGCTGTCCACCAACCAGGTGATACGCCTTTGAGTCGGAACAGAAAGATGCCCCAATTGTGGATAAATCCCTCAAAAATACAGAGGATAATCACGCCAAAAGTGAGCCATAGTTGTTCGGGAAAGAGAATCGCCAACGAGAAAATGGTGGTGATATATACGGCTTGCGCCAGATGTGTAAGACCTGGTGTGAGCGAGCGATAGTCAACGCGCATCATGCGACCCAGCATCAGCTTCAGGAAGCGGTCTTTGTAACTCTCTTCGTATTCGTGCAGAATCAAGCAGGCATACAACGCCAAGACGAGTTTTTGTACGAGTACCAACTCAGCCCAATGGCATGCTGCCCATACTGCCCATCCGACAAAAATCAATGTCATCAGATGGATGTTGTGCTTTAGCAAAAATAGTCCTAACTTTTTCATGGTATTATGTGTTTGGGTTCATGTTTTCGTTGCAAAGGTAGTAAAAAAATCGCATGTGCGCACGAGTAGCAGGCGAGAGTACCACACCTGCACATTGACACTTAGCGGGATTCTCGTGCTGACAGATAAACGCAGCACCACAGCGAGGACAAGATTTGTGTTCCATAGTTCTTGAGTATCTTATTCACATCATTTTGTGAGGGGAATAATAGCAATTGTGCCACAAAAGTACTACTTTTTGTTGATATATGCAAGTTTTGATGCGAAAAAATGTTATTTTACTGCCCACCTGCCCAGCTGCCCAGCTAAAGCTATAACTTCCCCCGCGCGTACGGGTGTATTTTAGGAAATAGGTGGGCAGGTGGGCTGGTGGGCAGAGAAACACCGTACTGCCTTGCGGGAAGCAAGCAGGCATCAGCGCATGCCCGATGCGAAAGGCAAGCCTGCCGTGCCTGCGAGGTTGTATGATTATATCAAAAGTAAGCTGTTTAAGTCACAGTGATAGCAGCGCGATAATAGGCTCATTATTCGGTGAGGTTCCGATGAGATTCCGATGAGGTCCCGATGAGGTCCCGATGGAGATAGGTGGCAGATAGGTGGCATGTAATTGGCAAAAAGAGGGAAGTATATGTAAAATTGTACTATCTTCTATGCGAAAAATAATCTGTACAAAAAACGTATAAGGTACTGATATACAACTGTCATTCATATTTTGTTCTGTACAAGTGCTTAAAAGGCTTTGAAAATTCAAAAAAAAGCAGTATCTTTGCAGAGAATTTCAGAAAACAAAATTGGCTTATGAAAAGAAAAAGGATTGTAGTGTTGGGTTTGCTGATGTTAGCGACCATTGTGCCAATGTGGGCGCAGTCCATTACCTTGACCAAAGAGTTTCAGACTATGCCCAATATCAAGGCGTTAGATGTGTATCGCAATCAATTTGGCAAATGGGAGAAGCCTGGAGCTGATGAGCCATTTCCATATGCAGTAATTCGTGTAGGACTAGATGGTACTCCCGAAGAAATAAAAGAGGCAAAAAAGCGACTGAGTTTTCACCTTGGACGGGTAACAACCATTGAATCTGTTTTTAAAGAGGCACGTAACGAATTACTATTTCTTGTACCTATTCGTGCACGTAATATTCAAATGTCGTGCGATGGCGAGTGTCTGCCTCAGATGATGTTTGATAGTTTAGTCGTTTTGCAACCGAATACAGTGTTTTATGGTCGTGTGCACTTCTCGTTGGAAGATAATTTACGCGACCCTGATAAATTACCTCAATACATATATACACTATCAGTAGAGCCCGTAGATGCCAAAGTGGAGATGCGTTCGGGGTTTGTAAACCATGAATGGTCACTAAAAGAGGGGAAGACAGAGCAATTACTGACAGAAGGAACGTATTACTATACCATTTCGGCAGAGGATTATAGAACAGCTGAAGGTTCTTTTGTGGTGGACTCGCTACATAGAGATACCACGATAAGCTTAGTTCCAAAGTTTGGCTGGTTGAGTGTGAAGACCGATAGTGCGGAGCTCGCAGGATTATTGATGGAGGTGGAATATCTAAAGCAAAAACAGCAGGTAGAGTTGCCCTTAGAGAATGAGAAATGTGGATTAGGGCAATACTCGCTGACCATAAAGAAACCTAAATACCATGTATGGAAGAAAAGGGTCGTTCTTCATCCTGGTGGGCATGTGGAAGTGTATCCGATGCCGAAGAAAAAGGTATATCGCCACAATACTTTCGTGTTGGCAGAGGGTGGTTATGCGATGAATCCGGCTTGGAGTGTCGGACTGATGGCGGGACAAGTGTATGGCGAAGTAACCCGCGTATGTGGCATAGGATGGTATGTGAAAGGTCATTCGAACTTCCAAACAACCAAGGCGATTGAGGGTATACATATCTATGAGGGAGGACTGGTGGGAGTAACCGAACCATTGATGCCATCCTATACCGGCAGAACGCGTTTTGCGGAGTGGAATGTGAATGCGGGTATGGTTTTGAATTTCTTGAATAAAAAGGCACTCAATCTTCATAAATATAGTATGTTTGGCTTGTATGCCGGATTGGGCTATGGTCAATATACCCGTTATTGGGAGATTGCTGATGGCAGATGGATCGAATATGCACCTACAGCTATTCACGGATTGAGCTTCGGTGGCGGTTTGATAGGAAGTATTAAAGGACTGACTATCAGTGCAGGAGTGAATACCATTATGGCAAAATACATGGAGATAGAAATGGGATTAGGTTGGACATTTTAATACGTAAAACTATGAAGAATACATATTATTACATTTTACTTGTTATTCTATTGATGAGTTCGCTCGGAGCTTGCCAACGTGAAGAATTACCTCTCCCAACGGAAGTAAAGATAGATTCTATCTCTATCATTCCTGCGTATGATAATGCAGAGGTTGTTTGTAAATTCCATTCGAGTGTTACAATACAATGTGCCAAGTTATATTTATCTACAGAATTAGATTTTTCTAACGCGAAAGAGATTTTGTTGCTCCAAGAGACTGACAATCGCTTTAGCACGACTTTAAAAGATCTCGCAGATGGAAAGACCTACTATGTACGCTATAAAATCTCGAATCGTTGGTCCGAGGTAATGATTGATGACATCAAAGAATTTACTACTTATCCTATATCAGCACCCATTATGGCGGCAACAGAAATAACAGATATCACTTTTAATAGTGCAATAATTGAGGGAGAGATTATTAGAACAGGAGGTAAGAATATATTTAGTCGTGGAGTGGTTTTTGGTGTGAATTCTAATCCCACATTGGATAACGCTGCTAAAGTATTTGAAATTAAGGATTCTTCAGCGCCGCTTACTTGTTTCTTAGGAGGTCTAAATAAAAATACCGTATATTATGCTCGAACCTTTGCAGAAAACGAAATTGGAATATCCTATGGTGATGAAGTACAGTTTGAGGTTGACACATTGTGGAGTGGATATGATTTGGGACTGAGTGTAAAATGGGCGCATGTCAATGTCGGTGCTACCTATCCAGAAGAAGCAGGTGATTATTTTGCTTGGGCGGAAACTGAACCTAAAACGCAATATACTTGGACAAATTACAAGTATTGTAATGGCTCTGCTGGCAGTATAACCAAATATAGTAGCAGAGTAGATAGTCTGTCTGTATTAGAAATACAAGATGATGCTGCAAGCGTAAATTGGGGTGGGAAGTGGCGCATGCCAACAATAGATGAAATTAATGAGTTGTGTGAAAAGTGCAGATGGACATGGACGGAAAAAAATGGAGTAGGGGGATATACTGTATCGCCAAAACGCCATAATGGTAAAAGCATATTCCTGCCGTTAGCAGGACATATGGAAGGCGCAAGTTTGATTGATTATAATAATACAGGTAGTTATTGGGGAACTGATCTTCTTTGGGATAATATACAAGTCGGATTATTGCGGCTACATCCTAAACATGTATCAGGTGCAGCAGACCGATTCAATACTCAACGCACTCACGGATTAACTGTCCGCCCTGTTTGTCCGTAATGGATTATAAAATATGATTGAAGTGGAAAAGATGATTGCATTGATCTTCTTTTCCTCTTTTTTTATAAAAAAATGCTTGTACACTTGCGTATGTGCGAAAAAAGTAGTACTTCGAGGGCACCGACCTCGCCCTTAAAAGGGCTCGCCCACCTCGAAATTACGTTCTTATCTCACGTAAACGTTCGAACGATTATTACGCGAAATGCAGCCCATACTACTCGCGTTCGGCAATCGGATCGCATTGACCGCTGACCTCGTCAGCAGTAGGGCGACCGATGCCTCCGCTCTCCCCACTCACTCACGAAGTTCTTATCTCCCTTCGGTCGAACGATTATTTCGTGGGGACCCCATAGTATTCACATCTTTTTTGAAAACATGGCTGTGCCACCTCATTGAGCCATCACCTATACACTCTCTTGTGAGTAAACTCCCAGCGAGCGCATAGGTAATGCCTCAATTGATAGATAAAATCTATCTTTTTTCAAAAAAAGTGCTCGTTTTCTTGCGTATGTGCATTTTTTGTAGTACCTTTGTCGCGAAATTGTGCGTTTCGCGCTTATGGCGGGCGAGAATGCACTAAAAAAACTGCTTAAAAACATAAAAATCAACATAATTAACTAACTTTCTTAAATCATGGCAGAAGAAAAATTGAACATGTTAGCCGAGTTTCCAGCCATCTCAAGCAAAGCTTGGAAGGAGAAAATCGTAGCTGACCTCAAAGGCGCCGACTTCGATAAGAAGCTCGTTTGGCGCACTTCAGAAGGCTTCAACGTACAGCCTTACTATCGTCAAGAAGACCTCAAAGGTCTGAAGACTACCGTATCTGCACCAGGTCAATTCCCTTACGTGCGTGGTACCAAAACCAACAACGAGTGGGCAGTTCGCCAAAACATCTGTGCTTGCAAGAACGCTCGCAAAGCGAACGCTAAAGCGCTTGACGTACTTGGCAAGGGCGTGAATGCACTCGGTATCTGCTTGGACGCAGAGAAACTCTCTTATCGCTACATCAAGACATTGCTCGAGGGCATCAAGTTGGATGAGGTAGCATTGAACTTCAACGTATGCGCATGCAAAGCTCCTGAATTGGCAAACATCTTGGTTCGTCTCGTAGGACGCAGTGGATATGACTTCAGGGCTGTGACTGGTACCATCAATGTGGACCCAATCAAGAACATGCTTTTGAAGGGCAAGTTGCTCAGCCGCGAGCAAGTAGCTGAGAAGATCGTAGCTACCGTGAAGGCTGCTAAGACCTTGGTGAACTTCCGCGTGGTAGGTGTGAACTCTGTTATCCTCAATAACTCAGGTGCATACTGCGCTCAAGAGTTGGCTTACGCATTGGCTTGGGGTGCTGAATACATGACCATGATGACCGAGGCTGGTTTGCCAAACTACTTGGCTGCTCGCGAGATCCGTTTCAACATGGGTATCGGTGGCAACTACTTCATGGAGTTGGCTAAGTTCCGTGCAGCTCGTCTGTTGTGGGCTAAAATCGTTGAGGCATACAAAGCTCCTATCTTTACTGCTGCATTGAAAGAGGCTGCGAAGATGAATGTTTGCGCTGAGACAAGCCGCTTCAACATGACTATCTTCGACGCATATGTAAACATGCTTCGTACACAAACAGAGACGATGTCTGCTGCACTCGCAGGTGTGGATGAGATCGTGGTTACTCCATTCGACGCTACCTACGAGCAACCAACCGAGTTCGCTGAGCGTATTGCTCGCAACCAACAATTGCTCTTGAAAGAGGAATCACACTTCGACAAGGTGGTTGACCCAGCTGCTGGTTCATACTATATCGAGAACTTGACCAACGCTATCGCTGAGGAGGCATGGAAGCAATTCCTCGCTATCCAAGAGGCGGGTGGTATGTACGAGATGGTAGCCGCAGGTAAAGTACAAGAGGCTATGGCTGCTAACTTGAAGACTCGTTTGGCTGACGTAGCAAAACGCAAAGAGGTATTGCTCGGCTCTAACCAATTCCCTAACTTCACCGAGAAGGCAGGCAAGAAGATCAAAGAGACAGCATGCGGTTGCGGTTGCTGCAAGAAGAACGCTGAGACGGCTATCCCAACCTTGCCAGTAGCTCGTGCTGCTGAGGAGTTTGAGACCTTGCGTCTTGAGACTGAGGGTGCTAAGAAACAACCAGTAGCGTTCATGTTGACCATCGGTAACTTGGCAATGCGTATTGCTCGTGCACAATTCTCTTGCAACTTCTTGGCTTGCGCTGGTTACAAGGTGATTGACAACAATGGCTTCAAATCAGTAGCTGAGGGTATCAAGGCCGCTCGCAAAGCAAAAGCAGACATCATCGTGCTCTGCTCAAGCGACGACGAGTACGCTACATACGCTCCACAAGCATGGTTGCAACTCGAGGGCGCTAAAGAGCTCTTTATCGTGGCTGGTGCTCCTGCTTGCGCAGAAGACTTGCAAAAACTCGGTATCACCAACTTCATCAACGTACGAAGCAATGTACTCGAGACACTTAAGAAATTTAATGAGCAACTTCTAAATAAATAATGCGATTATGAAACCAAATTTTAAAGATATTGATATCAAGAAAGTGGCTGCTTCGCATGTAGAAGGAGCTAACGAAGCTAACTGGAAAACACCAGAACTCATCGATGTTAAGCCAGTTTATACCAAAGAAGACCTCGAGGGCATGGAGCACCTCAATTACGCTTCAGGTATTCCACCATTCCTCCGTGGCCCCTATAGCGCGATGTACCCATTGCGTCCTTGGACCATCCGCCAATACGCAGGTTTCTCTACTGCAGAGGAGTCTAACGCATTCTACCGCCGTAACTTGGCTTCTGGTCAAAAAGGTTTGTCAGTAGCATTCGACCTTCCAACTCACCGTGGTTACAACGCCGACAATATGCGCGTGGTAGGTGATGTGGGTAAAGCCGGTGTATCTATCTGCTCACTCGAGGATATGAAAGTGTTGTTCGCTGGAATTCCATTGAACAAGATGTCTGTGTCTATGACTATGAACGGTGCCGTTCTTCCTATCTTGGCGTTCTACATCAACGCTGGTTTGGAGCAAGGTGCTAAGCTCGAGGAGATGGCTGGTACTATCCAAAACGACATCCTCAAAGAGTTCATGGTGCGTAACACCTATATCTATCCTCCTAAGTTCTCAATGAAGATTATCGCTGATATCTTCGAATATACTTCACAAAACATGCCTAAGTTCAACTCTATCTCTATCTCTGGTTACCACATGCAAGAGGCAGGTGCTACCGCAGATATCGAGTTGGCTTACACCTTGGCTGATGGTATGGAGTACCTCCGCGCTGGTGTAAACGCTGGTATGGACGTTGATACCTTCGCTCCACGCTTGTCATTCTTCTGGGCTATCGGTATGAACCACTTCATGGAGATCGCTAAGATGCGTGCTGGCCGTATGTTGTGGGCTAAGATCGTTAAGTCTTTCGGTGCGAAGAACCCTAAATCTATGGCTCTCCGTACCCACAGTCAGACATCTGGTTGGTCACTCACCGAGCAAGATCCATTCAACAACGTAGGTCGTACCTGTATCGAGGCTATGGGTGCTGCTTTGGGTCACACCCAATCATTGCACACCAACGCGCTTGACGAGGCTATTGCCCTCCCAACTGACTTCTCTGCTCGTATCGCTCGTAATACTCAGATCTACATCCAAGAGGAGACCAAGGTATGTAAGGCTATCGACCCATGGGCAGGTTCTTACTACGTAGAGCAATTGACTCAAGAGCTTGCTGAGAAAGCTTGGGCACACATCCAAGAGATCGAGAAACTCGGCGGTATGGCTGCTGCTATCGAGACCGGTATTCCAAAAATGCGTATCGAGGAGGCTGCTGCGCGCACACAAGCTCGCATTGACTCTGGTGAGCAAAAGATTATCGGCGTGAACGAGCACCGCTTGGCTCACGAGGATCCAATCGATATCCTTGAGATCGACAACACCGCAGTACGCGAGGAGCAAGTGGCTCG
The DNA here is from genome assembly GCA_045654945.1 of Paludibacteraceae bacterium. Classification (GTDB taxonomy): domain Bacteria; phylum Bacteroidota; class Bacteroidia; order Bacteroidales; family Paludibacteraceae; genus Colicola. The sequence continues at coordinate 10,625 of JAZOOG010000010.1, forward strand.
TTTGCAAGAGCTTCGTGCTAAACGCGATGAGGCCGCTGTACAAGCTGCACTCGCAGAGATCACCGCTACTGTACAAGAGTGGGCAGATGGTAAAAAATGCTCTAACAACTTGCTCGCTTTGGCCGTTAAGGCAGCAGGTCTCCGCGCTTCATTGGGCGAGATCTCTGACGCTTGCGAGAAAGTGGTTGGACGCTATTCAGCAACAATTAGAACTATTTCAGGCGTGTACGCATCAGGAACTAAGAATGACGAGTTCTTCGTTAAGGCACAAGAACTCACAGCAGCATTTGCTAAGCAAGAGGGTCGTCAACCTCGTATCATGATTGCTAAGATGGGTCAAGACGGTCACGACCGTGGTGCTAAAGTGGTAGCTACTGGCTACGCTGACTGCGGTTTCGACGTGGATATGGGTCCATTGTTCCAAACTCCTGCTGAGGCAGCTAAACAAGCTGTTGAGAACGATGTTCACGTTCTTGGTGTATCTTCACTCGCTGCTGGTCACAAGACTCTTGTACCACAAGTGATTGAGGAACTCAAGAAGCTTGGCCGCGAGGATATCATGGTGATCGCTGGTGGTGTAATCCCAGCGCAAGACTATGACTACCTCTACAAGGCAGGTGTAGCTGCTATCTTCGGCCCTGGTAGCCCAGTAGCTAAGTCAGCTTGCACCATCATGGAGCTTTTGATGGCTGAGTAATGCCGATATAATAAAAAAGAGCCGAGACTGCGTTCTCGGCTCTTTCTTAAAAAAATCTGTTTGACTAATATGAGAAAAATTACATTATTTTTTGCGCTTGTGTTTGCCACTCTGGCAATGGCACAAGTGACTACTGTGCCTGGTATTATCCAAAAAGGCTATGGCGAAAAAATCATCATCATCTTCAACCCCAACGAGGGCAACAAAGGTATGATGGATGCTGAACAATGCTACGCACACACAGGCTTGATAACCGCTGCATCATCCAGCGATGTCGATTGGAAGCACACCATCGATGATTGGCGCGGTACCAACACCAAAGGCAAAATGACCAAACAGGGTGAGAATTGGGTGTTGGAGATGAATAATATCTACGAGTTCTACAACTGTCCCGAAGACACAGAAATTAAGAAGATAGCTTTTGTCTTCCACGATGGCCCTGGTGGCAGTAAGGAATGTAAATCGGCATCAGGCAGCGATATTTTTGTGACATTGGCAGAGCCAGGTTTGGCTGTGAACATTGCCACTTCGTTACAGGAAATGACCACTATTGACACCGAACTCACACTTAATTGCTATGCTACCGAGAGTGCCGAACTCACGCTGAAATTGAATGGCGAGGTAGTCAAGACTGCCACTGGTCTTGATATGACATATACACACACCTTCAGTCAAGGAGGTCAACACGACTTCGAACTGACCGCAACCAATGCTTCGGGTACAGCGACCGCTACTGCCAGCACTTGGGTGCCAGCCAAAGCCGTGAAACAAAATCGTCCTGCGGGCATCGTCAATGGTATCTACTACGATGAGACTGACCCTACTAAGGTTATCCTCTGTACCTACGCTGGTTGTAAGATGGCTCCTTCATCCACCGAGAACTCTATCACCGTCAAAGCAAAGATGCCAGCGCATTGGACCAATACTATCACTGCATGGGTATGGGAGGCTGGTGTCGATGGTCAAGTCGTTTATCCTCAGAAGGAAGGCGACTGGTATGTGGTGACCGCAAAGACAGGTGCGCTGAACATCATCTTCCGCAATGGTACTGACTGGACCACTAACAATAACCAGACAGAGGATATCACCGTCACATCGAACATCAATATCCAACTCCACCAATCGGGTGACAACAAAGCTACTTACGAAGTGTTGGAGCGTGACCTCGTGGTGAAAGCCAAAATGCCAAGCCATTGGACCAATACCATCACAGCTCTCGTTACACCTGATGGTGGCGAAACCAAAGAGGTGACACCCGAACTCAAAGACGGTTGGTATGTCTTCACCCAAAGTTGCAAACAACTCACAGTGGCCTATCGCAATGGGGCTGCCAATGGTGATGCCAACCAGTCTGAACCCATCACGCTGGAGGAGAATGCCATGTTGCAACTCACACAAGAAGGGGCTGCTAAAGCCGTTTGCAATTTTGTGGTAGCTGAACCTGCTCAGCATGTGTTCGTGGTGGGTGACTTCAATAATTGGACTATCTCCAATGACTATCAACTCAAGCAGGCCAACGATAGCGCTTACTTCTGGAACGAACTCACAGATTTGGAACCTCAAAAAGAGTATGCGCTGCAATATGTAGTGATTCGTTCGGACGGTCAGGTGAAACGCATCTCTGACCTCTATTCAGAGAAAGTGTTGCACCCAGATGATGCTCATGAGCCTAAGACTCTCGACCCATGGCTCAAAGCATATCCTAAGCAAGGTGATGGCTATGTGACTGTCATCCAGACGGATAAACCAGAGTACCAATGGTCAGAGGCTACACTCAACTTCAAACGCCCTGATAAGAACAACCTCGTTATCTATGAGATGTGGGTATATGACTATACGCCTAAACGCTCATTGAACGCTGTTTTAGATCGCTTGGACTACCTCAAAGGATTGGGCGTGAACGCTATTGAGCTCATGCCTATGGCTGAGTTTGACGGCAACTACAACTGGGGTTACTCGCCTAACCACTACTTCGCATTTGATAAAGCATACGGTACACCTGATGATATGAAGGCCTTTGTGGATGCTTGCCACAAGGAGGGTATCGCTGTTATCGTGGATATGGTCTTTAACCATGCTACTGGTCTCAACCCAATGAACAAACTCTATCCATATGGCGACGACCTGAAATGGAACCCATGGTTCAATGTCAATGCACCTCACAGTGATAATGTGTATGAGGATTGGAATCACGACTTCGCTCCTACTAAAACAATGTTCACGCGCGCGCTGCAATATTGGCTCACCGAGTACAAGGTGGATGGCTTCCGTATGGACTTGAGCCACGGCCTTTGCGGTACTACCAACAATGCACTGACACATATATCTGACTACTACCACAATGGTGTGAAGGCGGTGTCTGAAGATGCATACTTCATTCTTGAGCACTGGGGTGCGAGCGCAGGTGATGATTGGCCAAAACTCATCAACCAAGGTATGATGTGTTGGCAAAACACCAGCGAGGCATATCATAAGTCAGCTGCAGGTTCAACTGGCAGTGGCTTTGGTGGGGCTAACAAACGCGGCTATGTTTCGTATTGCGAGAGCCATGACGAAGAGCGTATGCAGTATTATGCACGCAAGAGTGGCGTGGGCGAATTGAAGAACGATGCTGATTTGCGCTTGAAGCGTGTGGCTGTGAATGTGGTCTTCAATGTATTGTTGGCAGGTCCACATATGATTTGGCAATACGAGGAACTTGGCTACGACTTCTCTATCAACTCCAGCGATAGCCAACCTAATGGCACCTCCAACGACAACCGTTGTGCTAAGAAACCTCGTCCTGAAACCAAAGGATATTTCCATCATCCTGTGCGCCTTGACCAATATACCAAGATTGCGCAAGCTATCCAGTTGCGTACACGCTTGCTCGCAGATAAGTTTGTGTCATTGAAGCAACCTAAGAAGGCTACGCTTAATGGTATCGTGCGTACAATCCAATGGGGAGATGAGGTATTTGTTGCGGGTAACTTCCATGCTACCGACAAACAGATTGCTAAGATTCCTAATGGCGTATGGTTCAACTATTATACCCAACAACCACAATCTGCGATGGAGGTGGAATTGGCTCCTGGCGAGTTTATCATATTGACAGGCTCTGAGGTGAAATTGCCAGAGATCTCTACCGATTTTGCTTTCTTGACAGGCGTGGAAGACATCGTTGCACCACAACCAAGCGAGATGTTGCCTCCATACAATGTGCAAGTGTATACTTTGAGCGGTCAGATGATTATGCGTCAAAGCAATGTCATGTCGGCAGATATATCAGGCTTGAACAGTGGTTTGTACATCATCCAATATGAGAAGAATGGTCAGCGTGTGGCTAAAAAAGTGATTCGCTAATCCATTTCACTTCTATCCAAAAAAAGCAACGGGTAATCCGTTGCTTTTTTTGTGTATATAATCGATATGCTGTGATAGGGCTTCTGACTTATCTATTCACTGCTTTTACCCTATATCCAGCGGCTTTCAGTTGCGCGAGTAAGCCATCCTCACCGCCCAAATAAATAGCATTCAATGTGATAAACGCTTTGCCTTCTTTCAGGTAGGGAGATAAGCGTTTGGCCCAAATCTTATTGCGTTTGGCAAATACTTGATAATCAGAGTATGATAGCGAAGTTTGATTGTCAGGCGATTTGACATGGTACGCCATATCAGCCAAACGACCATATTGATACATCTCCACCAGCGAACGCTCAAAACGCACTTCCTTCTCAGGATATTCCACCACCTTCAGCAGTTCTTCGCATTGCCAATGAAATGGCTCGCGATCAAACAGCATATACATTGTTTCGCCTACATCGTCCAAGCCCAATACGGGTACATCTGCCTGCAAGGCCACGCGCTCAAAGAAGGTTTCCATTGAGCGGTCTTCATCATACTGAAGCCATTTCTTCATGAGTTCGTTGCGGTACATCTCTGCCAGATAGGATGGCTTCATTCTGCCTAATTTGTCCAATCCCATACCGAGGTTGATGCGCAATGCTTCATCTATGGTCTGGTACTGCTCGTGGCTATAAAAATTGCTCAATCGTACCGAATCGGGTAGGAGAGCGGCCTGTCGCAAGGCGGCAATGGCCTCGTAGTCTTGCATGGCGAACTCGGTAATGACTTTGTCGCACTCCGCATAGCACGTAAACGCATTGGGGATAGTGTCTATAAAACACATATCTACCATACGGTTGGTGGCTAATATATAGGAAGGAGCGACTGCCGCATTACCTGAAATGCGGTACAATACTTGGGCATTTGCCGTGCCAGCTGTCAATAGTAGAAAGAGTACTAACCTACAAAATATTTTCATGTTGATGCTTAGTATTGTGAATGGATTTTACTTTTTTCGCTGCAAAATTACTGCTTTTTTTGCATATATCCAAAAAAATGAGTACTTTTGCGCTCTAAATGAGAAAGAATACCTACATATTCATTGCGTTGACCCTTTTGCTCTTTGTCTTAGCGGTATTGGACACCTGTAGTGGTTCGGTGTGGATACCGCTCACGCAAATCATCTCTCTTCCTTTCTGCGAGGGGATAGGAGAAGGCATGACCATGCATGAGCAAATCCTACTTCATCTTCGCCTGCCGAAGATGATTACCGCTATCTTGGCGGGAGCATCGCTTTCGGTGGCGGGATTGATGATGCAAACGCTCTTTCGAAATCCATTGGCAGGACCATATATATTAGGTGTATCTTCGGGCGCAAGCCTGGGTGTAGCCTTGGTGACGATGGTTGCCACTACTATGCCTCTCGCCTCTCGCTTTTTTGCTGCGTCCTCGAATAGCCTCCTCGCTTTGGCAGCCATCGTTGGTAGCATCTTAGTCATGCTATTGGTGATGCTGATTGCCAAACGCATACGCAGCAATGTCACATTGCTCATTGTAGGTATGATGGTGGGCAATATTGCTGGCGCATTGGTGAATATGATACAGAATTTTGCTAATCCCGATTCCTTGAAGCTATTCATTGTGTGGACATTGGGCAGTCTCAGCGGAGTAGGGTGGAACCAAATGCCATCCCTTGCTATTGGCGTTCTGCTTGCTACTGTGCTCGTTGTCATGCTCATCAAGCCACTGAATGGTCTGCTCTTGGGCGAGGACTATGCTCGTGGATTGGGTATCCATGTAGAGCGTACACGTTGGATGATGGTGGTAGCTTCGTGTCTCTTGGCGGGCAGCGTGACTGCTTTTTGCGGTCCGATAGCTTTTATCGGCGTAGCCGTGCCGCATATAGCCCGCGGCGTATTTGCAACCAGCAACCACCGTCTGACGGTGCCTGCCTCGGCTCTCATAGGTACCAATATCCTGCTCGTCTGTGATATACTGTGTAATTTAGGTTCCTATTCATTGCCTATATCCACCATGAGTGCGCTCTTTGGCGCACCCATCATTTTGTGGATCATACTCAAAAAGAAATAATTTTCTACTTCCCTGCAACGATGCAACGTCACAGATACCTAATAATCCTGTCAGTTATACTTCTTCTTATCGGATGCCGCACACAAAACACCCTTCCTCTTAGGGAGAGGACGGGAGGCTGTTCACCTGATACGACAGCCCTTCCTACCTTCCCTGCGGCGGCGTTATATGTCTTGGGTGCACAGTGGGAGGCGGATAGTATGCTGCAGCAACGGCTTACGATAGCCGAGTATATGGAACAGGAACTCATGCGCCTTTATCCCGAGAAGACATATCATGGATATGTGCAACGCCTATGTGCTATGACGGATAGTCTGCTCATGGCAGAACAGCGCACGCCAACGCTCTTTGTGCCTCAGCGACAGGAGATAACTTTTGCTTCTGCTAATGCCACCAAGCATACTGCCAATCATGCCACTGCATATACTACCTTGTATGCTCTATTGGATTCGCTTACGGTATATGAGGAGATGATGGCATTAGAGTTTACGCCGCAAGAAGAGGCAGATTGGCTTACCTTGCAGTCCTTAGTGCATGCAGACCAACCGCTTACCCGCGAAGCGTTTGATACGCTAGATATAGCGTTTTTTGATGAGGAGAATGTCTTGCTCACCCTCTTGCTTTGGCGTGGACCAAGACTATTCTACCGCGTGATGCAGAGTAAGGCACGCGCGGAGAAACTGGCGTATTACTATTATGGCGAGGCAACGAATAATGGTCGTCCTGGCGATGCGTTCAAGCATATCTATGTGAATGTACTACTACGTACTTATGTAGGCGAATGGCTATCACACGCGATTATGGACATCTTTTGGGAGTGGAAAAGCCCTAATGCTCCGTGCGATTATTATATGGATATGCACAATAATATCATAGGTCGCCAAACGCGCTACGATGATTTTACGACGATTGACACGCAGTGCAATACTGATATGCGCCATTGGCTGCAATGGGCAGAGAATGTACAGCATTTCATTCAGGATTCGGTGAATGGTCATCGCCAAGAATGGGACAAAGAAACACCCACTTTCATTGTCGAACCTGCTGCCAAACAGGTCAGCGACACACAGTATATCTATTGGGATAAGTAGATTGCCCCACGGCCTGTAGATGGCAAATTGCCGCCTTAGCAGCTATGTATCATCCCAATGATCTCTCTAGGATCCTGCAGCACGTAGGTGGACTCTTGATGAGAACACAGATAGCGAAGAGAGAGAAGCTATCATTCCCCTAAAATTTGATTCAGATGTTGTTTTGCTTTTTTCAATTGAGCGGACAGATACTCATAATCTTCCTCATAATTTTCTCTTGGACCTTCTTCATGAAGCACACCATCAATCTTACTAAAGTGCCATGAAAATAATTCAAAGCACCTGTCGGCTTCTTCAAGATTCTCAACAAAGGCTTTATTCTGCAAATCATTGCAGAAAATTTCGTCATTAAATATAGGATCTACCTGTTTGGAGAGTTCGTTAAGCTGCTTCACAGCATCTTCCAATCCTCTGAGTAAATCATAACTTTCATACCAATCCCACGGCCAGTACACTAAGCTATCCGTCTTTTCAATTATCGACTCCAGTTGTGGCGCTACCTGCTTAACTATTTCTAAGTAATTTGCTGACATATGATTATTTTATTATAAGATCGCTACGCTGTCGGAAGTCAGACCGCTTTGCTGTCAGACCGCTGCGCTGTCGGACGCATATTAATCTCACTACCAAAATTTCTTTAACGGCGAATGAAGCGAATTGAACAAAAATACGGGCTACGCCCTACAAAAATATTAAAAAATCAAGGATTATTTTTTATCCAAACAGTTCTTTGATAACCCAAATGACAATTACGATTATGACCAAGGCAACGACGATATATAGTGCTATCAAACCAAGCTCCAGCAAGATGTCAAATATCAGAAAGTCTGTTGCGAATATCCAACACACAAGACATATCAGAAGTGCTATTGCAGCTATGCTGATTACATATGATAAACATCCTCTCATAATTGTTTGCCATCTGATTGATTTATTATTCAGAAGTCTTTTTAAGCTTTTGTACGAAAAGCTTGACAAATTGGTAAGGCAGTGTTAGGCAGTAAACTCCCATTTGCAGATATGCGAGAGTTCTGCAATAGATTGTTATACAGGCACTAATCAAGTCCTGATGAGTGAGAATCCAGTAAGCCAGTGCTTTCTCGAAATCTTTCTTGAGGGATTGAAAAAAGTCTTTCATTGTTATTATAAATTGAAAATGATATTTTATTTATTATATTTGTTTATATACTTATACGACAAAATGTATCAAAAAGAACGTTTTCAGTTCTAAAAAGTTTCTATGCCGGAACTTTTTTGAGTTTTTCGATAGCAGATCTGCAGATACGATTGACTGATTGGGTAGTCATATGATAGTACTCTGCCAAATCTTGAGTAGAGAGCGGCTCTTCGTCAAGCATAATATCGTACTTGTTGCATAAGATATGGCGCTCGCGCGCATCAAGATTAGCTTCTTGGATAAGGTGTGAAACCATTGCTCGGGGACGATTCATAAATGTCGCACCAACATGCTTACCCTTTTTCATAAGTTCATCGAGTGAGTCTATAAACAAGTCTTCTTCGCAATTACGAGGCTTGCGAACGGAACATTCCATCTCGTGAACAGCGGAGATGAATGCATTTTCGATGCATACATAAGCAAATGTCTCAAATGCTGCACCACGCGTGTCACTATATCTACTGGCGGCTTTGTAGAGTGCTTCGTAGCCGATTTGGTAGAAATCATCTCTGGTGAGGAAGGTACACATTTTTACCACTTTGCTACCATAGATGACTATATCTATTAGGTCGAGGTTAGCCAATGCGAGTTCGTGACTTGGGTTAGCAACGGTGCTGTTAGCAGCAGAAAAGATGGTGTTGTGCTTCATACTTTATGTTTTTTTTGTTATTTTTGTTCAATTTCGCTGCAAAGGTACTACACCAAACTGACAAAACTTGTCATAAGCTCAAGAAAAATGCAAAAAAAATGCAGAAAATGTGAATTTTTCTGCATTTTTGGAGTAGAATGTATGGTGTAAAGTATAAGGGGGGGGGATGTTAGCTTACATCTATTTTCGCATCATTGAGGCAATAAAGTGTGTTAAACAATAAAATCGCCCTGTCAAGGCGATTTTATTGTTTATTGACTAGTCTATGAGACGATTGTGATCTTACTACTAGATAAGTTCGCCTCTTGTTCGACTTGAATTTTGACAGGGATGCGCTCACGCAGTTCTTCAATGTGGCTGATGATACCCACCTTACGACCACATGTGCGATGTAAGCTATAGAGGGTATTAATAGCATTATCCAATGCCTCACCGCTCAAGGATCCAAAGCCCTCGTCTATAAACAATGTGTCCACCGAGAGTGTACCAATATCGCTTAATGCCAAAGCCAAGGACAATGATACTAAGAAACTCTCACCTCCAGAGATAGTACCCGTACTGCGTTTAGTATATGCATTTTCTGCATCCTCTATCAGTATTAAGAAAGACCCCAAAGTGATAGTCAATCGGTAACGCGAATTAGTTAGCATAGCCAGATATCGATTGGCAGCATTAACCAAGCTGCTGAGCACATAACTCTGAGCTATTATGCGGAAGTACTTGCCATCACTGGTACCAAGACCTAAGGTATTACACAGCTTGTTCCACATGGCCTTAGGTCCTTCAAGTTGTTGCATCTTCTTGTGTAAGTCGGCAATTTTGTTGCAGTTATCTGCATTTTGCTTCAGCGTAGCTTTGATTTCGCCAATCTGTTGTTGTAACTTTTCTCCCTTGTCTCTGGATTGTCGTATGCGCTCTTCCAACTGTAGGATCACAGGGGTTGACTCGTCAATAGGATACTGCGCAATATATGTATTGTATTCGCGCTCATCATCCTCCTTTTTTCGAGTGGCATCTGCTTGACGCGAGATAGCAGTCTGCACATCTGCAACTAGTTGATTGACTTGGTTCTGAATATCCGATATGTCGGTTTTATCCGTGGCTACTATTGAGCGCCATTCGGGCATAATCTCTAGTAGTTTATCAATCTGATCTTGAATAGAAGATAGGGAAGTCTCGTATTGTTGTTTGAGTTGCTGCGCTTCAGATAATTCTTTCTTGTTATTCTGATACTTCTCAGAGGCTTCTTTCAGCTCTTGAGCAAAATCCTCAAGCTCGATTTTCCAATCATGTTGCCAAGTAGTATCTTGTAGGAACTGATGAATTTTAGTACTGGCTGTTTTGATGTTCTCTTCACATGATTGCACATTATTTTTGAGGATAGTAATTTCCGTGTTGATAGTATTAATCTGCTCCTTAATTTCGTTGAACCATTTCTCCTTTTTTTCCTTATCATCTTGTAATTCGATGCGCTTTTTGTCGCTATCTCGTAGCTGTTTCTCGATTTCTTCTCCTTCCTTGATAGCCGTTTCAAGGGACTGTATCTCAGCATCTACCTGAGTGATATATTCCTGAATATGTTTTTGGGTGGTAGCTATATCATCTGAATAAGCAATCTGATACCTTTCGCATTGCGATTTGCAATAGTCTTGTAAGTTGGCAATATCTTTTTCTTGCTTTTGAATCTCGCTTTGCTTATCTTTTTGTTCCTTGGTCTTTGCTTTGATGTTTGCATCTATCTCAGCAATTTTGCTGGTGATGTCATCCGCATCTTTTTTCGCTTTATTATATTCCTCGACAGCCTTTTGGTATTTCTGGTCCAGCAGACTTTCTACTTCGATATGCGTTACCTGTTGGCGACAAACAGGACAGATGTCGCCCACTTGCAACTTCTGCCGCATGGCTTTGGCCCAATCATTGATGGTGTCGGCCCAAACTTGTTTTTTGCTTTCGGCCTCCAGGAGCGTACTATTCGCTTGTTCTTGATGCTTCGTTTTTTGTTCTTTATCCTCGTTCAATTGGGCTAATTCTTGCTCTATCTTTTGTAGTCTCTTGCGTTTTTCCGTGATTTGATTATCGGTATTTTCAAGTGTCTGGACATCATTAGATAGTATTTCTACAGCATTCTTTTCGCGAATTTTCTTATCTTTTTGCAGGCGTTTGGTTGTGAGATCGGCTTCCTCTAATTGTTTATCTAGCATCTTCTGCGCTTCTTGGTGATTCTGAAGTGCATCCGTAGCTTCTTTTGCCACCTTTTTTGCATTGGTAAGCTCGTTGTTTTTAGGAGTAAGCTCTTGCTCTTTCTTCTTCTGCTCACTGATATATTTGGAACGATTGCTCGTGTTATTCAGTATATTATCAACATGCGTGGCGATGGCAGGTTGTTGTTCATATACAGGCGCTTTGGTTGCTTCTGCTTGAATCAAATACTCTAGTTTTTTAATCAGATCTGAAGTTTCTCTGACTTGTTGACGGATATATCCTACACCCGCTAGGATATTGCTGTAGTCTTGTTGCAGTTGAGATATCTTGGTTTGTTGTTCGCGTATCTTATCTGCATTTTTAGCCATATCTTCGTAGTGTCCTTTTGCATTATCTGCGGCCTTTGCCAACTCTTGTAGCTGTTGGCTCTCTGCTTGGAGTTGCTGCTGCTGAGTGGTTAATTGTTGTTTCTCTTCCTCGGGTAGGGGTTGGACAAAACCCGCTTTATCCTGCAACTGCTTATACTGTTCCTTAATATCCGAATATTTGCTGTAGATTTTTTTTCCAATCTTGGTGTAGATATCCACGCCCGTAATCTTCTCTAAGATAGCGGCCTTCTCGTTGTCATTGCTATTCAGGAACTTGGTGAATTCGCCTTGTGCCAGTAGTGTGGTGCGGCAAAATTGGCTGAAGTCCAATCCTACGGCTATTTGTATTTCGCTCTCGATATCACCAACTTTGTTCAAGATTGTGTTGCTGCTCAGATTCTCGAGTTTCCACTCTTTGTCTCGTATAGTACCATCTGCTTTGTTCCATGCTCTGTGAACGGCCCATGTAGCCTTATATTGAAAACCATTATTACCTATAAATAGCAGGGAAACATACCCCTCGCCCGTATTTTTGCGTAGTAGTTGGAGAGGAGAGGTTAGCTTGAGTATATCAGAGTCTATGCTTTGCTCTTTCTCCCTCTGATCAACCATTCGTGGTGTTTTTGCATAGAGTGCTAAGCAGATAGCATCTAAGATGGTGGATTTTCCTGATCCAGTCTTACCGGTGATAAGAAATACCTCGGTATCAGCCAATGGCCCTTGAGAAAAGTCAATGGTAGCATCTTCTATTGATGCGATATTGTGAATATTGAGTTGTAGTAATTTCATAGTGCATGTATTTAAGGGTTATTATCTGCGTTCCTCATCATGGATCTCTTGTATGATTTGGGCAAAAGCTTGACTGATATCTTCGGTCAATTCTTCGTTTTTAGCCGCAAAGTAGTTTTGAATCAACTGCATAGGATCTAACTCTGTGAATTCGTTGACGGTCAGGTCTTGTGCTCCAGTGGCACCATCCATATCTTGGCGCAGTAGTTGGATATAACTAAAACGGCACTTTTTTTCTTGCAAGATATTGTTCGCCTCATAGTGCGCATTGCTTGGGAAAGTGTCGTCTAACTTGACACGCAAGCGAATATATGCAGTAGAAGCATCATCTATTTTGAGAAGTAATTCTTTGGCCTCATTCCAGGTGGCATATTCGTCTCCTTGAGGAAGGGTGAGCAGTGGACGCAGCGGATTGATAATGTGCTCTTGTACCTGCGGAACTGCTTTGTGATGATCGATGGTAACGATACTTACCGAATGATCGTATATCTCATCGAAACTAACGGCAAGAGGCGTTCCTGAATAGCGAACGCGATGGTTGAAGCCAATGTTTTGTGGACGATGGATATGACCGAGTGCCAAATAGTCGTAGTCCTTGCCCAAAGTGGCAACATCAATGCCCTCGATGGTACCAATCACCATTGCTTCTTGATCACTGTGTCCAGTAATATCACTACCAAGTATGGTAGTATGCATCATTAGCACGATAGGGAGATTCTGTGAGTTGTTTTCAGCAACTTGTTGTAGTAGGTCAGGTACATAATTAGTAGGCATATAGCGTTCGATAGTATATGGTATAGCCACTACAAAACCCACGTTGGGAATCTCGATCACATGTCTCATGGGATCATCTCTGTATAGTCTGCCAATGGTGTGTACATTGAGTGCTTTCCATGGGACTTGAAAAATATCGTGCTTGCTACTGCTATCATGATTGCCCGCTGTAGCGATAATCGTCATTGCAGGGTGCGCCTCACGCAATTGGATAAGTGTATCTGCTAATAATCGCTGCACTGTAGCAGAGGGCTGTGAGGTGTGGTAAATGTCTCCACTGATGAGAAATACATCAGGTTGCTCTGTTTGAACCACCTGTAAGATTTGTTGCAACATATCTTGTTGCTCTACATGTCGATCGTGACCGTATAGAACATGACCGAGATGCCAATCACTGGTATGTAATATTTTCATATACGATAGTTTATTTTAGTTCAATAATTTGTCCAAGGGTGGCGTAGAATAGGACGATGCCTTTGCATGTAAGACCACCAGCGGATTCGATTACCTCTCGGTATGCTTCCATTTGGGAGGCATAGTGCTCAGGGTTGGCTTCGTCGTACTTCATATAGTATGCCATCAGTAAGAGTCCCTTTCAGAATATCATAATATACTCTTATTTTATTTCATTTTAATAATCACACCGAGTGATACATAGCAAACCAAGCGGTCGCGAATGCTGCGTCCCATACGCTTAAGAGCATCTTCATACAAGACAATCTGAGCACCATACTTCTTACCAGTATGAAAATCGTGATTTTCATCTATAAGATGTGCAGGGCTTCCTTGATAGGTCTTGTAATCAAGCAATACATCGCCATCTGCGGTGCGATACACGAGGTCTATCTCACCAGATACAATCTGACCATTTTCTTTTTTGAAGGAGAATGGCAATTCCCGGTCAATCTGAATAGCACTGCCATAAGTTTTCTCCATCCAACTCCAGAAGTTGGTGACAGATGTAGCAACAGCATCTACATCTACTCTAACACCATATGCTTTAGCAAGTGTTTCGATAATACTCTTATCGCCATTCCATAAACACATCACATGGTGGATAAAATCTCCTATGGTATTATCTTTTCCATCTGCTGCCTTTGCCGAAATACGCTCTGCAAAATTAGCACATTGCTCTACGGAATACTGCTGTTTTGCAGCCTTCGCCTTGCTTGGGGATACAAACTTAGTATCAAACGAAAGACGCTCTGTTGGTTGTTTGAGAACAGTGTATTCTTCTTTGTCTGTGGCTCTTGCCTCCGATTCCGGAATTGTATAGTTCTCTGAGATGTGATTCCATTCTGCTTCGCCCCAATTAATAACTGCCTCTTTCGATTGAGCCTCAATCGAATCACAACCAATTGAGGTTAGCCAATCATCACCATTGCTAGTACCATAGGTTGTAAGAATGAGTTGTTCCTTTGGACGAGTCATGCCAACATACATCAATCGTTTTGCTTCATTGGTTGTCGCACGACGTATCTTCTGGAAGAATGTATTATTCTCAAATCTATCCATGATGCCAGAGGTAAAACCTTTAACAGCTGACGGAACGAGGCGCAACAGAGTGTCTGACTCTGTGTTGTTAGTCAACACACCGAAGAAGGTTTTCTTGGTATCAACCGGAATCTTATGCAACGAACAAAGTATAACGCATGGCCACTCCAACCCCTTTGATTTATGGTATGTCATAACCGATACGCCATTGTCGTCTCCTGGGTACTCAATGGGATGCTCCTTGAGATATTCAACAAATCCGACAAGCGTACTGCTCAAACCGAAATTAGCACACAACCCCTCGTATGTAACAGCTTTCGACTGCAATACAGCGCAATAGTTGTGCGTAGGCGCCGAAGGGTCTATACGCTTAATTAAATCAGCGAGATTTAGTTCAACGATTATTGTCTCAACTGCTGCACTTACGCTTTGGTTGCTAATTGCATTTCGTATATCTGAAATGCGACCAATGATATTCAAATTAGAGAGCCACTCCTTGCCATTAGACTCAATGAATTGCAATCTATTAGTTAAGAGTTCAGATGCTGAAAATCCCTCCTCAATACGATTTGCGATAATAGCTTTAGAGAGTTCGTTGTTTGCGCGTGCAGCAAATGATACCACTGCATTAATAAATGACGATATTGCATCTGTACTACTCTCTATCTCGTCAGACTCACTATCAAAGCGAGCATTATAGGTAATACCTTGCTCCTTAAGAGCTTTTGCACACTTTTTTACGTCAGGATTATCGCGGTATAGAATAGCTATTTCATTAGGTTTGAAAGTGCCAATTGATATTATTTCCTTGACCTTTTCAGCAAGAGCCTCGGGTACATCCTCTTTTTTGCCGCAAACAAAGTGCATATGTCTCAACTCTCGTTCTTGTGGTGCAGGAGGATCGCTCTCAGTACGTGTAGGCATATAGAGTCTAATTAAATCGTCACTGAGTTCTCCCTTGAATACCTTCTCGCAAAAGATGTTATTAACGAGGTTTACAATAGTTTCATTTGAGCGCCAACAATGCTTCAAGAGGTCAAGTTTGTTGCCATCTTTCTTCTCCTTAACCTTATCAATAATAGACTTGATAAGCTCGGTATTGGTGCCTCGGAATCCGTATATTGCCTGTTTGATATCACCAACCCAAACACTCTTCTTCATTAATTCCGATAGACGTTCAAAAGACTTAACTTGAAGAGGCGAGCAATCCTGGAACTCATCAACAAAAGCAACCTTGTAACGACTCTGGATGTCATCAATAACCTCCTTCTTGTTAAGTAGTTCATAAAACTTCTGCAACAAGTCGCCAAAGTCCAACAAGCAACGTTTACGTTTGAATTCCTCATACTCCTTCTTCCACTGAATAGCAAGACGGAAGATGGTGTCAATGTAGTTCTCAACAAGGTTCTTTACTTGCTTAGCATGTGGTATCTGTTCTGCTATCCCAGTTGCAAACGCTATTTCTTCCGCATAATTGGCCTTAATAGTTTTGTTTTTTATTGCAGCTATTTCAGATGCTAAACCAAGAATTGCAGCAAGAGGGTTAGGATCAGTTGCTTCTCCAGCATAGGCTCTAATGGCTGGCATTTTAGGCTCAATCTTTTCTCTATTGGTTTTAGGTAGTGACACGTCTGCCAAGATCTTTTCTGCCAAGTCCTTTAAGTCAGTTATCTTGTCATCATCAATATCAATGTGCTCACTGAAACCCATTACATTTTTTAGAAGGTTCTTGCTCTCTTTCTTTGCATCTTCAAGCTGAGTCTCATCGATACACAATTCCACCGTTTTGTCAATGATTTTTTTTAACTCTTTTTTCCAAAACCCAAAATCTAGTTGAGAAGTTTTTGGAATAATAAGATTAAACGAACGACATACCTTATCAAAGAGCGATAAGTCCTCGTCCGTAGGTAATGATGCCAAAGACTGCGAGATGCAGAACTTGCTACCCTCGGTATCCATAATAGATACATTAGCACTGATACCAAGTAGATACCAGTAGCGAGATACAAACTGGTATGCTATGGAGTGAGTAGTGCCAATGGCTGCATTGTCGATATTCATAGCAGCCTCATAGAGCCCCTTAGCGTAGAGTGTTGATCGCACCTTCTCTCGAAGTTCTTTAGCAGCAGCCTCGGTAAAGGTAGTAAGAATGATCTCTTCTGCTTGACACTCGCCTGCTGTAATCATTCGAGCAATATCCTGTGTTAAACGATATGTCTTGCCACTGCCGGCACCTGCGCTTACAAATGTTGTATTCTTCATAACTATTTCAAATCCTTATAACCTTTATCAAATTTATCTTCACTATATTTTTTGTCGTGTACAGACAATGGAAACAAGTCCTTTTCAACCGCTTGGGCCGCATACTCTCCAGTACCGATATCACAACCCTCTACGCGTTCAATTTTTCCCGCCTTGAGTTGTTCCCATCTAAAACGGTAACTATTTGCCGCCTCTGACATTACATCAGCAGTAGTTCTATCTGTCAATTTGATAGCTTCAATATCTTTAAACGAATCAGCGGTTAAAATGGTGACATCTGGCAGTAGAACGTAGGCTACTCGCACATTGACTTTATTACCAAACTCCTGCTTTGCCATATAGCGGTATACTTCTAACTGCAAAGCACGATTCTCTTCAACCTCTGTCTTGCGGTGTTTGCTGCGACTATACTTGAAGTCAAAGATAACCTTTCCTCCATACTTGTCACTCAATAGCATATCGGCACGAGATCCAAGCATTACGCCCTCACCAGCAGCCAACCATTCAGCCTGTTTGAATGGATATTCACAAGCGTCTACAGTAAGAGTGTTATTTTTAATAATGTTAGCCAACTTATCTAACGCCTCACGCATCTTGCTCTTCAAGCGGAGTAAATCAATCGCATACTCGGGCAGGCGGAGCAATAATCCCTTCTCGTTTACCGCATCCTCGAAGATTGTTTCGTACTCGTCTTTGTAATCTTTAGTGGTTTCATTGCCAAATACCTTCTCGATAATCAAGTGAGCTACATTACCGAGGGTTTTCTCCAAGTCTTGAGCCGATGGCATTGCTTGGTCATTCAGTTTGGCACATCGCTCGCACACATAGGTAAATGGGTACTGTATGAGCTTGCTAAGGCTTGAGTAACTTTCAGCCTGCTTAGCCACTTCTTCATAGCGTTCGTGTCGCTCTCTGAGCGTCACCTTCTCATCAAGCTCAATTAAAATAGGATCTCCTTTTTGATTGCTTACTTGGCTATCTTTAGTAGTGTACTCCTCAGATATAGACTTGTGTTGCGCGATTCTTTTTAGTCCGCCGTCTATGCGCTCGTTCAGTTGCAAAACAAGCGGATGGCGAGCAACTTTTACACCATTGCATTTCTCTGCCTCAATTATAGTAAGACTCTTAGTGTTCAGTATAATACGCTGCATCGCAGCCTGATTCATCAACGAGTGCTGCTCTCGTTTGTATGGCATAGCTCCTTCGTTCTTAATCTCTGCATATTCTGTGTCATTGAGGTGCTCGAATGGATATTTAGTAAAACCTGTATCTTCAGCAGGGAACCAAATAATGCTATCAGCTGTGTCATGAATATCTCCCATTGTTGCAATGGTTGCGTGGCTATATACCTCTGCTTCATATTGACTATAGATGCTTGGCTGCGCGATATTCTTGCACCACAACTGCAGATCAAGGAAACTGAACTCTGCCGAAGCATTATTGAGCATCTTGATGAGCGTTGTGCAATAGCTCTCAATAGAGGCAATCTGTTCTCTAACTATATCATCGTAAGGGAAGTCCTCCATAGTAAGCAATCTCTTTGCCCACTTGCTTAGGTTGTCATTAAAATCTTGTACTCCCTTAACATCCACAACACCACTCTGGGGAATAGGAAGGAAAATGTCAGCCTGTTTTGCGACCTTCTTCTGCTCTTTCTCATCCTTTAAAGATGAAATATAATCACTTTTTGCTTTTTTCCACTCATCGTTATTGATACCACCGGACTCTGTCAGGGCGTTGCACAAGACTCTTCTTAAACCTCTATCAATAGGGTTGATTGGCAAGTTCAACCACTCGATGATTCGATGAATGTTGAGCGGATACTCAAATAAGCCGTTGCCAAGCATAAACAATTGAACCACCTGTGGAGAACCAGATGCCATAGATGAACCGATAGTAGGCTTACCAAGCAATCGCAAAGTGTTGTCAAAGCGCTTTGGCTTTGAGCAGAAATATACGGTAGCCTCGTCAATAGACTCTGTTGCTATATAGCGAAGGGCGTCATCCTCATTTTTAAATGAGATGTAGTTGAATGTTGTTACATCCTTATTATCAAGAATAATCTTATCGTTTGACTGATTAATGATAGCCTTCTGAATCTCTCTGAGATTACCAGATGCACATGGAGTTTTCTCTGTACGATATTCGACAGATACTCCCAACTCCTGTTGTTTTTCCAATATGTATGCGATATGAGGTTGTATCTCCTCCTTACTGCAAGTAACCACTATATTGATATCCTTAGGGAGGATTCGACCTGAAGAGGCTAATTGAATAAGGTCATACCAGTAATCAGCCTCACCTTTAGGCATGTCTTTTGGCTCAACATCACGAAGCAGAGCTAACTTAATGCTACTGCCCTCATAAGACTGAGCTTTCCAACCTACTTCAACCAAGGCGTCTCGCCAAGCAAGGATAGTACGGCTCATACCTGCAGAGTCTATTTTGAACGAGCGATAGAATGAAGATGTTGCATCTATCTTGCTCAGCATACAAGCGTGATAATAGGCAATGCGCTCTTCGTTTGACACTGGCAAGTATGGAACGCCAGCATAAAAAAGCAATCGCTGTAACAACTGTGTGTTGCCGCAATAGATATTGCCAACATCAACACCATTCTCCTTCTTGCGATAAGGCGTAGCAGAATACGCTGGATTATAATTGATTGTCATATTTTATGGTAGGTTCTATTATTTTCAAATTCCTTACCTAACAGGCAGAACCTATTATCCTTAGGCAAAGTGAGCCCATACGAGCCAATATTTTCTCTATTCCATTTGATATAAGAAAGAAATCCGCTGCAAAATTACTACATCAAACTGCTAAAACTTGTCAGTATCTCGAAAAATCTTACAAAAAAGATCATTTTTTTCCTTTACTCTCAAGAACTTGCCTCTCTTATTAGATTTTTGTTTCCGAAATCACACTATCTTACCACTTCTACCATTTCTACTGTCCAATCAAGATCAAGTTCTTTGCTAATATACTCTAGAATTCCCTTCAGTTGATAATTGCTTGATTGTTTTTGTATAATCAATTCAAATTTGTCATCTAACGAGATAAGCGGTTTATAGTTTATCTTCAGATTTAATTTCATCACCTCGTCAATCCCAACAGTCTCCACAGCTTTTCGTACTGCTTCAACAAATGTATCGCACGCAAATCGTTCTTCAATAAAGGTTCCATCCTTTAGAGAGACGCGGAGTTTTGTTTTGGAAGAACGTTTTTGTTTTTTTGAAGTCCCATCATCTGAATCTGATGGTGTATCATCTAAAGATATTGTCTTTGCCTCCAACATCTCTGCTACTTTCACCTTGCGTGAGAGAGCTACAGAAATATCCTCGCCTGGATGGTACTCTACCACCAACACTAAATCACGTTGAATAGGAGTGAGCAAAGGAGCCACTTGCTCGGATAATGCAGGGAGGATCTCATCTTTGATGATTTTCTCCTCAAGTTCATCTACTGCTTTTAATGCTTTGGGATCAAGAGGAATATTCAAATCCTCTGACGTACGAATAAAATCGTAAAGTTTTTCAAGTTTTGTCATATTGTTAACAGATTTTTGAAATTACAAATTTTTGCGTTGTTTTTAAAATCCGCAGCAAAGGTACTATATCAAACTGCTAAAACTTGTCAGTATCTCAAAAAAAATGCAAAAAAATGTCATTTTTTCTTTTACTATCAAGAAGTTGATACCTTAATTCTGCTAAATTGACTAATGAAGGCGTCTATAGTGGAGATTTTCTATTCACCCCACATTGACGCATACATGGCTAATTGTTGCTTGAGGCGCCTTGTTTCTTCAGATGTGGTTATATAGGCGATAAAATCTTTGTAAGAGTCGCTAGATGTATCTTCAAGATCTTTGATGCCATATTTTTCGCACAAAGCGTCATAGTCATAGTAGTAATCAGATATTTCAATAATCACATTTGAGGATCTTGGATTTTCATAGATGGTGGTTCTAAGTATTAATTCTTCTTCAAGCAAATCCACAAGATCATCAACAGACATATTCTGGTAAAACTTTTTGATTCTATAGCTGTAATACTTCCCAGTACGTAAAAGTTCTATATAGCTGCCAAGCGCCTTTTTTGCCTCCTCAGCGTAGTCACGATAATATTGTAAATGACGTTCTATGTCATATTCAATTATTCCTTTAACATCGTAATCTCCACGAAATCCAAAGAGGAGATGCATCAACTTAAACCAGGCTTTGTCAGTCCTGATATCTTCGCTACTCTCATCAAACTCCTCTAACATTAATTTAAACTCTGCTGACCCACTATCAATAACACTGCGGATGCAGAAATCATCAAAGTCTTCGAAATCTTTAACTCGAACCCTAAACAGTTTACAGCCTTGATAAGACCTCATACTTGGTTTTGTAAAGTCGTAACAATAACAACGTTTCATAATATAATGAATTTTAAGGCGGTTCTATTTATAAACTTTTTCTCTTTAATCGTGGGCAGAACCACATCATCCCAGATTGAAGATTTATATTTTAGATATGTAAACCTTTTATAAACACTATATCTTGCTCTGCGCAATGTCCCCTATATCTCCACATCGCCATCGGTGCAGTGGACGACGGTGGCAGGGACGTAATAACGCCAATCTTCACCTAAAGTAATTTGATTCCATTGCGCTATAGTGCCAGTATAGTTGATAGTAATCAGAGATTCGCAACCAAAGAAAGCCCCCTCTCCAATAATGCATACACTGTTGGGGATAACGATGGATGTCAGTGATTCACAATGATCGAAAGCAGCTACTCCAATACTCTTGACACCATCAGGGATAGTAATGTCGGTCATAGATCTGCAATATGCGTAAGCCCATTCCCCAATACTCTTAACGCTATTTGAAATAGTAATGGCTTTCAGCGAGGAGCAACTTTCAAATGCCCCCTCTCCAATACTCGTTACACCATTTGGGATAACAATGGATGTAAGTGAGGAGCAACAATCGAAAGTCGCCTCTCCAATTGTAGTTACACCATCGGGAATAACAATAGAGGTAAGGGATACGCAATTTTCGAAAGCTCTCTCTCCAATACTCGTTACACTGTCGGGGATAGTGATGGAGATCAGCGATTTGCAATTATAGAAAGCGTGATCGTCTATATTCGTGACGAGATAGGAGACTTTTTTGAACACCACAGTCTCGGGAATAATAATATCCCCCTCATAACCATTTCTCTTTGCTATAACCTCTGCGGTCATAGTTTCCTCGTTGAGGCAGTATTTGATACCATTGATAATTTTTTCTATCATGATATGTTAATGATTTATTGTTATTTCGTATTTTTCAAATTTTCAATCGTATGTTTGGCATTTATTCAATGCGCTTCTATGATATGTATACGCCCGAATGCTTGATTTAGAACATTCTGCCTGCAAAAGTACTATTTTTTTCTGACTTATGCAACTTACTTGTTCTTTTCAAGCAATTCCTTCAACTGCAAGCCCTTGGCTGTGAGGCGGTATTTTTGATGTTGACTATTTGGTTTGTCGGGAATTGTTAATTCAAGTATATTTGCTTGTAATAGTCTATGAATATATTTCCTTCTAAATTTTGTTCGATCAGCAAGACCGAGGTGGGATAACATCTCAGAAAAAGAGTGGGGTTCTCCGCAAAAAACAATCAACTTGCTTACACCAACTATATCTAATGTTGACTGGGTGCTGACTGGGTGCTGACTGGGTGCCGACAGGGTGCCAACTGGGTGCCAACTTAGTGCGTGCTTTAGTGCTTCATCAATATTAACACCCTGATTTTCAGTTGTATTATCTTGCATGGTGTCTTGTTCGTTTTCGGCACCCAGTTGAGATAAGAATAGAGGATTAATAGGCAATGTAATGCGGATGAAATTAGCCGTAAATCGGAAACTATCTTCGCCATACGCCTGCATAATGCGAGGGATACCAGAACCTAATGACTCTACCAACTCTAAATCGCGATAGATACGCATCAATTCCTTGTTGCGAGGAATAGAAATGCCACTAAAGAACTCCTCCTTGCTCATCGATTCAGGTAAACGACCAGCAGAAGTGATCTCCAAACGGTCGGGGAAGATCTCAAACTTAGGCGGAACTTCAAACGAATAGTCATTGTGTACTATCGCATTAATCACCGCCTCGCGAAGTGCAACGCGATTCCACATAGGCGTTTCCACTCGCTCTACAGGAGTAATTCTCGCTGCCGTTTTATTCTCAATTTCCAATTTAGCAAGTACACTCTTAGTGGCTTTGATCAAAGAGCAATAGCCATACTCATTGTTTTCGACCAAGTCACAGCGATCCAGACTTGAGTATTTAGCGACCTTGATTGAATTGCCATTTTCATCCGCCAAGAGATATGCTACATAATTGAGTTTACCTTCTTCGGTAGTTAGTTCTAAACTGCGTTTGAAGTTATCATTAAGGCGTTTGCCATGTTCATCGTAGTAGATACGCAACTGCTCAAAACTGAGGTCTTGTCGATTAGATGTGATCTTGCCGATGGAGTTGCGTGTACGCATTGAGAATAATCGGTCTATCTGATCTTGCGTCATGGGTTCAGCAGATGTACCCACACGCAGGAAAGCGCCTTTAGGTGTCATACCATACTTTGTTTTGAAATATGGCTTCTCTGAGCCACTGGCAACTGTTACTTTAACAACAGTTTTACCTTCACGACTTTCGGACGCAATATCAAACAAACCCATCGCTGAAGGGGAAATGTTGTTTTTCAGTCTTCCTCTAAGTCGCAACATACAATCATCTGCATCTGGAACGCCAACTACACTGCCAGAATCATCTATGCCAATATAGATAAAGCCGCCTTCACGATAGTTAAGGAAAGCCACAACTTCCTTTTCAATATCCAATTCGGAAGTCAACTCTCGTTTGTATTCTATTCGATTGGTTTCTGCCATAAAGCGTGATTTTTATATTGTTCGACATTAGTAACTTAAATCGGCTGCAAAATTACTACATCAAACTGCTAAAACTTGTCATAAGGTCGAAAAAAGTTTATTTTTTGCATTTTTTATTTTCTAACAATTCGGATTCACCCTGCAAAGTTACAACTTTTTTTTGACATGTGCAAGAAAAATATTAAAATACTTGCATATATTACACATTTTTTATACCTTTGCAGTCTAAATTCCTTACCATGGCTAAAGCATTGACCTACACTCCTCAAAACGAAGAAGTTACCATCTCTGGTTTTATTGCCTTTCTTCTCCAGCAAGGAGAGGATTGGGACTATCGCTGCATGGAAGCCGACATACGCGACTACCATCAGCAGCAATATGCTCGCATGGATCTCAGTGCAGCACTCCAGCAAGAAATATACTGGTGGATTGATGCCTATGAAACTCCATTCGTACAAACCCATCCCGAGAAAGAACACCTCCTGAGCGTAGGCGTTTACTACCTATTCGACTGCGCCCGAAAACTCCTCACACCTGACTCCGACACCGACAAACTCACCACCACTATGGCCATCTTTCTCAATGATGAATGCTATCTGTACAAACTCAACGACGACTTAGCTTTCTTTGACAAAAGAACTGGACCCGATTTCACCACGCTGGTTCATGGTTTTCCTGCCCAACTGCTTACCTACGCTGCCTGCACCACAATAGACGCCATGACAGAGGAGCAGGGACTTGACGACCCATTGAAATGGGTAGATATGATGAGGAATTGGCTACAATCACCTTCTGGTATTGACCTTTCCCATATTCGTTTTGATATACCGAATGTCTATGCCCTCTACGCCAGTTACCTGGAGATTGAGAAACGCAAATGGGAAGCGGACAGCCAAAAGCATTATCAACCCACCTCTCCTCAACTGCGTACCTTCATGGCATCGCTTCGCCAACAATGCCAAGAAGAATCGGATATGGCCATGCGCCTTTTGTCGCCCTTCCTCACAGACCAACAACGCAAGGCATACGAACGCTATCTAACAGAGTGCCAGCAATATCTATCCGACCACTCGCAGTCGCGAAGCAAAGGACGCAGCCTGTCGCTCACGCAGTATTGGTGTCCCAACACGCCCGACTATATCCAGCAAGCTGCAATCCGCAAACTCAAAGCGGCAGTCAAACAAGAACATCCCGCCGCAGCTCTGGCTCAAACAGTCAGACAGCTGCAACAGGATGGTACACTCAAGAGCGAACTGCGCCCATTAACCCACTTCATTGATGCAGTCAACAAGGTCTGCGCCTCTAATGTGAAGTACGACAGTTTCTCGAAGCATTTTAGGTGAGCGCGCCTTTCATGTGTTGTGAGATAAAGTACCCACGGATAGAGCGTTTGCCTCCTGGCTTATCCTTCTGTTCGCGCCATGCGTTTTCCAACGCTACCCACTCGGGCGAACCTTTAACTAATTGGTTGTATGCCTTCGAGGCAGCGCCCATACGTAAGGTGCATTCTTTTTCCGCCTTGGATTGCGGATTTTTCTTGTAATCGCGTGGGTGGGTACTGCGAGCGGTATATTTGGTACCATAGCGCTCCATGAGCCACATGTCACAATTGCGACCAAACACTTTTCCTGTTGCTTTTACAAGCATTGCAATTAATTGTAATCTTGCCATCGTTTATGTTGTTTAATTTAATAAAATAATTTTGGTTAATATACTATAATTGTTTATAATTTTGGTAGAGTCCCCACCAAAATGCTACCATTGACGGGTTCATAACGGGTTCTTGACGGGTTCATAATAAGACATCACTATCCCATCCGTAGCACATCTATATCCTATCATTACGCTATAGTATCTATAATATCTATAACATCTATAACGTCTATTTACTATCAAAATGCTGTTTGGGTATTTGGGTAAATAGGGTATTTTGGGTATTTCGTTTTTACCCATTTTACCCTAAATACCCACTTTACCCTTACGCAATTTTTGCACCTCTCTTATTGTATATTCCTTGTGCAACACGCACAATTTCAGTTGATTGAACATACTTTTCAATCCATTTCTCCATCGTCCTTACGCTCACTCCAAGGACCTCCGCTTGCTTCACCGCCTCCTGTTTCGTAAAGTCCGTGGGGAGCATTTGGAAGAACTGACGTTGCAACATATTACCCCCAATCTCACCCATAGGCGTGGCTTTCAGCTCGGGCATCATCTGGAACACCATCGCCGCGTGCATCAGCAACTTGTGACCAATCAGCAGCATGGTCTGAAAATCCTCCTCCGAGCAAACCACGCGCTCGGGCAATGGTTTCTTCATATCCAAACGCAAGCCCGTTAAGATCATACCAATACGCTTCATAATCACAGGCATACGTTTGAGTGAGGCATCGAACAAGTCGCCAAACTCCTGGCTATAGGTGTCATACTCGCTGCGGAACATACGCTTAATGGTCTTGAGTTGCGCGTCTGTGAGGTAGAAATAACATTCATGCCCTGCTGTCTCCATCCACAAGTAGCGGTCACCGAGTTCCGTGGCAAGGCGGTCATAGAGAACAGCTTCGCTCGGCGTATTGCCTTCTTCCTCTACATCCCACACGTTGTCATCAAAGTCCATACGGCTATTGACTACGTAACAGCCAAAGCGGGACATGAGTCCATTCTCGCGGTTGCGAAGCAATGGAGCCACTTGGTTGGGTGTACCCGAGAGAAGCATAGCGATACGTGGGTTGCGAATCTCGATGAACTCGTTGTTTTGGCGGCGGAGTTGGCTAACGGTCTCATGCTCAAAGATACAACGGACGAGGTCACCAAACTTACCGTATGCAGCACGGAGTGTCTGAGTCAGCGTGTCCATCTCTGTGGCAAAGACAATACCGCGTCCATTATACTCGTCCATGACCTTAATGAGGGCTGAGGCGGACGAGTTAGCGGGGATATACACCTGCTTGCCGTTGCAACCTTCTATTGCCTGAAGCAAGAGGCGTCCATAGTTCATGATACCTTTGCCCGATGCAGCAGGGGCAACAATCATGGTCAGCAGCTCGGGGCTGTAGGTGTGGTGAGGGCGACCGTGGAGCATACGCATGGCAGGCAGGGCGTAGCCGCAGTTGGTCAGTAAGGAGAGCAACAGCATGTCGCGTGTCTCACCAGCGGGAACGACTGCAACAGCTTGCTCAAGTAGGGTGGGTAACTGCCCCTCAGTCAAGTGAGGGGTGATGAGAAGGTCTTGCTTCTCGGTGTTGAGGTGGGAGTTTAACATAAAATAAATAAGGTTTAAAAAGGTTAATAAATTGCACTACCAAAATTGTTCAAAATTATAGTATATTATCCAAAATTTCAAGTAATTTTTGACAATTTTTTGGGTAATCGTCTATAATTTTTGTTTCACTAATTTTCGTAGTGGATTTCGAAATCGACTGCAAAGGTACTACAAAAACGCGTTTTTTCCATACTTTGCAAGCATTATCGGAAGTGAATTTTATAAACAATTGATAGACAAACTATTACACCATATCCGATTTATGTCCAATCGGATATACCAAAGCATGAGATTAAAACAAAATGTGAATAAGTGGCAAAAAAATGCACTATGATGTTCTTTCTTGGATATTTCCGCGTATAAGATAAATGAAGGCCTAAAGCGAGGCCATGCAAATTTTTGTTTTCACTTAAAATTGATTATCCATGATCAAAACACAAGACGAGAATCGCCAAGCGGGCGAACAGGCAAAGCGAGTAAAGTACAGCATGAAAATCTACTTCCCAGAAGTGTTCGACACCATCGAAGCACCTTTGACGCCAGAGCAAGTGCAAATGTACAGCGAATTTATTCAAGCAGAACGCGAGAAGTATGACAATCGCACCGAGTTCTTAGACTGCTCTTGGGAGGATTGGTTGGAAGACGCCTTCGTGATGGCAGATTTTACCTATCCGCTCCTATTGGCTGGTGAAGAACCGATTGATGCAGAAGTCCACTTTGTGGATCTGGAGCATCCGATTGAGGAGTAAAGCCACAGGAGTTCCATCAATTTTGGTATAAAAAGGGGAACTATATATGAGTTAATACTGATTTTATTCTAAACGACAATTTAGGTCAATTGAAGGAAGATTTTGTTTTTGCTCTAATGAAATGCAGCTCTGCCGCATTTGGAGAGCAAAACAAAACTGATAATGACAGCAAGTGTCAACAAGTATTAAATCCCTTTATTAAAAAACAATAATTATGAAAGAAGAAATTATCGATGGTATCAACTACCGCCTCAACGATTGGACTAAGACCGCGGAGGTTATCAAAAAGGGTGGATTCTATGAAGGTAATATCATTATCCCCGAGACTGTAGTATATAATGAACTCACTTATCGTGTGACGAGTATTGGAAAGGAGGCTTTCGCATTTTGCAATCCTCTGACCTCTATCACTATCCCTGATAGCGTTAAGAGAATAGGATGGAAGGCTTTCTTAGATTGCGAATCATTGGAAGAGATTATTATTGGAAATAGTGTTAAGGGTATTGGAAGACATGCTTTCGATGGTTGCGATTCGCTGCTCTCCATCACATACCAAGGCACTATAGCCCAATGGAAAAAAATAAAGTTAGGTTATTTTTGGAAAACACCCATTCCAACCGCAGTTCTCCATTGCACTGATGGAGATGTAAAGGTATAAAGGATAACCCCTTTTATATCGCTTGATTGAATGAAAAAACGTTTATGAAAGAGAGTCACGATATGTTGTACAAAATGGCTGTGGTCGGTTATTTCACCACCTTTAAGAAAAATGGTAAACAGGAGTCACCGAAATTTAAGGTGTTTGTGTGTGATGATGATTTTGCTATTCCACACATGCATATATGGGATGACGAAACCGATGGAAAGAAAATACACACTTGTGTCCGTTTGGATAAAATTGGATATTTCCTCCATACAGGAAAAGAAGATATTTTGACACCGAAGCAGAAAAAGTACCTCGTTGCTTTCTTGAAAGAGGAGTGTAAAAACAAGCGTTACAAAACGAACTGGGAATATGCTCTATCTATGTGGAATGACAACAACACGGACAAGACACAAGTGGATGAAACTTCGGAAGTGTTAGATTACACAAAATTAAACGAGCAAATGGATGTTCTGCAAGATAGAATGATGATGCGCATGGGGCGAGTATGCTCAGTCGGCACGGAATTGGACATACTATATTTCATGGACGACGATGCGCCCATTCCACACTTTCATGTCGTGGACAAACAGACGCTGGGTGAGCACTTTCATACTTGCATTAAAATCGAAAGTCCAAAATACTACCACTATACCATCGAGCAGTATGAGTATTTTCATCATAATGGACAAGAGGGAAAATTGAGTGATGAACAGTGTAACATGCTGATATCTGCTCTCAATCAGGTAGTAGAGCATCAATTTGATAAATGGAGCAACTGGAAATACCTTCTCCATGCTTGGAATATCAACAATCCCAATCATGAAGTGGATATTCACACACCAATGCCAGATTACAAGAAATTATAAATACATATGACAACTATGGAACACTCTGACCGCAACCATAATTCTGTAAAATAAGACGAACAACAACTATGATAGAAGAAATTATCAACAATATCAACTACCGCCTCGACAATGACAATCTGACCGCAGAGGTTACCGAAAAGAGTGGTGGCTACGAGGGGGCTATCGTCATCCCCGAGACCGTCGTGTTTAACGATGTCACCTACCGCGTCACAACTATTGGAGAATGGGCTTTTTGTGATTGCAAATCGCTGACTAGCATCATTATTTCCAACAGCGTCATGACTATTGGATCGAGAGCTTTCCAAAATTGCACATCGCTGTCCTCCATTACCATTCCTAATAGCGTCACGAGTATTGAGGCGTGGGCATTCGCAGATTGCAGATCTCTTACATCCATTGCCATTCCAGATAGCGTCACAAGTATTGGAGGTGGGGCTTTCGATGGTTGCTCCAAACTGACCAGCATCGCTATTCCCGATAGCGTCACAAGTATTGGAGGAGGAGTTTTCTTTGACTGCACCTCGCTAACCTCTATTACTCTTCCTAATAGTGTCAAGAGTATTGGAGAGATGGCTTTCTACGATTGTAGATCGCTGACCGCTATTACTATTCCCAATAGCGTCACGAGTATTGGAAAGAGAGCTTTCGAGGATTGCTCCTCGTTGACCACTATTACTATTCCCAATAGCGTCAAGATGATTGGGGATTATGCTTTCGTAGCTTGCTCCTCGCTGACTGCCATTACTATTCCCGATGGTGTCACTATTATTGGAGAGGGGGCTTTCTATCGTTGTTCCTCGCTGACCAACATCTCTATCCCTGATAGCGTTACAAGTATTGGCAAGGGGGCTTTTGCAGGTTGCGAACGCCTTACTTCTATTGTAGTAGCAGAAAGCAATACCATGTATGATAGCCGACAGAATTGCCACGCAATTATCCAAACGGACACAGACGCTCTTATTTGTGGCTGTCAAAGCACCACCATCCCAGACGGCGTCAAGAGTATTGAACAATGGGCTTTCATGGAGTGCAAAACGCTAACTTTCATCACTATTCCCGACAGTGTCACGGGTATTAGAAGCGGGGCTTTCGAAAAATGCACCTCCCTAACCACTATTACTATTCCCAATAGCGTTACGAGTATTGGATATGAGGCTTTCTATGGTTGTTCCTTGCTAACCGCCATTGCTATACCCAATAGTGTTATTACTATTAAAGACAGGGCTTGCTATGGTTGCGAATCGCTGACCTCTATCATTATAGGCAATCGCGTCACGAGTATAGAAGATTATGCTTTCGATGGTTGCAAAAAGCTTACCTCTATCACGCTCCCTGATAGTGTCACAAGTGTTGGAGAATGTGCTTTCTATGATTGCTCATCCTTGACCTCCATCACTATTCCCGAAAGCCTTGAGGTTCTGGGAGAGTCAGCTTTCGAAAATTGCTCATCCTTGACCTCCATTACATACCAAAGCACTATAGCGCAATGGGAAGAAATTATTTTACAAGACGATTGGAATAATGAGGTTCCTGCCAAAGTTGTCCACTGCACCGATGGCGATGTGGAGATATAACGAACTATTCAAAGTAGATAATTCCGATAAATAGTATGAAACATATTTTTTTATGGCAGCAGTTCAAACAACTTGATACAGCCTATACACTGCGAAAATACCAACTAGAAACTTGCGATGAAGTTGCAGATGAATTGATATCCTCTTTGTCTGATTATGAAGTTTGTGTAAATGGCACAAAACAAG
Organism: Paludibacteraceae bacterium; assembly: GCA_045654945.1. GTDB lineage: Bacteria > Bacteroidota > Bacteroidia > Bacteroidales > Paludibacteraceae > Colicola. Next base: position 41,754 of record JAZOOG010000010.1, read on the forward strand.
CATTCAACAAAGTTAAACAAGACATACAAAATCGTCTAAACGAAAGGACTGATCGAGTTGGTTCATTTAATATATATATCGATATAATGAATATTGACATTGATAGTAGAATAGGAAATAGAACATTATGGGAGTGGGCAAAAGCGATGGATAAAATTGATAAAGATGATAAATTAGAAGAGTTTTTGCTTAAATACAAAAAGGAATTTCACAAGACCTATTTCAAAACCATTTTTGAAAGTGTTTCTAGCAAAGGAGAAAAAGCGATGTGTATAGATGATTCTTCCGAAATGATTTATAATATTGAATTGTATTATTGTGTAGAAGTCAGTGGTATCATAGAACATTATTTCAAAAAACATAATGGATACCCAATACCTAATACCATTGCAAGTAACATACTACAGGTGTCTGATAACCTTATTACACTGTCAAAGAAAGATATGTTTCACTATGATAGAGTCATTGGACAAGATGGGGAGAAATTCACAAAAATGATATGTGGATTAAAATCAGAAGAAATATTCCAGGAGGTGATGTCGGATTTTGAGGACAATTATGATTTTATGAAAGAGGTCAATAAAATGGTCAATGAGTCCAAAGAAACTAAATATTCAGTAAGGCAGGCAATTTACATCATTGAGAATTTGTATAGAATGCATGAAGAGAATGGTCTCAACGAACTGATTCCAAAATGGCACGATGCTTTGAGAGATAGCATGGAAGTGTTGTATTTAACAAAGGAAAGAACCCAAACTATTTCTGACTATATAGAATATGGCGAATATCTGTTATCTGATATGCAAGTTTTGACGCTGAATGTCATATCACTTACAACTATAGAATATGGAAAACATACAAACCATGACGAGACACCTTCTAATATCCATACAGAGCCACTATGTGAAATAGCACGCATTAATGTATGCGAATCAGGTAACGGATTATTTCCGTATAACAAATGGGAACTGAAAATGTATAGTAATGATCATACTCCTCCACATTTTCATGTTATTGCAGACGGATGGGACGTTAGTTTCAAAATAGATAACGGTGAATTGTTAGTGGTAAATAGAAAAGGTCGTAATGATACCATATATCAGTACATGATGGATAACATTCCAAAATGGTTATCTGCAAAATGTGCAGTATTGCCAATAGCAACCAATCAACAAAATGCTAATGCTATATGGAAACAGATTCATACTATGACTGATGATTTTTCATCAAAACATAGAATTGACGAGATGGCAACAATTTCTCGTTCAGCGGATAATTTTCCAAGACAATCAAAGGTAATTGTGTATGGCGAAAATGATGAACAAGGCACAAATACACCCCATTTTCACGTCCAAATTGACAATGGTGCTATTGAATTAGAGATCAATTTTGAACATATTAAGAATATGGATATTTGGAGAACCAAGGATAACTACCCTAAAAGTTGGAATGGTATTACCGATGTTAGAGATCGCATTATAGAGTGGTTTGACGAAGTATCAGAGAAAAATTTTGGAGTTAGCAATCTAAAGCGAATGATAATGGCGTGGAATGATGGTAATCCAACAAACGAAATTGATGAACGATTTACCGAGTAATTTACAAGACTAAAAGGGGAAAAATTTACAAAAAAAGATATGAACCCACGAATACACCACACAGTAATCGCAAGTTCAAAGTATATAATTCCGTAGAATAATTAGCTAATGAAAAACTATTTTAAACAAGAAGGATTGAAGGAATCCTTGCTTCGACAAGAGATTATTGATCCTACCCAACAAACTACACTTACATTCTCTGCTCCTGATAGCATTTGTGGCGATTTCCCATCGGGCAAGTTAAGCAACTATGCCAGTGGCTTTCCATTCAAATTGTTCGACTATACGTGGGAATCAAGTGCGCTGATTTATCTACTCGGCAAGTGGAGTGATTTATATAAGCACCCCGAAAAACGTAACATTCAGGAAGATGTATTGACAGCCAAGATCGAATATGGCGACATACATCTCAAGGATAAGTATGACTGTTTCTGCCGCCCCGACTTTGTTGATTGGCAGCATGAGTGGATGACATTTGTGGTATGGAAAAAGTGTGTAGGCAATGCCGACTTTCGCGAACTTCTCCTATCTACTGGAGATGCTATGATTGTTGAGGTAGCGGAAAATGATTCCGTATGGGCAGCGCAGTATAACGACGAAGGACTATTGCAGGGAGCTAACGCGATGGGAAAGATACTGATGCAGTGCCGCGATGCATTGCGAACAGGTATAGAACCGCAATTTGAAATAGATAATTGGATCAACAAAGCTGATGTACGAATCTTAAATGCACGATTGTTAGACCGTCATTTCTATGACCATCGCAAGTCAATGTGCAACTCCATAGAAGAACTCAAATCATATTGCCGTGAGCCGAGATGGGATACCCAAGATTGGATTGTTGAAGGACAGTTGTACAATAAATTAGTGATTTCTGAGCCAATCCCTATATTAGAACCTATGGAAGCTTATTTGGATGATTGCTGTTGGGATATGACCGAGATCTGTGGCGATTATTGGTCTGTTGAACTGAACCATGCAATTGTAAACGACTTGCAGTTTATCGCAGACTACCTACATATAAAGTATGACTGGGATACTTTACGCCAACACATATCTTCAGGCGGATGGTACGAACTATTTTATCTATTTTAGACTTGGTTTTTTCACAAAAAAATATAAATATACCAATACAAGATTTTATTAATATGAATATATTGAGTTACGACGAATTTATTGAAGAGCAGAATTACGAAACAATAGAAGAACTATATAAGATAAAAAAATGAAGTTGTATCAAAATTTTTGACACAACCTCATTAAAGTTTAATCGCGGCTTTGTATAGCCTGTGCCATAAACTTTCTGCAAAGGTACAAATAAATATTTATATAAACAAATTTTTTCTGAAAATTTTATTTTTTTTAACAAATATTACTATTTATATATAAAAATGTAAGAATAGTGGATTCACAACAAGCAATAGAGAGAATTAAAGACGGTTATAGGCGGTGAAATCGGCGCTATGCGCTGCAGACTATCTACCATCTACAGCGCGCATAGCGAGCAATCTATAGCGAAGCCATCTATTTAACAAGCTCTCTGTCTGTTAATACATACTTCTTGCACTTGAGCGCAATGGAGATACGTTCCACTTTGACAATGCGCACATTAGTTGCATCAAAGACTGCGATATTCTTCAGTCCGTCAGGTTTGCTCTGCGCTTGAGGCCATACATTGTAGAGCACACCCAAACTATTGAGCAGTTCGGCAGCCGCCTTCTCCTCGGCGAAGCCATTCTTCTTGGTGCCGAGCAAAGTCATACCCACCCATTTGCGGAACTCCTTGCCTTGTGCCACAGCCTTCTCAGGTGCCTTTGCACCTAACTTTTGCTCGACGCGCTCCACGATAGCAGCTGCTACTGGTAGCGCCGAAACAAGATGGTTGTCTGCTGTCAGATCAGGAATCTCAATGGTATAGAGATAGTGATTAGGAGCCTCTGCCTCAAGATTGCGAGGTTGAGAATAGTGCACTGCACTGTCTTCAGACTCCGTGAGATAAACGCCAAAGCCAAACTTGACGCCTGTGCCTTCGCCAGCCTTGCTGAGATCAAAAGCATCGAATAATTCGGGTGAACCGTGATAGAGTAGCATAATTGTTTAGTGATTAGTGTTTAGTGGACGCCGCAGAGCGGCTATTGGACGGCTCCTCCTATGGGACGCCCTAAGGGCGATTAGGCGATGAGGCGATGAGCCTTTCTACTATATTATATATATTATACGCAAATTGGGTCAAAAAAGAACAATTAGACCGTTTTACTATTAGATCGCTTCGCTGTTAGATGTTAGACCATAGAATCCAACAGCCCGCAGGGCGGTCTAACAACGCAGTGGTCTCTCAGGGCTATAGTCCGGTCTCACAGCGTAGCGGTCTCTCTAATCATACCCTTTGAGCCGATATAGCTGACACTGCGGCTTGCCACCTTCTGCGCCTCGTTGAGGCAATGCGTAACGAGTTCAGGTGTGAGGTCCGCCATCTGGCGTACTCCATGCAGCGAGAGCTGATGGATAAAGGTCGCCGTAGTCCAATCGCCTGCGCCCTCCCAATCGACTACATTATCGTTGGGCACAGCATGCAGACTTACCCAGCCCGCACCATTGAGGTTGAAGCGCACCCCCTTCTCCGCATCGGTGAGGATGAGCAGACGACCTTGCTCGTAGCCCTGAAGGTCTTCTGCCGAGACATTGGAACTACTACACTTGATGATATGACTAACTTCAAAGCCGCGGAGCATCTTGCGACGGTTATCCGCATTGCCCCTATCGCCTTCCGACTCGAAATACACGAGACTGCCCTTCGCCGCCAAAGCCGCAGCCAACGCACGAGGGCCTGCCTCTGGGGAATCGAAGAAATAGAGGTCGGGAACAAACTCAAGTGCCTCTAAGAAAGCAGGCACTTCATCCTTGACGCGCAACTGCTTGCGACGAATGAAACGACTATCAGGACCATAGGAGCGGAAGGCGATCTTATGCTCGCCCGTATTCTTGTCAAGACGGTGGCTACACTCGAGGATAGCCGTACCGCCTGTAGGGATATTCTCCACGAAGCGTGTGTCGCAACCATAGCGCTCGAGGTCCGCCTTGATCTGCTGACCTTGAGACGAGCAATCGAACTGCGCCTGAGGATAGACCTCCTCACCATAGTGCGCCAACATACACATGACATTGCCACATGTACCACCCACCTCCTCTGAGTGGACCTTGTCCACAAAAGGATTGCGACGACCTATCTCAAAGCCCTCGGGATACGAGCGGCGGAGAATAATATCTAAATTATAAATACCTGAACCGATGATTTTCATATTGTTAATATAGATCGCGACTATGTCGCTGTTAGATGTTAAAGTGCAGGGGGATTGTCGCGGAGCTCCATTAGGAGGCGACCAAGCAGGTTAGGACCCACATATTCGTCACCGACCAATTTGGTACCCCAAGAGTCTGCTGCTTTATTCGGGAAAGTAGTCTGATCTTCCACTATAAACTTACCCTTGCTACGCTCAAGCGCCTCGCGGAATGCAAGCGATGCTTTGTACTTAAGTTCCAAACAGAGTCTCATAGATGGCACAATGATGGCTCCAAAATTTTCGTGCAACCACTCAGGATGCTCCTTTTTGAGATGCTTGGCATGCATCTTGATGGGACGACCAGCTGTGGCAGCTAAGAGTTGCTCCTTAGCTTCTTCCGAACGAAAAAGGAGGTATTGATACAAACGCTCGGTACAATCAAAAGTGATGCCGTTATACTCAATAGGTACATCGCGGTAGAAGTTGCCGAAGATGCCCCACTCGTCTTTGGTTCCGCGCACACAGATAGTGTCCGCAGCAGGATAATGCTCAATAGTGTGATACTCAGGAGCGTACTGAAGAATTAGTTCGTGAAGTTTGACTTTCATAGTAATAGAATATAGAAATAAACTGTGCAAAGGTAGTGATTTTTTTTGATATGTGCAAATAAAATCGCCCAAAGGCGATTTTATGGTATTTGTCCACTAACGCTTAGCGGGCATGTAGAGTTTGTCAATCATGCCATAGTCGAGCGCCTGCTGACCTGTCATCCAATAGTCGCGATCCGCATCCTGACGAATCTTATCCATCGACTGACCCGTATGGTTGGAGAGGATCTGATAGAGTTCGTCCTTCAAGGTAAGGATCTGCTTAGCCGTGATTTCAATATCCGATGCCTGACCATGGATACCACCCAATGGTTGGTGAATCATCACTCGGCTATGAGGCAACGCAGCACGCATACCCTTCTCTCCCGCAGCCAACAACACCGCTCCCATAGAGGCTGCCATGCCCGTACAGATAGTGGTCACAGGACTCTTGATAAACTGCATGGTATCATAGATACCCAGTCCCGCATAGACCGAACCACCTGGCGTATTGAGGTAGATGGAGATGGGCTTCTCAGAGTCCACAGAATCAAGATACAGCAACTGTGCTTGGATGACGTTGGCCGTATAGTCGTTGACCTCGGTGCCGAGGAAAATGATACGATCCATCATCAGACGAGAGAAGACATCCATCTGCGTGACATTGAGCTTGCGCTCCTCCAAAATAGATGGATTGATATAACCCGCAGAGCGAGCCATAGGAGTGAATGACTGCATCGAAGATGCCATAGCGTGCTCCACATGAGCAGAGTTCATACCGTTAGAAACGGCGAAGGAAAGAAAATCGTTCATATCTTGTTTAATGTTTAGAGGACGCTCGCAGAGCGAGCTACTGTTTAGAGGTTAAAGGCGAGAGGTTAGAGGCGAGAGGGTTCTACTATCTTATACGGAGAAGAGATAGAAAAAGAACATGGCTATTGAATTTTAGCAGGCAGCGGGGCGAAAATAGGTTCGCCTGCTGCGTTGAAAGTGATCCGTAAGGATTGAGGCACTGTACCCAAACAATCTACGAAGACACACGAATCAAACTGCATAATCTGACTAATCTGCGTATGTCCTACCACCTGATAGAGGGTATCACCACGATGGTCAACAAATAGACCACACTCCAACAAAGTATGTGGTCGCACCCAAATAGGCGATGCTGTGGGGCTCGTGCCACAATAATCGTCAGGGTGAAAAGTGGATTCCACCGAAAAGAGATGACGCGACCCTTCGTCGCTCATACACAGACAGATAGCCTCGGCTAGCTGAGAAACTGATTGCTGCTCGGAGATACCTGCGAGTTGCAACCATGGACGAGTGACTCCTGCATGGGTGACAAGGACACGGTCGCCTATTGCATAGGCGGCTTGAAAGAGATGCAAATGCTCGCGAATGAGCTGCGCATAACGCTCTGCATGTTCGTCGTTGTAGCGCGAGTAGTGTTCGTCCCACAGGTAGTGCAAGTCGTGATTGCCAAGCAAAAGAACCGTCGTGTCAGGGTATTGCTGTTTGAAGCGGATGATATCCTGCAGATTGTCGTATTCTGTGGAGTCCGCTTGAAGATTGTCTCGATCGTAAGGATCGAGGTAATCTCCAAGGAAGATGTTGATCATATCGGTGCGCACAAGTTGGCGCCAAGCGTTGCGACCATGAATGTCGCCAATGAGGTTGTAGGTCATGTTAGTGGTTATTGGATATTGGATATTGGTTATTGGTTAAAGGTTATAGGTTAAGAAGCGAGGAGGCGGGAAGGGAGATGCTGACGGATATAGTCCTCGGTGATGGTAAAGAGCCTATTGGCCCGTTTGCGGCTCGGTACGAGTTCGAACATTGCCTCCTCCAACACACGCTTCAAGACCGCACGCAAGCCACGCGCACCCGTCTTGTTGCAGATAGCGATAGAGGCTATCAGGTCCAATGCCTCAGGGGTAAACTGCAAATCTACTTTGTCCATAGCAAACAGCGCCTGAAACTGCCGCACAATCGCATTGTTCGGTTCGGTGAGGATACGCACATGTGGAGTAAACATAGGTGTTTAGTGTTTAGAGTTTAGAGATTGGAGGAACAGGTGATATGCGAACGGAGGCGACGGAGAGCCGACTGCTGGATCTGACGGACACGCTCGCGAGTGATATGATGCTTGATAGCCAAATCGTCGAGCGTCATGACAGGCGTACCATTCAAGCCAAAAGAACAAATAATGATATCCTTGGCACGCTGCTCCTTCTCCATGTTAGTCTTATCATGCTCGGGATGCTTGTCAAAAATACTGAGCCAACGATTGATGTCCGCACAAAGCGACTCATGCATGACCGCACTATCCGTGGCAGGCATGTAAGAGACCATGGTATCTGCATAACACATATCCTCGTCGTCGCCCATAGGCGCATCGATACTGAACTCCGTAGCTGCATTCTCCATGATTTCCTGCACCTTTTCTACAGGCAAAGACAGGTGGTCCGCTAACTCCTCGGGCAAAGGGTTGCGTTCGTTGCGCTGGTAGAAGTCCTGCATGGCACGACGCACACGCAACAACATACCTACCTGATTCAAGGGCAACCGAACCGAACGACCCTTGTCAGCCAAAGCATGCAAAATACTCTGACGAATCCACCAAACAGCGTAGGTGCTGAGTTTGAAGCCACGCGTTGGATCGAAACGCTCGATGGCATTGATGAGGCCCAGATTGCCCTCCATGATCAGGTCCTCGAGCGGAACACCCTGATGGATAAAGGGTTTGGCTACGGAAATAACAAAACGCAAATTACATTCGACAAGGCGCTGCTTGGCATCCTGGTCGCCAGCCTGCGCCAAACGGGTCAACTCTTCCTCCTCAGCCAAGGTGAGAAGGGGATAACGAGAGATGTCTTGCATGTAGGCACTCAAGAGAGGAGTGCGCTCGGTAATACTGTGGGAGATTTTGAATTCTTTCATACGCTACTGTTTAGTGGATGCTACGCTACTGTTTAGGGTTTAGAGGCAAGCGATATACATATATATATACGCGGAGAAAACAGAAATCGAACATTTGTTTAGGGTTTAGTGAACGCGGCAAAGCCGCTACTGTGCAAGGATAGGGGTGAAAAAATGCTTATGCCGTGACCGAAGCGACGCGCAGTTTGTCAATAGCCGAACGGCAGATGCGGTTAACATGCTGGGTAGTCATATGGTAGTAATCGGCAAGCTCTTGGGTGCTGAGGGGCTCGTTAGTGAGCATGATATCGTACTTGTTGCACAGGATATTGCGCTCACGATCAGAGAGTTGCGCATGTCTAATCAACTGACGCACTTGCATCTTGACCGGGTTGAGCGGATTGTAATAGAGTTCTTGGCCATTCTGACACATCTGATCGAGCGAGTCAAAATACACCGCATCTTCGCACTCACGAGGCTTGCGAACCACACTCTCCGAATCGCGCATCAGACTGAGGAAAGCATTGTAGATAGACTTGCTGGCATAGGTGGAGAAACCCGCATCGTGTGCAGCATCATACTTCTCAGCCGCATTGTAGAGGGCTACATAGCCCGCTTGATAGAAGTCTCCTGGCTCAAGAAAAGCGCAGGTATAGACAAAACTGTACTTGGTCATAAGCTTATCGATGAGATCGAGATGAGCCATGGCGAGTTGATGACGAGGGTCGTTGGTAGTAGCGTGGTGACGCAAGGATGGATGTTTCTGACTGTTCATTAGAAAAAGGATCAAAAGTTGCATAACAAAACACAGTAGGGCCGATGAGGGCCGGAGACTCGGCGAGTCTCCCAGAGCCGATTCCCCGAGAGGAACCCGCTAAGGAACACATACGAATTAACGTCTAAGTTACTGAAAACGTTAAGGCTATAAGTCAACACAATCTAAGGATTGCAGCGCAAGTGTATAAACACGATACCAAGATACTCTTATCAGCAGGCATGGCAGTCGATTTTTAAGCTATAAAAATGCCACAAAAACTATGCCATAGTCTGCTGAAAGCCCCAAACGAGAATTAAAAACCTATTTTTCTGCCATTATTGCGCGAGATAGTCTCATCTTGGCAGTCGCGTTTCACTTGCTCGTAGTCAATGTCATCCGTGCCTGAGAAAATGGCATTGATGACCTGCTTGCGAGAGATATTCTGAATCTGTCCGCCTGAGAAATCGAAGTGGTTGGCCAGATAAGTGGCCTGCTCGTCATTGAGTCCCTCGAGCATGGACTGCCAAATACACTTGCGGGCCTCGTTGGTGGGCTTGTCAAATTGGAGTTTAAAGAGAAAACGGCGGTCAAAGGCCTTATCTAAACAAGTAGTGAGGTTGGTGGTACAGATCATGATACCCTCAAGACTCTCCATCTCCTGAAGGATAATGTTTTGGATGGCATTCTCCATCTTATCCACCGAGTGCAGGGTATTCTCCATACGATTGCCAAAAATACCGTCGGCCTCGTTAAAGAATAGTATAGGAGCGCGCTCGCACGAGCGCACTAACGCGCGGTAGCGATCAAAGATACGCTTGACTTGCTTCTCACTCTCGCCTACAAACTTATCGCGCAAAGTGGACAGATCGACTTGGAAGAGGTCACGCTGAGTGGCTATAGCAAGTTGCTGAACAAGTTCGGTCTTACCTGTGCCAGGAGTACCATAAAACAAACAACAGAAGCCTGTAGGCATGCCACGCTGCTTGAGTGCCTGACAGATATTGGCATACTGCTCCTCAGAGAGGAAGTGTGTGAGGCGGTCAACTTGCTCTTGAGTTTTTGACGAGAAGAAGAGTTGACGAGGCGTGATTTGGGTATAGCGAGTAAGCACCTGAGAGGATTGGTCCTCCATGTCAGGAATCAATATCTGAACTTCTTCTAAACTGCCCAACATGTCCACCCATGCCTGTTGGGTAAGTGCCCACATATTGAATTGCGTCATACCATCTTGGTTATAGGCTTCTATATGACCATTCTTGCAGAATGGATGTGAACCTTGGCGCAAGTGCTGCAAGATGGTGCGCACGGTACGAGGAGGAAACATACGCTCCATGTCATTAGGTGATACACACTTATCACGCTCAATGCCCATGGTAACCATCATGACTAACATGAAGTACTTATCTGTATCACAAGACATTTTTTGCAAGTTGGCTACAAGTGGCAAATGTTTGTTGCGATGCATAAGACGAGTGATATTTTCTGCGATAAGACCATTGCTGTCATATCGATTCCCATCGTCAATATAGTGACTCACATGTTCCAAGAAGTCAAGATTGGAGGTCAAAATGATAGACTGAGGATCGAAGGCTTGATTCTTAACCAAAGCATCATATGCCTCGCGAGATATAGTCCATCCATGATTAGAAGCCCCATCATAGTTGCGGACAATATATCCAAGGTCCTCCAATTGTGCCAGATCATTAGTCATCTGCATCATGCGCAGCGGATGAACACGCATCATGTTGGACAAGTCCTCGATATCGCAAGAGATACGAGGATGCTTGGCTGTATGATAGAGTAGATAGGTGATAAGCAATGTTTGGACACGAGGCAAAGAGAGGCGTTCGCAAAGATACTTAATTGCCTCCTCACGATAGGTGGCAGACTGGGTAGATTCTGCTTCAGCACTGTCCTCATCATCAGACGAAGAATTTTCAGCATTGGCGGTAAGAAACTCCATGGTAGATAGAATAGTGGCTCCTTCTACTGTCCATGGAGTAAGTGGGAGAGAGGGGCGCATTTCGGATTTTTTGGTGGTGATAGTTCTCTTCTTCATAGTTCAAATGTTTGGATGTTTATACTCAGGGTTACATATAGAGTATACGGTAGACAATACAAAAAAGAACATGAGCAATGATTTTTTTTGCATTTTTTGCAAAATAATATATACCAACGTGCATGCGAACACATTGGTATATATAAATAGGTAGGTTTAACGGCAATATTACATTCAGTTCTTAAACTGCAACTCTCCGTCGCGGAGTTCGACGATGACGGGTTGTTGATGGTTGACCTTACCTGCGATGATGGCCTTGCTCAGTTCGTTCAGCACGAGGCGTTGCAAGGCGCGCTTCACAGGACGAGCACCGAACTGTGGATCGTAGCCCTCATGAGCGATATAGTCAATCGCATCGTCCGTAATGCGCAAATCTACACCGCTCTGCAAGAGCATCTTATGTACACCCTCTATCTGCAAGCCCACAATATCGCGAATCTGTTGCTCATTGAGCGGAGTAAACATAATCGTCTCATCAATGCGGTTGAGGAACTCAGGGCGAATCGTCTGCTTCAACAATTCCATCACTTGCATGCTCGTCTTCTCGTGGTCAATGCCTTTCTCCTCATTCTCGCGAATGAGTTGGCTACCAAGGTTGGAGGTAAAGATAATCAGGGTATTCTTGAAGTTCACCGTTCGACCTTTGTTGTCGGTTAGACGGCCGTCATCAAGCACTTGGAGAAGCACATTGAATACATCGGGGTGCGCCTTCTCAATCTCATCAAAGAGTACCACGCTATAGGGCTTGCGGCGAATAGCTTCGGTGAGTTGTCCGCCCTCGTCATAGCCCACATATCCTGGAGGCGCACCAATCAGTCGGGTAGCGGCGAACTTCTCTTGGTATTCTGACATGTCGATGCGGGTCATCATATTCTCGTCATCAAAGAGATATTCCGCCAAGGCTTTCGCCAGCTCCGTCTTACCCACACCCGTCGTACCGAGGAAGATGAACGAACCGATAGGACGCTTAGGGTCTTGCAAACCCGCACGAGAGCGGCGGATAGCATCGCTAACAGCTTGAATAGCTTCGTCTTGCCCTATGACACGCTTGTGCAACTCCTCTTCGAGGTGGAGGAGTTTGTCACGCTCGGACTGCATCATCTTCGTCACAGGGATACCCGTCCAGCGAGCTACTACCTCAGCTATGTCATCCTCATCGACCTCCTCTTTGATGAGGCTCTCACCTTGCATAGCGTGTAGTGCTTCTTGTGCGGCTTTGATGTTCGCTTCGGCTTGTTGGAGACGACCATAGCGGATCTCCGCCACCTTACCGTAGTTGCCTTCGCGCTCGGCAATCTCTGCCTCGCGTTTCATCTGTTCGATGTTGGCTTTCTCGTTTTGGATAGTGGCTACATAGCCTTTCTCCTGCTCCCAACGCGCGTTCATGTCTTTGGCCTCGGCTTGGAGTTTGCTCAGTTGCTCTTCAATCGTAGCCAGTTTGGCTTTGTCGTGCTCGCGCTTAATGGCCTCGCGCTCGATCTGCAATTGCATGATTTGGCGGTTGAGGATGTCGAGTTCTTCGGGCTTGGAGTCCACCTCCAGACGCAGTTTGGCGGCTGCCTCATCGACAAGGTCAATGGCTTTGTCGGGGAGGAAACGATCCGTGATATAGCGTGTGGAGAGGGTGACAGCTGCAATGAGCGCGTCGTCCTTAATGCGTACCTTGTGATGGGTCTCGTAGCGCTCTTTCAGTCCGCGCAGTATGGAGATAGTGGCTGCCTCATCGGGTTCATCTACCATTACCATTTGGAAGCGGCGTTCGAGGGCTTTGTCGGTCTCGAAGTATTTTTGGTACTCATCGAGGGTAGTAGCACCCACGGCACGCAGATCGCCTCGTGCCAGGGCAGGTTTGAGGATATTGGCAGCATCCATCGCACCACTACTCTTGCCCGCGCCCACGAGCGTGTGTATCTCATCTATAAAGAGGATAATCTCTCCTGCGGCGTTGGTTACTTCGGTGATAACGCCTTTGAGACGTTCTTCGAAATCGCCTTGGTACTTGGCGCCTGCTATGAGGGCACCCATATCGAGGGAGTAGATCTGTTTGCGTTTGAGGTTCTCGGGCACATCGCCACGAATGATGCGGTGGGCGAGGCCTTCCACGATAGCGGTCTTACCCACACCAGGCTCACCGATGAGGATAGGATTGTTCTTGGTACGACGTGAGAGGATTTGTAGTACGCGACGAATCTCATCGTCACGACCAATGACAGGGTCGAGTTTGCCCTGTTGGGCGCGTTCGCAGAGGTTAATGGCGAAACGCTGTAGGTTTTCGGTTTTGTTGTTCATTGTATTCATAGTTGAAAAATAAGACAATGGTTATTTTTAATTGATGTTGCTTGATGTGATGAGTACAAAAGATATACCAAAGCCCCTTTTATACCAAAACCGCCTGCCAAAATGGCAGATGAGTAGTTTGTGAATCATTCGTTGTTCGTGGTTTAAAAAAGTGCTAAAAGTATCAATTATTAAGATTCGTTCTCTTTTCGTTTCGCTATCCGTTCCTCAATTTTACCGAGCGACGACCCTGAGAACTCCGAGAGAACTCCCCGACAACGCCTCAACCGAAAAAGTGCTGTTTATTAATATTCCCAGCCTTTACACTTTACACTATACCCTTGCCTTTACACCTTACACTCTCCACCTTACACCAGATACTTTTACTCGCTAGTATTTAATATAACGTTATACCCCCTTCGCCATTCGTACTTCCGAGCACGAGTGGCGATTTTTGTGTACGACTAAACAAAAAACACTCAATTCTTAAAGAAAAAATCAAAATTATTGACATTTCTTTGGTCAGGTCAAAAAAATGTTGTATATTTGCGGTCGCAATTCCACGCCGGGGGATGTCTGCGTTAAAAATATTAACTATGAATTGTTAATTATTAACTATCTACGGCTGGGGTAGCAGACATATTTAAAAGGCGTTTATTGACGCTCTGTTCTGATGCTCTGAAACTTCGCAACTTTCATATTTGTATTCAGGACTTAGCAACGGTAGATGTCCTACGGGATATAGATTATCCCTCTGTGCCTATTTTGGTACGTCTTTTGCGTATATACGTATGCGCATACGCGTACCTTAACTAAAAATAGCACGGAGAATGTTTATATTCGGCGTGGGCTTCGCGTTGTCAGTTCTAATGTACAAGGTAATGCGAAGACCTCGAAATCGTGGAACGACAGCAGTCGGAATCCACGTTTTTTTTGTATCCTTTGTTGAAGGCTAAGATGGATTAAGAAAAGAGAAAAACTATATGACAACGATGAAGAAAATACTATTTTTGCTACTTTTGGCGCTTTCGCAAGTGCTCGTTTGTGCACAAGAGGTACCTCAGTGGATAACAAAAAAGCCCCGCCCTGCGAATGATACCTATCTCTATGTCGTGGAGCGTGGTGTTGGTGCCACCGAGATGGAGGCACGCAATCGCGCTATGGGATTGGTGTATCGCAGCACAATAGAGCGTTTGGCATTGCCTATCAATTTGGCAAGTATCAACGAGGCAATAAATAATGGTAGCAACTACGGCGATAATGCGGAAGTGATGAATGTACCAGTGAATAAAGTGTGTGAGTATATTCAGCAGGAAGCAACTCAATACGCGGTATATGTACTATGCCAAGTAGCACAATACGGCAATAGAGAGGCGCGATTCACAGCGTTTACGCAATGCAATCCTCTTGTTCAGAATCAAGATGATGCACCCTTCTGGTACAATGATACTTGGCGAGCAACTAACTACCCCCGCGAATTGTATTTGCAGGGCTTTATTGTGGGTGAACCACAAACAGGTGAAAGTATTGAGCAAACGCTTCAACGCCTAAAAGAGAAAGCCCAAGCAGAAGCCCTACAAAACATAATCACTATTTCAAACAAGATAAAAGATATTACCCATTTGTCGGTGGAGAGTTGGCATAATCCCCAAACGAACGAGGTCTTTGCTTTTGCATGGGCAAAGAAAGAGGATTTGACACGCAATCTAAAAAAGCAGATTATCAGCCAAATCACTCGTGCGGAGATGGCAGTAGAAGAAGCAGAGGGCTTGCTGGCACAGGGCGAAAAAGGGGCAGCAAACAAGGCGATTGCCAAAGCCGTGGAGCAGTTGCAGCAGGTTGAGGAACAACAGCAAGTGGCGCAGAATGTGGACAGCAGCACAGAAATGGAAGATATTGCTTTTGCGGAGAGTAACGCCCTCAAACAGCGAGTAACAGCTTTGCAACAGCAACTGAAGAATGGGGTGTCTGTATATATTGGTGGAGAGATTACTATTTTCGATAAATCATATCCCACATTTATTCAGCAGATTAAGCAGGAGATTTCTCCTATCGGTTGCACTTTCACCACAAACGAGGCGGAGGCAGATTGGGTGATTCGTTTGCAGGGCACAACACAAGAGTACAATACCCTGCAAAAAACTACATACAGCGCTTTTGTGGTTATGGCAGACGTAGCAATAGAGATAGCCAAGAAAGGGCAGATTATTCATTCGGGCAATGTGAGCAAAAAAGGGGTTCATACAATGAATACAGAACTGGCTGCTAAAGAAGCATATTCAGAAGCAAGCAAAGCGATTGCAGCACAAATCAACGAGATTATAAACAACTAAAATACAAACAATTACAACAGTGAAAGCAAAAACTCTTTTATTCATTCTGTTGCTTTTTTCTGCAATGGTATCAGCGCAAGTGAAGCGCGTGGCTATCCTTGAAACGGTGGATAGAGAAAACAAGGTGTCGTATGCCAATAAACTGATTCTGCGTGCGAACTTGAGTAAGGCGATTACACAAACATCTGGTTATGAAGCGTATGATCGAACAGATGTGGATGCCATTATGAGTGAGCAGAACTTTCAACGCACTGGTTTGGTAAGCAATGACCAAATCAAGCGATTGGGTGAGATGACAGGTGCCAACTATATTCTTGTTGCAGAAGCCGTTGTTGTTGATTCTAAAAATATGTTTATTACTGCCAAGTTGTTGGATGTTGAAACAGCCCGCACCATTATGACGGATAACTTGATGATGGGTACGAGTGCCGATGTAATTCAAGAAGGATGTGTTACTTTGGCTAAAAGATTGTTTCATGAAGAGCCAAAGAAAGGACCAAAGACAACCTATACTAATTCTAGTGTAGAAAATTATGTTGAACTATCCAATGAATTGATTCGTTATTCTAAAGGAGAACAAAAACTCTTTGGCGTAAAAGAATTTTCCTATGGGAAGAATCAGATGGATGAAAAAATGTTCATAAATTTTCTAAAAAAAAATAATACCGCTGCATATAAACAGTATATGAGTGGCAAAAAATTAATCCCTACCAGTTTAAGTTTGTTAGGTGGAGGTCTTGCAATGATATTGGTCGGAACAGTAGGTTATTGTACATTTGAAATTGAAGGTAAGGGTGTTCCTACACCTGAAGCACAAATAACTATGTATATACTTGCACCTCTAGGTATTGCTGCTGTTGCTACCTCTGTTCCACTTTTATGTGTAGGTTATACCCGTCAAAAGAATGCTATTAACATGTTTAACGAGCAGAATAGCGTGCAGGAGCCAGCATTGTCGCTAAACCTCCAAGCAAGCCAAAATGGCATTGGTTTGGCATTGAGTTTTTAGTGTTGGTTTCTTCGGTAAGGGTTCGGTATCCCTTCGGGAGACGGAGAACTGTTACGTCTAAAAATAATAATCCGCATAATCGATAGAAAAGAATCGGTTATGCGGATTGTTGCATTTATCCTGCTTTTCAGCAGTCTTACCCGTTACCACTCCGTTATCACTCCGATATTGTCCAATACTTTCCTCATAGTTTGGCAGGGTGGAGACTATGCTGTCAAGCCGTCTCACAATCAGGTAGCAAAAAGGACATTGAACGACCGCCAACCACCGCTTATCCACCGCTTATCCACCCGATAAAGACACAGCAATACATAGCAAATTTCGCCTAAAAATAAACTTTTCGCTCAAATGCTTGCAAATGTGCAATTTTTGTTGTAACTTTGCGCGATTTTTGATATACCTATAGCGTGCAAGATACCAACAATACACATATCACCCCCGAACAGCCTCAGGAAACTGGCAATCCAATGCCAGCAGAAACCAATCGCACTCCTGCTACAGGCAACTACAAAGCGAAAAAAACACTCGCTATACTTGCCATTATTTTGGGCACTATACTCCTGCTACTAAGTGGCACTACTCTACTCTTGCGCCACCCCAAAGTGCAAACATACCTCATCGGCAAACTGACCACCAATCTCTCTGAGACACTCAACGCCGATGTACATATACAACACATACACTACAGGCCACTCAATCACCTCACCATTGATAGTCTATACATCAGCGATCAGCAACGCGATACACTCGCTTTCATCGAAAAGACCTATATCCACATAGACCTATTAGCATTCGCCGATGATCGCCTGGACTTCACAGCCATCGAGTTGCAGCGCCCCTATATCCGTGTGCAGTCGCTCAATGACTCTACTCTCAATTGCGATTTTCTCTTTACCAAAAAGCAACAACCTAACGTTATCGCCCTGCCAAGAGTAAACATCGATCAACTGACACTCACCGATTTACGTTTCCGATACAACCAATATATCGTCAGTGACTTGGACCTATCACTCAATATGCCCGTTTTAACAAGCGACTCCTTGGACATACAGTTGAAAGATCTCACATTGGATGCTACCATGGATAATATGGATGTCAATCTACACACTCGACTACACGGCAATCTCGACTCAATCTATGCAGACGAAATACTGTTGGACTATCAAAACAGGCGTATCTTTGATGGAGATATAGCCGTCTACCATCCCACCCTATTGGATTCACTCCAAATACTTGCTCATTGCAACGAGTTATTTGCTAACCATACTTTGCTGCAAGCAGTACTGACACAACTGCAAATACCGCATACTGCTCTACCAAAGGAGATTGCACGATTGGGTAATATCCATTATAGAGGAGCTATCGATGGACGATTGGAACACACTAACTTGCACGGTGTACTCAATACCGCATTGGGTAATATGCAAGTGAATGGATATGTGGAAGCAGATACTACACTGCAAGATATTGACTTCTGCGGACACCTATCCACCCAGAGTTTTCAATTAGGCAAAATGCTTAGCAACAATGACTTAGGAAATATAGCATTCCAAGCACATGTGAATGGACAACTCGACTCTACACGCTTGACACAATGCATCGCTCAAGCCGATATACAACAATTTGAATACAAAGGCTATACCTATCACAATGTACAATTCGATGGCACCATAGGCATAGAAGAAGGCAGAGGTACACTGCTCATCAACGATGAAAATATCAGTTTAACGCTCAATGGATTAGCTGTTTGGTCGTTGCAAGAAAAAGTATTGGATATCAACGCACGCATCAACCATCTCACCCCCCATGCGCTGCATCTGACCGACCAATATCCTAACCTCAGTCTCAGTGCTATGACCTATATTAGTCTATACACTTCAGGTACACAGCAGCAGATGTTGGATAATCTGTTCGGATACATGATTATCGACACATTAGCCATCCATAACGGCGACAAATATGCCATGATGGAACAACTGAAATTGGACATCGAAAGCGAATGGCAAAATAGATCCCCATACCACAAACTACACCTACAATCCGATTACCTGACAGCCGACATCTCAGGTAACTTCCAATACAACACCCTGCCCAAAACCTGTCAGCAAATACTGCACACCTATTTCCCAAGTCTGATAGATGCACCCAAAACAACCAACAAAAGACCTAATCACTTGAATTTCTACGCCTATTTCCGCGAATTGGAGACCATCAGCCATGTACTGGATTTATCCGTTTCGCTGCCTTCATACCCCACGCTGAAAGGCTTCATCAACGAACACAACCAACAAATAGGTTTACAAGCACATATTCCACGCATACAAACATCAGGCGCACAAATAGACAACTTGACCATATCCGTAGAAAACGACTACGATAGTTTGGATATAGCCGTGTATATGTACAACCGCTTGCCCAAGGACAACCCTACAGCAGCCAAGATTGGTGATGTGAAAGCACGCATCAACCTCAATGCTCTCAACGATGTAGTGGATATGAAGATTCAGTTAGAAAACACCGATAGTATCCGCAATGAGGGCACCATTCGAATATCATCACACCTGATGCAATATGCCAAACAACCCCTTTTAACCGCACATATCCACCCCAGTCAATTCGTTCTCAACGATTCGGTATGGACTATCAACGAAGCAGACATCACTTACACTGCTGCTGATAAACAAGTCAGCATACAACAATTCGGGCTAAGCACAGACTATCAATCGATTGAAGCACATGGAACGGCCTCGCCTAATCTCGAAGATTCTATCACCATTGACTTGCGCAACATGGATGTACAGTACCTATTAAGTTACACCGAAGCAGGTAGTGCCATCTCCGTACAAGGTCCACTGACTGGTTGGGCAACCCTATACGGATTATTCACACAGCCCATGGTAGAAGCGCAAGTGGCCATACCCAATGCAGGACTCAATGGTACTTACCTGGGCGACCTGACCGCCAATGCCTACTTAGACCACGAAGAGAAAACCATCATCATCGAAGGACAAGCCATCGACTCTACCAATCATCAGGTAGTGGAAGTGAATGGCAAAGTAATTCCCGCCAACAAATGGTGGGGGCTGGATATACATTGCGACAGCGTGGATATAGGCCTCATAGACTTCTGGACACATACCTTCTTTAGCAATCCCCGCGGACGCGCGTTCGGAGACCTGCAAGTATTTGGACAAGAACGCAAAGTATGGGTTACAGCCGCTATGCTCGGCAAAGATGCACAACTGACTGTACCACAAATTGGTGCAACCTTCTATTTCAGCGATTCTATCTATATGGATTCCACAGCCATCCGAATCCCTAACATACGCCTGCGCGATGCCGAAGGACACACTGGCTCCTTTAGCGGTAATATCGCACACACCAATTTTATGAACTTCCGCTACGATCTCAATGCACAGGTTAATAATATGTTAGCCCTGAATCTTCCACACGATTCACAATCCATGTTCTACGGCAAAGTCTATGGAACTGGCAATGTGAATATCAAAGGCGATGACTACGAATGTCGAATCAGCGTGAATGCACGCACAGATGCTAACTCCAAATTCTATCTTAGTGCCAACACTGCCTCCGTTGCATCTAACGCATCATTTGTCCACTTTGCCCAACCCGATACCACAACCCATACGCTATTACATCTGCTAAATCAACCCAATAATAGCACCACAACTACCGCCATACCTAAACAAGCCAAACTGCTACTATCGCTACAACTGGAGGCAACTCCAACAGCCGATATCAACATCCTACTGGGTAGAGATGACGGCATTCGAGGTCGAGGAGAAGGCAATCTCAAAATCACCTACGATGACTCCACCGAAGATGTACAGATGTTGGGTACATATACCCTTCAATCGGGTGTTTTCTCCTATTCACTGGGTAATATTGTGCGTCGCTCATTTGATATAGCCGAAGGTAGCAATGTGACATGGAGTGGAGACCCACTTTCTCCAACTGTAGATATTACAGGTCGCTATCATACCACAGCTTCGCTGCGCGACCTATTCGGTAGCGAGTTCTCACAAGTAGCCACCAACCGCACCTCCGTGCCTGTGAACTGTGTGCTACACATGAGCGACCAGCTATTTAACCCTATCCTGAAATTTTCCATCGAATTGCCACAGTCAGACGAATCGGTACAAAGTCAGGTAAATGCCATCATCAATACGGAAGAAATGGTGATGCGACAGGTGCTTTATCTATTGGTCTTCAACCGATTCTACACAGCAGACTATCTGCAAAATACCCAACAAACGGTCGGACTCAATGAGACCTACTCCCTACTCTCTTCTACGATCACTAATCAAGTCAATTCATGGTTGAGCAAATTGACCGATGTCTTCACCATGGGCTTCAACTTCCGTACCGACGGCGAAGGCGAGACTGCCAGCCAAGAATACGAAGCCAACTTCCAAATACAACCTATCAGACAGTTGGTAATCAATGGCAATTTTGGTTATCGCTATAACGACTTGAGTAACCGACCATTCTTTGGCGATTTGGATATAGAATATCTGCTCACCCAAAACGGCAAACTTCGTGCGAAGGCATATACGCACACTGTGGACAAATATTCGCTCCGCCAAGCTAATACCGTACAAGGATTGGGTTTGGTATTCAAACATGACTTCAATTGGAATATCAAAGAAAAAGCCGCTAACAAGGCCAACAAAGTCAAAAAAGCCAAAAAAGAAAAACAGAAGAAAAACAAATAATAAATCCGACTTCCCATGTTAATCAAATGCTATGGAGCAGCCCCACAAGGCATTGATGCTGTAATAGTTACCATAGAGGTACACGCCATATCTGGTTTTGAGTTCACACTCGTAGGACTACCCGACAATGCGGTGAAAGAAAGCCACGAACGCATCGTAGCAGCACTGACCGTAAATGGATTCGGTAAACCACGCCATACTCTGACTATCAACATGGCTCCAGCCGACATCAAGAAAGAAGGTGCTGCCTATGACCTCTCCCTTGCCGTAGGCATGTTAGCAGCTGAAGAGGAAGTCAGAACTGAACTACTGGAACATTATTTGATTATGGGCGAGTTGTCGTTAGACGGTTCATTGCAACCCATTCAAGGTGTGCTACCCATAGCCTTAGCTGCACGCAAAGCGGGATTTAAGGGTATCATCCTACCCGCACAAAACGCACGTGAAGCTGCAGTAGTTAATCAGTTAGAGGTATATGGACTGAGCAATTTAATGGAGGTAATACGTTTCTTGAATGGTACTCAAACCTTTGAACCCATTCGCGTAGATACCGAGGCAGAGTTTCGCCAACACGCCTTCAGTGCCGATTTGGATTTCTCCGATGTTCGTGGTCAAGAGAATGTACGTCGCGCCATGGAGGTGGCTGCCGCAGGTGGACACAACATGCTCATGATAGGCCCTCCAGGTGCTGGTAAGAGTATGATGGCAAAGCGTCTGCCGTCTATTCTTCCCCCGCTCACATTAGAAGAAGCCTTAGAAACTACCAAGATATACTCTGTAGCAGGTATGATGGCGCGCCGCAAAGAGCAAAACGGCATGAGTAGCGCACTCATTGTACAACGCCCCTTCCGCAGTCCGCACCACACGGTAACCGATGTAGCATTAGTGGGTGGCGGAACCAATCCCCAACCAGGTGAGATTAGTTTGGCGCACAATGGTGTACTCTTCCTGGATGAACTACCCGAATACAAACGCAGTGCATTGGAGGTAATGCGCCAACCATTGGAGGATAGACATATCTGCATAACACGTGCCAAACAGAGCGTGGAGTACCCTGCAGGATTTATGTTGGTGGCAGCCATGAACCCCTGCCCCTGCGGACACTACGGAGAGAATAACCCTGCACACCCTTGCACTTGCACCCCTGCACAGATACATCGCTATATGAGCCGTATATCTGGACCACTACTCGACCGCATAGACATACAATGCGACATACAACCTGTACCATATAGCCTGCTGAAAGAGCAACAACCCAGCGAGAGCAGCGCTACCATTCGCGAACGCGTGATAAACGCACGAACCATGCAACAACAACGCTTTGCCCAATACAACCAAACGGCCAAGTCACCTATCCACTGTAATGCACAAATGACACCCAAGTTGGTGCGTACCTTTTGCCAGTTAGATGCTCAAGGTGATAAACTACTGGCATATTCCATGGAGAAATTGGGCTTATCAGCACGCGCGTACGACCGTATTCTAAAGGTCGCACGCACGATAGCCGATTTAGCAGGAGCTGAGAATATAGCAGCTAACCATCTGATGGAAGCCATCTCCTACCGCAATTTAGATAGAAGCGATTGGTTGGGTTGAGATTACAACGCCAAGCGTAAGCCTATATCTACTTTTCGTTCTGTACTTACTTGTCCGTGACGTACCGAGTTACGACAGTTCAGCGCATTATATGCCCAACTACCACCACGAATAATACGCAAGTTGGCATCGGATGTTTCAGGACCAGTTGGGTTGATTAGAGATTCTGCACTATAAGGTCCGTACCAATCATTGCACCATTCCCACACATTACCATTCATATCGTACAAGCCCAATTCGTTAGGTAGCTTCAGTCCTACTGGATGCGTTGTGCTTAAACTATTATCACGGAACCATGCCACATCATCGGGTTTGGCTGCACCTGCACATTTGGTATTCTTAGAGTTGGTACCACCGCGCGCGGCAAACTCCCACTCTGCCTCGGTTGGCAAACGGAATGTAACTCCCGTAAGGCGATTCAGGCGTTGGATAAACACCTGACATTCGTCCCAAGTCACATTCTCTACAGGATTAGATGGTTGATTTTGGAAGATACTTGGTACAGTATCCATGACAGCCGCCCATAGTGCTTGAGTAACCTCAGTCTGACCAATATAGAAATCAGATACGGTTACATAATGCTTAGGTTTCTCCCAATCATATATTTCTTCGCCTTGTTCCGCTGTAGCACCCATCACGAATGTACCACTTGGAACTTTCACCATCGTAAAGGACACATCGCCTACCTCAAAGCGAAGCGTTGGTTCCTTCATCGAAATCTCGCGTTTCTTAACAGGCATATTATCCAACGAATTGGTTACTCTCACCAAACGTAGACCCAAATCCGCGAATGCCTCATTCACAGCATAGCCATTACGGAATGATACACGCGTTGTACGACTTGGTTGCATTGCACCACCGCCACGCACTACGCGATATACACCACTCTTAGGACCCTGTGGATCGGTCAAATTATTGCCCTCGTATGTAGCGAACCAATCTTGGCACCACTCGCGTGCATTACCACTCATATCATACAAGCCCAACTCATTTGGGCGCTTTTGACCGATAGGTTGCACCGTTCTTTCGCTATTCTCCATATGCCATGCCACATCATTCACATGATCACTACCCGCATATTTCGTTTTAGTCATCTTATGACCTCCACGAGCGGCATACTCCCATTCAGCCTCTGTTGGAAGACGGAATTTCTGTTGGGTCAATTCGTTGAGTTTGGCGATGAATAATTGACAGTCTTCCCAAGTCACATTGGTCACCGGATTCAAACTATATGTAGTATCAACGCTTGGATTGGTTCCCATCACCGCTTGCCACAAGGCTTGCGTTACCTCTGTTTGGCTCATAGCGAAGTCAGAGATTGTAATTTGTCGTGTAGGTCTTTCACCACCCATGGCATCAGCACCTTGTTCCTCGGTACCGCCCATAACAAATGAACCACCTTTCACATCTATCATTGCGAACGATATGCCTGCCACCTCCACAATATTGGTACTATCCGTTATGGCAGGTGCCACGGGCTCTTTCGCTTGATGCTCAGCCTGTATCACTTGCTCATCCGCAATAGTGGTGAGTGCCAAGCGCAAACCAATATTATAGTTGCTGAAAGTAGATGTATGGTAATTGCGTTGCGAAACACGAGCATAGCGCGAATCAAAGTACCAACTGCCTCCACGATATACGCGATACGAGCCACTGGCAGGACCTTGTGGATTCTTTTGATGAGACATCTCATACATGCCATACCAATCTTGACACCATTCGCAGACATTTCCACTCATATCATACAAGCCTAATTGGTTAGGATTCTTCATCGCTACGATATGCGTAGTCTCAGCACTATTGTCCACATACCATGCCACGTTATTAGGGATGCTATCACCCGCATACTTATAATCGATCGTATCACCACCACCGCGCGCAGCAAATTCCCACTCTGCCTCGGTTGGCAAACGGAATGTCTGTCCTGTGAGTTGATTGAGTTTACGAATAAATGTTTGGCAATCCTCCCAACTAACATTTTCAACCGGATTAGAGGGATTAGATGGAAATGAACTTGGATTTTCGCCCATCACTGCTTGCCATAAAGCCTGTGTCACCTCTGTTTGTCCTATATAGAAATCCGAAATAGATACTTGGTGAATAGGTATCTCATTATCGTTCATATCGTCCAGCTGCTCCGAAGTGGCACCCATGATGAATGTGCCCGCCTTCACTTTGACCATCGCAAAATTAACATCCTTCACCTTAAACAGATGTGTGTCTGCCAAAGGATTCATCATCAACGACAAACTTGAGTGCGAAAGACTATCCATCTGATTCAAGGTATATGTTACAATCTGGTCATCGCCTTCTTCAATAGTCACTAATTGGTCATGATATGCATATCCTTCCTTAGCAATACGCACTTTGTGTTCGCCCACCAATATCTGGTTGAAAACCATAGGTGTGATACCCTTGGGTTCGTTGTCAATCCAAATCATGGCATCTACAGGATTACCATCCACAATCAGTGCGCCATACATAGGTTTGGGATTATTCAGCGTATATGCCACATTGGCATCTCCCGCAGAGAATGTTAGCGTTGTATAAGCCGAATGATGACTTTGCTGACGAGTCTCTACCACATAGGTTCCGTACTCCAGAGTTCCATTCCACTCGCCTTTTCCTAATTTGCGTCCATCAATATAGATGTCCGCCATAGGAGAAGCCGAAAGCGTCACTGTGGAATAGTTAGGAACTAAATTAGGACGAATTGTAGTATTTTCAGCCTCACGAACGGTGAAGGTAGCCACATAATCCTTATATTTCTCTTGGATAACGATCAACGAATATCTACCAGTAGCCAGTTCCGCTCGTTGTAGAGGAACAGTACCTAATGGCGTTATTTCCTCTGTTTCGGTATTCATTGCAAATACATGCGCTCCATATGCTTGGGTATCACCATCTACGGTCAACCAACCAAACTTAGGGCGAAGCGACACCTGCATTTCTGTAGAAAGTGGCGATACCATAAAACTATTATCCTCCGAATAGTATTGATCGGCAGACACTCGATAGCGATATGTACCATAATTGAGCATCTTGCTTGCTACGCCATTGACTACAGGCCACAATTCTCGATTTCCATCCACAAAGACCTCCACCACAGCTTTATTGGGTTTTACCGAAAACTGAAATTTCTGTCTGCTTCCCCCCATCATGTCGCCAAACATATTCGCATAAGGCACATAATGAACACGACCATAATAAACCTTGTTGGAGGTCAAAGCAATATTGTTCATAATGATTTGAGAAGCACAACCGTCACCACAGGTCAACTCGATCAATCTTGCTCGCTTGGGTACCAAAAACAGCAATTCCTCGTTTGCACTTCGATCTATGGCTTCCACAGCAGTCTGCGTGCCCAAATACAAGCCCAACATCTGTTTGGCTTGGACTATCTCTTGAGGCGTACCCTCCAATCCCACACGAATCAACACATAGGGAAAAGTATCATCCATTGCAAGTTTTCTCCACTTGGAAAACTTCTCTCCATATGCATCCAATACAGTAGTATTTGGTAACTCCTGAAAGGATTGCGTCACAACAAGCGATTGGGCAAAAAAGGTTGTTGATACACAAACAAATAAAACAAGTAACAATAAGCGTTCTTTTATCATAATGTACGGAGATAACTATATATATTACATAGGTGCAGATTCTGCTACGAATTGGGTGGGAAGCAGTTCTATATTTATTTCTCGAGACTCATCAGATACTGTGATTATTCCTTGTCGAGATTCATAGCCTTCAGCCGTAATTCTGTATGCGTATGATCCATGTTCCAGCATCTTATAAGCCATACTATTTTGCGTATTCCATGTCTCCCAAACTCCGTTCACCTCCACGCTAACAACAGCATTGGCGGGAGTAAGACGAAATTTGAAAAACTGACGCAACACTGTTTTTTTGGTTACAGCAGAAGCGACAGATATTTGCTTGGGTTGGTAATGTACTCTACCCAGATATATTGTATTGCGTTGCAAAGGCACTGAGCCATCAAAAATAGTTTGCTGTGCACAGTCTGTACCACAGGTCAAATCCACATGTAGCGCAGCAACTGGTACCAGGAGTAACAATTCATTAGGTATGGATTTATACACGGATACTTCCGTTCCCAATTCTCCTAAGTCTAAGTGTAATAATTGTTTCGCAGCAATCACATCATTCGCATTTCCTTCTAATCCAACGCGAATCAATGCATAAGGGAAACCACCCGCTTGTTCCCACGAACCAAATTGATTTTTGTAAGAAGCTAATACCGAACTATTTGGTATAGCCTCAAAAGATTGTGTGATAGTTAATGATTGCGCTGACGCAAATAATGTTATGAATAAAAATGATTGTAAAAAGAGTATGTATTTCTTCATCTATCTATATCAATTTTATATTAGTCAATCACCATAATTTTAGGGGTGTATCCTCTATAATTAGGTCCTCTTCGTCCCACGGGGGCATAATGACAAGTTGGATCACAGATCACATATTTTTTATCATTATACATCACATACTCTGCATTGCCTTCAACGATTGGGAAGTTGATGGCTGTTGCCAAGTGTCCTACAGGTTCATCCCAATACAGAAGGACTACATCCATATTCAATACATCACGCACTATTGCACTGAATAATATGGCTTTATCCTCACAATCTGCATAAGGATAATACAATGTTTCTGAAGGAAAAAACATACGATCTCTTCCCCAGATTTCATCATCATAACCATATTTCAATCCTGACTGCATCCACTCAAGTATCTTGCCCACAGCTTGCCATGTGGTTAAACCATTAACCAGTTCTCTCACCTGTGGGTAGAATGTACTTTTGGCTATAGAATCCAATGGCGTTTTTGCACCTATCAACCATTTGCTATTTTCATCTCCGTTATACAATTTGCCCGAAGGGTAATCTTCGTAGAAATGTATGAGATTCATATTCACTTGGCTGGTCAAAGTGCTTCCCTTGAATGATGTCGCTGCGATAGTATCCGACAATTCATAATCTACTTTTTGTTCATCCGCTATCAACAATGAAAAGCGTTGTTCTCCTTCATAACCAACATTGCTGATAAAGAACTCACCGGCTACTCGATAATCCAAAATATAATAGAACTCATCTTCTATCATGATTCGCAGCAATTTATACAACTCATGATGGCTGGCAAACATAATAAATACCACATCCTCTTGATAAGCCAATCTGACTTTATATCCCGATTCTGCCATGATATACGCAGTGAAAATAGTGGCTTCGTTCGTATTACCATAGCGTTTTTTAGCAACGGATTGAATCATTCTGATATATGCCCAATCGCACAACTTCATATTTGTTCGGTGCTGCAAACAGGAGGTGATGGTTATATCAAACTTCGTCGGAACAGCGGTAGTATCTGCTATTTGTCCCCACAATTTGGAGATACCATATTCATCTACGCTGGGCAGTTGCAAATCGGCATCTTGAGGAAAGGGAATAGAGACCAATGTTCCATAAAGTGCAATACTCACCATATCAATCTCATCTTCTAAAGGCTCTATGTTTACTGAGGGTTGAGGTTGAGGTTGTTCAACGATATTGATCACTTCCTCCACTTTAATCTCTAACTGAGTCGTATCCAGCACATTCACAACCGTTGTATCTACAACAGGTATAACGGTATCATTCTTACGCTGAGAGACTTGCAAACGAATATCTTCGATTAATCGTTCTAAGTCACTAACCGAATCTACCACAATCACCGTATCAATTTTAATCACAGCGAGGGTATCATTTTTGGTTGGCAATGGCGTAGTCACATCCAGCGTAATTTCACCAAATGCGTTCGCTTCAAATTGCGGATTAAGGATTTCGGCTTGATATTTTTTGAGTGCAACTGAGTCCTTCTTGGTGGATTCTTCCAAGACTTCAGTTACTGCATATTGTTTCCAAGGCTTGCTCAACTGCTCCACATAGCGCGCATTTCGTTTACGACGGAACTCATCAAACTTCTTTTGTTGTTCCGAACGTTTTTGCTCATAACGCTCTCTTTGGCGTGCACGGCGTTCTTCAAAGCGCTTGCGCATATCGTTCTGAGCATCTGCCATGCCCACAACCAAGAACACCATCAACAATAAGGTTAAGAATCTTTTCATTGCCTTTTGATTTTATAATCACCTTTTTATTGGTGATCCTATGTTAATAATCTAAAAAAAGAGAGGGGGTCTCTATCCGAGACACACCCTCATACTTAACACGCAGATTATTCAGCAACCTGCATACTGCCAGTCTTCATGTCGGCTGCCTTTTTCTCAGCAAACTTGCGGAACTCCTCGCGATTGAATTTCACATTCTTGCCGCTTTCCTCAATTTGCTTAGCCATATCTTCAATCAATTGCTTCTTTGGAATCTCAATAGCAATCCAAGATTCATAAGCGCCGTCACGATTAACAAACATCTCCTCACATGTTTGTTGTGCATCATTGAGGGTCTTCTCAATCAGTGTCTCAAATTCTGCCTCATATACACCTTCTACATCTGCGGTCTTGGCATTGGTACGCAAGTTACCATTGTAATCAGAAGTCAAACCTGCTACAAAGCCACCCAATTTCTCATTTATCATAGATTTAGCACCCTCCAATGCTGCACGACGCGCACTTTGTGCGTTCATGGCAGTTGCTGTACCTGTAGCACGGAAATAGTTGGCATCATCAAAACCTTCTTGCATGCATGGCACTTTAATTTGAACGCGATCATGACCATAATCTACCGCTTTCTTACTTGCGCAACTTGCGCACAATGCTACTACGAGCATCGATAAAAGAATCTTTTTCATTTTAATAATTGTTTAAAGTGTTGTTTTTCTGCTTACTCACTTCTTAGGCTTTTCAGCAAACTCCTTTGTATTTATTGTTGACTTGTACCACGGGTAATCAAGTCGTACTCTTCCATGGAGAATGGTTGCGAATCAATATCTATCTCTGGTTGCCACATACGAACGCGAATCAGTGGGTTCTCTCTATCGCTGGCATCAATCAGCAAGAACAGATAACCATGGTCGCCATAGTTATTCGAGAAATAGTCTTGCACCAGTCGCACACCAAAAGTACTGGACTGCGCGCTTGGATCAATCGCGGTGTTACCAAACTTGATATTTATCCACTCCTTGGAATCGAATGAACTCTTCAATCGCTTGATATACTGTTCTTTAGACATTCGTCTATATAAAACATTACCATGTACTATTTGATTATCCAACTTCATCTGAATATCCTTAAACTCAGGTGTTTGTTCGGTTGGACGCAATACGCGACCTGTGATGATCACAGCATCATCCGAGAAGATGGATTCTATATAATCCAAACGCTTCAACGCAAAGGCCGTCTTATAGTTCTCCAAGAAGTTCAACAATGTCAAACGCGAAAGTTCATCTACATTCTGATCATTCATCACACTACGAGCGGCTATCTCCTCCATGGCAAATTGTACACCATCAATCAGGCCATAACGATTGAAGGTAAATACCACATTCTCCAATTGTTGCTTACCCTTGTTGAACGAGAAGTTCATCGGAATACTACGACATTGTACATCCGTGCCAATGCGCACATATCGGCATGCAGCCATGGTTACGATTTTTGGAGTTCCATATTTGTACAATCGCTCAAACTGATTGTATCCTTCTGGTGTAAAAAGGGAGTATACCATTTCTGGATTTTTATCCCTGATAGCATTGCACACTTGTACAACTCGACTATGATAGGATGCCGAATCCATCGCAGACACTTTGTGCGCATCCTCCGTTATCTGCTCGGCTACATAGTTTTGAGCAATATTGGTAGAAAATTTAGACGCAGCAGGATTGCTCGAAGGACCTATTTTGGTAGGTTTCACAACGATATTAACCAATTTTTCTGCCACTTTATCATAGCTCAACTCACCAGCATATTTCTCCATCAGCAAAGGCAATTCTGCATCAAAATTCGCCTCGTCTGTATAGCGATATTCTATGCGGATACGCAGTGAAGAGGGATGATTATTTTCCAGCATTTCGATACTGGACCAACCATTCGAAACCGAGTACATATCGCTCCAACCCATATTGTCGTTATACGCAAAATTAAGATTGGTAATAGGAGATCCATCATAACGGAAGTCCAATTTCATAGCGCGCTTATTATCAGGCAGATAACCATCAGAAGTAATCTGAATACGATTCAATATATTGTTGATCTTCTGGAACAGAACCATATTAGCGGGTCTTTCGCGACCTTGTTCCTTGTCCATTACTGTGATATAATCATTGTTTTCTATATCCTTCAACAATACTTGTGCAGCATAGAAATAGCGCAAGGCGTCACCTACCATTTGCTTTTCCAATGCATTCTCTGCAGTTTGGTAAAATTCCAGAATTTTGCCTTCTCGCATACCGGTGCTTTTACCTTCGGTCTGCATCAATTTCAGCGCAATATCTCTTTTGAACTTATGCATATCATCCACATAGCGTTCCACGGCACGGTTATACGCATTGGTTTCCAAGAAACGAACCAAAGGTTCAGCATGCGATAAATGTCGTTGTGCTTCTACCAACTTGGCATTTGCCTCACCCAGTTTCTTTTCCTCGATATAGGTATCCGCAAGTCCAATCTTTGAATAGCAATAGTTCAACTCCTCTTCCGCTATTTCATCATACTTATCCGTTATCAGTTGTCGTTGCACATATGCCACAGCATGACCTACGTTTTTCACGCATTGTACCTCTGTATGAATCAATTTCATCAACGCACTATCCGTCAATACCAGTTGTTCAATCAACGATTGTCGTACTTGTTGCTCCAACTGTGTCTTGGCTGTGCTCTCATCCATTCCTGAGGTTTCTATGGTCTCAAAAGCAGAAAAATAGCGGTCACTCTCGTACAATGCCCATTGAGCAGGACGCAAATCCTGCTGGCCACCAAATTCATCAGCATCATTTCCACAATTTCTAAACTCCTCAAACTGTGGATCCACATTACCTGCTCTGGCTACTTGGCAAAGCACATATACACGTACCATACCATTTTCCAAACCTTGACGATAATGACACACCACATTCACAGGAATCCTCCATTCCCTCATCTTGGCCTCCAAGGTACCCGTCTTTATCGCAGTTTCTACCTGTGTGGAATTAAACTCCAGACCCAAGGACATGATTGACTCTCTCAACACCTTAGCAAGAGCCTTGTTAAAAGCCTCATCCTCATTGCTTGCACTGGCATCTTCCTTCACATAGCGGTAATTATCATTACTCGCTTTTGGTAACTGACGCATCCAACGTGGAGGAGCGGCACAAAGACTCATCGACGAAAAAAGCAAAACTACGCATCCTAATGCACGAAAAAAACGACTAAAAGAAGTAAATAGTGTCATGTTCAACTGTTAAATTTATCTGTGTTAAAATGTTAAAAAATTAGTAATTATAATATTATTATAAATGTATATT
Source organism: Paludibacteraceae bacterium (assembly GCA_045654945.1). GTDB lineage: Bacteria > Bacteroidota > Bacteroidia > Bacteroidales > Paludibacteraceae > Colicola. The sequence continues at coordinate 74,359 of JAZOOG010000010.1, forward strand.
TTTCAAAATCATCATAGCATTTTGCCATGAAAGTGCAAAGGTACTGCTTTTTTTCGACATTTGCAACTTTTCCACAAAAAAAATAAGAGAAAAGTCATTTTTACCTCATTATTAGACTTTTCTCTATGATTTTGGGTATCTATTCGTGGTCTACCACCTACTCCTCGTACTCATAACATCCTGCGTCTGGCTGCGCTTTGCGTCGAACACCCAAACGATCTATCGGAAAGTACGATGCCATCACCGAATCGGCTATCCCACGAGCAGGCGACAACGAATCCAACTGAAAATCGTAGTATTGATACTCTTTGTACAAGTAATGTATATTCCTAAACACCACCGTATCCGAATCACTCGCATAGACATTATGCTGCGCAAAGGTCTCCGATAAGGAGTCTGCCTGCAGATAATTGCCTATAAACTTACCTTCGTAGTAATCGGGCAGAGGCGTTGCCACCACTACATTATTCTTGCGCGCACCTGTGATGATACAGTTGTAAAACGAAGTGGTGGTCGGTGCCACATTCTTACTCAAGTTATTGATATACACCGCTGCAACATCTTCGCGTGGGGTATTATGGATATTGATGGTGGTATATGGATAACCAAAATACGACGCTATCGTATTATGCACAAAATTATGCGTTCCTCCCGCCACATACACGCAGTACGAGGCGCAGTTACTGATCTCAGTATTCACCACCGTAGCATCCACATTTTGCAGCACCAGACCATATACCGAATGATTATGAATACGCGCATTACTCAGCGACATCCTCGGACGTTTGTGGACACTCTCTGACAAGGCATACAGGCCTATCGAACCCGATAGAATGTCCACATAATCCAACGTATAGGTAGGCGTTCTCCAATCTGCCAAATGCACCAGATAAAGTCCATTCCATTGCGCCGAAGCTACACGATATGGCACCGAATCAAACAGCATATCCGTCCTATCACCGCGAACCACAATAGGCTGCTCCTTGCTTCCTTTAGCCGTTACATTGCCATACGCATATATCATAGCACCTGCGTGCATGTATAAGGTGGCACCTTTTTGAATAGTCAGGTTACCTGCTACCACCAAGGTGTCGTATATCAAATACGGTTTCTTATTATCAATCAGCAAGTTGTCATATTGCATGAATTTCTCCTTGCTGCGTATTATCTGCACATCCTGTCCATATGTTTGCAAATAAACCGTTTGTGTTTTATTATTGACATGAAACACGATTGCATCTTCCACCAACACGGGTGTGTTCAGATTCTGCGGATCAATCTCTGTCCGCACAAACAGGAACAAACTATCTCCTCCACGCAAGGTAATATCGCGCAGGTTTTCCATCTGATTCTCGCCATCCAGATTGATAAAAAATGACTGACCATTTTTCATCTCCACACGCTCAATGAGCAAGGCATTCTTATTGGGGTTGTACACCATTATGCGCTTGGTAGACGAGCCCATATTGGTGAACACAGTATCAAACAACAACGAGTCGTGCGAGAAACTCAGTTGCAAAGCAGGATTATCCGACAATATATCTGGCTGACATGCAGTCAAGCCCACACATAGCATGCCACAAAGCACCATCATGTGTGCAACTACCCTTGTTAATATGTCTGAGAATCTGCGCATTACTCAAAGTTAAATACCAACGAAATCTGTTGATTGGTCAAACGTGAAAGTGCATCGGTATAGAAGAAATCGCCTGCGGGAAGTTTCCAGTCTTCCTTCTCGCAATCGGCTGTAGGTGTCAACACATTATTAAAACCTATGCGATAGCGTACTTCTGGAGCCAACTTGAACCATGGAAAATACAAGTCGCAACCTATTCCCACTTCCACAAAATAGTCCGTTGTCTTTTGCAATATCACTTTATCTTTGCTTCGACCTAAATCAAAACTCACACCTGCACCCAGTGTCACATACGGACGATAGTTCACCTCACGCTCTGCCGACCATTTCAAATACAGCGGAATATCGATTGGCAAACATAGCACAGAGGGCTTATTATGCGTACAATTAGTACCGCTAATCGAATCACTCAACCCTCCTGGCACTTCTTTCATATAGGTGATGGTACGCTCTCCAAAATGCATTCCTGGACAGAAACGAAGGTTCAAGTGGCGCGCCAAGCGCAAATCAGAGATAAAACCGACCGAGAATCCGACACCCACATTCGATGTTCGGGCATGATATATTTCTCCGTGTCGTTTCAACTGCAAGAGCGTATCTGCCTCCTCCACGCCATACGACAAAAAATCCACACCCAATGAGAAACCGAAATGCACCAGTTTATCATCCACATAGGGATTATTTTGCGCTTTCGTTGGCAATGCCACCAACAGTAATAGCCACAACGCAACAAAACCTATTTGCCTTTCCTTGCTACTCATTCGTTCTGTTTAATTGGTTCACAATCCATGCTACAGCTTGTCTATAGCCATCTGTACCCTGCCCTATTACGCTGCACACACACACATCCGTCAGCAGGCTAATATGCCTAAAATCCTCGCGTTGCGCAATATCCGATACATGCACTTCCACCACAGGCACTCGGCTACATGCCACCGCGTCACGCAATGCCACACTCGTGTGGGTATATCCGCCTGCGTTCAGTACTATTCCGTCTATCTGCTGTCCCTTGTCTATAGCCAACAGTCCATACTCCTGCACCCAATCAATCAAATCCCCTTCGTGGTTAGATTGGTGGTATTCCAAATACACCTCTGGGTACGCACGCTGCACATCCAGTAGCACCTGCTCCATAGAGCGAGTGCCATAGATCGTGGGCTCTCGTCGTCCCAGCAGATTCAGATTAGGTCCATTGAGTATCACTATCCTCATCGCCTTATAACCTCATCAGCTTACCTCATTCCTGTCACAGTCAGCAGAAACTCATCATTATCGCTGGTGCGCTCCATATAGGTCTTGAGTTTCTCCATGGCCTCTACGCTGTTCATGTCAGTCAGTTCCTTGCGGATCATCCACATGCGGCTCAATACATCCGCAGGTACCAACAGGTCATCACGGCGGGTAGAAGATGCTGCTATATCCACCGCAGGGAAGATGCGTTTGTTGCTCAGTTTGCGATCCAATTGCAACTCCATATTACCAGTACCCTTGAACTCCTCGAAGATTACATCGTCCATCTTGCTACCTGTCTCGGTCAATGCTGTGGCAATGATGGTGAGGCTACCGCCGTTCTCTATATTACGTGCAGCACCGAAGAAGCGTTTGGGTTTGTGAAGCGCTTGCGCCTCTACACCACCCGAGAGTACCTTACCGCTGGCTGGTGCCACCGTATTATATGCGCGCGCAAGGCGCGTGATACTATCCAATAGGATGACCACATCGTGTCCGCACTCCACTAGTCGTTTGGCTTTCTCGTGAACAATATTGGCCACCTTCACATGATTCTCGGCAGGTTCATCAAAGGTCGAAGCAATAACTTCAGCGTTCACCGAACGCGCCATATCCGTTACCTCCTCGGGGCGCTCGTCGATGAGCAGCACTATCATATACACCTCAGGGTGGTTCTTGGAGATAGCATTGGCTATATCCTTGAGCAATACGGTCTTACCCGTTTTGGGTTGTGCTACAATCAGTCCGCGCTGTCCCTTACCGATAGGAGCAAAGAAGTCTATGATACGCACCGATAGCGGGTCGCTCTTATCGCCTTTGCAGAGTTGGAATTTCTCATCGGGGAATAGCGGCGTGAGGTTCTCGAACGCAATACGCTCTTTTGCCAAGGCAGGAGCAATACCATTAATGCGAAGCACCTCTTTCATTGGGAAATACTTATCGGTGTCGCGAGGTGGACGAATCGTACACTCCACGGTGTCGCCAGTCTTCAAACTGTATTGACGGATCTGTTGTTGCGACACGTATATATCATCTGGCGAAGAAATATAGTTGTAATCCGCACTACGCAAGAATCCATAGCCGTCAGGTGCGCACTCCAATGTACCAATAGCCGTGATGGTATCTCCAAACGCTTCCACACCCTTGTTGAGCATTTCCTCTTCGGGTGAAAGTTGTGGTTTGGGCTGTGGTTTCTCTTGCAGAGGAGTGACCTCTTCTCCGTTGGCTATTTGCTCTTCGCGTTTGGCTATCTGCTGTGTGATTTGTGCTATACGAGCATTCACACGCGCCTGACGCTCCTCTTTAGTCTCGCTCTTGCGGCTTGGGGTATGTGGGTTGGGCATTTCCTCTGCCACGACCTCACTCTGCTTAGCGGACTCTACCTCAGCAGTCTTTTCTTCCTCTTTCGTTGTCTCAATCGTCTCTACTGCCTCTACAGCCTCTACAGTCTCTTTCTTAGGTCGTCCACGCTTCTTGGCTTTGGGCTGTTTCTCTGCTTGCTTCGTAGGCTCCGCTGCTTCCTCTTGAGGCGTTTCCTGCTTTTCTACAGGAGTCTCTACTATTGGCTCCACAGCAGCCACTTCCTCTTTCTTCGCCTTACGACTCTTTTTCTTCTTCGCTGGTTGTTTCGTCTCTTTTGCCTCTGTCTCTTTCACCTTTGGTGCTTTGATTTCTTCTGCCTCTGTCTCCTCGCTGACGGGTATTGGAGCCTCAAACAACGATGGTTGTACAGCCGAAATCACAGGCTTGGGTTGTGGTTGTTTGGATTGTTCCTCTTTGATCTGTCCCATAGTCTCCTCTTTGCTGCCTACGGTAGCCAATACGCGATTGCTCTTGAGGTTATCGGTATTCACTTTCTGTGGTGCATTTTGGATACGAGTTCGTTTACCTTTGCGTCTCTCTTCGCGGGCTTCGGCGCGAGCTTGTACTTCTGCGCCATGTCTGTCGGCTTGGGCATCTAAGATTTGGTAAATAACAGATCGCGCCTCAGCATTCTTAGCGACTTTGATGTCGAATGTCTGTGCAATCTCAGTCAATTGTTCGAGCGTCATTTGCCCGAGTTTTCGCATATCGTATTGCATATAAAATGTTTGTAATGTAAAATAATCTTTTCTGAAAAAAATGTAAGAAATCTCTGCCTTGTTAGCAAAGACGGCGCAAAGGTAGTAATAATTTTTGAATTGTGCAAATTTTACAACACAATTTCTTCAAAAGTGTTCACTTTGTCTTTTTTGTAAGGTGCATATACCTTAATATAATTGTCCGTGAAGCCAGCCATCTGGTCACCCTCACGCTTCGATTCCCAAAGGACAGTTGCCTTCCTGCCAGCATGTTGTGCATAGAAAGCACGCGTCTTCTCCTCCGACACTTGATGTAGGATCTTACTGCGACGTTGGCGCTCAGCTTTTGGCACCACATACAGGTCCATCTCCAGCATACGCGTATTGGCACGCTCCGAATACGTAAAGACATGCAACTGACTCACATCCAATCCCTTGATAAACGCCAGATAGTCCTCCCAACATGCCTCTGTCTCACCGCGCACGCCGACCATACAGTCCACACCTATAAAAGCATGCGGCATGACCGCCTTGATGTGCTGTACACGTTCGGCAAATAGTTCGCGGGTATAACGGCGCTTCATGATCGCCAATACCTCATTGCTGCCCGATTGCAACGGAATATGGAAGTGTGGAGCAAAATGCTTCGAATTCGCAACGAAATCTATGATCTCATCCGTCAATAGGTTCGGTTCGCAGGATGAAATGCGAACACGGAAATCGCCCTCCAAATTGTCTATGGCTCTAATCAAATCCGCAAAGTTCTCTCCTGTACTTCGACCGAAGTCGCCAATGTTCACACCCGTGAGAATCAACTCCTTAACGCCTTGGTCAATGGCTTCTTGAGCATTTTGTAGAACCTCCTCTATCTTCGGGTTGCGCGATTTGCCACGCGCATATGGAATGGTGCAATAGGTACAGAAATAGTTGCAACCGTCCTGCACCTTGATAAAACATCGTGTACGGTCGTCGCCCGAACGCACGCCATGAAACTCGTCCACCTCGCGGATAGCCGCGACACGGATGCGATTGTGTAGGGACGTGTAAGGTTGTGTAGGGTTGTGTAGTAGTTGCGCTTCGAGGGTATCAACAAGCGCCGGTATGTCGTATTTCTCGTTCTGGCCAAGGACATAATCCACGCCCTCGATATGGCTTATCTGCTCGGGTTGCAGTTGGGCATAGCAGCCTGTAACGACAATAATGGCATTAGGGTATTTACGGTGTAACTGGTTGATTGCCTGACGATCTTTGTGGTCAGCGGCATCGGTGACGGAGCAGGTATTGACTACGCACAAGTCGGGGATCTCGCTGAGCGAAGCACGCTGATGACCACGTGACAAAAGAACTTTGCCGAGAGCGCTACTCTCAGCAAAGTTCAATTTACAACCTAATGTTACAAAGCGGACTTTCATTCTTCCGCCTCAGAGAACTCGTCTTTTCCCACACTACAGAGTGGACAAACGAAATCAGCAGGAACATCTTCCCAAGCGGTTCCAGGAGCAATACCCGCTTCCTCTACACCTACGGCAGGATCATACTCCCAACCGCATACATCACAAACATATTTCTTCATATTCGTACTCATTTAATTGTTTATAATAATTTTACTCTTTGTTAAAAACAATAGCAAAAACTATGCCATTTCGGTGCAAAGATACTACTTTTTTTTGAGATGTGCAAACGAAAATAGATTTTTGAAGATTAAATGTGAATTTTCATAATAGAATTTGCAAGATTGCCAAAAATATAGTACCTTTGTAGCGTTTTTTTAATAATCATACGTATGTCCCAGATTGGTTTTTGGTTCAAGAATGCACGCAATATCGCGTTGCCTCAGTCAGTTCTACCATGTCTGACTGCTATTATCCTGTGTATCGGTCAAGAAGGTTTCCTCTGGTGGCTCGCCTTGCCTATATTGTTGGGCGTATGCGCTGCCCATTTGGGAATGAACCTCGCAGATGACTATTTTGACTACAAACACGACTCACGCACACGCGCAGATATTAGCAGTACGAGCGTGCGCGCACGCATGGAGAAATGCCACTACTTGGGCGAAGGCAAGGCTACACTTCGCCAACTGGGTTGGGCGATAGTAGGATTCTTATCTTTCGCTGCCGTAATGGGCGCAATAGCCTTCATCGCCCAATGGCTCATACACGGTTGGCAAGCCGCTATGGGTATCGTGGTCTATGCCGTGATCGGTCTGATAGTGGGTATAAACTACTCAGGCAAGCCCTTGGAATTGGGTTTCCACGGTCTGGGCGAATTGGTCATTGGTCTTATGTTTGGCCCACTGCTTATGTTGGGCGTACAAGCCGCACTAACAGGCACACCCTTCTCGTGGCAAATGCTGTGTATGAGCATAGCCATCGGCTGCATGGTGACGAATATCGTGTATGTCCACTCCGTAATGGAGGTGAACGCCGATGCCGAACTGGGCAAAATGACTTTTGCGCGCCTCCTCAAGAACAAGGCTGCAATGATAGTCTTTATCGGATTCTTTGCGCTAATGCCTTTCGCCATATTAGCATTAGGTATCGGATTAGGTTGGTGGAGCGCATGGTACCTGCTCACATTGATGACACTGCCTATGTCTATTTTCCTTATCCACTCTACCCGACTCTTTGCCTATGGTCTGCCACGCAATGACACCCCCCGTTGGTGGATGGGTCCCATGGGCGACTGGGAAAGCTACAAGAAAGCTGGCATGGACTGGTTCCTCTTCCGTTGGCTACTCGCCCGCAATATCTGCACCTTCTTCTGTCTGGTGCTCATCATTGTGCATATCATCGTCCACTAAACACTAAACAGTAGGCGCCGAGCGCCGTCCACTAAACACAACATGAATATATTCAAGACATTATCGCACTACGTGTATTTGGCACAATGGTTTGTTCGTGCCCGTTTCTTGGGTCGCAAAGCCCCTTTGCAGACCGTACTGTTTATCACCGACAAATGCAATTTGCGCTGCAAACACTGCTCTGTCTATGGCAGCGCGGGATACAAACAACGCAAGTTTGAGGACATCGTAGCCGACATGCGCTACAGTTACGAACTCGGTTCGCGCTTCATTGACTTAGAGGGCGGCGAGCCTACGTTGTGGAAGGAGGACGGACGCACAATCAACGACCTGATTGATGCGGCATTGGAGATAGGGTTCTTCTCGATCACGGTGACTACCAATGCGCAGCAGGATTTCTCGTGGATTCGTCCGCAGTCTATCTGGGTGAGCATGGACGGCGTAGGAGAATATCATGACCGCGTGCGCGGCGAAGGTTCGTTTGCTCGTTTGGAGGAGAATATTCGCAATTCTGGCTTCAAACATATCTGTGTGAATATGGTGGTGAACTCCCTCAACTACGAGTCGCTGGATGCCGCGATGGAGTACGCCAAGAACAATCCTGCCATTGAGCAGATCTCTATCAATTTCCACACTCCCTACCCTGGTACCGAATACCTGATGCTGCCACCCGAGAAAAAAGCCGAATTGATAGACAAAGTGCTCGCGTTCAAGAAAAAGGGCTACCCTATCATGAACTCGTGTTCGGGATTGAAACTCATGAAGCGCAATGCTTTGGGCGAGATACAACTGGGCAAAGAGTGCTTTGTGACCAACTTCATCTATACCGATGGCAGCCGCAGCCTGTGTCTGGGCTATGGCACTGAGCAATGCCGTGTATGCGGTTTCTGCATGGCAGGCGAGATGGCCAGCGTGTTCCACTTCCGCCCTGACACGATTCTCTCGGGCTTCAAGTTGCGCATGTAATGGCACAGTTTTTGTATAAACAATACTAAACAATACTATACAATACTAAACAATACTAAACATCACAATTATGATTTCTAAGAAACTTGAAGAGGCTATCAACGCCCAAATCAATGCCGAGATGTGGTCGGCATATCTCTATTTGAGTATGTCAGCATACTGCCAAGATGCTGGATTCCCTGGTATTGCCAACTGGTTCGCTATCCAATTCAAGGAGGAGCAAGACCATGCTATGATTCTGCTCAACTACCTGCAAAGCCGTGGCGGACGCGTACTGCTCGCTCCTATCGCTGCGGTAGATACCGAATGGGCTTCGCCCTTGGCTGCATTTGAGCACACACTGGCTCACGAAGGAAAAGTGACAGCCCTCATCAACAACCTCATGGCACTCGCCGTAGAAGAGAAAGACTTTGCACTGCAAAGCCGCCTCAACTGGTTCGTGGATGAGCAAGTGGAGGAGGAAGAGAACGCTACCGAATTGGTACACAAACTCCGTCTCATTGGCGACAACGGCTACGGCCTCTACCAACTTGACCAAGAACTCGCCGCACGCGTGTATACACAAGCCAGTCCGTTGGCGAATGCGGAGTAAAAAGCCTACCCCCAACCCTTCCCTGAGAGCACCCCAAAAAGCGAGCTTTATCGGGGTCTCCGCCAAGAGGAGCGAGAATAAATAAACAAGGAACTATATGAAAAAAATTTTTATTTCGCTATTGGCATTAGGATGCTTGGTAGCGTGTACGCCTAAGAAAACGGCATACGAACAGTACATCGACATGTACAATAACCTGAGTACACAACTGGAGACAGTGGAAGATCGTGCAGTGAAAGACTCATTGATTGAGGGCTTTATCACAGATGGTTACACCCTATTGATTGAGAATGTAGAAGACCCCACATCCGATTCTATCGTGTTGTCACACTTCTATATGCTCACACCAGAGCAGAAAGCAGAACTTTTTGCAGCCATCCCAGCAGAGCGTCTGGAGATGCCAACTCTGGAGCCAGTGTACAACGAGTATCAAATCGAATTGCTGACCTCTGCGGGCAATCCATACATTGACATTGTATCGCTGAAGGCAGACGGCACCGAATTGGCACTGAGCGACTTGGTAGGCAAGACCGACTACGTACTGGTAGACTTCTGGGCTTCATGGTGCGGTCCATGCCGCCGCTTGATGCCTGCATTGAAGGAACTCTACACCTCTTATCACCCATCAGGCAAGTTGGAGATTTTGGGCGTAAGTTGCGACCGCGATGAGGCTGCATGGCTCAAAGCCATCGAGGAAGACATGTTGCCATGGCAACACATCCGCGACCAACGCGCAGAACCGTACACCCCAAGCGACAAGTACGGCATCTCTGCTATCCCAACCACTATCCTCATCAACAAAGAGGGCGTCATCGTAGGTCGCAACCTCGACGAGGCAGAGATTGAGGAGATACTTAGTAAATAACCTGTTTAGAGGCAACCAGAAGCCATAAGCCGGAAACCAATAAATGAAAAAGGCGAGCATTGCTCGCCTTTTTCTATTCCTGCCTTTCACCTCTCGCCTCACTCACAATCCACCTCGTTGAATACGCCTTTGTTATCGCCCTCCTGCGTGATGACATAGCAACCGCTTCGGTTGGTCTTGAGGTCTTCGGATTGGTAAGGATATCCATTCCAACCCTTACCCTCTTTGAAGATGATATTCAGCGACTTACCAAAATAGGTATATACATACCAATCACCATGTTTGCTTGCCTTATAGTCACCTGCTTCCACACCATCCGTATCCCATAAATATACATAGACATCTTTCCAAAAATCAGGTACCTTCGCCTTGATAACAATACCCTCTTTCTTGGCAAAAGTGATACTATCCACCTGATTGACAATATATTCTACCGACTGGCCATTCACCCATACATGCATACTAATCACTTCGCTGAGCGAACCATCATTATTGCCTCCACCTTCATTGCCTCCAGGATTATCATTGCCACCAGGGTTGCTGCTGGTTTTCCATTGCTCGTTGAGCCATGCTACAGAACTTTGGAGCCACGCATTGACATTATTAATACGCTTCTGCAGGTCCCTGTTACCGCTATAATCTGGCCAACGGTTGGCATCTGCCACCGCCGCCGACTTCAGCAGCGAAAGTTGAGCACCCGTAAAGGTATAGATAGCGTTGATCTGAGGATAAAACTCCTTCCAAATCTCTTTGACACGCGCCATGAAGGCAGGGAATTGGCATATCTCAGGAATCCAGTGGTTGTGCCATACATCGCCCTCAAAGAGATAGCGATCCTTGTTGCGGTTGAACGAACTACCAAAGTCCCAGACTGGACCAAACTTCCACTTCTGTCCATCACCCTTCTCACGATACAGATAGCAACTGCCGTGGAAGGACTCATAGTTATCCATAATCTCCTGCACAATATAGAAGCGTGCCAATGCATCCATATCCAGATACTGCCAAAGTTCAGCGGAGTTCTTATCGCCGTACACCAGACGATTAATACGCTCCATTTCTGTTCTCAAGAATTGCTCTTGTGCGTTGGATAATACTTCAGGAGTCTTGTAGGTAAATGCCGTTTCGGTATGATAACGGTCGCCTTCGTAGATAATGACCTGAGGATCCTCTCGATAGTTGTCAATCTCCACGAGCCAGCCACCTGTGATAGCCGCAGGGTCGGTCTCCTCATCCTCTTGCTCCACAATGTTCACACGGTCTTTATCCACACGAATTGTCTCCGTCAAGAAATAAAGACCGATATAGTCGCCATTGAGCACCACCTCTACAGGAGCCGTGGCTGGCGTCCACTCCATACCTATCATTCGGCTCAGCTCAAAGCCCACCTGATTGCGCATGAAGCCCTTCTTGCTCTGTGCATCATCGGCATGCGCCATCAGCGCAAAATGCTTGCTTTTGGTCAAACCCATCAGAGGCTGCTTATCTGCCAACTTCAGACGGTAAGGTTTCTTGTTGAAGTCGCGCCAAGTGTAGTTACCGCGTCCCTTGATCTCCATCGCGAGGGGCGCAGAAGCCGAACCGATACTCTCATATCCAGCCAGTCCCTTATTATCAAGGTAGTAAGTGGCATCGATGTAGTCCTCCTTGCTCACGATAGGAGCATTATCCTTCGTTTGGATATACAAAACGGGCAATGTACCCGAATAAGAAGCAGCCTGCGCTACAAGCAGCATGCTGGCAAAAAGAAAAAAGAAAAGTATTCGTTTCATTTGATTATAATTTTTCGGCTGCAAAGGTAGTGATTTATTGCGACATACGCAAATATAAAGAATATTTTTGCGAATATTATTTGTATAATTCAATTTTTTTTCGTACTTTTGCAAAAAATATGGCCTTATGAATTTTACACATTTACACGTACACTCGCATTATTCTGTGCTGGACGGCATGAGCAAAGTAGCAGACCTGGTGGATAAGAGCATCTGCGTAGGCATGCCTGCCATTGCATTGACTGACCATGGCAATATGTACGGTATCAAAGAGTTATTGGACTGCTGCAAGAAAGCCAACGCCAAGCTCAAAGCCAAAGCCGAAGAAGAAGGTACCGAGTTCATCCCCTTCAAACCCATCGTAGGTATAGAGGCATACTGCGCTCGCCGTGGACGACTAATGCAAGATAAAGACTATAAGATAACCACAGGAGAAGGCAAGACACAGGTGGTGGACATGAGCGGTTGGCACCTTATCCTGTTGGCAAAGAACAAAACGGGCTACCTCAACCTCTGCAAACTCACCAGTCAGAGCTTTATAGATGGTTTCTATCGCACCGCGCGTATAGATAAGGAGTTATTGCAAGCGAACCACGAGGGACTCATCTGCTGCTCCGCCTGCTTGGGTGGCGAGTTGCCACAGAAAGTCATGCAGGGACTCAGCACACAGGATTTCACCGAGGCCGAGCAGACCATCGAATGGTTCAAGGCACTCTTCGGCGAGGACTACTACATAGAGTTGCAACGCCACCAGACCGAGAAGCCTGGGGCAGACCAACACACCTACCAAGTACAGAAAGTGGTGAACGAGGTGCTTGTTGACTTGGCACGCAAGCATAATGTCAAAATCATAGCCACCAACGATGTACACTTCGTAGAGGAAGAACATGCCGAAGCACACGACCGACTCATCTGCCTCAGCACCAACCACTATGTGGACGATGTGGACCGCATGCACTACACCAAGCAGGAGTGGCTCAAGACCCCCGAGGAGATGGCTGCTATCTTCGCTGACCTGCCAGAGGCCATCAGCAATACGCAGGAGATTGTGGATAAGATCGAGACCTACTCCATTGATTCGGGACCTATCATGCCTAAGTTCCCTATCCCCGAGGACTTTGGCACCGAGGAAAGTTACCACGCCAAGTTTACCGAGCAAGACCTCTTTGACGAGTTCACCCGAGACGAACACGGCAATGTGGTACTCAGCCAAGAGCAAGCCGAGAAGAAAATCAAGACCCTTGGTGGCTACGATCGCCTATACCGTATCAAATTGGAGGCGGACTACCTACGCCACCTTACCTATATAGGCGCGCACCAACGCTATGGCGAGACCCTCACCGAGGAGCAGGAGGAGCGTATCAACTTCGAGTTGCATATCATGAAGACCATGGGTTTCCCGGGTTACTTCCTCATTGTGATGGACTTTATCCGCGCTGCCCGCGAAGAGTTGGGCGTGAGCGTAGGCCCTGGTCGTGGTAGTGCCGCAGGTTCAGTAGTAGCCTACTGCTTGCGTATCACCGACCTTGATCCGCTGGAGTATGACTTGCTGTTTGAGCGTTTCCTCAATCCTGACCGTATATCCCTACCCGATATTGATACCGACTTCGACGATGCAGGTCGTGGCAAAGTGCTGGACTGGGTGACGGAGAAGTACGGCAAGACACGCGTGGCGCACATCATCACCTACGGTGCTATGGCTGCCAAATCCGCTATCGCCGATGTCGGACGCGTACAGCGTGTTCCTCTGGCTCGTGTCAATGAGATCAAGAGCTATATCCCCGAACGCGGATTTCCCGATAACATCAAGGACGAGAAAGGCAAATCGCCCAAAGTCAATCTCAAGAACTGCTACAAGTACGTGGCAGAACTCAAGGACCTCGTCAATGGTGGCGAGCCAGAGATAGCCTCCATGCTCAACTATGCACAGCAGTTGGAGAACACCGTGCGCCAAGTGGGTATCCACGCCTGCGGCGTCATCATCGGTGCGGATGACCTGACCAAATATGCGCCACTGAGTACCGTCGAAGATAAGGACAGCAAACAACGCATTCTCGTAACGCAATACGACGGTCACGTGGTGGAGAACGTGGGTCTGATCAAGATGGACTTCCTCGGACTCAAGACCCTGACTATCATCAAAGAGTGCCTCAAGAATATCAAATTGCGTCACGGCATAGATGTGGATATTGACCACGTTCCGAAAGACGATGCGGAGACCTACAAACTCTTCCAAGAGGGACGCACCATAGGTGTCTTCCAGTTTGAGTCGGCAGGTATGCGCAAGTACATGAAGGAGCTCAAGCCAACCGTCATGGGTGACCTTATCGCCATGAACGCGCTCTATCGTCCAGGACCGATGGACTATATTCCGCAGTTCATCAAGCGCAAACATGGTCTGGAGCCCGTGACCTACGATATACCTATCATGGAGAAGTACCTCAAGGACACCTATGGTGTGACGGTATATCAGGAGCAGGTGATGCTTCTCTCGCGCCTATTGGCTAACTTCACCCGTGGCGAGAGTGACCAGCTCCGTAAGGCCATGGGTAAGAAGATTATGGCTATGCTGGCTGAACTCAAACCTAAGTTCATCAACGGTGGTAAAGCCAATGGACACGATGAGAAAGTGCTGGAGAAGATCTGGGCGGACTGGGAGAAGTTCGCATCCTACGCCTTCAACAAGTCGCACGCGGCATGCTACTCATGGGTGGCATACCAGACGGCTTACCTCAAGGCCCACTACCCTGCCGAGTTCATGGCTGCCAACCTCACCGTGGCCAAAGACGACATCAAGGACGTAACGAAGTTCATGGACGAGTGCAAAGCCATGCGCATGTCCGTCCTCGCCCCCGATGTCAATGAGTCGGGTCTGAACTTCACCGTGACCAAGAACGGCGACGTGCGCTTTGGTCTGGGTGGCGTGAAAGGTGTTGGCGAAGCCGCCGTAGAGGCCATCATCCAAGAGCGTGAGAAAAACGGTAAATACAAGGATATCTTTGACTTCGTACAACGCGTCAACCTGCAAGCATGCAACAAGAAGACCATCGAGAGTCTGGCTCTGGCAGGCGGATTTGATTGTTTCAGTGGCATATACCGCGAGCAACTCTTTGCCGTAAACGCCAAGGGCGAGAACATGCTCGATGTGCTGGTGCGCTTTGGCAACAGATACCAGCAAGACCAAGCTGCCAACAGCATGTCGCTCTTCGGCGACCTGGGCGGTGGCATGGGCATTGACATCCAATTGCCAGAGATGCTCCCTGTGCCACGCTGGTCCGCAGTAGAACGACTCAACAAGGAGAAGAACCTCATCGGTATCTTCCTCTCTGCCCACCCATTGGACGAGTGGGAATGGGAGGTACGCGATGTCTGCACCATCACGGCAGCCGAACTCACCCAGTTTGATGCATGGCGCAAACCTGATGCACGTGCAGCCTTCAGCCCTAATAGCAGCGACGAGGAGACAGATACAGAGGAGGAACAAGAGAAGATAGACCCTACCCAATGGATTACCCAACACGAGAATCGCCCCCTCTTCTTCGGCGGTATCGTGGTAGAGGCAGAAGATGCCACCTCACGCAAGGGCAACCCATACGGCAGATATACCATTGAGGACTATTCGGGTAGTTACCAGTTCACTCTCTTTGGCGAAGCTTACAAGCAGTACGCCAGCCTGCTCAAACCCAATGTATATGTCTTCCTCACAGGTATCATTCAGCAGTATGGTGCCAACCAGCGTTGGTTCAAACCCAAACCAGTACCTGAGGCAGAATACGAATTGGCGATACAACAGGTGGACCTCATGAGCGATGCCCACAAGCATGCTAAGCAAATCACACTCCATCTCCCCATTGAGAATATCCAACCATCGCTCATTGACGAACTAACGGAGTATTGCGAGAAACATAAAGGCGAAACGGCATTGCATTTGCGCGTCTATGACGACATCAAGCAGAATGTCATCACCCTCATTGCTCCCCCCGTCCGCATGGACAAGGACTTCTACCACTGGATGAAGATGCAGGAGAACGAGGAGATATTCACCCATACTACAGTACAACAATAACAACCAATTTATAATACCATGAAAAAGAATCTATTCATCTTGTGCATGATGATGTTCATTGCACAGTCATGCTGCGAAAAGCCCATTCTCATTGGTCACCGCGGCAGTCTCTTGGGTGTAGAGAACACCGAAGAGGCATTCATCAATGGTGCTAAACACTTCGGTTATCAAGGACTGGAGTGCGATGTCAAGACCACCCTGGACGGACAATGCGTTTGTTGGCACGATGACCATCTACAACGCGCTGGTATAGAGGAGGTACTCATACCAGAGATTACATTGGATAGTCTCCTTTCGCTCCCTCTTACCCAGACGCGCAAGGATGTCACCTATACGGCGACGATTTGTACCGTTGACCGTTATTTGGAGATTTGCAAGGAGTACAACGTATTCCCTGTGGTGGAACTCAAGTGGGCAACAGGTATCAACAACAACGATATGTCGCTTTTCCCATCGCTCTATGCGTTGATTGAGAAGCACGGTTTGGTAGAAGAGGCGGTTATCCTGACCTCCATGCGCAAGTCGCTGGAGTATATCCGTACCAACTACCCTCAACTGCAATGCCAATACCTGCGCCAAACGGTGAAGGACGAGGATGTGCAATGGTGCCACGAGTGGAAGACCAATATCAGTATCCAACATGCTAACATCAACCCCGAGTTGGTGAACACCTGCAACGAGCTGGGCGTAGAGGTGGCAGCATGGACGGTGAATAACGACAGCACCTACCAACGCTTGGTAGACTGTGGCTGCGCATTCGTCACGACCGATTATCTGGAAGTTAAGTAGGCGAGAGGTTAGAGGCTAAAGGCTAAAGGTTAGAGGCTAAAGGCGAGAGGCGAAAGGCTCAGGATATGAAAAAAGACGAGGACAATCCTCGTCTTTTTCTATATCTTGCTTATATCTAACAGGGGCAATGCCCCGTTCTAACAGCGTAGCGGTCTAACTTCTAACAGCCCGCAGGGCGGTCTATTAATACGCATTCATCTGCTCCTTCACGGTCGCAGTGATCATATCAGCGAACTCTTGAACGGTCATCTGACCCTTCTCCTCTGCGCCTTGTTGGCGAACACTGACGAGTCCGAGTTCTGCCTCTTTCTCACCTACGATGAGCATGTATGGGATACGCTTCAATTCGTTATCGCGAATCTTACGTCCGAGTTTCTCGTTGCGGTCATCTACGATGCAGCGTACATCTTGTGCCTCGAGCATCTCTTTCACTTTGTGCGCATACTCGTTACTCTTCTCAGAGATTGGCAATACCACAGCTTGGTCTGGAGTCAGCCACAATGGGAACTTACCTGCGGTATGCTCGATGAGTACAGCCACGAAGCGCTCCATACTGCCGAATGGTGCACGGTGAATCATCACAGGACGGTGCTTTTGGTTATCCTCGCCTACGTACTCCAGGTCAAAGCGCTCTGGCAAGTTGTAATCTACTTGGATAGTACCCAACTGCCAACGACGGCCGAGCGCATCCTTCACCATGAAGTCCAATTTTGGACCATAGAAAGCAGCCTCGCCAGTCTCTACACGAGCAGGAAGACCCTTCTCTTGGCATGCCTCAATGATAGCTTGCTCTGCCTTCTCCCATACCTCGTCCGAACCTACGTACTTGGTGGTGTTGTTAGGGTCACGCAGCGAGATTTGTGCCTCGAAGTTCTCGAATGCCAATGACTTGAAGATGATCTCGATAATCTCCATCACGCGGATAAACTCGCTCTTCACTTGGTCAGGACGGCAGAAGATATGCGCATCATCTTGGGTGAAACTACGCACACGGGTCAAACCGTGCAACTCACCCGATTGCTCATAGCGATATACAGTACCGAACTCAGCAATACGCAGAGGCAGATCCTTGTATGAGTGAGGAGTATTCTTGAAGATTGTACAGTGGTGAGGGCAGTTCATTGGTTTGAGCAAATATACCTCGCCTTCCTCTGGAGTGGTGATTGGTTGGAAGGAGTCCTTACCATAGTGATCCCAGTGACCAGAAGTGATGTACAAGTTCTTGTTACCGATATGTGGAGTGATTACTTGTTGATAGCCATAGCGTTTTTGGATCTTCTTGAGGAAGTCCTCGAGGCGCAGACGGAGCGCAGTACCCTTTGGCAACCAGATAGGCAGACCTTTACCCACCATATCAGAGAACATAAAGAGCTCCAACTCCTTACCAATCTTGCGGTGGTCGCGTTTCTTAGCCTCTTCGAGCAATGTCAAGTACTCGTCCAACATCGCCTTCTTAGGGAAAGTGATACCGTAGATACGGGTCATCATTGGGCGAGAGTCGTCACCACGCCAGTATGCAGCTGCACAACTGAGCACCTTGATGGCTTTGATGGCCTCGGTAGATACCAAGTGAGGACCTTTACAGAGGTCGGTAAATGCACCTTGTGTATAGGTAGAGATATGTCCATCTTCCAGTTCGCTGATAAGCTCGCACTTGTATGTCTGACCTTTTGCGCCAAACTCTGCGAGTGCATCTGCCTTAGCGATAGATTTCTTTACCAATGGCTCTTTCTTAGCGCGAAGCTCTGCCATCTTTTGCTCGATAGCAGCGAAGTCGCTATCCTTAATGGTTTGTCCCTCGGCAGGATACACATCGTAGTAGAAACCATTCTCAATGGCTGGACCGATACCGAATTGGATACCTGGATACAACTCCTGCAATGCCTCTGCCATCAAGTGTGAAGATGTGTGCCAGAAAGCGTGTTTCGCCTCTTTGTCCTCCCATTTGTGGAGTTTGATGTCGCAATCTTCGGTGATTGGGGCATTGAGTTCTACGATTTGCCACTCCTCTTGGTTAGGAGTTTTGATACTGGCAACAAGGATGTCTTGTGCCAAACGGCTGCTAATGCTTGCAGCTACCTCGTAAGCGGTGATACCGCTCTCGTACTCGCGGACGCCTCCGTCCGGAAAAGTGATTTTAATCATGATGTTGTTTTGTTCAGTGTGGTTCAGTGTTGTTCAATGCTTCGCGTTCAGTATTGTCCAATGTTGAACTATCTTGAACCATGTTGAACTATTTTGAACCACTTTATTTAATAAACCTACAAATGTTTACGGCTCAGAACGCACAAATGTTCTTTCACCAAATCGGGTACAAAGGTACAAAAAATATTTGATATACACAAAAAAAAGTGCAGATTGCTCCGCACTTTCTTTGAAAATATAGCCAATAGCCGATATCGGATATCGGATATCGGATATCGGGTATCGGGTATCGGTTATTGGTTATCGCTCATTTTACGCAGGGGTGTACGCCAGCCACTCTTGGTTGAAGACATACTGACGCAGGGTCTTGTACTTGGTCTGTGCCTTGTATGCCAATTGGTCGGCTTGCATCTTGGTTGGGTCAGCCAAACGCGCAGCGGTCGCGATAGACACAGCACCGAACTTAGTACGATGGTCAACCTCCTTCTTGGTCACAGGAGTGGTGCGTTGACCGTATGCTTGAGTGTAGTTGAGTTTACTTGCTACGCGATGCGCGAAGCCAATCTTGTGGCTCTTAGCCACTTTGCCGTGGATCTTCTCCACAGGGAATGCATATTCTACTTTTGCCATAGTTGTTTAAGGTTTAAGGAATTAAGGTTTAAGGTTTAAAGGTTAGTTTTGTAGAGTTCTGAGAAGATGAAGCCACGAAGGGTTTTGTACTTCTTCTGTTTGCGGAAGGCCTCTTGGTAGGCTTCTTTTTCTTGGGTAGTGAGGGCGTTAAGCGCCTCGATGGTGTCTGCAAATTTTTGTCTTACCGCCACTTGGTTAGGAGTAGGATCACCCGTATAAGGGTTGCAGATAGTACCTGTGTACTGTGTGCCATTGCGGACAGCGAAATACTTGTTTGAGTGTCCGCACACTTTGCCTGACAATGCCGTCAGGAGTTCCATTGGTTTGATAAGTGCCATAGTGTTAAATGTTTAGATTTTTCCATTCTCTCTGAGTTTCTTGAGGATTGCGGTGAGCAATTGCAAGAACCAGCGAATGAATTGGTGAATAAGGTTTTCGTTTTTCATGTCTCTTGTCCTCAGAGTTTAATAAATGTGTTTGACTTTATCTGTTTGATTTTACCGCGGTTTTTCCATCTGGTTAGTATCACTCGGGACTTGTGTGCGCCCGAGTAATTGTGTAGTTTTCTGTATGTTATGACGTCTTGCCATTCGAATTGCTGTGGCAGGGCGTCTAACATGGTTTGGTTGAAGTCTTCGCAGTAGTTTTGCGTGCTAATGGCGAAGTGCTTCTTGCCTTCGTCGGCAATGGCCTGTTGCTGTTGGAAGGTGTGGTTGAAGGTGGCTCTGAGCATGTACTCCGCTACCCATTGCCCGAAGATCAGACTGTCTTCTACACGTTCGAAGCGGTTGAGTATGTATGCCAAATAGGCGGCTCGTCGGTAGATGTCGGTAGGGGTATTGATCATGAGCCTTTTGACTTTGTCGTTGCCCATGAGGGCGAGTTTTTGTGTCTTCCACGCCAAGACGGCTTCTTCTATCTGCTGGTTGTGAACGCTGCCGTTCTGTGTCTCCAGCCAATCGAGTTGTTCGTGGATGAACTCGGTTTGTTCCTCGCTGTAGGCTATGTCAGGTATAGTGGGCTCATACTCGGGGTGTTCCACAAAGATGACGCGTCGGGTGGTTCCTTCTTCGATGGCTTTGTCGTTGAAGTAGCGGAAGAGCGAGTTGGGCGTTCCGCAGGCGAGGAAGCTGAGTCGTGGCTTGATAGTGCCACGGAAGGAGTCTTTCTCTTTGTAGTCCATGGTGTGTGTGATGCCGTCAAAACCTTTGCGCAGGATGGGTTGTAGCTGCATGAATGAGTTGCTACTGCGTTCGCTACCTATGGCTTGCGAGATCTCGTCGGTGTAGAGCATCACGGTGTCGTTGGGGCTGAGCGATAGGTACTTGCATAGTTGCACGGTGCTTATCTCAAAGCCGATGACGCGTGGTGCTGTTGTGCCGTTTTTGCGATAGGAGTTGTCGTTGCGTGATAGGTAGTCTTGCACGTATTGTGCGGGGCGACAGGTGAACTGCGACTTTCCGCTGCCTGCCAATCCATAGACGGCGACGTGGAAGGCGAGGGGTTTGCGGTCGGCTCCGTAACTGATGTTTCCGCATGCGACGGATAGGGCAGGTAGGAGTGCGAGACTGGCGGTCTGTTGCCAGCAGTCTGGTAGTTGTTTCACTAAGGTTTGGATGAGTTGTGGTGTGTGTGCGTAAGGCAATGGAAGTGCCTCATAGTCAATCGGTTGTTGCACCGTAGTTGGGTTTGTGTTTGTCATACTTGTAGTACGTGAAATAGGGTGAAACAGGGTGAAATAGGGGGTGAAATAAGGTGAAATACGCTGTGAATGAGTGAGTTACGTGAGTTATTTCACTATTTCACTTGCGGGATCCCCGACGACACTCGTGTCGTGGGGTGCTTTTTTCACCCTGTAAATAGATCTATGGGTTGTCATTTGGGATAGAAGGTCTTTTCCCTCGTGACTACATTGTAATTATAGTATATAATGAGAAAACAAAAAATCAAAAGATACCTTCGCAAGAATAGTTCACTGAATGTGCTTTCAGCATTATAGTTTAGTATTCAAGTAGGTATATACAAAAAAATCCCCCTCAGCATGCGCTGAGAGGGGTAATCATGACCTGGTGGGAGAAAACTCTAATGATTTATGCAGCCCATCATAAAATAGATATTTTTAGTTAATATGTAAGGATTGTTTTATGATATAATCAACCTCGAACCATCCAATTTTATATTTGATTTTATATGCTTCTTTCCAATCTTCAGGCAAATTATCAAATTTTAGAGTGAAGGTTGCTGTAACTATCTCCCCAGGGGCAACTTTCTCCTCCAATCTGCGGAAATTTAGTTGAATGCCATATTCATCGGCGCCTATCAAAACAATACGGTCATCACCATCTCTAGAGAAATACCAATCATAAGTTTTAGCAAGTGGAACCTGTTCTGTGTCTGTCATCGCAGCTCTCATTTCATTTATAGTAAGTTCTTGACCTACCAACCCTGCAATTGTTTGTATGGAACGATGGATATTTGGGCTAATTGCATAAGATTTCTTAATTATTCGTTCTACTCGAGAACTAAGTCCTAATGCCCTCTTCAAAGCTGAAATGAATTTTTGAGTATTATTTTTACTCATAGTTATTGTCGCGGAATTTTAACTGTTGCCCCCAGCTCTAAAATAAAAATTTAATATGTAATGCTATTATAGATGACAAACATATAGTGTTTTTTACTCACCAAAGACCTCTTAGTTTCCCTCGAAATCCACTGCAAAGGTACTACAACTTTCTCATATAAAAAAACGAAAAATCCCTCATTCCTCAAAAATGCCATAAAAATGCACTTTTTTAAAAATTTTCTTAGATACTGACAACTTTTAGCAGTATCTTGTAGTACCTTTGCCAATTTTTTCCAATATCTAATCTGTCTCCTTTCTATGTTCATTATCCCGAATGTTATTCGGGTATCCCCTCGTTTTTCGGTCATCTGTCTTGCTCTCGCGATTCCCATCGCGAGAAGTTCTGTCTCTATGTCCATTGTCCAACGGGGTCCCCGATGACGCCTGCGTCATGGGGTGTTAGACGAATGTTATTCGGGCATCCCCTCATCACCTTTAATCGCCCATACCCCATACAAAACGGATAAGCCACCTATACTTTTGATTTTAGGGTGAAATAGTGAAATAAGGTGAAATAACCGCGTAAATGTGTGATTATAAACCACTTGCAAATCATTTCACCTTGTTTCACCTTATTTCACTTGTGGTATAGGAGAAAAAACTCACCCCGCAAATCTGGTGACTTGCAGGGTGATATAAAGACAATGAACACATGTTAAATGCTATGGGCATACAGGACGTATAGAATGTCCATAAGCGCGATAATCGTAATACCAATTGCCGCCATATTTGATCTCTTGCGCCGAAAACATTGTACTATGTCCATAACGTGGAGAATAAGCGAGTGTACTAGCCCAATAATAGCCATGTAGACTTGGATTACTTAAACTGTTATCATATCTATAACCAGCGGCAGGTAGGAATATGCTACACCCTGTTGTTTTACTTATTACTTTATAACCGTTTATGTTATTTTCCCGAGTCCATTCCCATATACATTCATTGTGTAATTCTTCCCACTCATCTATTGTTGGTATGCGCCAATTTCCACCCCAAATAACATGTGCAGCATCATCAATCATTTCAAGAGTTGTTTTGTTATCTATTGTGCCGTAATCACTATCTGAATTGTATTTGGTCAGCGTAGTTTCTGAGCCATTACACCATTTATAGTTTCTCCAATTATAATTATCCTTAGTAGTCGTCTCACCCCATGCGAAATATTCACCATAATCTTCAGGAGAAAGTGCTCCTATATTGATGGAACTCCACTTTATGCTCAAACCTAAATCTATTTTTTGCCATGCATTTGTACTCCATTGTGCATAAAGAGTGATATTTTTATCAATAGTTAACTTATAGTCTTGATTGTAGGACACCCCTGAGCCATTCGGACGAGTATTCCATTCTATAAAATAATATCCTTCCTTTGTGAAAGTACACGAGCTAATGCTGCCGACATATCCATAATAAAATGTATCTACAAGCATTACACCTGCACCGCCATTAGGATCATAGGTAATAGTGAAGATAAAGTCATCATTGGATTGACTGTTACCATTGCCTTTTGCAATCTTAATTACTATGCCATCTGCGAGAGTGAAATAAACATAGTTTTCATCTTGGGTTACGGATTGGAACATAGAGTCGCCAGTATCTCCTTTATCTCCCTTGTCGCCGTCTTCTCCAGCGGCTTTGCCGAGTTGTGTCCAAGTAGCACCATTATCATAAGAGATAAACCAATAGCCGTCTTCAATCTTCAGTTGTGGAGTGATACCATCCTTACCATCTTGACCATCAACACCATCTTTACCATCCTCGCCATCTTGTCCGTCTTTTCCATCTGCACCGTCTTGACCATTAGAACCGTTGGTGCCATTTTGACCATCTTTGCCCGAAACAGGGAGTTTGTTGCCATTGTCATCCAAAAGCCACTCGCCATTCAATGTCCAATAATACACACCATCGGTGTCTTGCGCTACACCAATCACAGGAGTTATGCCATCTTTTCCATCAGTGCCGTTTTGTCCATCTTGACCGTCTTTACCATTTGTACCATTTTGTCCATCCTTTCCGTCTTGTCCGTGATAAATGGTAATTGGGTCGTGTTTGCCAAAAGTGATGGTATAGCCAACAACTTTTCCGTCCTTTTTGATTTCTACAATGCTTGTAATAAAGTCATTGGATTGCAATACATCGACAATCGTTTGGAGTGATGTGATGTTGGTGTTCATCTCTTTGCAGAGTTCTTCGAGTTTAGTGACGCGGGAGTCAAGTCCGTCAATAGCATCCCAAATGTCATCGTGACACGCTGCAAACAAACACAGCGTAACGCTCAAAAGGAGCAAATGAAATTTCTTCATTGTAACTGAAAGTTTCTTGGGACATCGGCTCCAAACGCCCCGTTGGTATAATTATACAAAAAGCGTGGAACCTTACCTTTGCTTATTCTCTTATCAGAGGTACCGGAAAGAACCTTGCCAACAAGAATAAGCAACGAACGCCCACGCCTGAATATGAATGCCACCAAACAGAGCCATCCCGAAGGATGCTCTGCAGGCGGGATATACATATCCTAAGGGCGTTTACTGCCTTCTTGTCTTGGGTTGGCGAAAATTTCCGGTTTTCTGATAACCAAAACAAGCGCTAATAAACGCTTTTTATAATATGTCTGCAAACTTTTGGTTTGCGACTGCAAAGTTACTACATTTTTTTGAATTGTGCAAGAGTAGTGTAAAAAAAATCGCCACCTATGTTCGAAAACACAAGTGGCATGATAGGATTGGTAATAGAAGAGATTTGTTATTTGATTAATATCTTCTTACTTTCTACATTTTCTAATACGGTCATTTGTTGAATGGCGATTTGGTTGAGTTTTTGCAAGCGTTCAGATTGCGCTATACCCTCGTTGATAAACACCGCATTGATATTCTCCATATTGCTGAGGCATATTAGTTGGTTAATGGTTGCATAGTCACGCATATTGCCTTTCAATTCAGGGTTAGCAGTACGCCACTCCTTAGCCGTCAAACCAAACAATGCGACATTCAAAACATCTGCTTCTTCTGCATATATCATGGAGCGATGGAACTCATCAATCTCCTGTGGAATAAGATTGGCTTTGATGGCATCGGTATGAATATGGTAATTGATTTTTGCTAATTCTCTTTTAGCAGACCAACCTATGGCTTTTTGTTCTTCTTCCTTGAGACGTTGGAACTCTTCAATGAGATAAAGTTTGAATGGAACACTAATAGCAGAGCCAAATTCAAATGCTATATCTTTGTGAGCATAGGTGCCACCATAGCGCCCTTTGCGAACAATAAGTCCAATCGCATTGGTGCTTTCAATCCACTCCGAAGCACTCAACACAAAGTTGGGCAAGCCTGCCTGCATTCTAAAGTGGTCAAATTCGACCACTTTGAAATTAGGATTGTGAATTTGTTCCCATGTACCAAGAAACTCTATAGTATATCGATTACGTAACCAATTCTTGATGACATCTGCTGCACGCACTTGGTCATTTTTCGCACCTGCCATATCTGTCAAACAGATATAATCTCTACCACCATCATTTATGACAGTGATTGGCGTTTGCTGAACAGTAATAATATTTGCCATAGAATACTTATTTTATACGCGTTTTATTCGCTTTGCGACTGCAAAATTACTACATTTTTTTGAATTGTGCAAGAGTAGTGTAAAAAAAATGCCACTTATGTTCGAAAACACAAGTGGCATTACAGAGTTTATGAAATTCAAAATTCAAAATTCTTAATTAACAATACCTCCCATCATCGTATAGCATACCCCATCGCGCAGGAGCAATAATTGTCCATCACGGATAAGCTTTTGGCAATTGGGTTCTGGTGATGGGCTATGGGTATTCTCCACCGCCGTCACAGGATCCGTATTCACCGTCAGCGCATCCAATGCAAAATACATCGGTGTGTTCATACCAAACTGCCCCATGTCAGTAGTGGTCATACGAAAACTCAAACCTTTCGTTTGCCCCAAATCAGTCAAAGGCACTTTCACCCAGCCATTATTCTTCTCGCCATCAACTGCCAAATAGTAGGTAATAGACTTTGTCTCGTGAAAAGCCTCATCTATCGCGCTAATAACCAAAGCCAACGTATCCTCCTCCGTAAACGCACGTGCATTGAACACCCCACCCTCGGTGATAGCCTTCATCGTATTGCTATTCTGGCAGATATACACATATTCGGGGTAATATGCCTCATCAAAGAGAATCAAATTCGAAGAATAACCCTGTGACTCCGTCACCCAATCCGAGAAATAAGCAATCACATAGGGCGTAGCTTCACCCGACAAGCCTCCATTTGCCACACAGCCAAAGACATTAGCCGTATCCTGCGACACACGCGACAAAGTAAAGCCCTCCCAACTTGACCACCAATAGGAGTTCTGACTGGGCATATGCGAGAGCATAAAACGCGCCTCATTCACATAAATGAATTGGCACAAACCACTATCGTTATAGGTACTATCCCAGACGTCCGTACCATCGTAATAGCCCAAACCATAATCCGCACAATAGGTAATAGGATTACCTGCCATATCCGTGGCCGTCGTCAAATCCATCGTTATCTGCTCCGCCAAAGCCATTAGCGGTAAGCCCATAAACAGCAAAGAGAAAAAACGTTTCATATTTTTTTAGTTTAAAGGCTAAAGGTTAAAGGTTAAAGGCTGGGGATATGCGGCTTCGCCGCTATTTCTTGCCTATTGCCTCATCGCCTTATCGCCTATAAATTTCTACAAAAACAACAATATCATCAATTGTCCCGTCAGCACGCGCAGGAACATAGTCAGCGGATAGACCGTAGAGTATGCCACCGCAGCACGGTCATTGACCGACGATACAGTAGTAGCATACGCCAAGGCAGGAGGATTGGTCGTACTACCTGCCAATACACCCATCAGCGTGAAATAGTCCAACTTCAGCCACAAACGACCTACCACACCCATCAGCAACAACGGAACCAAGGTAATGATCACGCCATAGCCAATCCATGCATAACCACCATCCAGCAAGGTAGGAATAAAGGTCTTACCTGCACCAAAACCAACGGCTGCCAAGAACATCGCTATACCTATCTCACGAATCATCAAGTTGGCACTACTGGTCGTATAGGTCACAATATGCATCTTTGGTCCAAAGCAACTCATCAATATTGCTACAATCAGCGAACCACCTGCAATACCTAACTTGAAGGGCTGTGCCAAGCCCGGCAAAGCAATAGGCAACAAACCTGCTGCCACACCCAAAGCCAATCCCAAGAAGATAGAGGTCAGATTAGGCACATCCAACTTCTTGGTAGAGTTGCCGAACAACTGCTCCACTTTATCCACAGCGCGTTCCTCACCGACTACCGTGATACGATCACCCAATTGCAAGTACAAGTCGCGCGTAGCCAACAACTCAATACCTGCACGACGGATACGCGTGATAGACACATGATACGTGGCACGCACATTCAGATCGCCAATACGCTTGCCATTAAGTTCGGACTTGGTTACTATCACATGACGCGACACCAAGTGCGCTTGCGCCTTGTGATCGGTAGGCAACGAGGTCTCCATACCTAACAAGAGGACACTCTTCTCGTTCTCCTTATCTACCACCACACGAATACGGTCGCCCACATGCAAAACCGTATCCACATCGGGCAACTCATCGTCGCCATTAGGACGCACCAAACGCGAAACAATCAGGTGGAAATGGCACAGCTGACTCAAATCGCGGATATTAGCACCCTCTACTTGCGGATTGGTCAGCAGTAAGTCTATAAACTCTATCTCCTTTTGCGCCTCACTCTCGGCAGCCAAACGCTCCTCCTCCTTATCCAAACGAATCTTGAAGAACCATCGCATAGCCAAGAGCGAGAAGATAATACCTACTACACCCAGAGGATATGCCATCGCATAACCACTGGCGATATTTGGATTCACCTCACCCGTTATGTCCGTAAACGCCTGCTGCGCAGCACCCAAACCCGGTGTATTGGTCACCGCACCAAACAGCACACCCGTCATCGTAGCCATATCCTCGCCCGAGAACAAGTGGATAAGATAAGCCACTACACAACTCAGCAACACGATACTAACCGCCAGCAGATTGAGCTGGATGCCGCCCTTCCCAAACGAAGAGAAGAAACTTGGCCCCACCTGCAAACCAATGGAATATACAAACAGTATCAATCCAAAATCTTTAGCAAAAGTCTCTACCACTGGATCAAGATGCATACCGAAATGCGACATCGCTATCGCACAAAACAGAATCCAAGTGATACCCAAAGTGATACCCTTGAACTTCAATCTATGACTCAGATAAATACCTATAGCAATCGCTATGGTAAGAATAAAAATCGAATGAGGTACTCCCGTACCAAAAAACAGACTATTTAACCAATTCATTGTCGTATTAATTACTTGCCCGCGATAAACTGCGGATCCAAATAGGATTGCTCTATGATGTCTATTGCAGCAATCTCCTCTTGGCTCAGTTCGCGCGTATGCGCGCACAATTTTGTTATAAGGTATTCATTGATACCGTCCATCGTCAGAGGCATGAGCGATGATAAATTCACTACTCGCTGACGCACTGACTGCACACCATGCTTCTCTAATTTCTGCTTCGATGGAGTGATGGCCTGTTGCAATGCCTCAAAATCCACATTCACCAGCAGTGTGCCATGCACTATCGTACCTGTAGGCAAAGCGTAGCAGGCATTACCCGAAACCTTGGAACCATTGACCAATATATCGTTATGCTCCGATTTTACGGCTGAGAATCCATACTCATTCAGCACACCAGCCACGCGATGCAAGAATGTATGAAACACTTTCTCACTATGCGTATCAGGCGATATATAACTCATCATCAGGTTTCCTTCATCGGCATACACACATCCTCCCCCACTCTTGCGGCGATACATAGCTACATCGTGGGCACGACAGAAATCCACATTCACCTCCGCCTCCATCACCTGATGGCGACCAAATATCACAGTAGGCGACACCACCCACGTGAAAAATACTTCCTCTTGCACATGCTGAGCAAAATATTCCTCCATCGCGAGATACCATACCAAGCGATGACCTGCTGGAGCAGAAACACACAACATAAGTGACCTATATTATTTTTCTTTTTTTACTTGTCTAAAGAAGGGCAACAGCACAAAATAATTCACCACACCCGCCAACATAATAGCTATGATGCCTGCCCACTCCTCGGATATGAGCAACCATATCATCGTATGCAAAAATAGCAACTGAATCACATAATTCAATGCTCGTCCAAAAAGGAAACCGCCTATATTCTTGAGCGATGGTTTGACCCTAAAAGTATAATAACTTGTCAGGATATAGTTGCACACCATCTCCACGACAAACCCTGCCGTAAACGCTACCGAAGTCAATATGCCCACATCAGGCCACCGGCGTTGAAACACCGTCAGCAGCAGGTAGTATATACCATACTGCACGCCCGTTCCCAATGCTCCTACAAGCACGAAACGGGCAGCAGAACGATATTTCATGGGCAAACGCCCCGTCAGGGTTTTCATTCCGAGTCTCTAAACACTAAACAGTAGCGCCAACGGCGCGTTCACTAAACACTAAACCAGCGCACCCAGCATCTCCTCCATAGCAGCTCCCAAGCCATCTACATTGCGACCGCCCGCAGTAGCCATCCATGGCTGACCACCGCCACCACCTTGGATATTCTTGGCAGCAGACTTGATGATTTGTCCAGCATTCTTACCAGCCGCTACCATCGATGGAGACAGCACCACAGCAATCATTGGTTTGCCTTCCCACTCGGTAGCAGCCACCAATGCGAAATGCTTATTGGCTATCTTATTCTTCAGAATGAGTGGCATATTGCGCAGCAGACTTGGATCCACATTGCCTGTGAGACGAACGAGTTCCACGCCATTTTGCTCCTCTGCCTTAGCAATCAACTCGTCGCAGTAGCGCTCGACTTTCTCTGCCATGAAGGTCTCTATTTGTTTCTTCAAAGCAGCGTTCTCATCCAATGCCTTGCGGATAGCACCTTCCAAGTCTTGTGGGTTATTCAGTAGTCCGCGCAAGTTAGCCAGCATATCTACTTGCTTGTAGTAGAGTTCGTCCGCCTTAGCAGCAGTCACAGCCTCAATACGGCGTACACCCGCAGCTACGCTGGTCTCCATCACAATGCGCACCGCACCAATCTTACCCGTACTACCTACGTGGCAACCACCGCACAACTCTGCTGATGGACCATACTTGATCACACGTACCTCATCGCCATACTTCTCGCCGAAGAGTGCCATCGCACCCATCTCTTTCGCCTTCGCAATAGGTGTGTTGCGACTCTCCTCAAGTGGCAGGTCTTGGCGAATCATCTCGTTAGCGAGGATCTCTACTTGGCGGAGTTCTTCTGGAGTTACTTTTTGGAAGTGTGAGAAGTCGAAGCGC
The DNA here is from genome assembly GCA_045654945.1 of Paludibacteraceae bacterium. GTDB lineage: Bacteria > Bacteroidota > Bacteroidia > Bacteroidales > Paludibacteraceae > Colicola. Next base: position 104,954 of record JAZOOG010000010.1, read on the forward strand.
AAGCTATCTGCATTCACAAAACTACCCTTTTGCTCTACATGCTCGCCCAACACTTGGCGGAGTGCATAGTGTACAATGTGGGTAGCAGTGTGGTTACAAGCAATGGCTTGACGACGAGCTGTATCCACTGTAGCCACCAATATGCCTTCTATATCTGCTGGCAATTCTGCCAAGAGATGAACGGCCAAGTTATTCTCTTTCTTAGTGTCCAACACACGCACATTGCCTAAGGTTCCAGTATCGCCTACCTCACCACCCATCTCTGCGTAGAAAGGAGTTTGGCTGAGTACCACTTGGTACAAGCTCTTGCCTTTTTGCTCTACCTTGCGGTAGCGAAGCACCTTGGTCTCGCAGCTGAGTTCGTCATAACCCACAAACTCGCTGTCGCCTTCTGCCAATACATGCCAGTCGCCCAATTCTTGTTTGTTAGCTTGACGACCCATCTCTTTTTGGTGCTCCAATGCCTTGTTGTACTCCTCCTCGTTGGTGGTAAAACCATTCTCGCTGAGAATCAATTGGGTCAAGTCAAGAGGGAAGCCATAGGTATCTTTGAGTGTGAACACATCCACACCCGAAATCTCTTTGCCTTTGGCCTCTTTCATGAGTTTATCGAGCAAAGTAATACCCTTATCCAATGTACGCAAGAAACTATCCTCCTCGCTCTTGATGACAGGGGTGATTTGTCCCTCTTGCTTTACGAGTTCAGGATAAGCCTCGCCCATGTCAGCAATCAGTTGTGGCACGAGTTTGTACATAAACGCCTCACGTTGACCCAAGAAGGTATAGCCATAGCGCACAGCACGGCGCAGGATTCGGCGAATCACATAACCTGCCTTCTCGTTGCTTGGCAACTGACCATCCGCAATAGCAAAAGCAATGGTACGGATATGGTCGGCAATCACGCGCATTGCCACATCCACTTTCTCCTCTTTGCCGTATGTATAACCGCAGATCTCGCCTATCTTCTTCAGCATAGGTTGGAATACATCGGTATCGTAGTTCGACTGTTTGCCCTGCATGGTGCGCACCAGACGCTCAAAACCCATACCCGTATCAATCACATTGTATGGCAGCGAGTCGAGCGAGCCATCGGCTTTGCGGTTGTATTGCATGACCACGAGGTTCCAAATCTCAATCACCTGTGGGTGATCTTTGTTCACCAACTCACGACCAGAGATAGCAGCTTTCTCCTCCTCGCTACGACTGTCCACGTGAATCTCTGAGCAAGGACCACAAGGACCTGTATCGCCCATCTCCCAGAAGTTATCGTGCTTGTTGCCATTCAGGATATGGTCTGCTGGCAAGTGCTTTGCCCAGATGTTCGCTGCCTCATTATCGCGCTCAATGCCTTCTTCAGGCGAACCCTCGAAGACGGTCACATAGAGGTTCTTTGGGTCGAGTTTGAGCACATCCACGAGGTACTCCCATGCGAAGTCGATAGCGCCCTGCTTGAAGTAGTCGCCAAACGACCAGTTGCCGAGCATCTCGAACATGGTGTGGTGGTAGGTGTCATGACCTACTTCCTCGAGGTCATTGTGCTTACCGCTCACACGCAAACACTTCTGCGAGTCTGCTACGCGAGGATATTGAATAGGATCGTTGCCAAGGATGATACCCTTCCATGGGTTCATACCCGCATTGGTAAACATCAGTGTTGGGTCATCCTTAATGACCATAGGTGCTGAAGGCACAATCTTGTGTCCTTTTTTCTCAAAATAATCCAAAAAGGATTGTCGAATTTCTTTGCTTGTCATATACTTATTTACGATTTGACTATTGTACGATATACTATATTAGTCTTTTGGTACGAATTTCTCTACATGATATTCGCGTTTCTCCACCTTAGGTTCCCAAATCAGTTTGCCTGCTTCCAACTGCTCATTGGTGTTACGCTCACGTAGAATATCTATTGCGGTATAAATGGCGTGCAACATACTCGTTGCATCTGCCTCATTCTTACCTGCCAAGTTGTACGCTGTACCATGGTCAGGCGAAGTGCGCACCACAGGCAAACCCGCGGTAAAGTTCACACCGCTCATATCCAGTGCTTTGAATGGTGCCAATCCTTGGTCGTGGTACATCGCCAGCACCGCGTCAAAATGATTGTATTGTCCTGCGCCAAAGAACCCGTCAGCCGAGTAAGGACCAAAAGCCCAAATGCCTTGTTCCTGTGCCTTTGCCACGGCAGGGCGAATGATATTCGTCTCCTCCTCGCCTATCAGTCCGTTATCGCCCGCATGAGGATTAAGTGCCAACACGGCAATGCGTGGCTTGCGACACGAGAAGTCTTTCTTCAATGTCTCGTTGAGTACCGCCAACTTGCTCAGTATACGCTCCTCGGTGATGGTCTCTGCTACCTTAGCGATAGGCGTATGGTTGCAGATCAACGCCACACGCATACGGTCGCTGATCATCATCATCAAACTATCTTTACCCTCACCAAACTGCTGGGTCAAATACTCGGTATGCCCCGAATAGCGGAAGTCATCCGACTGAATATTATCCTTATTGATAGGAGCAGTTACGATGGCATGTACCAGTCCGTTCTTCAAATCCTGACATGCGCGTTGCAGGCTTTTGAGCGATGCTTGACCTGCTTCCTGCGTGGATACGCCCAATTGCACGGGCGTATCATCGCCATAGCAAGCGATGAGGTTCAGACGCCCGTCCTTGGCTTGCTTAGGATCTTGGATGATATTCCATTGAACATTATGATACTCTTCATCCATGGTTTGCATATGTTGGCGTGCCACTTTGGCGTTGCCATACACGATAGGGCGACATATCTCGCAGATATGAGGATTAATCAACGATTTGAGGATAATCTCATACCCTACTCCGTTAATATCGCCCGCTGTAATTGCTATTGTTGGTTTCATATACCTTGCCTCTAAACTTTATACTCTAAACTTCAATCTATCTGCGTCACTTTTTCATATTGCAGTTTCTCAAAGTCAAATGGCTTGCGCTCTTCGTTCTTGTAGCCCAGCGACATCACGCACAGCACCGTGAAGTTCTCTGGCAGATTGGTCAACTTGCGCACCAAGTCCTCCGCGCCTTCTCTTTGATACACATGACACCAACATGCACCCAGACCTTGGTCGGTCGCCGCCAACCATATATTTTGCGCAGCAATAGCGGCATCGCATTGCCAGGTATCAATCACGCTCGTGTCCGCAGCCACCACAATGCCTGCCATAGCCGTATCAAACATACCACTACCATAGGTGCGGCAACCCGCCAATTGGCGAAGTATCTCTTCGTTCTTAATCACCACAAAGTGCCATGGATTCATTCGTTTGCCTGCTGGTGACATCAGCGCACAACGCATGATATAGTCCAATTTCTCCTGCTCTACAGCTTGATCTGTATATTTCCGAAACGATCGCCTAACTTGGCATAAACTTTGAAAATCTTGCATAATTCTTCTAATTTACAAAATAGCGTGCAAAGTTACTATTTTTTTCTCATATATGCAAGTATTAGATTGGATTTCCTTATTTTTTCTTCTTTGATAAGCACTTCACACATAAAAAGCAAAGAAATTTGCACATACCAAAAAAAAGTAGTACCTTTGCAGGGTGAAAAAGATTATGCCCTATATCTCAGTTGTCTTAGCCATGCTCATATGGGCAGGTTCTGGCATTGCAGTCAAAGAAGCATTGGTAGTCTTCACACCGCTGACCCTCATCGTGTTGCGTTTTACATTGGCAGTCATCCTGATGCTCTCTATAGGCTTGATTTTCCGTCAAAACGACATCCTATGTTTGCAGCGTATGGACCGAAAAGACCTCCCTTTGTTTCTCTTAGGTGGTCTTTTTCAGCCCTTCCTATACTTCATTTTCGAGACTTATACCTACCAAAGTTTTGCTTCGCCTACCATAGCCGAAGCCATGCTCAGCACGCAGCCCGTATTGGCACCCATCTTTGCTTTTGTTTTGCTGCGCGAGCGAGTAACGCGCAACAATATCATCGGTATTCTGCTCTCCACTATAGGTATGCTCATGTTGCTACTGATGGGCAATGGAGATATGGGCAATGGGCTATTGGATATGGGCAATGGGAAAGGTGTGATATTAGCCATACTAACCGTTAGTATGTCAGTCAGTTATTCCGTTATTCTCCGCCGCATTCCTTCGCGCTATTCGCCGCTGAGTATTGTGTTTTATGTACAGTCTATCTCGCTCGTACTCTTCTATATCGTATGGATAGTCATGGGCGAAGTAGGCGCCCTTCTACACCACAATACACCATTCTACACTGCCCTACACAATACTCCACAACTCATGCAGAGTTGCTTTGCCGTCGGTTATTTGGCTGTTCTTTCCTCCGTGGCAGCCTTTGTGCTATTCTGCTACACAGTACGCCAGATTGGCGTAACACGGGCTAATATCTTCAACAACGTGCGTCCCGTCTTCACGGCCATACTCATGTGGATACTTTTTGGCGAGATGCTGCCCGTATGGAAATTGGTGGGTATAGCCGTGATTATCCTCGGACTATTCGTCAGCGAAAAGAAAGTTAAAAACCAACCATAAAAATATCAACTGTTAACTATTAACTATCAACTATCATATGACTCGAGATTTAGAGATTTTTGACATCATCCGCCGCGAGCGTGAACGTCAGACCAAAGGCATCGAATTGATTGCCAGTGAGAATTTTGTCAGCGACCAAGTCATGGAAGCTATGGGTAGCGTGCTGACCAACAAGTACGCCGAGGGTTACCCAGGCAAACGCTACTACGGCGGTTGCGAAGTGGTAGACGAGAGCGAGAATATCGCACGCCAACGCCTCTGCCAACTCTTTGATGCAGAGTATGCCAACGTACAACCCCACTCTGGTGCACAAGCCAATATGGCAGTCTTCATGGCATGCCTGCAGGCAGGTGATACCTTCCTCGGCCTCAACCTCAGCCACGGTGGTCACCTCAGCCACGGTTCGCCAGTGAACTTCTCTGGCCTCATGTTCAACGCATTGGAGTACAATGTCAAGGAAGATACAGGCCGCGTGGACTACGACCAACTGGAGCAAGTAGCACGCGAGCACAAGCCCAAACTCATCATCGCAGGTGCCAGCGCCTACAGCCGCGAGTGGGATTACGCACGTATCCGTCGCGTAGCGGACGAGATTGGTGCCATCTTCATGGTGGATATGGCTCACCCTGCTGGTTTGATTGCAGCAGGTCTCTTGGAGAACCCCGTTAAGCACGCTCATATTGTCACCTCTACCACCCACAAAACCCTCCGTGGTCCTCGTGGCGGTATCATCTTGATGGGCAAGGACTTCCCTAACCCATGGGGCAAGACCACTCCAAAAGGCGAGGTGAAGATGATGTCTGCACTGCTCGATTCTGCTGTCTTCCCAGGCACTCAAGGCGGACCACTTGAGCATGTGATTGCTGCCAAAGCAGTAGCCTTCGGCGAAGCATTGACACCTGAGTTTAAGGAATATCAAAAGCAAGTACAACTCAATGCAGCTGCTATGGCTAAGGCATTGATGGACAAGGGATATAAGATCATCTCTGACGGTACAGACAACCACTCTATGCTGGTGGACTTGCGTACCAAATACCCAGACTTGACAGGTAAAGTGGCAGAGAAAGCACTCGTAGCAGCCGACATCACCACCAACAAGAATATGGTACCATTCGACTCACGTTCTGCCTTCCAAACCAGCGGTCTGCGCTTCGGTACACCTGCCATCACCACCCGTGGTCTCAAAGAGGACAAGATGGCATGGATTGTCGAACTCATTGACCGTGTACTCAGCAATCCAGAATCAGAGGAGAATATCGCAGCCGTTCGCGCAGAGGTGAACGCCGAAATGGTGAAGTACCCATTGTTCGCTTGGTAATTTCCTTTTAGTGTTTAATGGACGCTTCGCTACTGTTTAGAGGTATGGAGGTATTATTAGGCAAAACATTAGCAGAATTGCAAGCGGTAGCCCAAGAAGTTGGGCTGCCGCGTTTTGCAGGCAAGCAGTTGGCGGAGTGGATCTATGTGCGCCGTGCTACCTCCTTTGATGAGATGACCAATATCTCGCTCAAAGGACGCGAAGCACTCAAAGCCCACTATACCATCGGTCGCCATGCACCTGTGGCAGAAGCCATTTCCAAAGATGGCACGAAGAAATATCTGTTCGCCATAGATGGCGATGAGGCGAGAGGCGATGAGGCTATCAGGCGAGAGGCAAGGTATATTGAGTCGGTCTATATCCCTGATGATGATCGTGCCACCATCTGCGTGAGCACGCAAGCAGGATGCAAGATGGGTTGTAAGTTCTGCATGACAGGCACCTTAGGTTTTCACGGACACCTCAGTGCTGCCGATATACTCAACCAGATTTTCTCTATCCCTGATAGCGACAAACTGACGAATATCGTCTATATGGGCGAAGGCGAACCCATGGACAATCTGGATAATGTGCTCCGTTCGCTCAACGCCATGACCAGCGCATGGGGTTGCGCATGGTCACCCAAACGCATCACGGTATCTTCGGTAGGTCTATTACATCTCCCTCATTCAACCTTCAAACTTCAACCTTCAACATTACTTCAGCGTTTCATTGAGGAGAGCGATTGCCACTTGGCTATCTCTTTGCACAACCCATTTGCTGTAGAGCGACAGGAGATTATGCCTATTGAGAAAGTCAATCACCTGCATGACGTGATAGCGCTACTCAAGCAATATGATTGGTCGCACCAACGCCGTGTGAGTTTTGAGTATATCTGTTGGGGTGGCGTGAATGATACGCCTAAGCACGCCAACGAACTGCTGCGCCTGCTGAAGGGCTTGGACTGCCGTATCAATTTGATTCGTTTCCACGCCTCGCCTGACCCTATTGCCAATACCCAATCGCCAATCGCCAATAGTTCCTCCAACGAGCAACAAATGGAATGGCTTCGTGACTATCTCACTGCACATGGTATTACGACGACTATTCGTCGCAGTAGAGGCGAAGATATTTTGGCAGCATGCGGCATGTTGGTCAATGCACTGAAGAAATAATTTCGCTAACTTATAATAACCATTTAGCCCGAGCAGATCTCACTTGCTCGGGCTAAATAGTTGTATATACCAACAGAAATTATCGCAGGCGGTCAGCAGCGCGTACAAGCGCTTCGTCTTTCAAGATACGGCGAGTAGCCATCATTGTCAGCACGATATTTACGGCTGGAATAGCTGCCCAAAGGGTGATATACCAGTCTGCATCAGCGAGTGTCATGCCATGAATAGCTTCATATCCCTTCACCACAAACGCAGCATACAGTGCCACCAACGCATAATAACCGATACAGAAAATCACATTCATAATATTCAAACGCGCTTGCAACAAACGGCACTTGAATAAGAAGATATTCACCAATGCCAACAGCGGAATAGCCAATGTCATCACCGCCAATGGCCATTTGTCGAAGGCATGCAAACTGACATAGTCAGTCGCCTCGGGTGTCAGAAACTCAATAGGAGAAAAGAAGCACAACAAGGTGCCAAGAATAACTACCAATAATAGGTAGAGTGTTTGAATACGTTGAATCATTTTTCGTATTGTTTAGAGTTGTGTAGTATTGTCCTCTAATTGACAAAGGTCATTGACTAATTGATACTTCTCTCCAGTGGCAGGGCAAGTAGCGAAGCCGTCTTTGTCGAAGTGGAGTTTCTCGCCATGACGGCTTACCCACCCTACTCGGCGTGCAGGATTGCCCACCATCAGCGCAAAAGCAGGAACATCCTTTGTCACCACCGAACCTGCACCAATCAGGCAGTACTCGCCCAACGAGTTGCCGCAGACGATAGTGGCATTAGCACCCACCGACGCACCACGACCGATCAAGGTATCCTTATACTCATCCTTACGCGACACAGCCGAACGAGGATTAATCACATTGGTAAACACCATACTGGGACCCAAAAACACATCATCGCCGCAGCGAACGCCTGTGTAGATAGACACATTGTTCTGCACCTTGCAGTTGCGTCCTAAGACCACACCAGGTGACACGACTACATTCTGTCCGATATTGCAATCCTCACCGATCTGACAACCCGACATGATATGCGAGAAATGCCAAATCTTGGTGCCTTTGCCAATTATACAACCTTCATCCACATAGGAGGATTCATGTTTGAAAAAATTATCCATAATCAAAAGAATGCTTTGAATACATCATTACCGTTAGCGAAGATGAGCAGGGCGAGGAGGAGCCAAAAGCCTATCGTATTCGCCACCTCAAGGAACTTATCGCTGGGTTTCTTGCCCGTGATAATCTCCCACAAAAGGAACAAGATATAGCCACCATCCAAAGCAGGAATAGGCAAGAAGTTCATAAACGCCAATATCAAACTCAGGAAGGCTGTCATATACCAGAACGACTGCCAATCCCATGCCTCAGGAAACATATTGCTGATCGCGCCAAAACCACCCACGGACTGCGCACCCTCTTTGGTAAACACCAGTCGGAATTGCTTGACATACATCACCAGTTGGTCCCAACCCAGTTTGATACCCTCCGCAAGCGCTTGGAAGAAGCTATAATCGGTGTGTACAGGCGTATAGTATTCCCACGGTGTCACGCCTCCAACGCCCAACAAAGCTTGGTCACCGATGAAGAGACGTGCCTCCATCGACACGGTATCACGCTTGTATGAAAGCGTAATACTATCGCATGGGTACTGCGCCAACAACGGAGTGACCTGCGCGAAACATGGGCATGGCGTGCCATTGACAGCGGTCAGCACATCGCCCTTGCGTATATCTGCAAAAGATGCTGCACCACCAGGAACAACGGTATCCACTATGTATGGCATGTAGTACGAAAGCAAGGTGTATGAACGCTTCATATAGTATTTATCTTGGCGTGCTTTCTCACGCTCCACAGCCTCAAAATCGTTTTGCAACGCCAAGAAGCGTTTGCCCAAGTCTTCCGACATGGTCAATGCCACTGTATCCGTACCGCGCAACACCAGCACATCGCGCTGGCCTTCCAAGATGATTGCCTGCGATATCTCGCCTAATGTTTGGGGTTCTTCGCCATTGATAGACAACACTTTATCTTGTTGTTGAAAACCCTCGCCCACCAGGATATCGGAGTAGTAGAGTCCTGTATGTATTTGTTGTAATGGCAGCGTGTCTTTGCCCCAAGCAAAGAGTACCATACCAAAGATGAGCAAAGCCCCCACGAAGTTCACCAATATACCACCGATGATGATACAGAGGCGTTGCCATACGTTCTTGCTACGGAACTCCCATGGTTGTGGCTCGGTTGGCAGATCGGTAGCCGACTTCGTTTCGTCCACCATACCCGCGATGGCGCAATAGCCACCAAAGGGCACCCAACCGAGTCCCCACTCCGTATTATCGGGGTAACGACGCCAGTCGTCTTCGGGCAATGCGGCTAATTCTTCTTCGGTCATAGGGCGATAGAGCGGATTGCCTTTCTCGTCCTTCTTCTCGTTGCCCATCGCATCCAGCATAGGCACCGCCGCTGGCTCCACATTGGGTGCGAAGAACTTCACCTGCCACTTGCCGTTGATCTTCTTGGCGCGAACAAGGGAAATCTTAGGATTGAAAAACATGTAGAATTTCTCCACGCGTACCTTAAATATACGCGCGAAGCAAAAATGCCCCAACTCGTGAATCACCACGAGGATACTAAGGGCAAGTATGAGTTGTAACCACTGCATTCGTGTTCGGCAATCTCGCGCATAGACTGACGCTTTGCGTCATTGGGCGCTCATGCCTCCACTCTATCCTCGAAGCCACGAGCTTCTCGGATATTTTCGAGGGAGACTCCTCCGTGCCGTCGGAGGGTTAATAGTTATTTCCTAATTATTGATTCTTTCTTTTGCTATCTGTCTTGCGAGGCGGTCGGTCTGCACATAGTCCTCGTATGTTGGCTCGGTGATAAAAGTTGTCTTTGCCATGGTCTCGGCTATCACCTCCGACATCTGCAAGAAGCCACATCTACCTTCGCGGAAGGCCAAGTTCACAACCTCGTTGGCAGCATTCAATATACAAGGCATATTGCCTCCTTTGTCTATCGCTTCGTAGGCTAATCTCAGGTTAGGGAATCGCTGCAAGTCAGGTTCCTCAAAGGTGAGTTGCTTGGTCGCAAACAAGTCCAGTCGTGGCACATCGCTCTGCCAGCGTTCAGGATACGTGAGTGCATATTGTATAGGAATACGCATATCGGGTGTACCCAATTGTGCTTTCACACTGCCATCCAGAAACTGCACCGCCGAATGTACTACCGACTGTGGGTGTACCAGCACCTGAATCTTATCCACGGGTATATCAAACAACCAACGCGCCTCAATCACCTCAAAGCCTTTGTTCATCATACTCGCCGAGTCAATCGTAATCTTCGCGCCCATCTCCCAATTGGGGTGCTGAAGTGCCTGTGCGGCTGTTACATGCTGCATCTGTTCGTATGAGAACGTGCGGAAAGGTCCACCACTGGCTGTGAGTAGCAGTTTCTCTATGCTCTGGGGATTTTCGCCCACTAAACTTTGGAATATAGCCGAGTGTTCGCTATCCACAGGCAGTATATTGACCTTATGGCGTTGTGCCAAGCGACAGATGATCTCGCCTGCCACCACCAGTGTCTCTTTGTTGGCAAGGGCAATGGTTTTCTTAGCGCGGATAGCCTCTATCGTAGGTCGCAGACCTGCATACCCCACCATAGCAGCCACCACCACATCTATCTCAGGCATGGTGACCATCTCGGCTATGGCTTTCTCACCCGCCATGACTTGTATGGGCAAGTCGCTCAGTGCCTCGCGCAAACGCGGATAGTACGCCTCATCCGCTATACACACCACAGCAGGATTAAACTCCAGTGCCTGCTGAATCAGCATATCCACGCTCCTATGAGCAGTCAGCGCATAGATGCTGAACGCCTCTGGGTGCTGACGCACCACATCCAGTGTCTGCGTGCCTATGCTGCCCGTGCTACCTAATATTGCTATTTGTTTCATTGTTTGGTGTAAAGTGTATGGTGTAACGGCTGGAATCAAAAGGCGATGACCTCTTCGGGATTGATGGCTTTGCCGTCTTGCCAAAGTTCAAACTCCAAGGCTTGGTTGCCCATGATAGCCACGCTCTCGCCTGCTTGCACCATATCGCCCACTTTCTTCAGCGGCTTGATGGCGTTGCGATAGACCGAGAGGTAATTGGTGTGCTGCACCATCAGCGTATAGGTATTGCCTATCTCATAATTCACCAGCACCACTGTACCCGCCAACACCGCTGTGATATTCTCATTATCAGGAGTTTTGATGCTTATACCAAAGCGTTTTTCCTGCTCGGAAAACGAAGATAATATGATACCATGTGCGGGACGGAAGAAGGACAATACGGGTGTGGTATTAGCCACATAAAAGAGTTGCAAGTTGTCTTTTTCCTTGGCCTCGTACTGTGCGATAAACTCGGCTGTGGCTTCGCTTTTAGCCTCCAACAATTGTTCGCGCGTGATGATATACATTGAGTCCAAGCTCTGCACCGTATCGGTATGCACTTCGCCCGCCACTACCTGTTTGATGATATCCAGGTATTGGCGTTGGAGTTCGAGCGTGGTACCCAAAGAATCCACGCGTGCTGATTCTACAATCAGGTTTTGGCGTATATCCTCCGAATAGCCAGGCAGGTAGTTCTTGACTGGTGTATAGAGAATCACCAGTGAGAACAGTCCCATCGTCAGCAAGAACAATAGCGCAGCCAGCACGATTGCGCCCCAACCAATGAGGCGGATATGCAGGTGCTCGGTGAGTGTACGCTCATCCAATACGCTAATGCGATACTTCTCGCTCAGCTTGCGCCAAACCGACTTCTTTTTCTTCTTATCTTCAGTCAAAATTCCTAATACTTAATTCACATTTCTTATTTCTCTCCCCACTCATCCCTCCCCTTTAAAGGGGAGGTCAGGAGGGGTCTTCAGGAGGGGTCTATTTCAATATCGTGCAACCCTCGCAAGGCTTCAGTTGCTTGAAGAAGTCGTTGCCCTTGTCATCCACCAAGATGAATGCTGGGAAGTTCTCCACCTCAATTTTCCAGATGGCCTCCATGCCGAGTTCAGGATACTCTACGCACTCAATGGACTTGATATTCTCTTGTGCCAAGATGGCCGCAGGACCACCGATAGAGCCCAAGTAGAATCCACCATGTTTTTGGCATGCGTTGGTCACGTCGATAGAGCGGTTACCCTTTGCCAACATGATCATGCTACCGCCATTGTCTTGGAACTCATCCACGTATGGGTCCATACGACCTGCGGTGGTTGGGCCCATAGAGCCACAAGGCATACCTGCTGGGGTCTTAGCGGGTCCAGCGTAGTAGATAGGGTGATTCTTCAAGTACTCTGGCATACCCTCACCTGCATCCAAACGCGCTTTGATCTTCGCATGAGCTATGTCACGACCAACAATAATCGTACCATTCAAACTCAGGCGTGTACCGATAGGATATTGGGTCAATATCTTGCACACATCGGCCATAGGTTGGTTCAGGTCAATGCATACTGCATCGCCCTCGCCTGCTTGGCGGAGTTCTTCTGGGATAAGCGAAGCAGGGTTGTTGTCCATCTTCTCAATCCAGATACCATCCTTATTAATCTTACACTTGATATTGCGGTCAGCTGAGCAGCTCACGCCCAAGCCGATTGGGCAGCTGGCGCCGTGACGAGGAAGACGAATCACACGGATATCGTGTGCCATATACTTACCGCCGAATTGTGCACCCAGACCGATCTTGTATGCCTCTTTCAGGAGTTGCTCCTCCAGTTCGATATCGCGGAAGGCGCGACCTGTCTCATCGCCTGTGGTAGGCAAGGTGTCGTAGTAGTGGGTAGAAGCGAGCTTCACGGTCAGCAGGTTCTTCTCTGCGCTGGTACCACCAATCACAAAAGCAATATGGTATGGTGGACAAGCCGCTGTACCGAGGCTCTTCATCTTCTCCACGAGGAATGGAATGAGTGTGCCTGGGTTTTGGATACGCGCTTTGGTCTCTTGGTAGAGATAGGTCTTGTTGGCAGAACCACCACCTTTGGTCACGCAGAGGAAGTGATATTCCATACCTTCGGTTGCCTCCAGGTCAATTTGTGCTGGCAGGTTGCACTTGGTATTCACCTCGTCGTACATATTGAGCGGAGCGTTTTGCGAGTAGCGCAGGTTGCGCTCGGTATAGGTGAGATATACACCTTTGGAGAGGGCTTCCTCATCGCAGTAGCCAGTCCACACTTGTTGTCCTTTCTCGCCGTGAATAATGGCAGTACCAGTATCTTGGCAGAGAGGCAATTGACCTTTGCAAGACACTTCGGCATTGCGAAGGAAGGTCAATGCTACATACTTATCGTTGGCACTTGCCTCTGGGTCGCGCAGGATTTTTGCCACTTGTTCGTTGTGGCTACGACGGAGCATGAAGCTCACATCTGAGAAGGCTGCGTTAGCCATTTTGGTCAATCCTTCAGCCTCGATCTTGAGGATAGGTTTGCCTTCAAACTCGCTCACCGACACATGGTCTTTGGTCAGCAGATAATACTCTGTTTCATCCTTTCCAAGTTGAAACATGGGTGCATACTTAAATTCCATAATATTATATTTTAGTAGTTATTCTTGCTATTTTGAGGGTCATTCTCATTCTCTGTTTACAGAGTTATTCTAATATACGCCGCAAAGGTACAAAAAATCTTGCACATACGCAAGAAAAATCACGTAAATCTCAAAAATAACTCAAAAACTTGCATAAACCAAAAAAAAGTAGTAACTTTGCACGCTGAATATTTTGGATAAGTTTGCACGAAAATGAAACAACGAAAAATCATATATCTGCTACTCATTTTTTGGAGTATCGCCATGCCTACGCATGCACAGATAAAAGGAGCAGGTAGTAGTGTCTTTCACTTCTTGAACCTACCTGTATCCTCGCGTCTCAACGCCTTAGGAGGTGAGAACGTAGCCATAGCAGATGACGACATCAGCATGGCCTTCATCAACCCTGCCCTACTCACTGCACACACCGACAAAGTGCTGCAACTCAACTACGCCTATTACCTCGCAGGCACCATGTTCGGCAGCGTGATGTACGGACATAACCACAACGACAACTATTTCGCCGCAGGCGTACACTACCTCGACTACGGACAGATGGCATACGCCGACGAGAACGGCAACCTGCTCGGCACCGATTTTACAGCCAAAGACATAAGTCTCAACCTGATGTACGCCAGACAATTAGGTCCACACTTCCGCGTAGGTGCTACGCTCAAACCTATCTTCAGCGTTTATGAGCAGTACAATAGTTTTGCATTGGGTGCGGATGTGGGTGGACACTTCCAGACCGCTGATAGCACGCTGCACATAGGATTGGCATTGCGCAATATAGGTTGGCAACTCAAGTCCTTCTACGAAGAGGATTTAGGACAACACACCGAGATGTTGCCGCTGAATTTGGAGTTGGGTTTGAGCTATCGTCTCGCACATGCCCCCATACGCCTGTCGCTGACCGTACACAATATGCAACGATGGAATATCGCCCCTATGGAGACGGAAGTCAAATGGTATGACATGCTCCTGCGCCATACGATTTGGGCAGTGGACATCGTGCCAAAGAGCGATAAGTTCTACCTGACGGTAAGCTACAACCACCGCCGACAGGCCGAGATGAATATCACCAATGTGCGTAGCATGGCAGGCTTGGGCTTCGGAGCAGGCGTGAAGATATACAAGTTCCGTTTGGGATTTGCGATGAGCCAATACACGAAGAGCAACTTCACCTACCAAGTCTCGCTCTCCACCGATATAAATAGTTTCTTGAAATAATACAGCCTACACTACCCTATACAACCCTATACAATCTTATGCAACACAACCCTATCATTGTTGCCATTGACGGCTACTCGTCTTGTGGTAAATCCACCATCGCTAAAGCATTAGCTAAGTATGCTGGCTATATCTATGTGGACACGGGTGCGATGTATCGTGCCGTGGCATTGTACGCTCACCGAAATATGCCTACCCCCTCCCTAAAGGGATGGGAGCCAAAGCAAATTGCAGACATGTTGCAGAATATTCACATCGGTTTCGTTCAGACCCCTAATGGACAACATGTCACCCTCAACGGCGAGGATGTAGAAGCGGAGATTCGCACACTCGAAATAGGTAATTTGGCTTCGCAGATATCCACCATCAAAGAGGTGCGTGCCTTCCTTGTAGCACAGCAGCAGGCGATGGGAAATAAGGCGAAAGGCGAGAGAGTACCCCACGACACAAGTGTCGTCGGGGACCCCGATGAGGCGAAAGGCGAAAGGCAAGGTATTGTCATGGACGGACGCGACATCGGTACAGTGGTCTTCCCTCATGCCGAACTCAAGCTCTTCCTCACCGCTTCGCCCGAAGTGCGTGCCGAACGCCGTTTCAAGGAGTTGCAAGCCAAAGGAGAGAATCCCGTCTTTGAGGAGGTGCTGCGCGACACCAATGACCGCGACTATCGCGACACCCACCGCGCAGAGAGCCCACTCCGTCAGGCTGAAGATGCCATCGTGGTGGATAATAGTCATATGACACGAGAGGAGCAAATGGAGTATATTATTAATGTGTTTAGAGAACGCTGCGCTACTGTTTAAGAGCACCCCATAACGCCACGAGCGTTATCGGGGTCCCGCTGAGTTTAAAGATGATTGTAACGATAGATGATAATTCAGGATTTTGTTTCGGTGTGACAACTGCTATTCAGACCGCCGAACGCGAGTTGCAAAAGGGACCACTCTTTTGCTTGGGTGACATTGTGCACAATGGACAGGAG
The DNA here is from genome assembly GCA_045654945.1 of Paludibacteraceae bacterium. GTDB lineage: Bacteria > Bacteroidota > Bacteroidia > Bacteroidales > Paludibacteraceae > Colicola. Next base: position 120,752 of record JAZOOG010000010.1, read on the forward strand.
GTGGAGCGATTGGACCGCTTGGGCTTAGAGACCATAGACTACGACGACCTGCGCACCTTACATAATGTACGCGTGCTCCTGCGCGCGCACGGAGAACCACCCTCGACCTACCATATCGCAGAACGCAACAACATAGAGATAATAGACGCCTCGTGTCCCGTAGTACTGCATCTGCAAAAACGCATTAGAGAAACCTACCAATCTCTTTACGGCAAGCACACAGGCGCACAAATCGTCATCTTTGGCAAGAAAGGTCATGCCGAAGTCATCGGACTGGAAGGACAAACCAATAATACCGCCATCGTGATTGAGTCCATCCACGACCTCGACCAACTCGACTTCACGCACCCTATCTACCTGTTTTCGCAGACAACCAAGTCCGTAGAGGAGTTTGAGCAGATTGTGGCGGAGATAAAGAGGCGAAAGGCAAAAGGCGAGAAAGCACCCCACGACACAAGTGTCGTCGGGGACCCCGCTGAGGCGATGAGACAAGGAGGCGAGGAAGCCGTCTTTGAATACCATAACACCATTTGCAAGAATGTCGCCAACCGTGTGAAGCGTTTGCAGGACTTTGCGCGCAGCAACGATGTGGTTATATTTGTAGGCGGACAGAAGTCCTCCAACGCGAAAGTGCTGTACAACCACTGCTTGGAAGCGAACAATTGCACGGTTTTTGTAAGCAGTGCAGCAGACCTCACGCCCGAGATACTGCACCAATGCCACCAAGCAGAGCGCGTGGGCATCTGCGGAGCCACCTCCACACCCAAATGGCTGATGGAGAGCGTGAGTGAGGCGATTAAGGATGAAGGTGGAAGAAAAAAAACTAACCGTTAAATAACAACAAAAAGAACATATGGAATACAGACCAAAAACAATTGGTGTTCTCACCTCAGGAGGCGATGCACCGGGTATGAACGCAGCCTTGCGTGCTGTGACACGCGCTGCTATCTCTAATGACATTAAGGTAAAGGCTATTTACCGTGGTTATAAAGGACTCATCGATGGCGAAGTCAAAGAGTTCACCACCCAAGATGTGAGTGGTATCATTCCTCGTGGCGGTACCATCATTAAGTCGGCTCGCTGCCCTGAGTTTACTACCAAAGAAGGTCGCCAACAGGCTTACGAGACCATCCAACGCGAAGGCATCGAAGCATTGATTGTGATTGGTGGCGATGGTTCGTTTACAGGCGGTCGCCTCTTTGCACAAGAATATAATATACCCGTGATAGGTATTCCTGGCACCATTGACAACGACCTTTGGGGTACCGATGCTACCATCGGTTATGACACCGCGCTGAATACTATTATGCACTGCGTGGACACTCTCCGCGACACGGCTACTAGCCACGAGCGTGTTTTTCTGGTAGAGGTCATGGGACGCGATGCGGGTTTCCTGACCCTCAATGCGGCTATTGCAGCAGGTGCAGAAGCAGCCATTATTCCTGAGCGCGCTACCATCATCGAGCAGATAGAGGAGGCCATTGGTCAAGGCAAACGCAAGAGCAAGAACTCCAGTATCGTATTGGTGCAAGAGCATGCTATCGACGGAGGTGCGCAAGCAGTAGCCAGAATGATGGAGGAGGCACACCCTGAGTTCAGTTCGCGCGTGACAATCTTGGGTCACTTGCAACGCGGTGGTTCGCCTACAGCCAACGACCGAATATTGGCATCACGCATGGGTATTGCAGCTATACAAGCCTTGCTCGAAGACCAACGCAATATCATGGTAGGACTGCAAGACGACGAGATCGTATATGTGCCACTGAGCAAAGCCATCAAACAGAAGAAAGACATCAATGCCGAGAAATGGGCTGCGATGCAGATACTGAGTATATAGTGTAGGGTGTAGAGTGTAGAGTGTAAAGTGTAGAGGCACAGAAATAGTATATGTCCAAACGTGTTCTCATAGGTATGTCGGGGGGTATTGACTCCACCGTAGCAGCAATCCTGCTCTTGGAGCAGGGCTACGAACTCGTGGGTGCCACCTTCCGCACCTTCGACCCGACCCCAATTGCCAATACCCAATCGCCCATATCCAATAACCACCCCTCTCAGGGAGGGGATGGGAGTCGGCTTCACTGTGCCTCCGAACAAAGTATCTTGGATGCACAGCGCATGGCTGCCACCTTGGGCTTTGAGCACCATATATTGGACTTCCGTGATACCTTCCGCGAGCACGTGATTGGCAATTTCGTAAGCGAGTACGCCTGTGGTCGCACACCCAACCCATGTGTGATGTGCAATTCGCATATCAAGTGGGGCAAACTCATGCAGGCAGCTGAGCAATACGGTTGTGACTACATAGCCACAGGTCACTACGCCCAGATTGCCGAACACCGCGGACATACCTATCTAAAGACGGCAGTGGACACGCATAAGGACCAAACCTATTTCCTCTGGATGCTGACCGAGGAGAATCTGCGACGCACGATATTTCCGTTGGGAGGCCTTACCAAGGCACAGGTGCGACAGATAGCCTTCGACCACGGTTTTGAGGCACTGAGCAAGAAAGAGGAGAGTCAAGACATTTGCTTTATCCCCAACAACGATTATCGCAGTTTCCTCGCCCAACACGGTGTGTCTATACCGCAGGGCGAGTATGTGGATGCACAAGGCAGGATATTGGGCATGCACCAGGGCTATTGCCACTATACGATTGGGCAGCGCAAGGGCTTGGGTATAGCCTTGGGAGCACCTAAGTTCGTCACGAAGATTGATGCAGCGCATAACCGTGTAACCTTGGGCGACCGCGAGGATCTATTGACAACCGAGGCAGTGATAGCCGATGTGCGTGTACGCGATTGGGATTGGCTACACGAGTCCCCCGAAGTGCAAGCCCGCATACGCTACAAGTCCCCAGCCGTGGACGCCAGCCTCTCACACATAGCCAATAGCTCTACTCTTCCCATTGAGGGGGAGTTGGAGGGGGCTTCTGTCCACTTTGCGACCCCTGTTTGGGGCGTGACACCCGGTCAGTCATTAGTCATGTACAAGGACGGTCTGGTCATCGGTGGTGGCATTATCCAATCGTAAATTGCCACAGCAGGTGCATTTTGTAAAATATGATTTAGCAAAATTGATTTTTTTGTTAAAAAAATGCACCAAAATATTTGGTAATTCAAAAAAAAGTATTACCTTTGCAGCGTAATTTGCGGGAGAGTTTTTCAAAAGCGTTTTCTGCTCATACAACAAACGAGTTAACTAACTAAAAACTAATACATTAAATTAAAAAAAATTAAAACCATCTAAAAAAACAACGATGAAAAAGAGTCTCTCTATTGTCTGTACATTGACAATTTTGTTATTTGCCAGTGCATCATGCGACAACGGTCAGAACCCTGCTGTATCGACCACCGAAAATGTAACGATTATCGATGATCCCTCACAATTATCATCGCGATTAGTTTTTGGAGGCAGTCTCAAAAAACTACCAGCACGCAAGCGCGTGGCAACTACTCCCGCACCCGCTATTCCTGCGGACGCACTTCCACTGAAAGATGCACCTACCAACTGGAACAATGGTGTAACCCTTACCAAAGGTAAGGCCTACTACGTTACCGAGCCATGGACAGGTACCGTCAGCCAAGATTGGTCTGGCGAAGGTAGCATCGACATCTACCTTGCAGCCAATGCTACTTTCACTGGCGCATGGTGGAATGATGACACCCCTGTAAACATCTACATCCTTGAGGGTGCTGTACTCACCTACTGCGAAGCAGGTTGGGACGACAAGGTGAAAATCAAGAAAGCGACCAAAGTATATTGCTGGGGTAACATCACCACTCCAGACAATATGGGATTGCGCTTATACGACGCCGGCTTGCTGCATATCTACGACGCTGAAGGCGAGCCATTCTATGTGAAAGCCAACAACAATACCGTTAATAACAACAATGCCTACTCTTCTTTCCAAGTGGATCCTGCCTCTGACTTCTATTGCGAGCGCGAGATGTATGTAGAAGGTACCGCATTGCTCAATGGCGGTAAGACACATACCACCAACAAGGTGACCATCGGCAAAGACCTCTATGTGGAAGGTGCTGCAGATGTGACCTTTGACGACTGCGTATATGTACTGCGCGAGTTAGACTTCAAGTCCAGTCGTTCGGCTGTGGTGAATGTGAACAAATACTTGCAAACCAACACCCTGCTCACCAACCAAGGCGTAGGTACTATGAACCTCAAAGACGCTTTGTTCGAGATCGTGAGCGACGGTATGTTTGTGGACAAAGGCAGCCAACGCATCGTGGTAAACGGCGTAGAAGCCACCTACAAATCCGTAGTAAAAGTAGGCGGTAAGCTCTACTTCGATCGTGGCAACGAATACACCAATGTGCCTAATGACGTAGCAGCCGCAGCATTCCCATGTGGTAACCTGACGGGTAACTTGGACGTGCAAGGTGACCTGCGCATCAAGTTCTACTACGATGTAGCCGACGAGAAAGCCGTGCTCAACGAAGAGAACATGGTTGTGCCAGCAACCGTGACTATCGGCACAGACTCTTGGCTTCCTGCTTCGGAAGACGGCTGCCGTCCAGAGGTGGGCGAAGTACCAGTCATTGAGGTATTGCCTCCAGAGAGCAGTACTCCAACGCATAAATATTCGGCTACCAGCATTGCCTTCAATGGTGATGTGCTCTATCTGAGTTGGCACGCCAATCCAGAGACGAACCTCAAGTATGCAGAGCACAACTACAGCCCATCGGTGGACAGCGCAGAGGACTTTGGTGGTATCATTGATGTGATTCATATTGACAACTACGACATCACCAGCAGTCTCTTTGAGCAATCCATGGAGAACAGCGAGTTCAAGTACAACCATATCTTCTTCTCGGACAATGTGGTTTACACCGCTGCTACCAGCAACAAGGTAGGCGCTGCTATGACAAAGGTTGCGCTGAACAGCAATGGTCTCTTCCCTGCTATCGAGGAATACAAAGAGGAGCGCGTGAACTTGACAGGCTACTCGGCTAACTGCGTGGATCGTATCGGCGACGAGTTGGTGACCATCTCTGGCTACTCCAATGGCGGTATCAATAAGTTTGGTTTGACCGACAACAGCAACCAAGAGAAGAAGAGCATCAACAAGAATACCGATAACTACCAAGGCAAATATATCCACTACAATAAGGAGAATGGCAAGGTAGTGACACTCAACAATACCGACCGCGGTATCGTGACCATCTACAACGCTCAAATGGTGGAAGAAACTTCGTTTGAAGTAGGTTCTATCTATCCTGTGGACGGCAAGAATGTATGTATCTGCGACAACGAGCATATCTATGTCTGCAAGGGTCAAAACGGCTTTGGCGTATATGACTACGCAGGTAACCGCGTCGGTGGTAGCAACCGCAGCGCTAACGGTGTCGATGTGGACGAGAACCATATCTACCTGGCTGCAGGCGACGGATTGGTGATCTTGGATAAGAACAACACCTACACCGATGCCAATGGCAATATCTGCAACCGCATGATCAAACGCCTCTTCTACACGGGCTGTGCGGCTACCAAGGTGACCAACAACACCGATGTGAAGCAATCGGCTAACTTCGTTAAGAAAGGTCCTGACGGACGTATCTATGTAGCATACGGTATGTACGGACTCCAAATCTACGACTTGGGTATGACTGAGTAAGATAGTTCGAACGTATTTGATTATATTGGAAAAAGCGGAGACTTCTCCGCTTTTTCTGTGTTTAATAGTCACAATTGTGCGTATTCTGCCTAAAAAATAGAGAATTACTACGTAAAACTTGCATAATTCGAAAAAAAAGTGTAACTTTGCAGGTTGAATGGATTATAGTGCTATTTAATGACTACGTATGAGAAGACTATTGGTAATATTAATCGTCATTTGTGCCACTACCATGACTTACGCCCAGCCAGACGGAAGCCAGCGGCTTTTTGACACCTTCGAACAACGCTTCGTAGCGTTGGATTCGCTGATTTTTGCATCCAGTGATGCGGATAGTGCAACAGCAGAGCATCCTGCCGTGCATTTTCAGCACTGGTGGATAGCGCAAGACAGCATTAGTGTAGCGGACTCACTGATTACGAATCAGGTGGACGCCGAAGTGCGTGCCATGAAGCACGAGACAGGACTGGCTCTGACTGGACAGACCTACTACCGTCTGGACGAGGGTTTAGCACTTGACGAGGATGATGCGGTATCGCGCTACAAAGCCAAAGTGCAAGTGGAACTGCGTTGGAACTTCCTCAACTCATCGCTCATACATCGCCAAGGACGCAAACAGGCCATCGAATTGCAAGGCGACATAGATCGCATAGAGATGGACAAAGCCAATCTGGCACGCCTTTTGGCTGAGAATCAAGAGTTCTACCAGCAGAAATATGATAGTCTCTTGTCGGGCATTCTGCAACATCGTCTGATGAACCTCACGCTCATGAACGATGCACAGATGTACCTGCTGGAGCATGGCAATATCTCCAGCGATGAGATGTTGGACATCATCAATGACAAGGCAGAAGCCGAACGTGCGCTGATGGCCATGTCCAAGACCTATCCGATGGCCAACGACCTATCTCACCCTTCGGGCTTGGTGGTAGAGATTGATTCGGCAGGACTGCTCAGTTATATCCGCGAGCACCACGCCGACCTACATCTGCTTAAGCTGCAATCCGAACTCTTGGCACAGCAGATGGAGAACCACTCCTATTGGACAAAACTCAACATCTCGCCCTTCATTCGCTATTCCTACTATTTTCGCACCGAATTGGCCAACTCTACCAACGTGGACTTCGGCGTGAACTTCAACATCCCCATAACAGGCGAGGCTGGCAAGAAACGCGCTGCCATGGACGCCAAACGAATGATCATTGACAAGGAGAAAGAGGAAACCACCAAGAAGATTGAGGAGAATATCCGCGCCATATTACTGGATATAGAGCGTCTGAATCGCGTCTCAACGGCTGAACTCCATCGCATGCAAGACCTGAAACGCTACTTGCAGATACGCAGCCATGCTTATCTCAATCGCAAAGGCGGATACAACATCATCTTGCGCACCAAGGAGTATAACACCTATCTGGTATGTTGGGAGAAATTTCTATCCTATCAGTACCAACGTGACTGCCTGCTAATGACCTTGCAGACCTATCTGACCGATACATCTATATTTGATTTTTGTGTAGAAACCATCATATAAGCATATAAACACTATAGTTATGAGAGAATTTTCATTTTCTTCCGAAGAAAGACAAAACGACATAGAGAGTATTCTCAAAGAGCGAAAAAAGAAGATTGCCACGCAGCAAATCGTATTTACACTTATCTTGCTTGGTATTCTAATTATCATCGGCTTGTGGATAGGTAAGAACATTCTATACACGGAGTTCGATGGCTATATCAATGCCGATCTGAACACGCTGCGCCATGCGGACGACATCTATGTGCTGGAAGTGAAGAAGGATGTAGGCGACTTTGTGGCACCTGGCGACACGCTATTCTCATATGTGTATAGCCATATTTTCTATAGCCACGAGTCCACCGATAGCGAACCTACCGTAGTGGTACAAAACCGTAATATGCGCGTGGACTATGGTCTGGCACGCCAAGACTTAGAGGTGCTGAAAGTACGCATCAAAGAGCTCAAGAAGCAGTTGGAGACGGAAGACCACAATATCCGTTTTGGTTTGAGTGACAATCTAAAGAAGATGAAGATAGAGCAAGAATTGGCAGAGGCAGAGGAGCAATACAATGCCCAACGCCGCAAGTTGGGCGTGTTGTGGAACGCACTCGATCAGACCAAGCAAGCCGTTAAGAAAGCCAGCAATAGCGAGTCGGGATTCTTGCGTGTGCAAGATATGCGCAATGTGGAGTTGATGAAGGAACTGAATCTGGTGCGCTACTCTATTGCTGTGGATTCGGGTATTGTGACCAAAGTGTATGTGCCCGAACTCATTCTCGTCTTGCGTGGAGAGCCAATTATCTCTTTGCAGAGTTTTGACTTACACCGCAACAACCTCTCAGTGGTCACATATGTCATGCCTCGCGAGATGAAGCATATCAACCGCAACACACAAGCCGAGGTGATTGTGAATGACGACGTATCGTTTACCGCCAGCGTACTGATGCTGGGTACACGTACTGAGGAAATACCCGGCGAACTACGCAGCACCCTCTCGCGCGACCATACCGCCGTGATTGTGGTCATGGGCGTGGATACGGGGCAAGTGATACCATTCTGGACATTGGTCAAGAATATCCCCGTGCGTATTCGAATCAATAATTTTGAATCGAGGATGCAAGAAGATGAGGAGACGGACTATATGATGTTCCATACCACGCACGGACTCATCCGCCCTGGAGATAAATACTACGACACCGTGCAAGTAGAACAACCACACACGTTTGGCTTAGATACATTATTGATACTTAATGAATAACAATATGGAATACTCTATCTATAAAATCATACGCAATGCCAATAATCGCAACATATTGGTCATTAACCAGTACTTTGATGTGGAAAATAGTTCGGAGATTCAAGAAGATAAATTTGACATCGTCTATCTGAACATCAGCAACATGTCCAACAACGAGGTGGGGTTGCTACTTGAGAAGACATCGCCTATTTTCTCAACCAAGTGTTGGCTGAAACCTCGCTTTGTGCAAACCACCAATACGGCACAATTGGGAGTGCTAAAGATTCTCACGGATGGCGTAGCCAACACCCCCTTTGATGATTTAGTTACGCAACGATCTGAAGACATTTTTAGCCAAATGGATCGCTTGCAAATCAAACAGATAGCCAACGTATCCACCTTCGTGGCATTCTTCATACGTTTGTGCAAGTACTCCATTAGTCGTGGTCAGTACACCTATACTTCCACCATTATCCCAGGACTAACAGAGGGGCACTCCGCACTATACGCAGCGATGTTGTTCAACAACGAGGTAGGGTCACGCAAGGAGTTCTTGGAGTTTAACCAGAAGTTGCTGGACTTGGGGTATGCCGAGCCACAAGACTTTGTGGAGCGCGTACATATTTGTCCTCAATGCAAAAGTAGTCACCTTATTTACGCGGAGTGCTGCCCCAAATGCGAGAGTTCGAATATCAACGAGGAACCTATGTTGCACCACTTCCGCTGCGCTAATATTTCGCCCGAAAGCACCTATATCTACGATGACAAGTTACGTTGTCCTAAATGCCGCCAATACCTGCATCATATTGGCGTGGACTATGACCGCCCAACCGATGTGCATACCTGCAACGAATGCGGACACACCTTTATCCATACCAAGATGAAAGTGCGCTGCGCCAATTGCGGTTCGGCACACCGCCCCTCCAGTTTGCAACCTATGGATGTCGTGCGATATAAATACACACCCGAAGGTATTCATGCCATTATCAGCAACGATGCACTCATCAAGATCGGTAAAGACCTATGGTTTGGATACTCCAACTTCGACTCCTATCTACAGCAACTACGCCTCTTCTCCCACACCAGTGCAATCTACGAGACGCTATATACCATCCGTCTCAATATCCGCATACCCGACCATATCAGCGAAACGGAGAGAATACACTTTATGCGCCGTATGCACGAGGTATTCTATGACTATAACTTCTCCTTCAAGAATAACTATTTCTTCCTTTCGTCGAAAATTGCCACAGAGGAGTCGGGCGAACTACAACAAGTCATTCTGCGCAATATAGAACAAAAACTCAATGCTCTACAAGCCGAGTGCCCATTTGCTCATGTGGAGGAAATGACAAGCATTGTGCGCATGGCAGATGAGAATATCGAGAAATATATTCGCCGTATGTGTGAACCTATTTACCAATCTAATACTTCACTATAGGTAAAATTGTGCTGGATTTTTTCTTCCACATAATAGATAATATCGTAGGCGGCTTCACACGCAACCTGTCGTGGCATGTGCTACTCAATACCTACTGGTTTCTCTTCTTCGTGGAGTTCCCTCGCTATTATTTGTTGGAAATAATCGTCACATGCTGGTACAAATTGCGCTATCGTCATCGTAGAAAAGAAAAAGAGATAGCACGCATGAAACTCTATATAGAGAACCCTTTGGTCACGATTCTGGCACCCGGTAAAAACGAAGGAAAAAACATTTACAAGCTGGTGCAGTCGCTGCGCGAACAGACCTATAAGAACTACGAGATTATCATCGTTGATGATGGTTCTGATGATGCGACCCCACTCATCTGTCGGGACTTGGAGAAAGCAGGATATATCGACCTCTTTCTGCGTGCGCACTCGCGCGGAGGCAAAGCCAGTGCGGCCAACTTGGGTTCGTTTTATGCCAAAGGAAAATATATTGTACATCTGGATGCAGACTCCTCGTTGGACAGAGATGCACTGGAGAAAATCCTCATTCCTTTTTATATGGATAGCCAAATCAAGGCAGTGGGCGGAGTGGTCAAAGTGCGCAACGCACATGACTCTATTTGTACAGCTATGCAAGCACTGGAGTACCTAAAGACTATTCAGGTGGGGCGTATGGTGACCAGCGAATTGGGATTGTATCACATCATCTCGGGTGCTTTTGGTGCATTCGATGCCAAGGTACTTAAACAGGTAGGATATTGGGATATAGGTCCAGGCTTGGATGGCGATATTACGCAGAAAATCCGCAAAGCGGGCTACAAAGTCTATTTCGCAGAAGAAGCCATCTGTATGACCAATGTGCCTGTAAAATGGAACGTGCTATTCAAACAACGTAAACGCTGGAGCAAATCGCTGGTGCGATTCCGCTTGCGCAAGCACAAAGACATCTTTATGCCCAACAAGAACTTCTCTTTCTCCAACATGCTTTCCAACTTGGAGAATATCGTATATGATTTTGGCTTTAACTATGTATGGTTTGCCTATATCATTTCACTCATCTTCATGCACCCCGATCGACTGGTGGAGATATTCGCCGTGGGATATATCATCCGTATGATATTCGGATACATAGGTTTCGGTATCATCCAATGGGTGAGCGAACGACCTAAAGAAGAACGCTGGTTGGCAGGGTATGTGCCCTTATCCACCTTCTACACAGGTTACTTCCTACGCTTTGCGCGTCTGATGGCGCATACACAAGAGCTGTTCAATTTTTCCTCCTACAAAGACCCTTGGAACCCACGCAAGACCTCAGAGGTGGCACAGTCAGAAGGTATCTAAGCTGCCAGTTCTAATAATCCACCCTATTCTCACAGATAAGATCATTGATATATTCTACACTAATGTGCAGCGTATATAGACAAAGAAAGAAGCCACTCATCTTTGAGTGGCTTCTTTTGGTTAGTCGGGATGGCGAGATTCGAACTCACGACCTCCTGCTCCCAAAGCAGGCATTCTAACCGGGCTGAACTACATCCCGTGGCTTCCTTTTCGAAAGCGAGTGCAAAGGTACTGCTTTTTTTTGACATGACCAAATATTTTTGAAAAAAAATGCAATTTTTCTTCATTTTCTTTCAAATTCCAGTTTTTTTTAGTACCTTTGCACGATTTTTCGGGCAAAATGAACAATATTGCACCACATTGAACAATTTTGAACAAGATTGAACAATATTGAACGCCTTTGCACCATTTTGAACATTTTTTTGCATAATAATATATAAGGTATAGAATAATGGATAAAAACACATGGATTGGCTTCCTATTAATAGCCGCAATCGTAGTAGGATTTTCGTTTCTTAATCGTCCATCCGAGGAGGAACTGGCAGAGCGTAAACGCGTTCAAGACTCCATCGCGTTGGTTCAAGCACAAGAGTTGGAGGCAAAACTAATCTCCGAGCAAATCACCGCACAACTCCAAGCAGAGCAAACGGCTGCTACTCCCGCAGAGGAATTAGCACAGCAGTTGGCAGCTGTATATGGTCCCTTTGCCCCTGCGACCCAAGGTCAAGAGGGGGTGATCACCCTTGAGAACGAGAAGGTGCGTATTGGCGTTGCCTACCGTGGCGGTCGTATCGCCAAAGCCGAACTGAAGGAGTACAAAGCATATGGCGACAGCGTTAACCCATTATGTCTCTTCCAAGGTGAAGAAAGCACACTCAATTTTACGCTCGTAACCAATAGCAACCGCATCTTGGCTACGCAAAACTTGTATTTCACCAATGCAGGTCAAGTGACCGATGCAGAAGGCAATACCACCCTGACCATGCGCCTCAATACCAACATCGAGGACTGCTATATGGACTTTGTCTACACCCTGCCTGCAAACGACTATATGGTAGGTATGAGCATCCAACCACACAATATGCAATTGGCATTGGCGCAAAACATGTTGTCCATGGAGATGCAATGGAATCAACAGATCCCCCAACAGGAGAAAGGTCGTAAGTTCGAGGAGAAATACGCCCAACTGCAATACATGTTTGTAGGTGGCGAAGTAGATGACCTCGACCCACTTAAGGCAGAGCGTGCTAACGAGTCAGCTCGCCTGAAATGGATTGCGTACAAAGATCAGTTCTTCTCCACCGTGATGATTGCGGAGGACGCTTTTGAATCCACCACCATGGAGTCCACCCCACTCAATCAACAGAGTCGTTATATCAAAGAGTATCAAACCAACACCAGCCTGCCATTGGATATCACTGGCAAGCAAAACACCAATCTGCGCTACTATTTTGGTCCTAACCACTATAATACGCTCAAGGCATACGACAAGGATGTGACCAGCGTAGAGAAGTTGCACCTCAACGAGTTGGTGCCACTGGGTTGGAAAATCGTAGCTTGGATCAATAAGGCATTGGTGATTCCTATGTTTGACCTCTTCAGTTCATGGGGTTTGCATATCGGTATTGTGATTTTGCTGATGACCTTGGTTATCAAGTTGATTATCTTGCCATTTGTATTTGCTTCGTATAAGTCAAGTGCCAAGATGCGCGTATTGAAACCTCAGTTGGACGAGATTAATGCTAAGTACCCACCTGAGAAGATGCAAGAGCGTCAGCAAGCCACCATGGCGCTGTATCAAAAGGCAGGCGTAAGCCCTATGTCGGGTTGTTTGCCAATGTTGTTCCAGTTCCCTGTGCTGATGGCTATGTTCTGGTTCTTGCCAACGGCTATTGAATTGCGTGGTCAATCGCTCTTCTGGGCAGATGACCTCTCGACATACGATGCTATCATCACATGGAACACTCCTATTCCATTGTTTGGCACACACTTGTCATTGTTCTGCTTGATTATGACCGTGGTGAATATCGTTTACACCCATATCACTATGCAACAGCAAGCAGGCGGTCAAGAGATGAAGATGATGCGCTGGATGATGTACCTCATGCCACTGATGTTCCTCTTCTTCTTCAACGACTACGCAGCTGGTCTGAGCTACTACTACTTCGTGAGTCTCTTGATGACCATTATCCAAACCATGATTTTCCGTTGGTCTATCGACGACAAGAAGGTCTTGGCTGAGATGGAGGCCAATGCTAAGAAGAAAAGCACACAGAAGAAGTCGGGTTTTGCTGCACGCCTTGAGGCTATGCAACGCGAACAACAACGCCTCGCACGCGAGCAAGCCAAAGCGCAGATGAAGAGATAAGCCTTAGGCGAGAAAGCCTACCCCCTACCCCTCCCTTTAAGGGAGGGGAGAGGTGAGAGGCGATTAGGCGAGAGGCGAGAAGTAGCGGCACAGCCGCATATTACCAGCCTTTAACCTTTAACCTCTAATCTTTAAATTACAAGTATATGAAACAGATAATGATAATAACAATCCTGTGCTCAGTAGTGAGCATGGGACTTTTTGCGCAAAATGAAACCGCACCCATTGCCAACAGCCAATCACCAATAGCCAATAGCCAATCGCCAATAGCCAAAGACAAATACACCTTCGGTGATTTCTTTGATGCATTGGACTTGCCTACGGTGTTAGGCGCAGGCTTTACTCCCAATGGTATTGAGGGTGCAACCTTCAATTCGGCTATGCGCCTGGGTTGGCGCCACCATAAGAACTATGGTACCTTTGTGTATATCACCTACGATACGCACAGCAACGAGTACAAGGACTTAAAAGTGAATGGCACTAACTTCCGCAGTGGTGAAGTATGGTACAACGAGATAGGCATGAGTGTGGGTTACCGCCTGCCATTGGTGAAAGACATCAAGGCGTTTTATGAGAAGCCCTATTTCCACCCTTGGGATTTCTTTGTCAGCGTGCAACCAGGTGTGTCCATTGCTACGGTCAAGAATGTGGAGCCATACTACCCCACGCTTGATGATGCCATATCGGGTGACGTTCTCACCCAACCTGCCTATGAGATGGAGAATTATGATCACGCAGTCCCTACCCTACGCTTCTCAGCGGGTGTAGAGTGGTTTATTTTCTCTAATTTTGCTGTCTTTGCAGAGGCAGCCTATACCCAACACTTGCTGCCTACTATCATCGAGCAAGCAGCCATTGAGAAAGGCGAGATCAAACATCCTTCGGGTCCTATCACCATATCGGTAGGTTTGTCGTTGTTCTTCAACTGATGAGTAGCGATATAGACAATTTGTCGTAAAGCGGTGAAGGAGTGCGACGGAACGCACTCCGAGTGAAGCACCCGAAGTGTCCCCACACCGAGGAAATAGTGCGAACATAGAACGGCGCGACCCTCGCGGTCACGCAGCCGTATGGCTATAGGGTAGTGCCGTACAGGGTAGGCACGACCGCCCATATTCATAGTATCGACACATTTTTTTATGTGGTAGTGTGGTAGTGCAAAAAGTGCGTTTTATTAAGATTCTTTCTCTTATCGTTTTGCTATAGGGTACTCAATTTCACCGAGAGACAACCCTGAGAACTCCCTGAGAACTCCCTGAGACAACCAAAACCGAAAAAGTGCGTTTTGTTAAGATTGCTCCTCTCCATTTGTTTAGTGCTCGCGAATTTCCCCGCGAATAAATCCCCTGCCTTTTCACCATTCCCTATACTCCCTACACCAGAAAAATCGTCCTAAAAGGCGATTTTTCTTGCTCAATTCAAAATAATTCACTACCTTTGCAGCGCAATTGTACAATAAACTACCTTATGTCACAAAAAACATTTTGGAAAATACAATATTTTGGTATGTGCATTAATGCTTTTGCACAAAAGTTTCGTATATCCCCTCAGTTGGCACATAATTATTTGCAGAAATTTCAGGGGTTAGCTTTCTTACAGGAGCATTATGAGATCGAACATACTTTGGCATTAGAAGATACGTTAAATTCATTGCGTATTATTTGTGCGCGTAATGGAGGAACTCTATGATTCTATATCACGGTTCAAATATGACTTTCGATAAGATAGAACTTTCCAAGTGTCTTCCTAATAAAGATTTTGGAAGAGGTTTCTATCTTACTCCTTCTAAACACGATGCTACTAAAAGAGCAGCAGATAAATGCAGCAAAGAGCATAGGGGAGTACCTACTGTTTTAGGATATAAATGGGACGAAACCAATTCTGCTAATCTATCCATCAAGCGTTTTGAAAAAGTGGACGAAAAATGGGCTAAGTTTATTCTTCAGAATCGAAATCGAAAGGGCAAAAAGCATACCTACGATATTGTGATAGGACCTATAGCAGATGATGGTGTTGTACTTTCATTACAATTATATGAATCTGGCTATTTGTCGTTGCCAGCATTGATAGAAAGACTCACATATGCAAGACCTTCTATACAATATTGTTTTTGTACACAAGAAGCGATAAACCAACTACACCGAATATGAAAAAGAAAGAGTTTGACTTGATTGTACAACTTATTGCAGATCAAATGGTTAGTTTTCTAATGGAAGACTACAAGATGCCTATGCTCGAAGCGTTTGATAAGATATACAACTCACACATTTTTGAGAAACTACAGGATAAGAGTACAGGACTTTATCTTCGTAGCGCAGCGTATGTGTATGAATATTTGAAAAAGGAATTGTAAAACATGAGTTGGCTACAAATTGTAGTCAACTGAAAGCAAACCAAATAACTAACCCACTAAATTGCTTATCACTCATCACTTATAGTTTATAGTTAATTCCGCAACGCATACCGTTGCCCGACATATTTCATATAGCGTTATAAGCCAAAATACACATTGCCATTTATGCAAAAATCGCATAAATGGCGTTTTTATTTGCACTACTCTTGCTCAATTCAAAAAAATATATTACCTTTGCAGTCGCAAAGAGGTTGATAGAAGATATTAACTATTAACTGCTTAGCAGACATAATAAAAAGGCGTTTATTGCGCTCTGTTCTGACGTCATGAAATGTCGCAAGTTTCAAGAAAAGAATCAGGACTTAGCAACGATAGATGCCCTACGGGATATAGAATATCCTTCTTGTGCCTATTTATGGTACGTCTTTTGCGTATATGCGTATGCGCATGCGCGTACCTAAACTATATTATAGCACGAGAGTATTTTATATTCGGCGTGGGCTTCGCGTTGTCGGTTCTATTCTTTTAGGCAATGCGACAGCCTCATGACGTGGAACTGGCAAATAGCAAGTTCCGCGCTTTTTTTGTACCCTATATGGGAGTAATTAGACTAATTGAAAAAAACTATACAACGATGAAGAAACTATTATTTATGCTGCTTATGGCAGTATCGCAAGTAGCACTCTGCGCACAAGAGATGCCTCAGTGGGTGTTGCAAAAGCCTCGCCCAGCCAACGACAGTTATCTGTATGTAGTAGAACGCGGATTAGGTGCTACAGAGATGGAGGCACGCAATCGCGCTATGGGATTGGTGTATCGCAGCACCATTGAGCGTTTGGCATTGCCTATCAATTTGGCAAGTATCAATGAGGCAATCAACGCAGGTAGTAACTACGGCGATAATGCAGAAATGATGAATGTGCCTGTAAATAAAGTATGTGAG
>JAZOOG010000011.1:0-56161 GCA_045654945.1 Paludibacteraceae bacterium
CCCAGTGGAGAAGATCCACGGCAAAGTGGCTAAGCACCACAAAGTAGGCTTCGCACACCGCGTAGCAAGTAAACTGAACTACACCCAAGCGTATGGCAAGCGCAGCACGCCTGTGACCAAAAAGGAGACTGACCACCGCACTAAGTTCGGTATTGTGTCTACCGCGACCGCCGCGCGTCTGGCTGACCCAACGAAGATGCAAGCGGATCAATTGGCGTACAAGGCACAGACCAAGTACAAGACCCTGCGGCAGTATGTGTTCAACCAAGAATGGCTGGCGTATACGCCTGTGTAAACAATCTTAGGCGAAAGGCTATGAGGCGATGAGGCGAGAGGCGAGAGGCAGAAAACAGCGGCTTCGCCGCATATTACTAGCCTTTACACTCTACGCTCTACACTCTACACTCTACGCTCTACACCTCTAAGCTACAAACAAAAGCTCCCACGGATCTCACGGATGTGCACGGAAACACGGAATATGTTAAAGACAATACCGACAACAAGTAAGACAATAACAACAATGCTCCGAGTAAATAATTGATTTTAATTGTCTCCTTTATTGTCTATGTTGTCTTAAAAAAATCCCCTTGGTTCCGTGTAGTTCTGTGCGATTCAGTGGTCAAAACATACCCGCGGAAAGATGCATCTCAGCGGGAGATAATTCCAACCACGGACGAGCACGGATTTGCACAGAAACACGGAGAATATTTAACCACCAAAATACCAAACCTATGAAACAGTTAACAGAAATTCAGAAAGAGCGCCTGAGGAAGGCCATTAAGTACCTCGTTGTATCCACCGCCATCGCCATGGCATTGGGACTCACCTCATGCAACGTCACCCGCACCATCACCACCGAAAGCCGCTCCCTCACCCGCGGCGACACCGCCGTCATCATCCAGTCGAAGACCATTGAGTCCTACAACGCGAAGAAAAATTAGTTACGGTCGCTTAATGCAGCACATTTGCAACAAAATCGCACTTGAAAGTAAACTTTCGCGTGTTTTTTTGGCAATTTAGCAAATTTTTTGGCATAAAGTTGCATTTCATTATATTTAGGTATTGCGTATTTTGTAAAAAAGCAGTACCTTTGCAGCGTATTTATGTCGAAGGAATATGCAGAGAATAATGTGATCGTTCACGAAGTGGATGCACGCTACTTGGAGCGAGAGTTGGTGAGAACAGCCGAATTGATCGACCGTCACCAAGCCTTTGTGGTGCTATTGACGCACTACGAGGACTTGCTGGCTACCGAACACACTTTGGATTACCATAAACTGAGCAACCTGATAGGCGTGCGGGTGGGCCTGCTGGAAGACAAAGAGCAGACCATTGCTCACGTGCATGATTTTCGTCATATACACGTCACCTACGGTAAGGACATAGAGGAAGCTATTGCTAAGGTCATAGATGTGATAGTCACCCTGCCCAATGTGCGTGAGAAATACTCCAAGCGCTATATGGCTATTCGACTGCTGGAGCGTCCTGACGAGATGTTGGCGTTGTTGCCCCATAGCGATGAGTTGATTCGCGTAGCTGCAGAGCAGCGTGCCAGACTGCTATACAGGTACGGCAAGACCGCCAAGGAGGTGATTGCTCAAGCGCGTCGCGGATTTGTGCACGGTGCACTGGAGGAGACTCTCACCCATGCGCAACATGATACAGGACACTCCATAGCGGATAAGATAGACAGGGTGCTGACCAACAGATGGATAGGTCTGCCGTTGCTGATGTTGCTGTTGTATGGTGTGTTTGAGTGTACCTTCAGTTTAGGTAGTTATCCGCAAGAGTGGATAGCGATGGGGGTAGAGACGTTGGCGGAATGGATACGCACGCTCTTGCCACAGGTGTGGTGGAGTAGTCTGTTGATAGACGGTGTGCTGATGGGTATAGGTGCCGTATTAGCGTTCCTGCCGAATATTATCATTATGTTTTTCTTCCTGAGTCTGATGGAGGATTCGGGTTATATGGCGCGTGCGGCATATACGATGGATAAGATCATGCACCGCATAGGCTTGCACGGTAGTTCGTTCATACCGATGCTGATGGGCTTTGGATGTAATGTGCCAGCTATCATGGCGGCGCGCGACATAGCGAACAAGAAGGACCGCGCAATCACGATGATGATGGTGCCCTTTATGAGTTGTTCGGCACGACTGCCTGTGTATATGCTGTTTATAGGCGCATTTTTTGCGGAGCAGAAAGCGGTGGTGATGTTGTCGCTATATATATTAGGGATATTGTTGAGTATCGTGTTTGCGTGGGTGATGCAGCGTATGCCATCGTTCCGCCAACCCAAGCATGACTATGTGAGTGAGTTGCCACCATACCGCCGTCCCACTTTGCGCAATACGGGTTTGCATATCTGGGAGCGTGTGGCAGATTACTTGCAGAAGATACCTGCGGTGATTATTTGGGCGAGTGTGATTATCTGGGCATTGACGTATTTCCCTACTGGCAATATGGCAGATATGGAACATAGTTATTTGGCGATGGTGGGTCATTGGATGGAGCCTGTGATGCGTCCGTTGGGCTTTGACTGGAAGATGTCGGTTTGCCTCTTGACGGGTCTGCCAGCCAAAGAGGCGATTGTCTCCACGATGGGAATACTCTATCCGAGCAATACGGCATTGTCGGCGTTTACGCCTGTGACGGCGTATGCGTTCATGGTGTTTGTGCTGCTGTACTTCCCATGTGTGGCCACTATCTCCACGCTGCGCAAGGAGATTGGTGCCAAATGGGCATGGTTCAGCGTAGTGCACTCGTTGGTGCTGGCATGGGTGATGAGTTTTGTGATATACCAAGTTGGTTTAATGTTGAATGTTTAATGTTGAATGTTTGGTGATTAGAGATATGAAAAAGATTATATTAGGATTGTTATTTATGATGGCGCCATGGGTGGGGGTATATGCTCACGCGTGGGGTACGGTGTTGGACGATAAAGGTGAGCCGTTGGTAGGTGCTAATGTCTATTGGGCAGGTACGACGGTGGGTGTAGCCACGGATCTGGATGGTCATTTCAAGTTGGAGCCAGTGGAGAGTACTCGTTTGTTGGTTACCAGTTTTATGGGCTTTCACAATGACACGACTGAGGTGACGCAACACAGTGAACTCACGATAGTATTGGTGAGCGATTTGGTACTCGAAGAAGTGAATATCGTGGAGCGCAAGATGGCAGTACTGCGTTCGCGTCTGACGCCCCTCGCGACCGAGACGCTCACAGGCGAAGCACTCTGTATGGCAGCATGCTGCAACCTGAGCGAGAGTTTTGAGACCAGCGCCAGCGTGGATGTGGCGTACTCCGATGCAGCTACAGGAGCCAAACAAATTCGATTGTTAGGACTGAGCGGTACCTACGTGCAAATGCTGACAGAGAATACTCCGAATATCCGCGGACTGGCACAGTCCTTTGGTATGGAGTATATACCTGGACCATGGATGGAGGCTATTCAGGTGAGCAAGGGTACCTCCTCTGTACTCAATGGTTATGAGGCTATAGCAGGACAGATCAATGTGGAGTACCTCAAGCCTCAGACGCAAGACCCTATTGCACTCAACGCGATGATTAGCACCGAGACACATGCCGAGGTGAATGCTTCGGGCGGTTGGGACTTGAACGACAAGGTGTCCACAGGTATATTGTTCCATGCGCAAAACATGTCGCTTGACTTGGACCATAACCAAGATGGTTTCTTGGATATGCCTAAGAATACGAATGTCAATCTGCTGAATCGTTGGTATGTGAAGACGGGCGACTATACAGGTCAGTTTCTTGTGCGTGGACTGTACGACCATCGTCAAGGTGGACTGACCAAAGAGGCAGAACAGATGATTAACCAACCATATGCTATTGACCTTAATACATGGCGTGTAGATGGCTTTGTGAAGAATGGTTATGTCTTCGATGCCGATTTGGGTACATCGATTGGTATTATTGCTTCGGCTTCGTATCATAATCAGCAAAATGCGTATGGTGCTTATCGCCAATGGAACGCCGCGCAGACCAATGCCTACCTGAATGCTATTTTCCAAACAACGTTTGACGATTCTAATTATGACCTCTGGGATTACCACCAAAATAAAATATCTGCTGGACTGAGTGTGAACTACGATGGGTATGAGGAGAGTTTAGGTGATGAGATGATGGGGTTATTAGGTGATGAGGTGATGAGGCATGAGGTGACAACGGGCGCGTTTATGGAATATACCTATACGTATAAGGATAAGTTGACTATATTGGCAGGTATCCGCGAGGACTATTCATCGCGCTATGGTTTCTTCACTACGCCTCGTATGAATGTTCGCTATGCGCCATTCGAGTGGTGGACACTGCGCGCTTCGGTGGGATTGGGTTATCGTTCGCCTAATGCGATTGCGGATAATGCTGCGTATTTGGCAAGCAACCGTGTGTATCAACTCTACGCCCCTTTACACAATGCTACACCATTCTCTACTACCCTACACAATGCTACACTCGCTCAAGAACAATCGATGAATACGGGCGTTTCTACGGTGTTCTATATCCCGATAGGCAAACGCGAACTGCAACTGTCGGGTGAGTACTACTACACGGTATTTGCAGATGGTGTGATAGCCGATATGGATCGTAGTTTGCAGGGGGTGACCTTATATAATATGCACGATGTGGAGGAGGCAGAGTACTTCTCTCATAACTGGCAAGTGGAAGCGACAATGGAGATTTTGCGCGGATGGACGATGACTGCTGCATTCCGCTATACCGATGTGAAGCAGACCTCTTTTAATAGTGCAGCCAACGAGTGGAAATTGCGTGATAAACCGCTGCAAAATAAATTTAAGGGTATCATTACCACCAGTTATCAAACGCCGCTCAAAACATGGCAGTTTGACTTGACGGCTCAGTTCAATGGCGAGGGTCGTATGCCGGATGGATTCGCAGTGCCAGAGGGTAGCCAGCAGTATACGATGCATAATGGATATATATACCATAAGTGGTATCCACAACTATTGGGACAAGTGACTAAGTTCTTCCGCACATGGTCTATCTACTTGGGTGCAGAGAACATGACCAACTTTACACAGGATAGTCCGATTGTAGGCGAGAGGTTAGAGGCGAAAGGTAAAAGACACGGAGGAGAAGGTGCTGGTTTCGTCAATCCATACTCCAGCAACTATGACGCATCTATGATTTGGGCGCCTATCCACGGATGGAAACTTTACCTTGGCTTCCGCTGGGCACTTGAGCGAGAAGAATAAATCCTATTAACGACCTTAAGGACTCTAATGACCTTAAGGACCTTACCAACAAATAACATTATGAAACGAATTATTATTTTTTTGATGGCAATCCTGCCAATGGCTTATGTACTGACTACAGCAGAGGCTAAGCCTAACAAACAGAAGGTAGTGCTGTATGTCTATTTGCACTGCCAAGACTGCTGTGACAAGATTATGAAGAATATTCCTTTTGACAAGGAATTGAAGAATGGTGTCAAGGATTTGGTCTTTGATATGGAGGCGCAAACGGTGACTGTGACCTATGATGCCAACAAAACCGATGTGCCTGCGCTGCAAAAGGCATTTGCTAAGATTGGCAAACCTGCTACTACGACCAAGCCATGCGACGGACATGAGCATGGGGATGCGTGCCAGCACGGTCACGGTGAACACCACCACGAGCATCACAATCATCAACACTAAATGAGCAGCAAAGCCATGTCGGATGACATGGCTTTGTTATTGGTGATTGCGCATAGCGCGTTGCAGTTCACGTTTGTCGTCGGCAGCGCGCAGGGCTTGGCGCTTGTCGTAGGTGTGCTTACCTTGGCAGAGGGCAATCTCCATTTTGGCAAAGCCCTTGTCGTTGATAAAAAGTCGCAGGGGGATAATCGTTTTGCCAGTGTCCTTGACTTGCTTGGAGAGTTTGTTGAGTTCCTTGCGCGTCATGAGCAGTTTTCGGTCGCGTTTTGCCTCATGGTTGGCGTAACTACCGAAGCGATATTCCGCTATGTGCATTTGTTTTACCCACAATTCGTTGCCTACAAACTGGCAATAGGTATCGACCAACGAGGCCTTGCTCTCGCGGATGGATTTGATCTCCGTACCGAAGAGTTGGATGCCTGCTGTATAACGCTCCAGCACCTCATAATCGAAGGTTGCACGGCGGTTTTTGATATTTACATTGCTCTTTAATCGCATAAAATCGCGCAAAGGTACAAAAAAATTTGCAAGTATGCAAAAAAAGTAGTAATTTTGCAGCGAATTTATCGTTCGAGTCCTTCGGACGAGATAAGAAAATCCCAAAAAGGGGCAATAAACAACCGAATATAGATTAAAATAAAGGATTATGTTAAGAGATATTTTGTCAATCACAGGTAAGCCTGGACTTTACAAATTGGTTAGTCGCGGTAACAATATGCTTATCGTAGAGTCGTTGATCGATGGCAAGCGTATGCCTACTTACGCTCGCGATAAGATAGTATCATTGGGCGAGATTTCGATGTACACCATGGGCGAGGATATCGCGCTGAGCGAGGTGTTAACGAAGTTGGGTGAGAAAGAGGGCTTGAAGGTAGCCGCTATTGACCCTAAGAAGGCGGACAATGACGAGTTGCGTGACTTCTTTGGTGAGGTGTTGCCTGATTTTGACCGTGACCGCGTATATCCAAGCGATATTCGTAAACTCATCCAATGGTATAATATCCTTATCAATGCGGGAATCACTGATTTTACCGTAGATGAGGAGGGCGAGGATATTGCCTTGGAAGAGAAAAAGATAGAAACAAAGAAACCTGCTCCACAAGCGCAAGTGAAGACCCAAAAAGCAGCGGCTTCCTCGGCTCGTACAGGAGTTGGTGCAAAGAAAGGTTGATCCTTCAGGATATCATTAATATCATAGAATCTGTAGCTCCCTTGAGTTACCAAGAGGCTTGGGATAATTCGGGACTGCAGGTGGGTGACCGCAATGCAGAGGTTCGTGAGGCATTGTTGACCGTAGATGTAACAGAATCTGTGGTCAATGAGGCTATTTCTACAGGTTGCGATTTGATTGTGTCTCACCATCCGTTGATTTTCAGAGGACTCAAGCACCTCACAGGGGCAACACCGCAAGAGCGTTGCGTGATAAAGGCACTGCGTCATAATATAGCTATCTATTCGGCACACACCTCGATGGATAGTTACTTGCATGGTGTTAGTGGACGTATGGCAGAGAAATTGGGTATAGTAGATTATGGTGTGTTGGTGCCTTCTGCCAATGCCGCTGAGGTGGGCTTGGGTGTGATAGGTGATTTGGCAGAGCCAATGAATAGTGAGGCGTTTGTGGAGCATGTGGCGCAGGTATTTGCAGCACCCAATACGGCATTGCGTTGGGTAGAGGGGCATGGGCGTTTGATAAGAAAGGTGGCGATTTGTGGCGGTGCAGGTGCCGAGTTTATTGAGCAGGCTATCGCGCAAGGAGCAGATGCCTTTGTATCGGCTGACTTTAAATACCATGAGTTGCAAAGTGCGTATCAGCGTATCACTGTGGTGGATATGGACCATTGGGTAAGTGAGCATTTTACACGAGAGGTGTTTCAGGAATTGCTGTCACCTTATATACCTACGCGTATTGCGCGCGCGGACGAGAGCCCTATTAAATACCATGCCTTTAACCTCTAACCTTTAACCTCTCGCCTTTAACACTTTATACTCAAACGAATATTAACATTAAAACAACATACGATTATGGCAAAAGAAAAAGTAGAACAAGAGTTGACCGTAGAAGAGAAACTGCGCGCTCTGTATGAGTTGCAAACTGTAAACACCAAGATTGATAACCTGCGTATCTTGGCAGGTGAGTTGCCTCAAGAGGTAAAGGATATGGGCGATGAGATCGAGGGTTTGAAAACTCGTTTGAACAACATTGAGAATGCTATCAAGGAGTGCGAGACAGGCGTATCGGAGCATCGAGTACGCATTGAGAACGCTAATGCAGCCATCTCACGCTACAAAGAGCAACAAAACAATGTGCGCAATAACCGCGAGTATGACAACCTCACCAAGGAGATTGAGTACCAAGAGTTGGAAATCGAAGCTTCGCAACGCAAGATCTCTAAGTTCAAAGCAGAGTTAGAGGAGCGTCAAGCAGATAAAACAAAAACAGTTACAGAGATTGAGGATAAGACCGTTGACCTGAATCAAAAGCGCAATGAGTTGGATACCATATTGGCAGAGACCAAAGAGCAAACCGAGAAGTTGATGGTGCGTGCTGCTGATTTGGAGAAACATATTGAGACGCGTCTCATCACGGCTTTCCACCGTATTCGTAAGAATGCGCACAATGGTTTGGCAGTCGTAAAAGTAGAGCGTGACAGTTGCGGTGGTTGCCACAGCAAGATTCCTGCACAACGCCAATTGGATATTCGTCTTCGTAAGAAAATTATCGTTTGCGAGTTCTGCGGTCGTATCTTGGTGGACACCGAAATTGATGCAAAAAAGAAATAATCCGATAAGTTCTGATTGCGAAACAGTCTGATTTATGGCTGAAGATATCCAACCAATAAGCACCTACAACGACGATAATATCGTCCATCTTGATGATCGCGAGCACATCCGCCGTCGTCCGGGTATGTACATCGGTAAACTCGGTGATGGTAAGCACGATGATGACGGTATCTATGTGCTAATCAAGGAAACCATCGATAACTCTATCGATGAGTTCCGCATGAATGAAGGCAAGGTGATAGAGGTCAGTGTGCGTCCTTATACCGATGAATCGGGCTATACGGGCGAGATTGTGCGTGTGCGTGACTATGGTCGTGGCATACCATTGGGCAAGATGGTGGAGGCGGTGTCGCTGCTCAATACGGGCGGTAAGTATGACACCAAGGCCTTCAAGAAGTCCGTCGGTTTGAATGGTGTGGGTACCAAGGCGGTCAATGCGCTCAGTTGGAAATTCACTGTGCAGAGTTTTCGTGACGGCAAGACACGCTGTGCGGAGTTCCGACAAGGACACCTTGTCTCCGATACCGAAGTGCAAGACTATACGGGCAGCGAGAAACGAGGTACCTGCATAGAGTTTGTGCCAGATAATAGCAGAGGGCTCTTTGAGAACTATCACTTCCGTGATGAGTTTATCGAGACCATGATGCGCAACTATGCCTATCTCAATACGGGTCTCACACTCGTGTATAACGGCAAGAAATACACCTCCAAGAATGGTTTGTTCGACCTGCTCACCGACAATATGACGGTTGAGCCACTCTATCCTATCATTCACCTCAAGGGTGAGGATATAGAGATTGCGCTCACCCATACCAATCAGTCGGGCGAGGAGTATCATTCTTTTGTCAATGGTCAGCATACCATACAGGGTGGTACGCATCAGGTGGCTTTTCGCGAAGCGATTGCCCGAACCATTAAGGAGTTCTTTAGCAAGAATCAGGAGTATAGCGACATCCGTAACGGCGTAGTAGGCGCTATTGCCATCAATGTTTCTGAGCCTGTCTTCGAGAGCCAAACGAAGGTGAAGTTGGGTTCTAAGGACATGTCGCCCGAGGGTGGTCTTTCGGTCAATAAGTTCGTAGGTGATTTTATCAAACAGCAGTTGGATAATCACTTGCATAAGAATCCTGAACTGGTGGAGGTGATGCTCCAGAAGATTCAGGACTCGGAGAAGGAGCGCAAAGCCATCGCAGGCGTGACAAAGGCGGCTCGTGAACGTGCTAAGAAAAATCTCCTTAATAACCCCAAACTGCGTGATTGTCAGGTGCATTACAACGATGCTAAGCCGACTAAGTCGGCTAAGGATGCCGATGACGATTTGCGCCAAGAGAGTAGTATCTTTATTACGGAGGGTCTTTCGGCTTCAGGTTCTATTACCAAGAGTCGCGATGTACGTACTCAGGCGGTCTTCTCGCTGCGCGGTAAACCACTCAATAGTTTTGGACTCAGCAAGTCGGTCGTGTATGAGAACGAGGAGTTCAACTGCCTACAATCGGCGTTGAATATCGAAGACGGTCTGGATGAACTGCGGTATAATAAGGTCATTATCGCGACTGATGCCGATGTGGATGGTATGCACATTCGCCTATTGATGCTCACGTTCTTCCTCCAGTTCTTCCCTGATCTGGTAAAGAAGGGGCATGTCTATATCCTCCAAACACCACTTTTCCGCGTGAAGAACAAGAAGGAAGTGCGCTATTGCTATTCTGAGGAGGAACGTTTACAAGCGATTGATGACCTGAAACCAAGTCCAGAGATTACCCGATTCAAAGGTTTGGGTGAGATTAGTCCCGATGAGTTTAAGGGCTTTATTGGTAAGGAGATACGCCTCGATCAAGTCACACTGCGTAAGGAGGATGCTGTGAAGGATCTGTTGAACTTCTATATGGGCAAGAACACTACCGAGCGCCAGAACTTCATTATTAACAACCTTGTCGTAGAAGAAGATGTGGAGTAGTATTTTGCCTCTGATATTATTCGTTTGCCTCGGCATAGTTATCCTCGTTATCTTTGAGGTGCGTGCCCGTAGAACAGCCAATAGCGAGCAAAGCGAGCGTCCGATCACCGATAGCGAAGCGTCCAATAGCCGTGAAGCGGCGTCCGACCCTGATGACGGCTGCTGCGGTGAACACTTGGTCTGCGAGCGCGAGACGCTCTTGCAGACTAATGCCAAGGTCGAGTATTACGATGACGAGGAATTGGATGCGCTCATTGGCATCCCTGCGGAGGACTATACAGAGGAGCAGTATCAGATGATTCGCGAAGTGTTTAATACACTGCAAGCCAAGGATGTTCCAGGTTGGGTACGCAGTATTCAACTACGCAATATTCAGTTGCCCTTGGATATTCGCGAAGAGGCATTGCTCATTGTCGTAGAGCGACGAAAAGCATAAATTCCGATAATAGTTATCATCATACTGACGACACCCAACCATAGGGTGTCGTTTGTGCCTATAGCATCTACCTTGTCCATGTCCCAACCCTGACGTAAGGCAACAAAATAGAGAAGGACTGCCATGGCGTTGTTGGTAAAGTGCATCAGGATGGGTATCCAAAGACTGCCTGTCCATACCAACATATAGCCAAACAACGCACCCATCAGCATGCGAGGCACAAAGCCGTAGAACTGCATGTGTATCGCAGAGAATAGTATCGCGCTGCACCAAATGGCGAGGTGAGGCACTCTCTCGCCTTCTCGCCTTCTCGCCTCATCGCCTTTTTCGCCTTTCGCCTGAAACAGGCGTTGCAACACGCCACGAAAGGTCAATTCTTCTGCTAAGGCAGGCAGTAGTGCCATCAGCAAGAGGTTGATGAGCAGTCCTCCGATGGTAGTAACGTTCATGAACTGCTCGGTTAGAATCTTGGCACTCTCCTCTTGTGTCTTCATCCATTGTTCGAGTGGCTCAAGGAGGGAGGGGAGAGTCATTTGTTGATTCCAATAGCCCAATAGGTTGATTGCAGGCAGTGCCACCAACATTAGAGTCATCGCCCATAATCCATTGCTCATTGCCCATTGCCCATCGCCCTTAACTCTCAACCACTCCAGCGGTTGCTTACTCCACAAGTATGCCACGCATAGTGGAGGGAGTAGGAATAGTGCGGTTTGTTGTACAAATTGAATCCACTTGAGTGATTCGGTGGATAGTGGTTGTTCGAAGAAGAAGATACTCATTCCTGCTACGATACTCAACAGAAATATACATCCCAACCATTGGATGACTTTCACTGCCCAGTGGGCGTATTCGTATTTACCTTTCAGTGCCATAGTATGGTGTTAACTTAAATTTTCGGCAAAATTACAACAAAAAACGCACATACGCAAGTTATTGAACAAAAATATACAGAAGTAGCCGATTTGACAATTATGGTTAGTTGCTGTTATGAAAAATATCCTATTTCTACGAAAAAATTAAGATTTTTTGCTATATTTCATTGTTATGTTAAAAAAAAGTTGTATATTTGCGGTCGCAAAATAAAAAGGTGACATATTATGCGCTCCAATATAGGATTGACATGTTCTATTAATAACAATGCTATATCTGTTGATAATATTTCGGCAGCTTTACAAGAAAAGAATCTATAAAATATAAATTATGATGAAACGATTACTTTTTAGTTGTGCTTTTCTGTTCTTGATGTATTATGCAAGTGCAGCGCCAATTGGTTTGCAACGAGCAACTGTTGTTGCGGAGGCGTTTTTAACAGCTCAAGATGCAGTGTCTGGTCCACAGCGTTTACCTGTACGATCTCGCTTGGCAAGTAGTGCTGATCCGCAAGCCAAGTATTATGTGTTTGAAAATAATACGGGGGGGTTCGTGATAGTGTCTGGTGATGATATTGCTTATCCTATATTGGGATACTCTACAGAAGCAGCGATACTTGCTTCTGAAATACCAGATAATGTGAAAGTATGGTTAGACCAATATGCTGCTGAAATACAAGCAGCTGTGGATAGTGGTGTAGTTCAATCAGAGAGTGTGAAGAGAGCTTGGAGTAATATCAGTAGTTATTCTAATGCGGCAGTTGTTGTTTCTCCTCTGATTCTCACTCGATGGAATCAGTCACCATATTACAACGATCAATGTCCGATGGACAATAGCAAAAACGAGCGAACAGTGACAGGATGTGTAGCAACTGCCATGGCACAAGTGTTGAAATATTGGGAATATCCAATAAAGGGTAATGGTTCTCATGCATATTCTCATACTCATGGAGAGCAATCAGCTGATTTTGCAAATACAACTTATGATTGGAAAAATATGCCATTAGAATTGACAGAATCTTCTTCCAATGTAGAAAAGGCGTCAGTAGCTCAGTTGATGTATCATTGCGGTGTCAGCGTTGAGATGGATTATGGTGTTAGTGCCACGGGTGGTAGTGGCGCGTTTACCATTTCCAGCAAAAGTAACTCCACGCATTGTGCGGAATATGCTCTAAGAGAGTATTGGGGGTATAAACCTACTCTGCAAGGATTGCAAAAGACAAAATATACGGATAAGAATTGGAAGGCAATGCTCAAGGAGGATTTAGGGGCAGGACGTCCGATTATCTATTCTGGTCATGGTGATGGAGGGCATTGCTTTGTATGTGATGGATACGATGAAAATGAATACTTCCACTTTAATTGGGGATGGGGTGGATTATATGATGGTTATTTTAAACTGAATGCTTTGGAACCAGGTACTGGCGGTATTGGTAGCGGTGGAGGTGCATACAACGATGACCAGCAAGCTATTTTGGGGTTAGAACCTTTGCGTAGTTTGGATGAAGGAACGAATAAAAACCTACAGTTGGCTTCAAACATCTCTATTTCGAGCAGCGATATTGCTTATAAAGAAGGATTCTCTATCTCCGCATCCGTAAAAAACAGTGGAACTGCTAATTTCTCGGGCGAATTAGGTTTAGCGTTGTATGATAGTGGATTGGAGTTGTTGACAATTATGGATGCACAAACTACTACAATCTCAACGGGTAGTACGATTGGCTATACTTTCAGTTGCGATGGTTGGTCAGAACTTGTTTCTGGATTGTATTACGCTGCTATTTATTCCAAAACAGCAGGTGGCGATTGGATCGCTATAAGCAATGGTAGTGCACGCAATATGATACAGTTTAGAATTAAAACTGACCCTTGTGCTGGCAATAAAGTATATGAGTGTGATTTTGAAAGCGAATTGTTGGGTTGGACATTTGCCAAAGCGAATGGTATTAGGACTGGTTTTGCTGTGGGTACTGCTACGAAATATC
The DNA here is from genome assembly GCA_045654945.1 of Paludibacteraceae bacterium. Taxonomy (GTDB): domain Bacteria; phylum Bacteroidota; class Bacteroidia; order Bacteroidales; family Paludibacteraceae; genus Colicola. The sequence goes on from JAZOOG010000011.1 coordinate 13,711, forward strand.
AAGGAGAAAAATCGTTATATGTTTCTCCCGATGAAGGAACTACGGTTGGTTATACCCAAGATAATAATAAAGGTTATGTGAGCGTTGCATATAAGAAGTTATATTTAGAGGCAGGAATATATGGTGCTCGTTGGTATTATTTCACTGAACTTAAATACTTAGATGTTGATAATGATTACTTCAAAGTGTATTTGGTACCCTCTACAAATGATATCCATGCACTTGATAGTTGTATAACTAATCCTACTTTCTTGAATGGCTCTATAATGAGTAATATTTACTCCTCAAACTATTCTTCTTGGACTTCTTCGTCTCCGTCTATTACTGTGACTAATGCTGGTAATTATTATTTAGTTTTAGCTTTTATAGCCTCTAATAAGATTGCAGACAAAAAGGGTGCAGCATTTGATAATTTATCGATTTATAAGAAAGAAGAACTTAAGTTTCAAGAAACTTTAAAAGGCGTTCAATTTGATTGGACAGGAGGATACGCTGAATATAGAATAACGTGGTATAATAATTGTGATTACAAGTATAAATATGACACTATTACTGATAATAGTTATTTAATACCATATACAATGCTGCGAGAAGCGGTACACGGAAAAAGTATGTTTAATTTCTCCGTAACACCTATTTGCGAAAATGGACAGAATGGTAATTCTCAAAGTAAATCTTTCTCAGTTCACACTGAGCCTTTCCCGCTTGATACCTGTCCTGCTGTTCCAATAAAAATAGAGGCAAAAAACACAGATTATGGAGTGCAAGTCGCATGGAAGGGGAATTCTGGAGTGTATGATTTTAAGTATGGTACAAGTACTTATGGCTGTTCATTTATTGAGGAATTAAATAGCATAAATGATACGAATCTCCTTATAGATTATGATAAATTTAGCAAGGAAGGAACCCATTATTTCTTTGTTAGAGGAATATGTGATAATGATACAAGTATTTGGAAGAGTGTGTCTTTAAATGTACAAGGGCCTAATGCTTGTTCTTCGGAGGTAATTCATGCTAAACCATGCAATTTTTACGCACAAAATACTGCTGATGGTATAATGCTAACTTGGCAAGGAAATGCTTCTAAATATGAAATTGAATGTCGATCAGAAGATGAGTATTATAAGAGAGGAAATATATATCAATACAATGATAGTAACTATGTAAGGTTTATGAGTAATGAAGATGTCTATACTATACCTTATAATACGCTATCTGATACTCTGTATCACTTCCGAGTGCGTGCAATATGTGAAAATGACACAAGTTATTGGACGGATTATATTTCAGCATATAATATTAATTTTGGCGAATATCGCATTCCGTTCTATGATTTGTGTGGACCAAATACATTGTGTACATATGGTAGTTATTCTTCACCTTATAGCTATAAAAAAACATTAGATTTTAGGCAAAAGGATTGGAAGTATTGTTATAATAAATCTTCTAATGGAAACCGTTATGGAGCGTATGGCACTTATCCTCCATTTAATAATAACTATTATCGCTCTCGCCATACTATCTGCTTCGAAGGTGAGACAGATCCCCACTGCGATAATCAACTGACTACCGTACCTCCAGGCGAGAAGTATTCAATGCGACTGGGTAACTGGTACAATGGTGAAGGCGAGAGTGTGACATTTACACACAAAATAGACTCGGGTTACAAACTGATTCTATTGCTCAAGTACGCTGTGGTGTTACAAGACCCAAGCCATGAATCCAAAGAGAATCCTCACTTTACATTGGAGATTCTGGATGAAAATAACCAATTGTTAGACCCAGTTTGTTGGTATGCCGACTTTGCAGCAGATAAAAATGCAGAAGGATGGCGTAATGCAGTTAATGCGCACGAACCTGATAAAGAAGAGTTTAGAAATGTTGTTTGGAAAGATTGGACAACGATTGGTATTAACCTTTCGGAATTATCACAATATGGCGATCGAATAATCAAAATACGATTGACCACCAAAGACTGTACACGTGGACAACACTTTGGATATGCTTATTTTACACTCAATTGTACTACCAGTGAAATGAAAGGTATGGTTTGCGGAGAGCGTCCAATAAAATTTGAAGTTCCTGAGGGCTTTAAATATAATTGGTATTTGATGGATGATACCACAAAGACTTCATGCGGCAATTCAAATGTATTCGTTGTACAACCAACAGATACTAACTCATATCATGTGGATTTGATCTCCTTGGAGAATGATGAATGTTATTATACTATGGATGCATATACATTGCCTCGTCTCCCACGCCCACAAGCCACATTCAAACATACTCCACAGGATTGTATAAACAAAGTAACCATCGAAAATACTAGTTATATCTACAAGATTATGTTAGATGGCTCAGAACAGCGAGATGGTCGAATTGGCATAGATTCTATCATTTGGGATTTAGGAAAATATGGAACATCAACGGAAGTTGAGCCAACCATTGTTGTTCCTAACGAGGGAGATACTTTTAAGGTTTCGTTGCGTGTAGTAGCAACTAATCTATGTGCAATGACCGAAGAATATACATTAAGTATTCCTGCGATTAAAGACACTACGACGTATATATATAGGTATATATGTAAGGGCGAGATATTACACTTTGAGGGGAAAGATTATTCTGTTCCAGGACAGTATGTGCTAAATGATAGTGCAAAAATGGTAATAGGATGTGATTCTGTCTCTTATTTGGTAGTTGAATATTTAGAGGATCCACAACCGATAGATGTGCATGATACTATTTGTACATTGATGTTGCCGTATGATTTTTACGGACAATCATGTATGACGTCTGGCGTGTATGAACACACGTTGAAAGCACAAGGAGGATGTGATTCGGTTGTATATAGATTAAATTTGTATGTGTATGATGAACTGAATGTAAAATTGAACCCAACGCCAGATATCTGTGCGGGAGATCCTTCTTTTGATCTTTCTTACAATGTCCTAAAAGGTTCTACAACGGGCTATTCTATAGCGTTTACAGAAGAGGCTAAGGCAGAGGGATTCATGGATGTTGTTGGAGTTACGAATGATTCAAACTTCCTGACGATTGATTTGCCACAAAGTGTAAAACCAAATACGTATGCAGCTGAAGTGTCATTTGAGAATCATGGTTGTGAGAAGGTTAAATTGCCATTGTCAATACAGGTGCTCTATTCCAGTGATGTGATTACACAACGTTGGAATGATGTGCTGGCCGTTCGTCAAACAGCCTTTGATAACTATGAGGGCTTTTCTAATTATCAATGGTATTGCGATGGTATGCCTATAGAGGGTGCTACACAAACAATACTCTATAAGCCAGAGGGCTTACAAGGTAACATTTATCAGGTGGAGTTAACTCGTTTGACCGATGGATTAACCATTTTGTCTTGTCCATTTACCCCTACTATGCAGCCTAATACATCAACACTTGCTGTGTCACCAACACTTGTAGCTCCACGAAATAGTGTACAAGTTACTGCTCCCGAAAGTGGAATGATTAAGGTTGTTGGACATATCGGACAGGCGGTAAATAATATGGCTGTGCAACAAGGTGAAAATCATATCACTGCACCTAATCTTGCTGGTTTGTACATGATACAGTTAACAACAGCTTCTGGAAAAAAATATGTTCAAAAAATAATTGTTTACTAATATGAAACGGTCTTTTAAATACTATATTGCTTTGGGCTTATGGATGATAACATCCATGGTGGCAAATGCTCAAAATGATCAACCTACCAGTTTTATCGGCATTAATGCTGGTGGTGGTGCATCGCACTTGTTTTTAGGTAAGCCATTTGACCAGTCAAATCTTATTTCTAAACCGCTTTGGGGAGGTGGTGGAACTGTAGGTCTATATTATGAGTTACAGTACAAACATTTATTGTTTCATGCTGGATTAGGAATTGATTATACCGTCAACAGAAATCTAATTTTTGTAGAGGATATGGCTGCGAATATCATGGAGTATCCTACGATGTTATACAACTATAAGTATGATAATTATATCGAAAGAAATACTTATGGCGTAGGATATATACCTGTAATGCTTGGTGCGTCTTTCAAGCAATGGTATTTCTTGGCAGGAGCAAAACTTGGATTGATGTCTTTTGCGAATACATCTCAGGATCAAACAGATGTAAACATATGGGCTACTGATGAGGAAGTTATCGGTCCTATGGAGAATATGCCTAATCATGGTCTGACAGATTATCATTTTGAAAACGATCTTAGATCGGCTGCGATGAAATCATTCAACGCAATGTTGTCTGCCGAAATAGGTGTTAAACTCAATAAAAAAGCATGGCAGCCTGATACTAAGAAAAAAATGGATCGAGCAGAACGTTATCGCGAAGCAAGACGAAAGAAAACATTTAAAGAATTGACACATTGTCGTTTGTCTATCTTTGCTGACTATGGTTTGTCCAATATCCACGATTATCAAGCCAATGCGGTACCTTATGCGGGTGAAAATAGTGGCGGGTTAGTTGCAGTCAATACTCCGACTGATTTGCAATTGCATTCGGTATTGGGATATAAACCCTATGAAACTTCGCCTCTAAACAACCTACTTGTAGGTGTGAAGCTAAGTGTACAATTTGAAATTCCTAAAAAAGCACCAACCAAAGGCGCAGGGGCTAATCCGTATATTTATGTATATGTAGAAGATGAAATCACCGAAATGCCTCTTCCAAATGCTCGCGTGAAAATTCAAAAGAGTGGAAGCAAATCAATATATGATAAATATACTGATGCGAAACGAGGAAGAGTAGGTAAGGCTTTTGTTCCGGGTGAGTATTGGACCCATGTTTCGCATTATAATTATGCTCCGATGGATACAATTCATTTTGAACATAGATATGATTTCGATACTGTGCGAGTTGCGCTTTATCCACTTCAGGAGGTTTGTTTGTCTGTTGAAGACGTGATAACGAACCAGCCGTTGGATGCTGATGTGGTAATCCGTTCTGTAGATGGAAAATATGAGTTAGCACTATCTACTGACTCTATGCAAAAAATCTGTGCTAAATTGGATAATCGTGTGGAATATGTAGCTACAGCCTCCAAAGAAGGATTTGAAACATATACCGATACAATCTCGTTGATAGGTGATAACGAACCGATACGCATGATGCCAATTCCAAAAAAGACATTCGTGTTGCAAAATATGCACTTCGCTACAGCACAGACAGAGATTTTACCGATTTCGCAAAATGCATTAGATATGCTTTATCAATTGTTAGTGGAAAATCCTGATCTCTATATACGAATAGTAGGACACACAGACGATGTCGGTTCTGATGCAGATAACCTTATCCTGTCTCAAGGACGATCACATAGTATCTTCCAAGCTATGATTGATAGAGGGATAGATCCTAAACGCATACAAACTGACGGAAGAGGAGAGTCAGAACCGATAGTACCTAATAACTCAGATATCAATCGACAAAAAAATCGTCGAGTAGAGATAGAGATTATTTCAGGTGATGAAAATCTGAATGTAGAACGATTGATACAAGAGTTCTAACCATCTATTGATTGGTGATGTCTATGATGGCAGGATAAAATAAATGAGGGTGTGCCAATATGTTGACACACCCTCATTTATTTGTCGGGATGACAAGATTTGAACTTGCGACCTCCGGTCCCCCAGACCGTTGCGCTACCGGGCTGCGCCACATCCCGTCGTCAGAATGTGCTTGCAAGAAGAAACTCGCGCTGCGAGTTTGGCTTGCCGCCATTCCTCCTCTTAACTCGGACTCACGGAAGTCCTCGTTAGTTTATTGTCATGCGTAAGGTTCCGCTGAACGCGAGTGCAAAGGTACTGCTTTTTTTTGATATACACAAAAAAATCGCACATTTAGTGCGATTTTTCTGCATAATTCGTCATTTTAAGCCTCCCTTGAAGGGAGGTTGGAGGGTCTTTTTAGTATGCGATGGCGAAAATCACGCGTTGGCTACTTGGTTTACCAGTATAGATGCAGTTGCCTGGTGTCTTGTCGCCCTCCAAAGGAATACAACGGATAGTTGCCTTGGTCTCAGCCTTGATCTTCTCCTCGGTTTCTGCGGTACCATCCCAGTGGCAAAGCAAGAAACCAGGTTTCTTAATCTCCTCTTTGAACTCTTCCCAAGTGTTCACTTCGCGGGTGTTCTCTTGGCGGAATTTCAATGCCTTTTGGTAGATATTGTCTTGAATTTCTTTGAGGAGCGATTGGATAGTTTCTACGATTCCATCAAACGAAACGGTCTCCTTGGTCATGGTGTCACGGCGAGCCAACTCGATGGTGCCATTCTCCAAATCACGACCACCCATAGCGAGGCGAAGAGGTACACCCTTGAGTTCGTACTCGGCGAACTTGAAGCCAGGAGTAGCCTTATCACTCGCATCCACTTGTACGCGGATACCCAGTTTCTTCAGCTCATCAGCCAATGGGTTGAGTTTCTCCATGAGCGCATCGAGCTGGTCTTGTTTCTTAAAGATAGGTACGATAACCACTTGCGTAGGAGCTAGATTAGGAGGCAGTACCAAACCATTGTCGTCGGAGTGGGTCATGATGAGTGCGCCCATCAGACGGGTAGAAACACCCCATGAGGTAGCCCAAACATATTCGTATTTGTTCTCGTTGGTGAGGAACTGCACATCGAATGACTTAGCGAAGTTCTGACCCAAGAAGTGGCTGGTACCTGCTTGCAATGCCTTGCCATCTTGCATCATGGCCTCAATAGAGTAGGTGTTGAGTGCACCTGCAAAGCGCTCGTTAGGCGACTTGACACCCTTTACCACAGGGATAGCCATCACTTTCTCAGCGAAGTCCGCATATACATCGAGCATGGTGGCAGCGTAGTTCTCTGCTTCCTCTTTGGTGGCGTGAGCGGTGTGACCCTCTTGCCAGAGGAACTCAGCTGTACGCAAGAAGAGGCGGGTACGCATCTCCCAACGCATCACATTGCACCATTGGTTGCACAGGATAGGCAGATCGCGGTAAGAAGAAATCCAGTTCTTGTAGGTGGACCAGATGATGGTCTCGGAGGTAGGACGGATGATGAGTTCCTCTTCGAGGCGTGCCTTAGGGTCTACTACCACACCTTTGCCCTCTGGGTCGTTCATAAGGCGGTGATGGGTCACCACGGCGCACTCTTTGGCAAAGCCCTCTACGTGCTCTGCCTCGCGACTGAGGAAGGATTTAGGAATGAGAAGAGGGAAATAGGCGTTCTTTACACCGTTCTCTTTGAAACGGCGATCCAATTCCGATTGGATGGTCTCCCAAATTGCATAACCGTATGGCTTAATGACCATACATCCGCGTACGGCTGACTGCTCAGCCAAGTCCGCTTTTACTACCAGTTCGTTGTACCACTTCGAGTAATCTGTTGCTCGAGGGGTGAGTTTTTGAAAACTTGCCATTATGTGTTGTATAGGGTTGTTTAGTATTGTATAGGGTTGTATAGTATTGTATAGGGTTGTTAGCGGAGGGGGTAGTTTTTCCGCAGTTGTTCAAACTGTTCGGGGTGGGCTTTGAGTCGCATGGAGATGCGTTGGAGCCAACCCGATTCCGAATCACCCTGCAAAGGTACTACTTTTTTATTGATTGACAAAATCGGAAGCGAGAAAAATTTGCAAAAAGCCTCTAAACACATCTCACTGGCTCGCATTTTGCCTTGAATGGAGTATCCTGCGATATGAAAAGAAGCCAAATTCACTTGCTGGAGCAATTTTGTGTTAATCTCAGGTTCGCCTTCCCAACAGTCGATGGCAGTTCTCAGCTGACAGTTGTCCGTTGTCAGTTGAGCGATGAGAGCTTGCTCATCGATGACTCCGCCGCGGGCGGCGTTGATAATGAGCGCATCGGGTTTGCAAAGGCGCAAAATATCTGCGTTGCAGAGGTGATAAGTAGGATGCTCGCCATCGCGCGTAAGCGGTGTGTGGAATGTCAGCACGTCGCACTGTGGTGCCATCTCCTCAAGCGATAGACCAATACCCAATGGAGGGTCAGAGAGCATGACGTGGTAACCCTTGCGCTCTGCCATCTGAGCTACCAGTTTGCCCACATGTCCGTGGCCTACAACGCCTATAGTGAGTCCCTCTCCTGATCTAAACGTGGCAATAGCCTCCTCAACGTAGTCGCAAACGGCTTGGGCATTGCAGCCTGGGCAGGAGGTCCAATGGATAGCTGCCTGACGACAGTATTCTTGGTCAATATGGTCATAGCCTATGGTGGCGGTCGCTACGAAGCGTACCCGACTGCCTGCGAGCAAGTCCTTATTGATTTGTGTGCGCGTGCGCACGATGAGCGCATCTGCATCGCGCACAGCATCAGGTGTTATCTCTTCGGGAGATAAATATGCCACCTGTGCGTAGGGTTCGATGACCCCATCTAAGAAAGGTATGCCTCGGTCAATGACTACACGCATAGGGGCTATGGGTCAATACTGTATGTTGTCAATCAGTCGCACTGGACCGCAATAAACGGTGACGCAACCAATAGCGTTCTGGAAAGATTGGGTGGGTTGCAGGGTGGTTTTGTCCACAATCTCATAGTACTCTACTTCCAAGCCCTCAATGGCATTGATGGTGTCAATAACGCGCTGTTGTACCTCTGCCACAGATGCGGTTTTGGCCCATTCCAAGGATGCTATCAATGTTTGTGAGATGCCTACTGCTGTTTGCTTCTCTGCTTGAGAAAGGCGTTCGTTTCGGCTACTCATTGCCAATCCGCTATGCTCTCGGACGATGGGGCAACCGATGATTTGTATGCCCTCAAAGCGTTCAGCCAATACGGAACGTTCTGCCATATGGCGGATGATAGCTAGTTGCTGAAAGTCTTTTTCGCCAAAATAGGCGCGGGTGGGGCGTACCAACTCAAACAGTCGGCTTACCACTTGTACCACACCATTGAAGTGTCCAGGGCGCATGGTGCCTTCCATCACTTGGTCGAGACCTGCAAAGTCGAATTGGAAAGGTTCAGCCATTTCCTCTTGGCTATACATCTCTTCTGGCGAAGGTGCAAATACAAAATGTACGCCCAAGGATTCGAGCAACATGGCATCCTTCTCCAATGTGCGAGGATATTTCTGCAAGTCTTCTGCGTTGTTGAATTGTGTGGGGTTAACGAAAACGCTCACGAAGCACACTTCGTTTTCGGAGCATGCGCGGCGGATGAGTGAAGCATGACCCTCATGCAGGGCTCCCATTGTGGGAACAAAGCCAATCGTTTTGCCTTGGCGCAGGCAGGCAGCCGACTGGCGTGTGAGTTCTGATTTTGTAGTGATAATTTGCATATGTTGTGTATAAAAATTGCTTAATATTGCGAAAAAAGTCTGCAAAGGTACAACAAATAAGGGAAAAAAGAAAATTTTTTGCCAAAAAATTATGTAATATCAATTTTTTTTTGTACCTTTGTAGCGGGAAATAATACCTTTTTAAAAAATACTACTATTATGAAAGAGCCCAAACGCATTTTATTCGTTTCGCAGCAGATCTATCCATACCTGGATACAGAGACCCCAATGCGTCTGCGTAACCGTCAGTTGCCTGAGTATTTTCAGTCCAAAGGATTTGAAACTCGCACTTTTATGCCTAAGTTTGGCGAGATAAACGAGCGCCGCAATCAGTTGCACGAGGTGATACGTTTGTCAGGAATAAACATTATCATTGCAGATACCGACCACCCACTGCTGATTAAGGTAGCCAGTGTGCAGTCGGCTCGTATACAGATTTACTTTATTGATAATGATGATTTCTTCCATCGTCGCAAGGGTGTGGTGAATGAGCAGGGTGAGGAATATAAGGACAATGACGAGCGTTGCATTTTCTTTGCGCGTGGCGTGTTGGAGACCGTCAAGAAATTGCGTTGGACGCCAGATATTATCTACTGCTCGGGTTGGATGTCCGCTTTGGTGCCTTTGTATGTCAAGAAGGCATATGCTGATACGCCTTTCTTTGAGAATACCAAGATGGTGCTGTCATTAGACAACGAGGAGTATCAGCAGCCTTTTGGGTCAAAGTTTGCCGAGAAGATGATGTTGGACGGTATGTTGCAGGGCGATGTGCGTAGTATTTCGGGTTTGCCTGTGGGATACGAGGACTTGATGCGTTTGGCCATCGACTATTCGGATGCCGTGGTGATGGATGCGCCCGATGTGAATACCCGCCTCAGTAACTATGTGCATAATACAGGTAAATTGGTATTGCCCTATTCCGAAGAAGATAACAAAGCAGAATTTTTGGCTTTGTGTAATAGTTTGTGTGAAAAAGAAGAATGAAAAGAGTAAATCATATTTATATTTTGCTCCTTGTGTTTGTCGTATGCCTATGTAGTTGTGAGGGTGATGCGAGCAATGCTGGAGCATCTGCATTAGGTAACGAAGATCAGATTCGTGTGAAGGCAGACACCTTTGCGGTGAGTTCTGTCCTGAAGAAGAGTACAGCCATCAGTTTGTCGCCAGACTCGTTTTTGTTGGGCGAGTGTGATACGCATTTCGGTACTATCAAGGCCGATTTGCTTGCGCAGATGGCGTGTCCAGTAGGTTTTGAGTATCCTGACTCTATTATGGTGGCAGGTCAGTCGGTAGCAACCAATCCAGAAGTCGATTCGGTTTATCTATATTTGTACTACGAGAATTGGTATGGCGATGGTATGGCTCCATTAGGTATCACGGTGCATGAGATGGACCGTGCTACATTGGATTATGACACGCGCTATCCTAATGATACGCTGTTGTCCACCTTCTGTAGTATGGCGGATAGTACTCGTATCTCCGAGCAGATGCGTATAGTGTATGCGCAACAGCCTACGGACTCGGTGTATATCACGGATGATAATTATATGCCATGCGTGCGTGTTAAACTGTCGAGCGATTTTGCAAAGCGATTCTTTGCTATCAAGGATTTCTCATCGCAAGAGGCGTTTAATCAGCAATTTAAGGGCTTGTATATATCTACAGAGTTTGGTGGTAGTACGGTGCTGTATGTCAAGGAGATAAGCATGGCAGTATATTATCACTTCTCCTATCCACGCTCCAATCGCGATTCGGTGGTGAATGATATGAAGATGTTTTATGTCAATTCGGAGGTGCGCCAAATCAACCGTTATATGTATCCTGATCGTGACCAGATTATCAGTGATTTGCAGCAGACGGATTGGAACTATGTGATTTCGCCAGCCAATATCTACACGTATTTGTCGGTAGATATGAGTACTGTGTTTGATAGGATGCGTCAGCAGTTGGGCGAAGAAGAAGACTACCGTGTATATGTGAACCGTGCCAATCTGACGATTGATGTGTTGGTAGAAGAGTCGGAGTCGGATAGACCACGCGACCATTGGGATACGCCAGCTACTCATATGCTGTTGGTGCAGGAGGACAAGATGGAGTCTTTCTTCGCCAAGAATGAGTTGCCTTCAGATACCACGGCTGTGTTGGCATCCTTGGCTACCAGTGTAGATTCGCTATCGAATGTGTCGTATTATTATTCGTATGACCTATCGGGTCTGTTTACCCATCTGCTGCGCAACAATGAGCAGGGCGAGTTGCGCTTTGTGCTTGTGCCAGTGTCAGTTAAGACTGCTTCGGGTTCTTCTACGGTATTGTCGGTAAGACCTATGCAGACCATTTCGGCTACTTATATCCGTTCTTCTAAAGATAATGAGTATCCAATGGATATTGAGATGGTGTACTCGGGCTTTAATAATCCGCGCTAAGATGGAAAATATTGGCTGATTGGGTGCTACCAATCGGTCAGCAAGAGTTGATACCTGTTCAATAAAAGAGGGCGTGTCTGTATTTCGACACGCCCTCTTTTCGTTATGACTATTTATATGAAGTGTTTATCCAATCAGTGCTTGATAAGCAGCAGCGTCAAGCAGATTATCCAGCTCAGCAGCGTCTGCTACAGAGATTTTGATCATCCAGCCCTCGCCATATGGGTCGTTGTTTACCAACTCAGGTTGGTCATTGATGGTCTCGTTAATCTCAAGTACCTCACCTGTAACAGGCATATTCAAGTCGCTCACGGTCTTCACAGCCTCTACAGAGCCAAAAACTTCGTCTTGACCTACGGTCTCGCCTTGTGTGTTGATGTCCACAAATACGATTTCGCCTAACTCGGATTGTGCATAATCCGTAATGCCAACATATGCTACATCGCCCTCTACACGAATCCACTCGTGCTCTTTGGTGTAGCGCAATTCTGCGGGAATATTCATAATAGTATAGTTATAAAGTTAGTTATTATTTTTGCTGATTTTGGTCGCCCAATACGCTCATGGCGCAGCGGAAACCAATGGTGCAAGAGGCCTTGCTTTGGTCCATATAGCGTCGGGTGGTTGGGTTGAGCCAATAGATGCGATCGTTCCATGAGCCGCCCTTATACACGCGCGCGTTCTTTGTTATTTGTGGAGCTAAGATGTCAGTTGGGTCATATTTCACATCCATCATTTGATCTTCGGTGAGTCCGAGGGTATCCAGAGGATAGTCGGTATCCAAACGAGTAGTAGCATCGCCGTCTTTGTAGTCACGTTTGTCATTAGCTGCGGTGTGTGTGATGGCCAAGCAGCCCGTCTCGGTCAGGATATATTGGTTTGTAAGGGAGTCGCGAACGATAGTGGTGTATACATTACCGCGATAAGGGTTGTACTCAGCCATTTCTCCGTATGTAGTCTCGCGATATACGTCCAATACCCATTCGTTGACGTTGCCTGCCATATTATACAGACCAAAGTCGTTAGCTGCAAAGGCGTTAACAGGTGCGGTGATTACATAACCGTCGTTAGGTGCGCCTGCAATACCCATCATGTCGCCTCGACCGCGGACGAAGTTGGCCATCATCTGACCTTTGCTCTTTTTGCTCAAATCGCGTGGGTGTAGGCCAGACCATGGGTAGATCTTGCCGTCAGCAGGACTACCGTAGTTCTCGGTGTCTGCTATAGGTGCAAACGCCGCATACTCCCATTCCGCCTCGGTTGGCAAACGATAGCCAGTAACCAACACACCGTCCGAGCTGGTGATTTTGCGATTGGTACCGTTCGCGTTTTTGCGAGCGCTTTTGCCTGGGGTAGGGATGTATTTGCCTGAGGTTAGGTATTTCTCAGTGTTGAATACGAACTGATCTCTGATCCATTCGTATGGTAAGCGGTACATGGTGACTGTAGCTTCTGTTCCGTCTTCGTTAGCCACTTCGGTACCTTCGTAGCCGTGTTCTTTAGCGATAGAAACGGGTACTTCTACTGCCACTTTGTCGTATTTTGCGTACTCAGGGTGTTTCTCGTTACGCTTCAAGAAATCGTCAATCGCTTGCTCGGTCATGTAGTTGTCAGGTCCGATCTTGTCGTATGGGAGTGCCTCGATATACTTACCCTCTACCAACAATCGCTCGTTGACGCGGTCTGTACGCCATTGGCAGTATGCCATGGCTTGGTCCCAACTTACGCCTACTACAGGATAGAAACTATAGGCAGGGTGGCGGAAGTAGTTCTCTACATAGGGCTCGTTGTATGCCATTTCGTTGCGCCAAACCAGGCTATCTGGGAGCGTAGCATCGATGATGGCTTGGTTGTCTTGGCCAAAGACATAGGTCATCCAGTCCACGTACTCGCGCCAGCCTAAGTTGCTTACCTCATATTTGTCCATGTAGAACGAACTGACGGTCAGTGTTCGGCGTTCGCTATTGCGTGGTGCTGTGATGAACTCATCCATCTGACCAATAGTAAATGAACCACCAGGAATCATCAACATACCTGGAGGGGTAACAGAAGTGCTGCCTGCAAAGGCCTGAAAGTTAGTGGTTTTAGGGTCAAAATGTTTAGAACCAGTCAAAAACGACTTTGTGGTGGTCAAATCGCTGGTTTGGCAAGCCGTGAAGATGGCTACCAAACTCAAAAGTACAATTTTCGTAGTTGTATTCATAATTTTTTTGCAAAAAATATATTCACTTTCTAATTCAGCCTGCAAAGTTACAAAAAAAAACTCAAATGACCTAAAAAATAGGTAAAAAAGTATCTAAAAACCTCTTTTTCTAAAAAAAACGCACTTTTTTTGTATACTTTTTGCCAAAAATTGGTGTAATCCCAATATTTTTTGTAATTTTGCAGGTCAAATGGAAATGTCGCTTCTAATACGCCACCAGTTGATGCGTTTGTCATGCCCTCGTGTGATGGCAATCATCAATTTTTCGCCCGATAGTTTTTATACGTCGTGCGATGTTTCGTGTGAGTCTGCATTGTTCTCGTATGTAGAGGGTGTTTTGGCGTCGGGTGCGGATATATTGGATTTGGGTGCTTGCTCCACTCGTCCTGGTTCTGTGCCTGTGGATGCGGCTACGGAATGGCGTTTGTTGCAACAGGGCTTGGATATGATTCGCCATCATTGGTCTGAGGTACCTATTTCGGTAGATACTTTCCGTGCGGAGATAGCGGAGCAGGCACTTGCCTGTGGGGCGGATATCATCAACGATGTGTCGGGTGCGCAAGCCGATCCACGGATATGGGATATAGCAGCCAAGTACCATGCACCTTATATACTTACGCATGCGCAGCCCGTGGGCGAACATGCTATGGCTGAGGTGTTGGACTTCCTGCAACGGCAGATGGATGGGCTTCATCGCCGCGGTGTGGCGGATGTGATTGTGGATCCTGGTTTTGGCTTTGGCAAGACCGTGGAGCAGAACTATGCCTTGCTTCGCCAGTTGGAGGTGCTCCAGCATTTGCATGCCCCTGTGCTGGTGGGAGTGTCGCGTAAGTCGATGCTTTATAAGCCTTTGCAGACTACGCCTGATGATGTGTTGGCTGCCACAGTTGCGGCCAATACTATGGCGCTGGAGCGCGGAGCGAACATTTTGCGTGTCCACGATGTGGCTGCAGCCCGCCAAGCCATACAGATTCATCAGTTGACCCATCCTTGCCCATAACCCCTGCCTTTACACTTCCAACTATAAATTAAAAAGAATATGTACATCGGAATAAAAGACATAATCGACATTCTCATGGTGGCCACCATTTTGTTTGGTGGGTATCAGATATTACGCAAGTCGGGTGCCAGCAACCTGTTTTGGGGTATTTTGGCGTTTGTGCTAACATGGATGTTGGTGAGTTATGTGTTTGATTTAGAGCTCACTGGCGCCTTGTTTGAACGTTTTATCAGCGTGGGAGCGGTAGCACTGGTGATTATCTTCCAGACGGAGATTCGCTCGTTCTTCTATGGTATAGGTGCCCGCTTCAATATGGAGCGTATTCGTCGCCATTGGTCCAAGACGCGCAATCAGGAGGAAGCGCAGAAGTTGATCAACAGCATCGTGTTGGCTTGTTCGCATATGTCGGCATCTAAGACGGGTGCGCTGATTGTCATTACGAACGAGCAAGGGCTGAATGAGTATGCCGATACTGGCGAGATAGTGGATGCTGCTGTGTCGGTGCGTATTATTGAGAATATCTTCTTCAAGAATACGCCTTTGCACGATGGTGCTATGATAATCTCGGCGGGTCGCATCCATGCTGCGGCATGTATATTGCCAGTGTCGAAGCGCCAAGATTTGCCTAAGTCCTACGGACTGCGTCACCGTGCAGCTTTGGGTTTGACCGAGAAGACCGATGCGTTGGCCATTGTAGTGTCGGAGGAGACGGGCAAAATATCTGTGGCACAAGGCGATAAGATTAAGGCCGTAACTACCAACGAGTTAGAACATGCCTATCTGGCTCCTGCTTTTGGCATTACCGAACCTGCTAAATAACCCAATAATTAAATAGTAAATAAATTGTAAATAGTAAATAGTCAAATAGTAAATCATATAAGATTAAGGCCGTCACTACCAACGAGTTAGAGCATGCCTATCTGGCTCCTGCTTTTGGTATCACCGAACCTGCCAAATAGCCCAATAACTAAATAGTAACTAAATGGTAAATAGTAAATAGTCAAATAGTAAATCATATGAATTCATTTCAACGAACACTTGTAACCACAGCCCTTCCGTATGCCAATGGTCCAGTGCATATCGGACACTTGGCGGGCGTGTATGTACCAGCGGACATCTATGTTCGCTACCTTCGCCTTAAGGGCGAGAATGTCCTCTTTGTAGGCGGTAGCGATGAGCATGGTGTACCTGTTACTATCCGTGCACGCAAAGAGGGTATTACCACCCAAGAAGTGGTGGACCGCTATCACAACATCATCAAAGACTCTTTCGAGGGCTTTGGTATCACGTTTGATGTCTATTCGCGTACCACGAGCAAGACGCATCACCAATTAGCATCGGACTTCTTCCGTCATCTGTATGATAATGGCAAGTTTGTCGAGCAGACTTCGGAGCAGTTCTATGACCCTGAGACACAGGAGTTTCTCACCGACCGCAATATCCGTGGTGAGTGTCCACGCTGCCACGCTGCGGGGGCATATGGTGACCAATGCGAGAAGTGCGGTGCCACCCTCTCGCCAGACGAACTCATCAACCCATACAACGCCATCAACGGCAACCCGCTCACCAAGAAGGAGACCAAGCACTGGTATCTCCCGCTCGACCAATACCAGCAGTGGCTCGAGGAGTGGATCTTGCAGGAGCACAAAGAGTGGCGTCCTAATGTCTATGGTCAATGCAAGTCTTGGCTCGATGGCGGTCTGCGTCCTCGCGCCGTGACCCGCGACCTCGATTGGGGTATCCCTGTGCCTGTAGAGGGGGCTGAGGGTAAGGTACTCTATGTGTGGTTCGATGCGCCTATCGGCTATATCTCTAATACGAAGGAGCTCTGCGACGCTAAGCCAGAGCAATTTGGCAATTGGGAGACATGGTGGAAAGACCCCTCTACTCGCCTCATTCACTTCATCGGCAAGGACAATATCGTCTTCCACTGCATCGTTTTCCCAACCATGCTGAAGGCAGAGGGCAGCTATATCGTGCCAGATAATGTACCATCCAACGAGTTCCTCAACCTCGAGGGCGACAAGATCTCCACTTCACGCAACTGGGCGGTGTGGCTCAATGAGTACCTCGTGGATTTCCCAGGCAAGCAGGATGTGCTGCGCTATGTGCTGACGGCTAATGCGCCTGAGACCAAAGACAACGACTTCACATGGGCAGACTTCCAAGCGCGTAACAACAACGAGTTGGTGGCTATCTATGGCAACTTTGTCAACCGTGCATTGGTGCTGACCAAGAAGTATTTTGATGGCAAAGTACCTGCTGCGGGTGCGTTCAACGAGTATGACCAAGTCACTATTGCGGAGTTCCAAAATGTGAAAGCAGAGGTGGAGAAACTGCTCAGTGACTTCCGCTTCCGCGATGCGCAAAAAGAGGCGATGAACCTCGCTCGTATTGGTAATAAGTACCTCGCAGACACCGAGCCATGGAAGGTGGCTAAGACCGATATGGAGCGCACGGCGACTATCTTGCACCTTGCTCTCCAAATCGCTGCTAATCTGAGTATTGCGTTCGAGCCATTCTTGCCATTCTCTTCGGCTAAACTGCGCGAGATGCTGTCTATGACCGAACTCAAGTGGGAGGAACTCGGCAATATCAACTTGCTGCAAGAGGGTCAAGCCTTGGGCGAGGTGAGCCTGCTCTTCGAGAAGATTGAGGATGCTACTATTCAGGCGCAACTCGACCGCTTGGCGGCTATCAAGGCGGCCAACGAGGAGGCAGAGAAGCAAGAGGCGCTCAAGAACTGGCGCCCTGCTGAGATCAAGGCGAATACCAATATCGACGAGTTCGATAAGATGGATATCCGCGTGGCTACTGTCCTCGATTGCCAACCTGTGAAGAAGTCCGACCGTCTGTTGCAGTTCCGTTTGGACGATGGCATGGGTGGCAGAACGATTCTTTCGGGTATTGCACAAAGCTACCCTGACCCATCTGTTCTTGTGGGCAAGCAGGTGCTGTTTATTGCCAATTTCCCTCCTCGCAAGATGATGGGCATTGAGTCGCAGGGTATGATTCTCTCTGCGGTAGATGCGGATGGCAAGTTGGTAGTTACTACGGTCACCGCTCCTGTCAAGAACGGCAGCCAGGTAGGCTAATACGCGTCAAGTAAGATACGCTATAAGTATTTCAACAGGCACAGATCACTCGCATCTGTGCCTGTTTGTTGTTCTGTTTGTGATGTATTTCTATTTTTCGTGTATTTCCGTGCAGTTCTGTGGTCGAGATATACCCGTGGAAGTGTTTATGTTGTCTTCTTTATTAACCAACATCCGATGGAAATGTTTTCCGATGAAAAAATATCAATTATTAAGATTTCACGACAAAATATAAGATAATGAGCCTTTTTGTAAAAAATATGCCCGATTATTTGCATGGTTCGAAAAATTATTGTACCTTTGCACCGAATTTTGTTTAGTGCGTACTATCGTTTGTCCGCATTGAGCGAGTTCGAGACATATTTTTTAGCGTTGTTAACGCTTTGGTTTGCTGTTCGAGACTTCGCAAATTTTGACACTTAATAACCCAAAGTACTAACAGTCGATACGATCTAACTCCTTGTGCTGCAAGGCAATGGTAGTTAGGGTGTGTATTCTGTTAATGGGATTATTAGGTGATTTTTTTATCCTTTCCTGTTTATACTGATGTACATGGTATCGATAGAACGCTATCGATATGGTTGTTTGTTGAATTTTTTAAAACGGGCAATTTATAGAAATGCCCTTAAGGTACAAAAGATAAATAGACGAAAAGATGAAAAGAAACGTAAATGTATTTATTGCCGTTGTTCTGGTAGCGGTCTTATGCGGTGGAGTAGTGTGGTTGCGGACGGCAGATGATGAGAAGTTAGGATGGAATATCCACGATACCTACGGTGACGCTCCTGCCTATTTTGGTGGCGCGGCGTATACCAATGCTACTTTCGCGGGCCCTGCCAACGACGGTGGAGTGATGACTTTGTCACCCTCTCGTACTATGCGCCATGGTGCAGTGTCTTCTTCGTACGCGGGCGCATACGCGGTATCATATGGTGTAACCCACGCCTCATCACCTCTCACCTCATCGCCTTTAACCTCCGCGCCTACTGGCGGCGGTCTCTACACCACCTCCAGCAAGACCTTCAATAGCTATGGTGGTGGCGGCAATGGTGGCGTTGCTATGGGTGGCGCCATGCGTGGTAGTTCCTCACCTAATAGCCTTATCGCCTCATCGCCTATCACCTCTATCTCCTCTCCTATCGCCTATAGTACCGCTCGCCGTGGCGAGATGTCTTCTGCTACGGGCGATAATCCCGCTCAGGTGATGGCTGAGAACCCCGCGATGGCAATGGCTAATGCTGCTTCTGTGGGTATGGGCAATGGTTTCTATGGCGGTTATACGGCGATGGATTATTCTGGTTCTGCTAACTATGGTCAATATATGGGCATGTTCGGTGGCGGCAGCCGCATGGGGGTCCGTGGCAGACAGAATGGAGGTCCAGGTAATAATGAATCTAATTGGTTAAATTGGTTAGCTTTAAATGGTAGTAGTTTTGGTTCATTGGTAGATGGTGTCTGGGTGCTGGATATATATGCGCTGCGCAGCGCATATGATGCTTATTGTGCTGGATGGAATGAAATGATGGGAGAAAAAAAGCCCACGTGGGATGAGTGGTTGGCTTGGTTTATGGGTAGTGAAGATAGTCCTTATGTGTGGTCAGATGGAGAAAATAGTTCTTCTTATCAATTCCTTCCAGTTGGTGATGTCATTCCATTGTTGCTCATCGCGTTGTTGTATATTGTTGCAATGTATCTGCGAACTAAATCTCGTACACAAGTAAATGACTAAATAAGAAAATAGTACATCAATTGTACATGGTAAATTGTCAAATTGTAAATTTAACTGATATGAAACACTTTTTCTCAACACTTTTGGTAGTGTTCTTCGCCACTTCAGTGATGGCGCAAACGGGTCTCACATGTGATGATCCTATTCCAGTAGATGAAAATTATACAGCTACTATTACTGGTCCATGTGAACTATGGTATGTTGCAAATACGTATGATTTGCCATTGCATGTTTACTTTTCTCCATTCGCTGATAATAGTACATGGGGACCTGAAGTTATGATTGATTTTACATGTGATGAGGGTGTATATGATGATCCCAAATTAGATTCACTTATTAATATGGTGTCTGATTTTGGTCTTAAATTTCCAGTTGAGTTATTGACAGATTTGGTAGTTCGTGATGGAAAGAATGAGTGGGATCTCTCTGTTGATAAAAGTTATCGTGAGCGTATGGCGGAATTTGGTATCACTTACAATGTAAAGGCATTGGTAAAAGTGACCTTCTTCGAGGGTGGAACTATCAGTTTGAAACCTGACACGTTATTTAAGAACTGCATGGAAACTTCTGAAGTTATCCAATTGGGTGATACAATTGATATTTTGCCAAATGATGTAGAGCGTGCATTTATTGTGTCATATTCTGACTGGCAGAATGATAGTATTCGTTTTGTATGGGAAGGAGAAGAGCCTGTGCAAGTGTGGTTAGCAGAAACTATGTGTGATTTTGAGCCAAGTTTGGTTGATCCATTTGTATGGAATTATTTTGATATTACAGAGGAGACTCCTTACAAGTTATATTCGGATCAAATGAAGGAAGATATAAAGAATCATACAGGTGGAGGTATGTTCTATGGTAAGATTATTTCTGCTTCAGCAGGCAAATTGGTTGTGGAAAAGATTCCTATGAGTAAGCCAAAAGGAGATGCTAAGTTGTTGGAATATGGAAAACAAATTACAGTGGCAGCCAATGATGCTAATGCGTTGTATTGTTTCCCTAAAAAATGGACATCAACAGAGTTTGTTGCTACATCGAATCGTGGTGTCGAAATGTATGTTTCAAATCAAGCGGATTTTTCGTTTGATGGAACAAATGTATTAACTACATGTTCTTTTGATACTGAAGGAAGTAAGAAGGTATTATATTTATCTACAAAAGAAATAGCAGATTTGGCTGCTCAAGCATCAGATGATTATATTTATGTTCGTTTTAAGTCTGCAACTACTATTTCTATTATGCCTAATGCTTGGGAAACTTTAGCATGCCTTGAGCATTCAGTGCAAATTAATCCTAATGTGTCAAAGCAAATATCAAATACAACTAATGCTACTGTCTATCGTTTCCGTTATGATGATTTTAGTGGATATGATATGACTATTAAATGGAATGGAAATGGAATTCTACCAGTGTATTTGGCTGATACATGTTTCTTTGAATTAACAGAATTAGATGAAAATGTATTAATTTATAATGTCATTTCTCGTCGAGGATCTTATGTGGTATCTGCTGCTACTTTGGATGAATGGGCAACTCGAGTTGGAGAGGAAGGCTACTTATATGCACGTTTTGATAATTCTGTATCAAGTCGTGTCACATTCCAAACAGATAAACCAGAAGATGTTGATCCTGAGATCCCAGACCCTGTTTACACTTATGAGTCTGCTGCTGTCTGCTTCGGTGATACCTACGATTGGAATGGTCAAACCTACAATGAGACAGGCAAATATACCCAAACATTCGTAGCTGCCAACGGCGCAGATAGTATCGTGACCCTCACCCTCACCGTTCATCCTCAGACTCCTGCTACCACTGAGGAGATGACTGTTGCTTTCGGCGAGACCTACGAGTGGAACGGTGTAACCTATACTGAATCAGGCGAATATACCATCACTCTCCAAGATGCGAACGGTTGCGACTACCAAGCTACATTGATTCTCACCGTTCTCCCAGAGGAGAAACCAGAAGGTCCATGTGTGGCAGCAAGTACCTTGTTGGAGCCAGTGGCACAAATCACATTGAACCTTGGTGCTGCATTTGATATCTATCGTATTGATTACCAAGCATGGTTAGCAAGTGGTGTGAACCTCGTTTGGACAGGTAAGGGTGCATTGCATACCTTTGTGGCTAAGGATTGCGAGTTCGCTGTGGCTATATATCACCAAGACGTAGTGAACTATACCGAGGTGCCTGCTGAAGGCAATGTGGTGTTGAGCAAGGCTATTTTGGCTCCTTTGGCTCAGCATGTAGATGCGGATGGCTATTTGTATGTGCGTTTCCTGACCGAGTTGGAAGGTCAATTGAGCACAACATTGGCAGAGTAATCATATAATATGTACACATGCGCCCCCGCATGTGTACATATTTGTAGTTGTTCTTTGTTTATTGCTGCTCACGGTAGTTGTTCTTTCTATGTCCATTACCCCGAATGTCATTCGGGTAATCACAGAGAGACTGAGCGCTCCGCATTTCGAGTATCCCGCGCGTTCCCGCCGTCTGTTTAGCCCTCGGCGATTTCCCGCCGAGAACTCCCTGCCTTTAACCTCTCGCCTCTAACCTTTAACCTAAAACCGCGGCTCCGCCGCACAAGTGATCTTTGAAGTATTGTGATATTTTGATAAAAAAATGCCAAATCTTTTGGTCTATTGAGAAAAAATGCATATCTTTGCAAAAATTTTCAATAGGATATGAGAGAAGTAAGCAGAAATGAGTACCTAACTCGCTTGGAAAGCAAACGAGGCAATCGAATGGTAAAGGTGATTACAGGTATTCGCCGTTGTGGTAAATCGTATCTGTTGTTTACCCTGTTCCGTCGTCATCTATTGGCGCAAGGTGTGGATGAACAACATATCATTGCGTTGGCTTTGGATGATATGCTCAACGAAGAATACCGCAACCCTAAGGCGTTATATCAGTATGTGTTAGAGCGCGTTACTGACAATCAAATGTATTATATCCTCTTGGATGAGATACAATTGGTGGAAGGTTTTGAGGCGGTGCTGAATGGCTTTCTGCATCGTGATAATCTGGATGTGTATGTCACGGGTAGTAACTCACGTTTCTTGTCCTCAGATATCATCACGGAGTTCCGTGGTCGAGGTGATGAGATCCGCGTCTTTCCATTCCGTTTTGCCGATATATGTACGCTCTACGAGGAGCATCCACAGGTATTGCTGAGTCAGTATTATTATTATGGCGGTATGCCACAAGTGTGGATGACGGATAATACAAAAGAACGTGAGCAATATCTTCGTGCTTTGTTTGACAATGTCTATTTGTCGGATATTATTGGACGTTATCATCTGCGCGGAGTAGAGGAGATAGGTATGCTAACGGATGTCTTAGCTTCGGCAGTAGGTTCTTTGACTAATACTACGCGCTTGAGAAACACTTTCAAAAGCGAGTGTAAATCTGATATTTCGCAAAACACCATTGGCAGTTACATTGAGTATCTGAAGGATTCTTTTCTCTTGAACGAAGCCAAGCGTTATGATATTAAAGGAAGACAGTATATTGGCGCACAGCAGAAGTACTATTTTATAGATTTGGGTTTGCGTAATGCGCGTTTGCAGTTTCGTCAGCAGGATGATGGTCATTTGATGGAGAATATGATATACAATGAGTTGCTTTCTCGTGGTATGTTAGTAGATGTAGGAATTGTCCCTGTTTCTGAAAAAGATGAAAATCAAAAATTGATTCGTAAGCAGTACGAGGTCGATTTTGTGGTGAATAGTGGTAGTCGTAAATACTATATTCAATCTGCTTTTGAGATGCCAACTGGCGAGAAACGCAAGCAAGAAACGCAATCTTTCCGCAAGATAGGCGATGGTTTTAAGCGAATCTTGATTCAAAACGCGCCTGTTGTTCCGTGGCATGATGACGATGGTATTCTTACTATTTCGCTAACGGATTTCTTGCTGAAGCCAGAAGCATTAGATTGGTAGTTTGATTCCCAGTTGATGGATTAAATAAGGCATTTTAGATTTTGTACGCTTAACGTACACAATTATCAAAATAGGAGCAATTTGCATAGTGCAAGTTGTTCTTGTTTTATTGCCATTGTTGAAATATCACGTTATGTAGTTATAAGAAAAAAGTGCGTATTTACGCAAAAATTTTGTATGAATACTTAATTATATTGATAATCGAAGATAAAACATTGTCGACACAGCGTGTGAACAATTTATAAACAAGAAACCCCACGCCCTATGGCGTACAATATAACAACGCGACTTTGTCGCAAAAGTGACCTTTAAAATAACTAACCACGGCTATCCGCCATTGGCTGTTTAGCCTCGTGGTTCCGTCCGCGAGTCCCCGCCGTCTGTTGAGCTCTCGGCGTTACTTCGCCGAGTATCCCATGGTCGGTTCTGCCCTCGGCATATTTGCCGAGTATCACCTAGAACCCCCGCAGTTCCGCCGCCCCTAGTACTACTAGTCCGGCTAGCGCCCCTAGAACAACTGACTACCCGCCCTCGGGCGAATAACATAAAATAACTTTGAGTGTAACGAAAAGTGCCCCAGCCTTTACACTTTACACTCTACACCCTACACCAAACAGCGGCTCCGCCGCACAAGTGACCTTTGAAATATTGAAATAGACTGAAAATGATGCATTTTTCTGTGCAAGATAGAAAAATGTCTCTGATTGATGTGTTTTTTGCAGAAAGTGTTGTATATGTGAGAAAAAAGTTGTAATTTTGCAGCGCAAAATTTTTAATGGGTGAATAAATTATGACAGAAGATTTGTCTTATATCAATACAAGTAACTTGTTTACTGATACTATTGCCATCATAGAGTCTGCAAAGCGAACTGCTTACCGTTCGGTGAATGTGGTATTAGTTCAACGCAATTGGCTATTAGGCAAGCGCATTGCCGAAGAACAGTTGGGCGACCAAACACGAGAAGAGTTGTATGGTCAGAATATTGTTACTAATCTTGCTAAACAACTCACTGCGCAGTATGGGAGTGGTTTCGATCGCAGTAGTTTGTATAAATATGTACGCTTCTATCAATGCTTTCCAAACATTGTGGACGCGGCGAGTCCACAATCTTTTTTATTGACTTGGACACACTATCGAACGCTACTACAGGTGGAGGACGAAGTGGCACGTCAGTGGTATGAAAGGGAGGCTATAAAAGAGGTATGGAGTGTGAAAACGCTGCAACGAAATATATCTTCTCAATACTACTATCGTATCTTGCAAAGTGCTCATCCACAGCGTGTGGCAGATGAGATGCATAAACTGACTGCTCCGATGCAAGATAAAGACGAGTTTATTAAGAATCCAGTTGTAGTAGAATTTTTAGGTTTATCACCAAACACGGATTATACGGAAAGTACCTTAGAGAAGGCGATAATTACCAATCTACAAAAGTTTCTTATGGAGTTGGGTAAAGGTTATGCTTTTGTCGCTCGTCAGCAACACATTCGTACAGAGAAGGAAGAGTATTATATAGATTTGGTGTTCTACAATTATTTATTAAAGTGCTTTGTATTAATTGACCTTAAGACCTCTAAAGTTACGCATCAAGATGTGGGACAGATGGATATGTATGTACGTATGTATGACGAGCTAAAAAAGGGTCAAGATGACAATCCTACTATTGGCATTTTGTTGTGTGCAGATACGGATGAGGATATTGCAAGGTTTTCTATTTTGAAGGGCAATGAACAGTTGTATGCCACAAAATATCAACTATATTTACCTACGAAAGAAGAGTTGCGTCGTGAGATAGAAACGCAGAAAGAGTTGTTCGCTTTGCAACATCAAAGTTAATCCCTCTATTACATACTCGTGTATCATTATCTTTCAGTCTGACAAACTTGTCAGACTTTTTTGTCTATTTCAGTATTTACCCGCGCCCCTAGCGCCCCTATAACAACTATAGCACCCCCGCCCTCGGGCGAACAACATAAAATTTGAGCGAAGCGAAAAAGCAATTGCCTATAGCCAATCACCTATAGCCAATTGCCGAAAGCAACACTCTACACCAAACAAAGTTTAGAGCGAAGCGATAAAGCCCCGTGCCTTTAACCTCTCGCCTCTAACCTTTAACCTAAAACAGCGGCTCCGCCGCACAAGTGTTCTTTGTAATACATATATGCCAATGGCTTGCCCCTTGCGCGCCCCTTATCTCCATCGAGACCTCATCGAGACCTCATCGTGACCTCATCGTGACCTCATCGTGACCTGACCATAAGATGCATATGGGATAAGCATAGGATAGGTATGGGATCGCTCTCCTTTCTATGTCCATTACCCCGAATGTCATTCGGGTAATCGCAGAAAGAGAATAGGTTCCCGCTACTGGTTTAGCGCTCGCGGCTTTCCCCGCGAGAAAACCGCGCACATGAGTACCCTGCCACTCCCGCCGTCTGTTTAGCCCTCGGCGGTGGTCCGCCGAATAACCGAAGTTGGTCGTACCCTCGGCGTATTTGCCGAGTATCGCTGCAAGCAACGCCCCGCGCGCCCCGCCGCTTGTTTAGACCTCGGCGATTTCCCGCCGAGCAATGAGCACCCCGCGGCAAAGATATTAACTATTAATTATTAATTATTAACTGACTAACCCCGCCCTCGGGCGAACAACATAAAATTTGAGCATTAGCGAAAAAGCCATTGCCTATAGCCAATCACCTATAGCCAATTGCCGAAAGCAACACCCTACACCAAACAAAGTTTAGAGCGAAGCGATAAAAGCTCCCGTGCCTTTAACCTCTCGCCTCTAACCTTTAACCTAAAAACAGCGGCTCCGCCGCACAGTGATCTTTGTAATTATATAGATATACCTATGACTTGCCTCCTATCTGCCCCCTATCTCCATTGGAACCTCATTGGAACCTGATTGGAACCTGATTGGAATCTCACTATGGGATAAGCATAGGATAGGTATGGGATCGCTCTCCTTTCTATGTCCATTACCCCGAATGTTATTCGGGTAATCGTAGAGGGAGAATGAGCGCCCCGCGCATTCGCGAGTATCCCGCGCACTCCCGCCGTCTGTTTAGCCCTCGGCGGTGGTCCGCCGAATAACCGCAGTTGGTCGTACCCTCGGCGTATTTGCCGAGTATCGCTGCAAGAAACGCTCGCGTGTTCCCGCCGTTTGTTTAGACCACGGCGATTTCCCGCCGAGCAATGAGCACCCCGTGGCAAAAGATATTAATTATTAACTATTAACTGACTAACCCCGCCCTCGGGCGAATAGTATAAAAAACAGAAGATTATGAATAAGTTTAAACCAAATTGTAAAATTCATATAGCTGATTATATAAAATCAAGAATATTCAAAAAATCAAGTAATATGAAGTTGGTGAATGTGACAATTGATTGGTCTAAGGCCATTGATGTAGATAAATTCAAATCTAATAATCAGGAGATGACCAAAGATGAACAAGAGACTGCAGCTGCTGAACAAGTGGTTTACATTTTTTATGGTGAAAATACTAAGGGGGGAAAAGCAACTGATGTAGGACAAACATCAGGGACTTTATACGTAAGAACAAAAGAACATTTGAGAGATGGTGATTATTTAGAAGGTTTCAAAAGTGATGCGAAGATATATTGTGGTGAGGTGAGTTCACCTATAGGAGTAGATCGAGACTTGTTAGAGCAAGTAGAAGGAACCTTAATACAATTTTTTAAAGAGAATCCGAAGGGTCTGAGTATATGCAATCAATCGAAATTAAATACTTGTGGGGAAGTGTATAAAATAGAAAAAATTTGCAATAATAATATTCCTGCCGAACTAGGAGATATATTACCTGCATATATGTACCTAAAAATGATTAAATAATATTCGGGCACCGTTCATTGAATTGAACCTTGCTCACAAAACAGAATTATTAACAACTTAAAAATAGCGGCTCTGCCGCAAAAAAGCTTATGAAAAAAATATTGTCGATTTTGATTTTAGCGTTTCTGAGTGTAACAACTATAGAAGCTGCTACTTTCTATGCACATGCTGCGGCAAAGGTGGCAACAGAAGCGCAGGGTATGGGTACCGTTTGTGTAACTACCACTAATGCTACACCTGCCAGCGGTTGGGAGGACCTGTCTGTGTTGGTTGCAAATCAAACGGGTAATGCTAACAATGTGTCCATAACCTTCTATTATCATGCCAAAGCCAATGCTGGATATTATTTTGCGGGTTGGTCCAGTACTGATGGTGGTTCTGAATTAGGCACAGCGGTAGCTCCAACTACTGTTACCACCTCCAGTCAAACAGAATCAGCACCAAACACGGATGCTCCTACCTACTATGCGATGTTCAAACCATATCTGCATGTGATTCAGCATGATAAGATGATTCGCTATGTCAATCAAGATGGCGATGAGAATATCAACAACTCAGTAATTATTGTTGAAGCAAAAGAAACCAATATCTCTTTTGCTTTGAATGGTACCAACAAAGGACTCTTTGCCTTGGTGAATCCACACACTGCGCAAAAGGCGGCTTCGCTCACGGTACCTGCCAAGCAGGGATTGGCGCAAGTGGAATTGCAATATCTGGGCGATTTTAATGATGCTATTGGCAAAACGGTGGATATTGTTGTTACAGCAGGTTCGCGTACTACCACGCTGACAACTACTATTGAGGATATGCCTACCTTAACATTCTTGCCTACCCAAAGCAATTATACTGTAATACATACCAATGGCACTGGGGTAACTTATACAGTGAATCAAACTTCTCCTACCGTTACGCAGATTACCGAGGAAGGTATGTTGACCGTAGAGCTGGCGTTGGCGAATACCACCAATGGCGAATACGCTTTCTTGGGTTGGCAAGAGATTACAAATGATGCGAATGGCAACGAGATAGTGAAGTATATCTCGTATGAGCCAAACTGTGTATATACTTTTAATGGCTCTGCGCAAGTACGTCCTGAGTTTGTGCATTGCTCTGTGGCTACATTCTACATTGAGGCACAAAAAAATCTTCCTTACGCGTCAGGTTATACATTAAATGGCAAAATTGCATACCACGATTTTGCATTAGCAATGCACGATGCGGAAGAGATGTATCGCTTAACAGGCGAAGCTCAAGTTGTTATCTTTGAGAGTATTTACAAGATAAAGGGATATACACGCCCATCTGCGGTAACTGCTGATGAAGAAAAAGTGGGTACGTTGGCAAGTGGAAATTACATCATTCCTAAAGGTGTAACTTTACTTATTCCTGGTGATGATATTCGTACCTACTTATTGGGGAATATAGGTGTTGACAATGTAGCTGACCAATCTACTTTTACATTGAAGAGGAAATTGATAGTTGAAGAGGCTACAACTATAATTGTAGAAGGTAACGTTTCTGTCTATGCTGTATTGGCAACAACACAGCAACATAATGGTCGACCTAATACTTATGGACAAATACATTTAAATAAACATGCTCATATTACTGCCAAATCAGGAGCCGGTATGTATGTGTATGGCTATATTACAGGAAATCATGATGATACGTATGTTGAAATGCTTAGTGGATCAGTTGTGTATGAAGCATTTCAGGTTATGGATTTTAGAGGTGGAACAGCTATACAAGGAATGTTGAATAATAAGCAAAAAGTGTTCCCTGTAAGTCAGTATTATGTGCAAAGTATAGAAACACGCCTTATACTCGAATATGGAGCTAAAGAGTATGTTTGTTGTCCTGCAAACGTATCAGGTGAGTTATGCGCTAATCCTGCCTATGTCTTACCTACTAGTGCGTCTGAAACTGCCGTTTTTAGATTAGGAGAGGGGAGTCGTTACATTAAATATTATGACGTAGCTACGGATAGAACGAAATACATAGTCGAAGGCGGACGAGCAGAATTCGATCATATAGTAATAGATTTGGGTATCGCAAGTATGAATTCTGCAAACTATGTATTGCCTATGGCAAGTCATATGGACATCGTTTGTCGCAAATGTTCCCTCACGATTAAAGAAGATTTAGCATTTTTAGCAGGGTCAACTTTATATGTTGATGCAGCATCAGTTGTTAGCATTGCTTCTGGAGCAAGTGTGTTTGTGTATGATAAAGAGCAGCATTATGTGACAACACCTGATATAGAATATTGTCAGATAAGTATTTTCGGTCGCTGTATTAACACTTCTGGAGTGCTTATTCCAGCAGGTGGATATAACTATGTGTATCCAAGTAACGGTCCAGTAACTCCCATAACGTATCGCCCAAATGATGGTAAGGTTACTTATAAACGTAAGGATCAAGATTTTGTTAGTAAGACAGTTGAAGGAAGGACTGTTTTTGTTCCAAATTCTGCAACATGGATAATAGATGGTCAAGTTTCTGGTGAAATATATACTACTCGAGACGGAGCAAATATTACATCCAATGGTGGAGGTATTGTTAAAATTCAAAACACTCAAGCAAATAAGGAAACGTATCAAGGATTGCAACATAGTAGCACTTGGTCGCTTGATGAAGGTGAAGGTTTTATATTTTCAGTGTCTTTTGTAAAAATCCCGATAACTGCAGCAAAACTAAAGAACACTTCTGACTATACTCAAGCTGCAAATGGAAAGACCTATGTTTATGATGCTGGACAAGGCAAATGGGTGGAGAATGGCACAAGTGCTCCTGTAGTGGATAATAATAACTATACTCCTGAGTTTACGGTGAATGACCTCGCAAAATTTGAAACCTATGTAGGTCAGACTGCCAATAAGACAGCAACTATCACTACTCAAAATGCGAATGTAGATTGGGCTGAGGTAGATTGGTCATACCAAATTACAGGTTTGAGCGCAAATCAATTTACAAGTTCTGCAGTTACCACTGCTGGTTGCACTGTTACTTTTGCGCCAACATCAGCAGGTTCTTCAAAGACTGCAACGCTGAAGATTATTGCATCGTATGAGAAAAACCAACAACTATATACGTTCACCAAAGAGGTTGCATTGATTGGTACGGCTTTGGCAAATGTCAATGATTTGAACTTTGCAGTTTCCTCTATTGCAAATGCACAAAAATCGCTATTTATTCGCGGTAATGGCGCAGCGATTACTATTGATAATGCAGCAGCTGTGGCATCGTTTGTAACATTGACACCTTCTTCTGATAATACCAGCTATACTATTCAAGCCAAGAGCGGTGTGAATGATGCCGTAACTATTCAAGCTACTCAAGCAGCTACAAGCAATGTACAAGGCACAACCATCTCTAAGATTATTACAGTAGGTGGTGGAAAACAGGCACTACCTGTGACGTTGAAAGTAACAGAGGCTAACTTTAATCAAGCTACATGGGCGAAGAGTAGCGGTGTGGCATTCAATAACGGAGTGGTTATGCCTGCTCATTCTCAATGGACAGTATTCTTCTCTGGCACACCAGACAAAGTGAAGTTCACTCCAACTACCACATCCACTTGGCAAGTCGAAGAGTTTGATGGCAAGGGCTGGAATGTGCTCCATTCGTGGGCGACTATTCCTGCAAACAAAGAATTTGCATTGCAATTGACTCCTTCAACTAGCAAGGTTAGAATCCGTTGTGCAAATGGTGGTACATTGTCCAATGTTGTTATCACGGCACTGAAAGAATCGTATGTAACAGCCAATGTGGACACGCTGTTTATTCCTAAGGTAACAGAAGGAAATACCTATACTACATCAGTATTGCTAAACTACATGGCAGAAGATTTGGTTACTATCAGTACAAGTAACGCCTCATTGCTGTCGTTGAGCCACACCGTATTGGATCCTGCAGTGGATGGATATAAACAACAAAGTGTTACTTTGACCAGTTCGGTGCAAGAGCCAGGTGAATATCGTATGACTGTTAGAGTGGGGTCACAGGAGAAAATCATCATTCCAATCATTGTTTATGAGCAGCCACAAATGTTGCCAATCATGCTCAAGAGTGATGCAGATAAATATCGCTACTATTATGTAACTCCAGTATCGCAACACGCCACATGGAATGCTAAAGATAGAACCATTACATTGAAAAATGAAGTAGGTTCGTCTGCTCCTTCGCTTACCTTTGCATTCCAAGGTGCGCCTACTTATATCAGCTTTACTCCAACAGCAGGATATAAGGGCACATGGCATGTAGAGCAAAGTGCAGATGCACAAACATGGTTTGATGCAAGCGTGGCAACAGAAAAGCACTCTACTAACACTATTGAGTACGAAGTTAAAGCTACTTCACAATATATCCGTGTAACCTATGATAGCCACTATGCGGAGACAATCACTTTGGAGAACTTGATGATAGTGGGTGAGCCAAGTGTGTTGGTTGAACCATTGGAGATGGAATTGGTAAAAGGTGAACTTCCAAAACCATTGACAATCACAGCTATCAACCTTTCAGTTGCTCCAACTATCACACTATCTGACAATAGATTTGCTGTGGCTGATGTGAGTACGACTGGAACAATCGCAGCAAATAGTGTGGCAACAATTGTGAAAAACGTATCTTATAATGGTACTGCAGCTATTGCGCATGCTACATTGACAGTGACTTATCAAAAGAGTGCATCGCAAACAGGTACTGTAGTTGTTAAATTGACAGGTTTGGCAACTGAATTAAGTACAAAGACAGGTATTTGGACGGGTGTGGATCCGTCAAAATACTCCATAGAAGGCGGATTTGCTGAATATGAGTATCATGAAGTAGATATAACAAACGCTTATGTTAAGGAAAACGGAGTGGATAAGACTGCGTTTGACTACTTGGTAATCTACGGTGAGACTCAGCCTGAAATGGGCGACAAGATCACGAAAGTTACATCTACAACAGGTAGTAACGCCGTTACGCCATGCTTTATTTATGAAGCTAAAGATGATAGATCTGGATATGAGTTGCTAAAATATGAGAAGAACACGAATACTGCATTCAAGGTGCTGTTAGGAGAAACAGATGAAATCGAAGTGGATGGACAATTGGATATTTATATGACAGGTTTCTGCCCATATGCATCTACAGGATATACCAAGGCATTTGAGGGCGTGTGGTATTTCAAAGGTAATGCTGGAGAAACGGTGAATGTATATCTGGAAGATTGTCATATCTACAGCCGTAATAAGACAGAAGATGGTCACCCATTCCAATCCAAAGCGGATGGTAATAGTTTTACAGAATCTTATGTGCGTGGTTCGGGTGGTGTACTTGTCTTTGCATGCGATGAGATGAGTAATGTGGCTAATCCATTTAAGGTAAATATCCATACACGTGGAGATAACTTGCTTAAGAGTAATCATGGTTGTTTCTACGATATTTTGGGCTACCGAGCTTATCAAGTATCTTCCCCTATACAAATTCGTATGGTGGATGATACTCGCGTGAGTGGTTCGGCTACAGAGTTGACATTTGATGATATATGGCCCAATACAACTAATCGTACTAATGGTTATCTTGCACTGAAGAAACAAGTAAACAATGCACCTTCCATTGATATGGGTAACCGAAATACAGTAGTGAATTTCCGTGGAGGTCGAGTGCATTTGGAAAATGCACAAATCGTGAGCGAAAACTACCAAACCACTTTGGCAATCTGTTATCGCTCTGGTAAGATGGGTGGTATAGAGTTCCCATTTGCGCACGGTATTGGTACAGACGATGTGGGTGGTACTGTGAAGTTCTATGACGGAACAACTACAGTGGAAAGAATGAAAGTGGATGCTAAGTATCGTCAATATTATCTAATGGATGATGATGGTGAATATACTTCGTGTTTGCGTTGTCCTACAAAAACATTTATCTATGGTGGCTCGCATGGTATGATACGTGCTTGTCAGCATACTACCTCCAAAGGTGGTGCGCCATCAGATGGTACCAATAAATTAGGTAGATTTGAATATGCACTTACTGGAAATGATGTGGTAGATGTTAATTCAAAATTAGCAACCATTAAAGATTTTCCAAATTCATGTCTTGCCACTTACTACGCTACTGCAGTTGGCTATGAAAATAAGACATATAGCTTGAATAGTGTAACCCCAATTGATGGAAAATTAATATTCTGGATACCAGATATTTGCGATGATTACAATGTGACGCTTGAAGAAGACAAAAATACGCTATATTGGAGTGCTTGTATGACCAAAATTAGTGCGGAGGTATCTGGGCAAGGTGGATCTGTAGGTGGTGAAACATTTATTGACGACAATACAGAAGTACAAAACTTGTTGTATTGTAAGATAGATGACTATATATATGATGCAATTGCGGATCAGAATTACCAAGCACCAGTTAAAATACCTTCTACCTCCAATTATGAGCGAATTCCAATTTCAGTGGAGAAGACAGAAAATGAAGGATTAAAAGTATACCAAAACTACATTACCAACGAGAATGATTATACAATCCAGAATAAGATTTACTACGTTACTACAGCTACTGCTGATATGTGGATGACCTTTACTCCTCCATTTGATGTGGAGAGAGTGTATGTAATAGAAACTTATTCAGAGAAAGAACTGCAAAAAGTGAAATCTACATCTGCTACAATGACTAAACGTCAATCTGTGATGAAAGAACAAGCTAAACATAATGCGGATTTCGCAGCGTTCTATGGAGTGGCTATGGCAATATATAACAAATCAAGTATTGACTTCTGGGATAATATCTTTGCAGATTATATTACTTGGGCAAAGCAAGAAGATATGAATAATACGGATGCTCAAGGTAATCCTCTCTATCGTGGTGGAACTGAAAAATATGATTTGCGTGGCAAGTATTTATTGCAGCACTATGATGGTACAAATGCTGCTTCATCCCACTACTACCTCTATGAAAATGCAGGCAATTGGACAATTGACATGCAAAACGAGGGTAAATTCACAACACAATGGCGAATCCCAGATACGAGTGATGGTGTATTGATGAATAAAGGCGTTGCATACTCTATGCTCTTCCCTTATTGTACAGGCTGTGGAACTGGTGGGCAAATCGAAAAAAGAACATTCTGGGATTATTGGTCAGGCAAGTTTATTATATTTGAGAGTGTGGCAGGTGCGACGATAGAAGATGCAGACGGCAATGCAATCGGACATACTATTAAGGGATCGAATTTTGTAGCGGCTAATGACCCTAATAGTGCAGCAGATGGTGATTGGGTATTTGAAGGTTTTGATGAAGCAGGTACTGATGCTATTGTCACAGGAAATAGTACGTTTAGCTTGATGTCAACCAATGAGAGTGAATTATATACTTATTCTTCAGAAATCATCTCTGGTGAAACGTTCTATCGCAATGTGTCTTGGGATGATGAAACAGGTGATGAAATTTCTCAGACAAGTAATATTCTTCCTACAACTGCATTCTTGCTTGCGACACCTGCGCCACAAGGCAATATGCCTGCACGTAGTATTAGTCGCACGGGTGAGATAGATTACGGAAAACAAAATACTCCTACAGGTAACCAAGGTGGACACTTGCCAACCATCGGCGGTGGCAATGCCCTCTTCATTACCGAGACGGCTAATGGTATCAACATCGCAGTGGCAGAGCCACAACATGTGCGCGTGATGTCAGCGACAGGCGTATTGCTCTTCAACGGAATGGTACAAACGGCAGTAGATGTCACCCTCCCAACCACTGGCGTATATGTCATTACCGGCGAGAACGAAGTGCATAAGATTTTGCATTAAGGGCGTGCCGATAGGCTATTGGTTATAGGCTGTTGGTGATTGGCTATAGGCTATCGGTTATCGGTTATTGGCTATCGATTATAGCTTACCCAAAGTCTAATAGACCGCTCCGTTGAGCGAGCTTGATAATAGAGAAAAATCGCAGAAAAGATAACTTTCTGCGATTTTTCTTGCATGTGTCAGAAAAATGTTGTACCTTTGCAGCAAATTATTATCTTTTAATAATTATAAAGTAATAAAGTATGAAAGTGCAAGTTAATCCTTTTGTTATTTCGGGCTATGAAGGAAGCCATTATTTTTGTGATCGTGTTCAAGAATTACAAACATTGCAACGCGAGATAGCCAATGGATGCAATGTGGCATTGGTGGCTACAAGACGCATGGGAAAAAGCGGATTGATACATCATTATTTTAACCAGCCAACTATTCAAGATCAATACTATACATTCTTCATAGACATATATGATACCCAATCGCTCCGAGAACTGGTGCAAAAATTAAGTCGCGAGATTTTGATGCGCCTCAAACCATACGGCGCGCGAGCTATGCAACGTTTTTGGGATACTATGCGTTCGCTGCAACCTGGTATAAGTTTCTCGCCTCTTGGCGAACCCAGCTTCAACGTCCAAATAGGTGATATTCAAGAAGGAGATGCTACCTTAGACGAAATCTTCCGCTACTTAGAATTAGCAGACAAGCCCTGTATTGTAGCCATTGATGAGTTTCAGCAAATCAATACATTCCCCGAGAAAAATATAGAGGCAAAATTGCGTACATACGTACAACAATGTCACAACGCACAGTTTATCTTCTCAGGCAGCCAGCGTCATACTATGAGTGCTATGTTTATGAACGCTTCTCGCCCTTTCTACCAAAGTGTATCAGTCATGCACTTGGATAGCATAGATATGGAAGTATATGACGCCTTTGCGAAGTCGCTATTTGCTGAGGGAAATCGCACGCTGGCAGACGGGGTGACGAATGCCGTGTATGCATTTAGTCATGGTGTAACATGGTACACGCAAAAGCTCTTTAATACGCTCTATGCAGACACCCGTGAGGGAACAGTCTGTCAAGTGGAGAATGTGCAAGAAGCATTAGAGTATATCATTAAGACACAATCTTATAGTTATGAGGAGGTTTTGTTCCGTCTGCCTGAAAAACAGAAGATGGTGCTAATCGCGTTGGCAAAAAATGGTCCTTCGAAGGCAGTGACGTCGTCTGCATTTGTCAAAAAATATAGCTTGCAGTCTGCCAGTAGCGTTCAATCAGCATTGCGTGGATTATTGGAGAAGGATTTTGTGACATTAGAACAGGGTACCTACGTGGTATATGATACCTTTATGGCGTATTGGTTGAAGTGCCAATATTAAGATAACTTTCTGCGATTTTTCTTGCATAAATGCGATTTTCTCGCAAAATATTTGCAGGATTGACAAAAAAGTAGTACTTTTGCACCGAAAATCATTGTTAAGTCCGGAAAAGTGCTAAAAATGACACAAAAGTGCACTTAATAGTGTTTTTTTAATGTGTTGGTTATTAATGAATACTTAAGGGTAATCCTGTAAGATTCCCTTAAAATATGCTTCGGAATTATGCAAATTAATAAAGAGGCGCGATTTTCTTGCAAATGTGCATTTTTTGTTGTACCTTTGCAGCGGATTTGGTTGATGCGCTTGGCTGAAAGCATATAAACTGCTGATAATGAGTATAAATTGATATAGATATAAACTATTAATAATACAAAAACAATACAAAACTTATGAAGAAATTTTACACACTTATCTTGGTTGCTATATTAGCATTACCAACTTTTGCGCAAATCACCGAAGCAAATTGCCCAGATAAAAGAGTAGAGTATGGCTACCCATCTTACTACTGCGATTGCCAGTTCAACTTTGTGCGTTTGAGAGAACTGCCTAATACCGTCGTTACTGACACCATATGGTATAAGACCAGTGCTGGATTATTCTTGAGCGGATGTTCTGCATACTTGTTCGGCGAAAACCCAGTAGATATGACGATCATGATGGGATGCCACAATAAAGAGGGCGATGCAACATTCAGACGATACACGGTTAATGGGTATGAGTCATTGAACATCAATGCGGATGATATTAAGTCGAAATTGGAGGGCGCAGGTGCGAGCGTAGGTAACAATACTGTTATCTATGTATGTATAGCTCCTTCCAAACCAGGCACAGA
Source organism: Paludibacteraceae bacterium (assembly GCA_045654945.1). GTDB lineage: Bacteria > Bacteroidota > Bacteroidia > Bacteroidales > Paludibacteraceae > Colicola. The sequence continues at coordinate 51,229 of JAZOOG010000011.1, forward strand.
AAGCCGTTTTATCTGTAAGCCATACAACCAAGGCCCTAACTCCACCTGCGATGACTGCCTGCCATTGATTCGTGGCATGGAGCTCGTTAGCTCGGATATGGAAAATGTGTATGCCCTTACCCCAGATGAGATTCCAGCTGTAAACGGCTTGCAAGTAGAGTGGTATGAAACCGACTACCCAGTTATGTTGACTATCAAGAAAGGCGACTGTCAATATGGCGCAGTTGTAGCAAGCCCTATGCTGATGCCTGATGAAGCATACGAATTGCCAGCATCATTGCTCAGCGAGATGCGTGGAGGCAATGAGAACCTGTATCTCCAGTTCTCTTCTGTAGGAGCATCTGCTCGTATCCGCTTGTCAGAAGTTCAAAAGACCCCTACCGGTTGCGAGAATATCACTACTCCTGCTACCGATGCACGTCTCGTGATTGGCAACAATGGCATGATTTATATCATGCGTGACGGTGTACGCTATACCTTGACAGGTGCGAGATTCTAAGCAGAGCGAGGCTATAGGCTTGAATAAGAAATGAGTTGGACAATAGTTCAACTCATTTTTTTTGAACTATATATGCGCATCCATCAAACCGTTTCAGGAATTTTGTAAACCTTTTTCAGTTTTAATCAACACCTTATATATATGCGTACGCGCGCATGTGCGCGCGCGAGAGAGAATGATAGGCTGAAATGAAAAAAATATGCAAAAAATACTGGAGAAAAATATCAAAAAGTGTCAAAATAATATGAGCTATTTATCTTTGCTTAATAATAACGTGATAATCAGAGCATTACCTCTCGTGTGCGCTTCTGTGGATGGGGATATAGAGAGAAAAAAGACAGGAAAATGCATGTATATAATAAAAAAAACTGAATTTCCTTGCATAATTGAAAAAAAAGTTGTAATTTTGCAGCCTGATTTATTGTGCGGTATTGTATATGCCCATGAAGTCAAGAAAAATATATAAAATTAACAATAATTATTAACCAACAAAAAATCAAAGTGATGCGTAAATTTTTACTATCCGCCATTGCCTTGCTGATGACTGCCACAATGCTGGCTGTCGGAAACGGTAGTGGTTCAAGTCAAGCGAATGCGATTGACTTTGATTGGGATGGCGTATACATGCCAAAGAAGAATGCTACTTCTTGGTATTGTATTAAGCTATCTAATTTGAATAAAGAGGCCGAGGATCCTACCGTGGCACTTTATTTAACAAACCTCACTGATGAAACGGCGAATGTGAACTTGTCTGGTAGTGCAGTTCTCAAATTCCCATTCCCTGTATCATTGTTAGTTAAGGATATTGATCTGTTGCAGTATGCTGGTGATAAGGTAACAGAGACATATTCTATTGAGGGTAAGAAACATGTGGTTTGGACTATGCCTACCACTTTCGATCTCTCAACAGTTGCTGAAGGTCAAGCTAAAGAGGCCTTGTCACAATTGTTTAGTGATCTGAGTCAGGTATCTTTGCTCCAATTAGTGGAGTATGGTTTGAGCAATGTCTATCTGAGCATTAACTCAGACCAAGAGATCGCTGTTTCTGCCGATGTGTACGAGACTGCTGAAATCATTGATGACGCTTGTACAAAAGCGGTTGATTTCGATTGGGCAGGCGTAACCGTTACTGCTGGTGAGACATGGTTCTACCTTGACCTCAACGCTGTAAAGAACACCGACAATAAACTTAACTTCGTAGTTGAGAACAACGGTGGCGTGGATGCTAATGTAGCTTTCGACCTTTATGGCGACTGTCCAGCCAGTGCAATCCTCTTGGATTACGATTGGACTATTGCGGCTGGTGGCGAGATGAAAGAGGCTCTCGGACGCTTCTTCCTCGACCAAATGAAGAAGGACTATGTGTATCTCAAGCTTACTACAGATCAAACAATCACCCTGAAAGCGGAAGAAGAGGTATTGCCTCCTCCAGTAGAACTCTTCAACGCAAGCGCAGCTCCTGCATTGGAGATTGGCAAGGAGTATGCACTCAACGGTGAGACTGTATTGAAGGTGAATCTGGAAGACTTGAAAGCACCAGTTGGATACAAGACCGTATGCAAGATCGAGAATCCAAATGCTAACCCAGTTAATCTCAAACAAGAGATTGCGTTCTCTACTCCTGTTACCTCTAACAACGTACAAGAGAAGAACTTACTCGTGGTTGCTGATACAGCATTGGATATCTCAAGCAAGATGATTGCTAATGTGAAGAGCGATGTAGCTTACTTCCGCTTGACCACCGTAGAGACATTGAACCTCGTGATTGAGTATGTAAAGTTGGAGACTACTAAGCCATCTACCCCATCTGACCCATCTACTCCATCTGCTCCTGCTATCATGGCACCTTCTTGCGATGAGAGTTATGCTTTTGACTGGAACTCTTCCGTTAAGCAAAAGGCATTGATGACCAAGTGGTATGAGTTGGATATTGCTTCTCTCGTGAAAAACGAAGAGCATGTACAACTATCTTTCACTAACCACCATAATGCAGTGGTATTGGTGATGGGTTCTATCTTGTTGGATTGCAATTCTACAGATACAATTCCATTTATCTGCCCAGTTCCAGCTGGTAAGTCAATCAGTAAAGTGGTGGACTACAGTTTGTTGGCTACTTCTCCATTGGGCAAGGCATACGTGTCATTGACCATGATGCCTACATCTGCTAAGAGCTTGGCAGACTTCGCTTCTGTACGCTCACAAGCAGACTTGATGAACTTTGTGTCAATGGATTTCGGTGCTGAGATCGAAATTGCAGCTAAGAGAATTTCTGCATTGGTAGATCCTTCTTATTGCGAGGCAACTTACCAAACTCTGGAGAAGGGTGTAGATTATGTATTAGAGTCAGGCAAGACCCAATGGTACCGCGTAACAGGCGAGTTCTTGAAGGATTTGGGACTTTTGGAGAAACTGACCATTATCAACAATGGTAAGAAAGATGCCAATGTGACCTTTGGCGTGACAGTAGATTGCAAATATGGTATTGCTACTACACTCACTCAAACCGTACCTACATGGTTTGACTTGACAAGCTATTACCCAAGTGGTCTCTACCAATTGGCTACTGCTCTTACAGATAAGGAGATTTCAGAGTTCTATCTGTCGGTTAAGTCTGACCAACCAATGCTCTTTGGCTTTGGTTTGGATCATGGAACCATGCTCGGTTGCGATGACGCTATTCGCTTCAATTGGGAGAAGGGTGCTGTAATCAATCGTTTTGATGCTCAATGGTATAACTTTGACTTGAACGACATTAAGGGTTCAGGCAAACACCTCAAACTGACCTTCACCAACCCAACCGATGAGATCGTATGGGTGGCTTCGGCAGTTTCTCTGACCTGTCCACTCAAGGTGGTTGCTCCAGCGATTGTGCCTGTATTGCCAGGAACAAGCGTGGATAAAGTGATTGACTATAGTTTTGTAGCAACCAATCCTATCAATAATGTATACGTGGCAGTGATAGCAGAGGGCCAATTGAAATTGGGTGCAAGTCTGATTGATGCTACTGTAGAAGAGCCATTGAACTGTATCAACCACGTAGAGGTGAAGACCGGTGAGCGCTATGTACACAAAGCAGGTACCACCTGGTATAAGTTCTCTAACGATCTGTTGGCGGATATGGGTAAGGCTCCTCGATTCACATTCGAGAACTTGAGCAGCAATACCATTACCTTGTCTGCTGGTATGACAGTAGATTGCGAGTATGGTATCTTGACCCGTGCTAAGGCTAAGATTCCTGCACAAGTATTGGGCAAACCAATTCACCATCGTGAGTTTGGTTTCCGCATTCCACGTGTATTCTTCCAAGCAGTTCGCAAACTCATCGATCCTGATGTGACAGAGTTGATGATTCAATTGACAGCTAACAATCCATTTGCATTCAGTATTGATATGCAAGCAGATGACGAGTGTGCTGATGCACAAGAGTTCAGCTGGGATGGTTGCTTCGATCTTGAGACAAACAAAGACGCTTGGTACAAAGTGGATTTGAATACCGTATTGAAGAACGACAAACCAATCACTGTGGCTATCTACAACCGTAGCGAGTATCCTGTAACCATTACCGGTGAGGTATCTCCTACTTGCCCAGGTATATTCTCTATGACCGAGAAGTACGAAGTTGGCCGATTGGATACTATTGAGATTTCTGTAGAGCCAGCTACAATCGCTAAGATGGCAAAAGACTATGAGAAATACCTCAGTGACTTGTCTTGCTACGCACGCTTCCGCGCAAATGGTAATGTGACTATCTGTGTGAACGACAGCATAATCGGTGGCGGTGGTGATGATCCAGTAGAGCCAGAGACCCCATGCTGCCCAGAGGAGTGTGAGGACGTGGATGTATTGGATTGGAAGACGGTAACTTTGTCTAAGGTAGAGTTGAATAAACTCTATAAGTTGGATATCACTGGTTTGTACAGTGAACCAACTTTCAACTTCTTCGTTATTAACGATTTGGGCAAGGGTACTATCGAAATTTCTTCTGAGATTTATAAGAGTTGCCAAGATGCTACTCCAGTAGCTCAACACAAGAACCAAGTGAATGCTCCTATGAGCATCGTAAAAGTGGCTCACGATAAGTTCGCTGCTTTGGTTGATGAGAACCAATGCTGCATGTTCGTGAAGTTCACCGCATTTGATACTATCCCTGTAACTCCTCCAACACCTCCAACTCCAGAGTGCGAGGATATCGTAACTGATACCGTAATCTGCGAGGGTGAGTCTTATGTATGGTCTGTAAATGGTAAGTCATACACTGAGAAGACAACCGTTACTATCCCTGCTACTAACGCAGAGGGTTGCAAGTTCAACTATATTTTGAAGTTGGATGTAATCAACGGTGATACCTTGATGCCAGTAGAGTATGCAGAAATCTGCGAAGGTGATGTATTCCCATGGCGTGGTTTGAATTGCACCGAGGATACGACTTATACA
>JAZOOG010000012.1:0-6309 GCA_045654945.1 Paludibacteraceae bacterium
CTGCTCTCTTGTACTACATCATTGATTAATCAAACTTTCAAAGATCACTAAACGATTTCTGCTCTTTATTAACGCTCACTCGCGTTTGTTGCGAAATCGGCTGCAAAGGTACTGCTTTTTTTTGAACTGACCAAATTTTTAAGCAACTTTTTACAATATTTTTTACACTTTCTTCGTAAGTAACTGATTCTCAGTATTACGATTTTTGAGTGTTTTCGCAGCCTTTAGTCGCTCGCTTGCGTGGAGCGCGAAACCGAGTGCAAAGGTACTGCTTTTTGATGAATTGACCAAATATTTGGCAAAACTTTTTGATAGTTCCAATATTTTGACATTCTTATATTGCAAAACAGGTCAAAAAGCATTTCTATACGCGTACGCGCGTAATATAAAATATGTACGCGCGCGCACGATGTAAAGCTATATACAAATAAGAAAAGATAGAAATAAGATTAAGAAATACATCTTTAGTTTGGTAAAGTCAATAAAAATTAGTACCTTTGCGGAAAATTATCAAATATCATGAAAAAGTATCACATTTCTTTCGCCATGCTAATTGCAATGGTAGTACTATCAAGTTGTACATTCGAATGTCAAAAGAAACCCAAAAACGTCATTTACCTGATTGGTGACGGTATGGGATTTGGCGCAGTGAGTTCCCTACTCCTCTCTATGGAGGAAGAGACAGGTTTTGAAAAAGCACCAGTGATTGGACTGAACGAGACCTGCTCTGCGAACAACTATGTGACGGATTCGCCTGCTGGCGGAACAGCATTAGCTACAGGCACTCGCACCTGCAACGGCTTCTTGGGCGTAGGTCCAGATAGCATACAATTGGAAAGCCTATTGAAGAAAGCACAAAAAATGGGCAAGAAGACTGGTATCGTGGTAAATACTACGTTGACCGAAGCCACACCAGGTGCTTTTTATGCAGGGGTGACATCCAGAAAAGAGAGTTATAAGATTGCAGAGCAGTTCACAGAAAGCGGTGTGGATGTAGCAATCGGTGCTGGATTAAGCGCATTCATTAACCGTCCTGATTCTGTGGACATGACAGAGGTGTTGATTGAGAAGGGATATGATGTGTATTTAGATTGGCGACATGTATTAAATACCCAATCCGACAAATTTGTCGGTATATTGGAAATGAGCGATGTGCATCGTCGAAACAAACAACGCAATACAACAGCCAGTGCGGCGGAAGGACAAGAAGTGTGTTTGGCAGCACGATTGGCCGCAGAGGAAGGAAATGTAGATACAACACGATTCTCCGAGCCAACCGAATATCTGCATAAAGCATGTACGAAAGCACTAAGCGTATTGGAGAAGAACGCACAAAAGGGCTTCTTCCTCATGGTGGAGAGTGCGATTATTGATGGTTACGGTCACAACAATGATTCGGAGGGTATGATTGAGGAAATGCAGGAGTTTGATAAGACACTCAAAGCATTGATTGCCTATGTAGATGAACATCCAAATACACTACTCGTAGTAACAGCCGATCACGAGACTGGTGGTACAGGTGTGGCATATAAGAGCCACAAGATAAATCAACCAGAGGGCTTGCACTTGAATTTCAGCACAAAAGGACATACCGGAACGGTAGTGCCAATATTTGCCTATGGCGCTGGAGCAGAGAAATTTAGAGGAATCTTCCAAAATAAGGAGTTGCCTGGGATTATTGAGGGGTTGATGAAGTAATATCCTATAAATCCTATAATGAAATGATTGGTATAACATAGTAATAGCATAGTAATCTCATAGTTTAGACTGCTGACGAACCCGTCAAAAACCCGTCAAGAACCCATAATTGACAAGAAAGACTAAGCAGAGAGCTTAGTCTTTCTTTATCGAAAGTACTGTCGGATATCAGATATCGGGAATCGGATATCGGGAATCGGATATCGGATATCGGAATAGTAAATTAGTGGCGATTCAAGCGTGCGCCATCTGCTTCTGGGTTGCGAGCAGGACGATCACCGCGCTCTGGGCGTGGACCACGACGCTCTGGACGAGGACCGCGATCACCACGAGCTGGACGCTCTGGCTCTATATAACCCTCTGGTTTCTCCTTCAATGCCTTTGCACTGAGTTTGAACTTACCAGTCTTTTGGTCAACTTCCATGAGTTTGATTGTGATCTTGTCACCCTCTTGGATACCCGTCTCTTCCATAGTCTCATAGCGTTTCCAATCAATCTCTGAGATGTGGAGCAAGCCCTCTTTGCCAGGCATGAACTCTACGAAGCAGCCATAAGGCATGATAGACTTAACGGTAGATTGATATACCTCGCCGACCTCTGGGATAGCCACGATAGCTTTGATCTTAGCAATAGCAGCGTCCATAGACTCTTGGTTGTTTGATGCAACCTCTACCTTGCCGCCCTCTTCTACCTCGTCGATAGAAACCACAGCGCCAGTCTCAGCTTGGATACCTTGGATAATCTTACCACCAGGACCAATCACTGCACCAATCATATCCTTAGGAATGATGAAGCTTACGATGCGTGGAGCATGAGGTTTGAGGTCAGGACGAGCCTCTGGCATAGTCTCAACGATCTTGTCGAGGATGTACATACGTGCCTCGTGTGCTTGTGCAAGTGCGTTCTCGAGAATCTCGTAGCTCAAGCCGTCCACCTTGATATCCATTTGGCAAGCGGTCAAACCGTCGCGTGTACCTGTGGTCTTGAAGTCCATATCGCCGAGATGATCCTCGTCGCCAAGGATATCACTCAAGATAGCGTACTTAGTACCCTTGCACTCAGAGATAAGACCCATTGCGATACCAGATACTGGTTTGATAGGTACACCAGCGTCCATAAGGGCGAGAGTACCTGCACAAACGGTAGCCATAGAAGAAGAACCGTTAGACTCGAGGATATCGCTCACTACACGGATAGTGTAAGGATAATCAGCAGGAACTACAGTCTTGAGTGCACGGCAAGCCAAGTTACCGTGACCAATCTCACGACGACCTACACCACGTTGTGGACGAGCCTCGCCAGTAGAGAATGGAGGGAAATTGTAGTGGAGAAGGAACTTCTCAGAACCTTGGATAAGTGCCTCATCAATCATCTTCTCATCGCGGCTGTTACCGAGCGTAACAGTAGAGAGTGATTGAGTCTCACCACGGGTGAAGATGGATGATCCGTGAGGTCCTGGCAGAGGAGAAACCTCGCACCAGATAGGACGGATATCGGTAGTCTTACGGCCATCGAGACGCTTGCCCTCATCGAGGATAGAGCGACGCATAGCCTCTTTCTCTACATCGTGGTAGTATTTGTTTACGAGTGCATCGATGTCATCCAACTCTACGCCGAGTGCCTCAGCACGAGCAGCCATATACTCAGCTTTCTCTACTTTGAAGTCCTCGCGAATTTGGGTGAACATCTCCTCGCGGTGATGCTTGTTGGTGTCAGCAGCAGTAGCTTGTGCGTAAGCACGAGCGTAGCTGAAGTCGTGAACGGCTTGTTTCAACTCATCGTCGTTGATCTCGTGGCAGTACTCACGTTTAACGGTCTTACCAAATGCCTCCATCATCTCGATTTGTGCTTGGCATTGTGGTTTGATAGCCTCGTGAGCCACCTTGATAGCCTCAAGCATATCAGCCTCGCTCACCTCTTTCATCTCTCCCTCCACCATCATGATGTTGTCGAGCGTAGCAGCTACAACGAGTTCGATGTCAGCTTTCTCGCATTGCTCGAAGGTTGGGTTGATGACGAACTCACCATTCACGCGTGCTACGCGAACCTCAGAGATAGGACCCTCGAATGGGATATCTGAGCAAGCGAGAGCAGCTGAAGCAGCCAAACCTGCGATAGACTCTGGCATATCAATGCCGTCAGCAGAATAGAGAGTTACGTTTACGAAAGTGTCAGCGTGATAATCGCTTGGGAAGAGAGGACGCAACGCACGGTCGATGAGACGAGCGATAAGGATCTCGTAGTCAGATGCTTTACCCTCGCGGCGAGTGAAACCGCCTGGGAAACGACCAGCTGCAGAAAATTTCTCTTTGTACTCAACGGTAAGCGGCATGAAGTCCGTACCAGGAACCGCAGTCTTTGCGGAGCAAACTGTAGCAAGAACCATGGTATTGCCGAGGGTCGCCATTACAGCGCCGTCTGCTTGCTTAGCCAGCTTGCCAGTCTCGAGCGTGATCACACGCCCATCAGGAAGGATAATCTCCTTTTTTACAATATTCATCTTTTTAATGTGTTTTGGCGGATGCCTTATTGCACCCAAAGTTAGTTATAGACCATAAATGTCGGTGCAAAGGTACAAAAAATATTTGACATACACAAAAAAAGAGCCGAAAAACGGCTCTTTTTTTCATATTTTAAGTATTTTATACTTATCCGAGCATGGTAAGGAGGATACCCGCAGCTACAGCTGAACCAATCACACCCGCTACGTTTGGACCCATAGCGTGCATGAGGAGGAAGTTGCTTGGATCAGCTTTTTGACCTTCCATTTGGCTCACACGAGCAGCCATTGGCACAGCAGATACACCTGCAGAACCGATCAGTGGGTTGATCTTCTCTTTAGAGAAGAGGTTCATGAACTTAGCGAGGAGTACACCACCTGCACTACCCATACCGAAGGCTACGATACCCATGCAGAGAATCAAGATAGTCTTCACATTGAGGAAGGTTGCACCTGTAGCGGTAGCACCTACTGATAGACCAAGGAAGATCACCACGATGTTCATCAACTCGTTTTGAGCTACTTTGCTCAAACGATCAACTACACCAGACTCTTTCATGAGGTTACCCAACATCAAGCAGCCAATCAATGGAGCCGCATCAGGCAATACGAGCGCTACAACAGCGGTGATAATGATAGGGAAGACAATCTTCTCTACCTTGCTCACAGAGCGGAGTTGTTTCATCTTGATTTTACGTTCAGCAGGAGTAGTCAACGCGCGCATGATAGGTGGTTGGATTACTGGCACTAAAGCCATATACGAATAAGCCGCAATAGCGATAGGGCCGAGCAAGTGAGGAGCCAACTTCGAAGTCAAGAAGATAGAAGTAGGACCATCCGCACCACCGATAATACCGATAGAACCAGCCTCTGCTGGGGTAAAGAATGCACTTGCGCAGAGGAAAGTGATGAAGATACCCAACTGAGCAGCAGCACCCAAAAGCAAAGACTTAGGGTTAGCAATCAGCGGACCAAAGTCGGTCATCGCACCTACACCAATGAAGATCAAGCAAGGGTATACACCTGCTTTCACACCGATATAGAGTACGTCGAGAAGACCCGCATTCTTCATGATGTAACCATAGCTATGATAGCCCTCATGGGTTGCATCGAGGAAGTTAGCCCACAACTCTGGGTGGTACATATTAGCGTTTGGCAAGTTGGTAAGCAACATACCAAAAGCGATAGGAAGGAGCAACAATGGCTCGTATTGCTTCTTAATTGCCAAATACAAAAGGAAAAATGAAATCAGGAGCATAGCACCTTGCTGCCACTCCATATTCAAAAATCCCATGCTTTGGAAGAAAGCTAAAAAGTCATTCCACATAATTCTTGAGTTTTAAAAGTTTTAAGGGTTTTAAAAGTTTTAAAGGTAAAATTATGCGATAACAACGAGCAAGTCGTCTTGCATTACGCTTTGACCTGGAGCTACAGCAATCTTGCTAACAGTACCGTCGCAGTCAGCCAAGATAGGGTTCTCCATCTTCATTGACTCAAGCACGAGCAAGGTGTCGCCTTTCTTTACTGCTTGACCCTCTTTTACAGCTACAGAGATAACAGAACCAGGGAGTGGGCTATTGATCTTGTTGCCACCTACAGGCGCAGTTGCTGGTGCAGGCGCTGGAGCTGGTGCTGGAGCGGCAGCAGGTTTTGGTTGAGGAGCAGCCACTGGTTTTGGAGCAGCAGGAGCTGCAGCAACAGCCACGGTCTCAATCTCAACGAGCTTGTCATCTTGCATAACGTTTTGACCAGCTTGTACGAGGACGTTCTTAACAGTACCTGTGTACTCGCTAGCTACCACGTTCTCCATCTTCATAGACTCCATGGTGAGGAGAGTGTCACCCTTCTTCACGCTGTCGCCTGGTTTCACCATCACTTTCACGATGCTACCTGGCAGTGGGCTCTTAACTGTAGCAGCACCAGCTGGCTTAGCAGCAACAGGAGCTGCAGTAGGAGCAGCGGTAGGAGCAGCTACGCGAGCAGCTTTGACTTTCTTAGACTCATTCTTTTGGAACTCAACGATGAAAGAAGTACCATTCACTACTACTTCTGCTACGTTTGGTTCTATTTCTTTAACGGTTGTCTCGTATTTTTGACCACCGATAGTAAAA
>JAZOOG010000013.1:0-115558 GCA_045654945.1 Paludibacteraceae bacterium
GTCACAGGCGTGCTGCGCTTGCCATACGCTTGGGTGTAGTTCAGTTTACTTGCTACGCGGTGTGCGAAGCCTACTTTGTGGTGCTTAGCCACTTTGCCGTGGATCTTCTCCACTGGGAATGCATATTCTACTTTTGCCATAGTTGTTTATAGTTGAAGGTTTAAGGAATGAAGGTTTAAGGAGTTAAGGTGTAAGGTGTAGGGTGTAAAGTGTAAAGGCTGGGGTTAGAGTTTGGTTATCTCTTTAGCAAAGACGTAGCCGTACAGGGTTTTGTACTTGTTTTGTGCCTTGAAATCGGCTTCGTAGGTAGCACGAGTGGAAGGGTCAGCTAATGCTGTCTTGGTGGCAGTGGCTGCTTGACGGAATTTCTCCTGGCGGTCTAACTCCGCTTGAGAGTAAGGTTTGGTACGTGGGTTGCAGATTTGGGAAGTGAACTGATTACCGTACATCTCTTTGAAGATAATGTCGGAGTGCTTGCAAATCTTTCCGCGGAAAGAAGTGAAAGGGGCTTCTAATTTGATTTGGGACATGTGTTTTCGGCAATGAACGGGAGTATAATTTTAAGACAATTGATGACAATTAAGTCGACAATTATTGACAATTCAAAGATTATTTTTTGTAACAAAAATACGCAGCGCTACGCTTGCTACAAAAACACTTAAAAATCAAGGACTTGTTTTAAAGACAATCGGCGTCAATTTTGTTGTCAATTATGGTCAATTCAAGATTTGCCTTTTGTTCTTGCCCAAATAAATGCAACGCGTTGCATTAGTGGGCAGAACAAAATGATTGTTTTTTACTCGGTGTTCAGAATCCTCTATGCCATGAGAGGGGGTTGGTGCGTGAGCGCACAGGCTATAGGTAATAGGCTATAGGCACGGATACGCTTACGCGGGGTTAATAAATTAAGTTAATAATTTCATGCGCCAAGGCGCTTGTTTCTTATCTCGCCTAAGGGTTCGATTATTTCAGGGTTTCAAAGTTTCAATGCTCTGGAGGGTGCATGTCCAGCAATGGTTGAAGGTAAGGGACTGGGCGAGGGTTTGGCGAATGATGTCGCATGCCTCATCGGGATAAAAGAGTTTGGGGTCAAGAGGAATGACCTTAACTGTAAGGGTGGTGCCCTCGGCAGAGAACTCGGGATTGAGAGTTTCCAAATGAAAGAGGACTGCCTCTTTGGCTTGGAGCATCTCTTCTGCGCTTTGGCAGGGAATGGAGATGAGAACAAAATGTTTTTGATTTTTCTTCATATGCGTATAACTTTAAATTATTAAACATTAGTTTTGCGTCTTGGGTAGATGCTCTCTGTAGACGCGTTTCCATAAGAAGGGAGAATATGCCTATTTTTGTTGTCAAATTATAATAAGAATGACAACAATCATCTAACAATAGAATGGAAATAAGTATAAGAAAAGTCGGAACGCACTTATTTTTAGTACGTTCCGACTCTACGGATAAAATAAATAATTCAATAGAAAATTATCCTGATGACAACATGTGTAACAACAGGGACTGTTTCCTTATGGTCTAATAGCGACTATTAATATCTTTTGTAGCATGTAGTCCATCCTCCAGATAGTTCCAAGATGTGCTATTCATATCAGACAGATCGTTCGCAAAATCCTCCGTTTTTGTTGGGAGTCGCTTCTGCGGATTGATTATTAAAAGTAACCGACTAATAATGATTTTGTTGTCTGCTGTTATGCGCTTCTCATCAGCCCGTGGATTGGCAAAATGAAATTGATTCATCATAAGTGAACGTGCAGAACACCCAGCAACTTTTTCTATGTAGGGTTGTGCTAACAACTGTTGAAGGAAATAATACACGGAAGCTTGGTTGAGAGTGTCAGTCCATCTGATATTACACTCACGAGGTCTGCCATCAAAGAGATCTATAAAATCATCGGCATTTTTGGGTTCTTCTATCCATTTCAAATTCTGTAGACATTGCATTAAGAGTGTCAATCGTTGTATTCGCGATTGATCATTACTATTAATGTAACGGATAGTATATGGGACAGGGATCTCGTTTTTCTTCGTTCTCTTGTTTAACTTCGACTTGCTAGAAGATATGGCATGTAATTTGGGTTTTGTGGTTATAGGATAATTCGCTAAATCAGCAGAGATAAGATTAGCAGTAAGTATAAAGGTAAAGAAATCTGTTAGTACTTGCTCGTATTCTGTTGCATAAAGACGGTATAAACATTGTCCGATTTGTGCGAGTTTATCTATTGTATAACCATTTTCGTTGAAAGTACCGAACTCTTCTAAAATATAGAAGAACTTCTTTTGATGCTCTTTGGATAATTCAGGTATGTCAAAATGAATAGGTTGGTCTTTACATTCCTTATTTGAGATAGCCGCTTTCATGGCATGCATAAAAGAAGAATCCCAAAATGCTTGTGCAGAAGCTCCAAAACGATCTAATAACCAATCGCGGTTTATAGGTATCAAACGCTGTGTTTTGACGGTCTTGTATTGCTTGTCTATCCCCATGATGAGTTTGGTAGAAAACTCCATAGATAGTTCATTATACCATGCAGTATACTCTTCGTTAGTACGTTCTTTATGGATTGCTGTTTGTAAGTTTTCTAATGTCTCTGCAAGAGCGAGGATACCTTGATAGATAGCGCAGCGGAGTTGATGGCTATTGAAATAGACACCTTGAAAGAATTGAAAAAAGTCGTTTATACCATTTCTGGCAGCATCGTTGTTATATTCAACCATTTTAGGTGGTGCAGGTAATAGTCCAGTGATATCGTTGGATAGTTTAGGATTAATATATGCGCGGTTGTTATGAATATTCCAATAATGTAATAGATGCGCTTCTCTCATTTCTTCATTCGTTAGCCAGCCTGGTATATCCCAATTATTTATGTTTGTCCAGTTGTCAAGATTAACATCTGCCAAGTCACGAATGATGATGGACTCTTCGGCTTTCTGGATGGCTTTCTCGAAATGGTCGATAGTGGCAGTGACATGATACAATATACCCATAAGGCGGAAGCGTTCCTCCATTTCAGAGGAGGACTTATCTTCCCATTGGAGTTTATCTTTCAAATCCTCCAAGATGCCATGATAGGTAAATTGATTTGCCATATTATTTATAAAAAGGACGCAGGTCGTGCAGCCGTCAAACAGGTACTTGCAAACCTCCACACGAAACTACACGACCCTTGTCCACACAATTTGCGTGGTACAGTGTCGCGATAGTTCTTCGTGTGTTCAATTAAATTTGCAAGTTTTATTTGACAGAAGAATCGGTATCTGCGTTCTTAATGCAATCCTCGCTCGGATTGCGAATATGTCGGGGGTATATTACCCTATATTGAAGAAACGTAGGAAGAAGGCTTTGATGCGTTCTAATACACGTTCTTTGGTAATTTGTCGTTTGTCGCCTACCTCAAAAAGTGGCATTGGCGGTAGTATCTTCGTAACAGCAGTGCCCATCTCGTTGACAAATCCATCATGGAAGGCACGCTCTACGAAATGGCGTGTTTCTTGCTCGTTGAGGTTCTCCTCACGGATAATAGTTTGCAATTCTTGTTCTTTCTGTTCATTGATAAATCCAGTCCATTCACCATACACATCATCGCTGTCAGCTGGTGTCATACGCGCGATAAACGCCATAATCAGGTCTCGCTTATTTCGCAAGTCAGGGCTGGCATCAATGGAACGCTGAATATGCAGCACCACCTCTTTGTCCTTACAGAGTGAATCATGATACTTGCGCACAAGTTCAAGGATATAGTCGATATTGATTTGTATCTGCTTAACAAGCTCCATCTCAAATACTACATCATCTATAATTTTCTCCTTCCCCTTGCTGTCGCGGGTCATGCTCTCGTGTAAGCCATTGTACCAACTGAGATAGTCTTGCCTCATACCTTCAGGCATAAGTTGTATAGTTTCGCGTTCTGCTTCTGTCTCTGGATTGAATTGGTCGAATGCAGAAAGGAGATTCTGTGCACGAAGAATAGCTCCGAATTGACGGATAAACTCTTTTTGTTCCGCTTCGGATTCTATGTTTTTAATTTGCTCCACAGGGAAACGTTCGAGCAATCGCTCTACAAGTTGTTTGTATCCTATATGCTCTACACCATCTGCATCGGTGTAGCCATAGTAGTAATCGTTGAAGGGGCGCATGATGACAATGCCACCTGCATCACGATCGCCGAAGATAGCAAATGAATCATTGGTTTGCTTGACCAGATTGCGGAAGCACACGATATTTCCGCAATCTTTGACGGTATTGAGAATACGGTTTGTGCGGCTATATGCTTGCAGCAGACCATGCATCTTTAGGTTCTTATCCACCCAAAGCGTATTCAGTGTTTTCGCATCAAAACCAGTAAGGAACATACCAACGACGATAAGCAAATCGATATCACGATTCTTCATACGAAGCGATACATCCTTGTAGTAATTGCCAAATTGGTCGCCACTAACATTGTAGTTTGTGCCAAAGTTCTCATTATATTGCTCGATAGCGCCTGTTAGGAACTCTTTAGCAGTAGAACTTAGTTTACCTAAATCATCAGGGTTTTCTTCGTTGATATAACCATTGCTATCTTCCTCTTCGTTGGTAGCATAAGTGAAGATAGTGGCGATCTTCATTGTGTCGTTGTTGCGCTCTGCTAACTGACGTTGGAACTCGTTGTAGTATTTGATAGCACTCTCTATTGAATCAACAGCGAAGATAGAGTTGAATCCTCGCAGCAGTGATTTGTTGGACTTCTCCTCTGCATTGCGATTTCGTGCCACTTCCGATACATTCAATAGTACTTTATGACGGTATTCATCGCCTGCTTTGGTCTTCTGCGCGTAGCGATCAAGAATATAAGTAACAACTTTTTGAATACGTTCAGGTGCGTGCAGAGCACTTTCTTCTTCGATACCCCATACTTCGGTATCAGCAATCTCTGCCTTGGCTTTGATTGTGCTGACATAGTCCACACGGAAACGCAAGACATTCTTATCTTTAATAGCATCAATAACGGTATAGGTATGCAAAGGTCTGGTAAAATTACCATTATCATCTGGCTCTCCTCCAAATGCCTGTGCAGTTGTAGTATATTCCGAATCCTTGCTATGTACGGCATTCTCGGCAAAAATAGGTGTACCTGTAAAGCCAAAAATGATGTGATTTTTGAATTTCTTGCGAATCAAACCACCCATTTTGCCAAACTGTGAGCGGTGACATTCATCAAAAATCATCACGATATTTGCTTGCAGTATCTTAATATCTTCAGACTTGCGGCGCAATAATGCTGCGAGTTTCTGAATAGTCGTGATGATGATATGGCATCGTGGATCATTGAGTTGGCGAAGTAATATCTTGTAATCCGAATTAGAGTTGGCACAATCTTTTTCGAAGTTGTCATACTCCTTCATTGTTTGGTAGTCAAGGTCGAGGCGATCCACCACAAAGAGCACTTTCTCTACATCTTTGAGTTGGGTGCAAAGTTGAGCTGTCTTGAAGGATGTTAAAGTTTTTCCGCTACCAGTTGTATGCCATATATATCCACCCGCACGGATTGTGCCTTGCCACTTATTATTGATAGCAGTTTCCACACGACGAAGAATTTTCTCCGTAGCTGCAATCTGATATGGACGCATCACAAGCAGGTTCTTGTCAGCAGTGAAAACACAATATTTTGTGAGGATATTAAGAATAGTATGCTTAGCAAAGAACGTTTCAGTAAATGCACGCAGGTCAGGCAATTGGTTGTTTTGTTCATCCGACCACCATGATGTAAATTCAAATGAATTGCTCTCTGTTTTGCGGCGAATTTGTTTTTGCTGTTGATTTTCTTCCTCTTTGGCAAAACGTGT
This sequence comes from Paludibacteraceae bacterium, assembly GCA_045654945.1. Classification (GTDB taxonomy): domain Bacteria; phylum Bacteroidota; class Bacteroidia; order Bacteroidales; family Paludibacteraceae; genus Colicola. Next base: position 5,836 of record JAZOOG010000013.1, read on the forward strand.
AGTATTGGAATAGTATTTGGTATGCGTACCGTTGGAGATAACAAATATTTGTACATAATCAAATAGTGCCCGCCCAGCCCAGAATGATTCGCGTTGATAGCGAGCAATTTGATTGAATGCCTGTTTGATATCCACACCGCGACGTTTGAGCTCTACATGTACTAATGGCAGGCCATTGACAAGAATAGTCACATCGTAACGGTTCTTTGTCACACCACTTTCTGCCACATACTGATTGATGACTTGCAGGCGGTTATTGTGAATATTGCGTTTATCGAGTAAACGTATGTTGCGATTTTCGCCGTTGTCGCAGGTAAGAAGTAGCACATAATCACGTTGAATGATTTGTGTCTTCTCATCAATTGTCATGTTCTCCCGTGCTATCTCAGATGTGAAGAACGAATTCCATTCATTATCCGTAAACCGATAGTTGTTGAGTAGTTCAAGTTGATGGCGGAGATTGGTAATCAACTCCTGTTCATTCGTCAGTTTGGGCAGATATTCATATCCCTGTTCCGTCAATTGCCGAATGAACGAAGTTTCCAGTTTCGCCTCGCTCTGATACGCATCCAGCGGCATAACCGTATCTGTATATTTGGCGATGACGGTTGATTGCTCTTGCTCCAGTACTATATTGTATCTATCGGTCATTTTAATAGATTTATTAGTTTCTCTCGATAATATTCGTATTGTTGTTTTCGTAAATCGCGTTCTGCTTTGAGATTCGTGATTAATTTCTCAAAAGTATCTAGTTTTTCTGCTATAGCTCGTTGCTCAGAAAGAGGAGGAAGAGGAATTGGCAATTTTTCAAATCCATCCATATCTACAGAATTAAATCCTCCACGTTTAATATGCTGCAAACACCACTCATCAATAATGAAGGCATAGTGATAATAAAACATCATATATACATCATCTTTTTTCGGTATGATTGCCGTAAAACGCTGATTAGTTAGAGCAGGCTGCATTAAGATTGCATGTTCACCAATCGTTGCTGATGTCGCAAAAACTATTGTACCTTTTGGGAATAAGCCCTTGCCCTTTACTGCTTTTTCTGTAATATGCCGTATTGAATTACCTAATTTTCGTCCATTCTTGCGAATGTCATCCATTGTATACCACGAATAACCCGTATTATCAGTCCAATATTCAGGATTTTTGGTAGATGGCGTATACCCCCCTCGCATGTCGAATATTGAAGAAAGCTGTTCATATTTACAATTCAACTGATGGAATATCTGCTTTCTACATAAATCCAACTCACATTGCTGTTTTTGTATTTCCGTATCAATATTGGTTATTAATTCAGTGAATGTATCCAATATCCGCACAATTTCTTCTTGAATAGGCAGAGGAGGTAGAGGGATTTGTATTTGTTTTAAATTCTGTTGGTTAATTTTAGGGGGAGTACCTCTCACAATACCCGATACATCTGCTGTAGACAAAATATAGTATAAATAGCGTAACTTCGCTTCTCTTTTTATTTCTACAAGCACATGTGCATGATTGTTTACCCAAAATTTACCAGTAGCCCATTGTAATACTGGTGATTTATCTTTTTTTATGACACTCCCATCTTCTCCCACTAACAAGTAAGTACCATCAAATATATAATCATTAACATAATCCAATATACCATTTGCTCCATAATATGGATATTTACCTTTACTACGGAGTTCTTTAGAAACAGGCTTGCGCATCGAATCAAGAATAGCGCACACTTCCCCTAACATTTTGTAGGGAACGCCAGAAGGACAAAGGTCGTGTATGAGTTGTTCTATGTGGTTGTTAGGATTCATTGAACGTTTTTGCTTCGACATTCTAACTCTTTTACGGTGCGTTCTACAATCTGCTCGATCTGATATGTAGCAACACCAAGTGGTCGGTCAAGACCGCGGAAAGCCCATTCTACTGTTGTTTTATCTGCCTCTCTACAGATAAGCAGACCAATAGTAGGTTTATCATCGGCTGCTTTAAGCAGTTCATCGGCTGCTGAAACATAGAAGTTTAATTTACCTACAAATTCAGGAATGAATTTTACGGCTTTTAATTCTATCAACACATAACTTTTGAGTCGAGTATGATAGAATACAAGGTCAGGGAAGTATGATTGTCCATCTGGCATTCGTAATTCCATCTGACGGCCCACAAAAGCAAATCCTTTCCCCAGTTCTAAAAGGAAACGGGTGATGTTCTTAACCAATGCTTCTTCCAACTCTTGCTCATCGTGATTCTCTTGCAGTTTCAGGAAGCCAAGTTGGTACGGACTTTTGATAAGTTCTTGTGCTAATTTCTGTTGCGGAAGAGCCAATGTATCAGAAAAGTTATTCATGGCAACTCCTTGGCGAGCGTAGAGATTGCCCTTTATTTCGTATTTCAAATCCGTTACACTCCAGTTATTGGCAATCGTTTGATTGATATAAAAAAGCGCTTCGTCAACAGACTGACTTTTAGACATAATTTGAATATGATGCCCCCATGGCACAAGTGCGAAAATAGCGGGAAAGTTCAGTTCATCAATATCTTGTTGACAATTTGAGTCAGCCGTTTTGGCAACAGACTGTTGCCAATTTAGTTCCTCCAATTTGGCAATAGGTTGTTGCCAATTTATAACTTGATGATAATAAAACGAATACCATTGACGCATATAACGGATGTTTCGGTACGAAAAGCCCATTTCGTTTGGAAACATCTTTTTTAAATCCAGACTTAACTGTTGCAGAACACCAGTCCCCCATTTGCTTTCAGCTTTGAGAGCTACAATATCACGACCAAGTGACCAATAGAACTCCAGCATCGTGTGATTCACTCGAATAGCTGCCTTAATCTGGCTCTTCTGGTAGCGTTGCTTGATTTCGCCAAGCCATGTTATATAATTGTCATCAGCAATAATGCTATCGCGCTTTACAAATTCTGGCTCATTCATAATGATAAACTTTTTATAATCTCCTCAACCTGTTTGCGTAGTTTTATGCCTTGTGGCACCAGTTTTTGCAATTGCTTGTTTACTGTCTCTATATCTATAGGTTCACGCGTATCCTCTTTTTCTACATACGATGATACAGAAAGATTGCTTTTGTTTACAAGTACATCATCATTTGATACCATTTTACACAGATATGGTATATCTTTGCGTTGTTTGTATGCATTGATAATCTGTTGGCGGTATTTTTTAGAAAGAACATTTTTATTACCGACCTTATCAAACAATTGGCTTGCATCGATAAAGAGAATGCTGCTGTCACGCTTTGAGCTCTTTTTGAGCACCAGAATACAGGTAGCTATCGATACACCAAAGAAGAGGTTTTCGGGTAATTGGATAATGGTATCTACATAGTTATTCGACACTAAATATTGGCGTATCTTTTGCTCATCATGTCCACGATAGAGCACACCAGGGAACTCAACAATAGCACATGTGCCACTCTCTTTTAGGTGCGAAAGCATGTGCATGGTAAAAGCCAAATCAGAGTATTTTTTAGGTGCTAACACACTTGCGGGTGAGTAGCGTTTATCGTTTATCAATAGTGGATTTTCTTTACCCACCCATGGCAAAGAGTAGGGCGGATTGCTAACTATAGCATCGAACTTAGTACCTAAGTGCATTGGTTGTAATAATGTGTCACCTAATTTGATATCAAAATTAGAGAAGTTAATATTGTGTAGGAACATATTAATACGGCAGAGGTTATAAGTTGTTGGATTAATCTCCTGACCGTAATATTTCAAGTCAGGGTTATTTTTGCCAATAATCTTTTTGAACTTCATCAACAACGAGCCAGATCCGCAAGCTGGATCATAGACACGGTCTATATTTTCGTTATTGATAGTAGTTAATTGAGCTAAAAGTTCGCTTACCTCTTGTGGTGTATAGAACTCACCGCCACTCTTCCCTGCATTGCTAGCATACATCTTCATCAAGAATTCGTATGTATCGCCGAAAGTATCGATTTCATTGTCCTCAAAATTATCGGTTTTGAGGTCCATATCACGCACCGCCAAAAGGACATCTGCCAGTTTCTGATTACGTATTTGAACAGATTGACCCAACTGAGAATTGTTTACAGCAAAATCAGAGAATAATCCGCGCACATCTTCTTCACTCGGTGTGCCTTGGGCACTGGCTTCTATTGCGCGAAAAGTATATTGAAGCGAGAGGTTGAGATTTTCGTTTTGGCGACATGTTTTGCACACATTACAAAATAGTTGGCTTGGGAGAATAAAGTATCCTTTCTCTTGCACCATCTGTGTGCGCACCGTTTCAGCAATATTATCATCCAACTTGGAGTAATCAAAACCCTTTACACCCGCAAGCTCTTGAAGGTGGTCGATATAGTGCTGTATATTCTCGCTGATAAAGCGATAGAAGATTGAGCACAAAACGTAACTCTTAAACTCCCATCCGTCGATAGCCCCGCGTAGATTGTTTGCTATAGCCCAAATGGTTTTGTGCAGTTCCTCTCGTTGTTGTATATTCTGCGGCATAAAAGTATGTGGTTTCTATGTTTGTTTTTGTACTTCTTTGTGTTTAAACACAAATAGGGCGCAAAGATACGAAAAATTTAGGATATGTGCAAGAAAGTTAATTATTTTTTTCGATAAAGTGGTAAACAACTCTTAAATAGTATTCATCTAACTATGATACAATAGCGTTAATGTTTATCTTATTACCTTGCTCGTTGAATAATAAGCATGTAAAACATTATGCAGAACAAATCGTTCATCCTCTCTTAAAGATTGTATTTCCCCACTGCGCTCTCTGAACTTAAAATAAATTTTATCGCTTTCGTCCATATTACCTATTATGGAATAATCGTAGAGATTGTTTATGACATTGTCAGCATTCTCTATTCCACAACTAACAATATTTTCGTATAATTCCGCATATGTAAATATTTGTTTTCCTTGATATCTGCACAAAACTTTGTCAAACAATATATTGGGTATATCTTCTCCATACACAGTACTAAGTTCTCCTTTTAATTCTCGTATCATTTCCGATGCGTAACGAGGGAGTAATATCGTTCTAATATCATTGAAACAAATAGGAATATGAAGTTTTAGTTGACTAATATCTTTAAAAAACAACAACAAATCTCGAGGCCGATAGAAAGTGTAGTCTATAATATGTTTAAAGCTTGTTTTATCTCCCCAGAAACTTCGCTCGTCTATAAAATTTTTCCATGGGTTGAAAGGATCGTCAATAATAAGACTTTTTTTATGAAGATTATATTTTATGCGGTTATTTATAAATTTTTTCAGTAAACCAGAGTTTTCGTTCTTGTTGGTAATTTCATCATACCAAAAAAGTTCTGTAGAATAGCTTGCCAATAGTTTTGCAGAATCGGCCTCATTTAATCTTTTTGCAATATCATTTCTCAATAAAATAATAACATGTGCGTTTAAGTTTTTTCTTGCAAATAAATCAATATTGAACGATTTAGCAATTCTTAACAAAGACATCATAATCGATCGACTTTCTTGATCAGAACTATTAAAACCAATATCTAAATCATCGAAGACAAGCGTATATTCATTTGCGTTTTCAGAGGATAATATATTAATGACTATATTTTCAAGATCAGGTATATATTTATAAAACTCTGCTTTAGTTTCAGTTGAATTAATTTTTTTTCCTAAAGAGAATGAAGCTCGTTTAATATATTCCGTATTAATCAGAATACCTCTTTCTCGTATAACGGATTCTATTTCGTAATTTTTTATGTTAACAAAGCCTCTATTCCTCTCTACAAATTTATGCAAGTGTGGCATAGATGGATGATGTATCAGGCTTTCATCTTGTAAAAATAAGTTGACAAACTGAGTTAAAATAATCCATCGATAAAGAAGTTCATGTTCTATTAAAATTCCTTCTTTTTTTCCAACTTGAATGATATGTTCAATATTAATATCTCCTTTCTTAACAAAAGTACAAAAACTATTTGGATCTGCTTCCGATAATTGGTATATACGCTCTCCTATAGCAGATTTTCCACTTCCCTTTCTTCCTAACACAATAAATTTTCCTTCGTTAATTTGACGAAAGATATCTAAATAATCTTCAAAAACGGCACTAAGATTAATATTATGATCATTTGCTTCGGCTTCCGCTTCTGGAATTCCTAAATACATATCATAAGTAGAATGAACTAATTCGTAATCTTTTACCTTATCTGTTTTAGAACTACCAAATATTGACATAATTGTTAAAATTTATATGTGTACGATATTATTTAAGTTGTCTAAAAATATTATCACCAACATTCCTTATTTCTCCATTTTATTGCGGAGTTCCGTTAATTTTACTCCTTTATATGTGAACCATAGCGTACCTTGAACAGCATGGTTAAAATTTTTGAGTTGTTGTGCTAATGCAGACAAAGAGGTTGTTTGATTATTCCACTCAATATGACGATCATCCACTACTACTGGTTGAATAGATGCGTCTTCTATGTAAACAATTTTCTCGCCGATTTTAATACCCACCTCCGAGAAACGGAAAGGACCACGGCGTGCATTTTCTTTCACATCATTAGCAATCTCATCATCTAGTATTTCATGACCTTCAGGGGTCAAGCGTTTTAGACAATCGATTGTTCCGCTAATTTTAGCAATACTTTCCAAAATAGAATAAGCATCTTCTGGCGACATAGCATAAAACTCTTTTACGCGTTTCTTACCATCAAAAGTTTCTATAGTACGTAAGTCAGGATTGAGGTTATCAATCAGTTTGTGCAATTCCATATCAGTTAAAGCGCTCTTCACCTCATATATCGCGTACACACGAAATGCAAAAGGAATAGTTTCACTACGATTCAGTTGGCGTAAACGCTTCTCTATATCGTGCGCATATCCAATTTTAACATACTCTTTGAAGGCAGGATTCTGAAGAATATAAATTACTCCTTTTTTCTCAGTATTAGCCATAATGATATCTTATTTTTCTAATTTAATCTGCAAAGGTACAACAAATTTTGCAGATATGCAAGAAAATAGCGACTTTTTCGCTATTTTCAGTTTAGAGAACGGCACAATCTGCACCAAAATACGCAGATAAATGGAAAGCAGAGGAATTTGCCAGACCACTGGCAAAGGGACAACATGAGACAGGGGGGCTCAACGGAAATACGAATATTAACAAATAGCGTAGAGTGTAAGGCGTAGAGTGTAGAGGCAGGGAATATTAACAAACAGCACTTTTTCGGTTTGGGCAGTAGCAGGGAGTTCTCAGGGTCGTCGCTCGGTGAAATTGAGTAAAAGATATCAAAACGAAAAGAGAAAGAATCTTAACAAAACGCACTTTTTGCGAGAGATTTCTAAGTCCATGCATATCAAAAAAGTAGCGAAAAACCTCCTGAAATGATTACATTTAAGTTGTAGAACTCCACATCACGAATAATTTGTCTATTTCCTTCTGTTTGAACTGTTGCATTTTTTGCAACACTTCCCTCGTAAATCAACTCTCTCTCTTGAAAGATAGCCTTTGTCGTGAAATAACGGATTTGTCTCGTCCGAATAAACTCGCCATTTGATTTAAAGTTAGCCATACTGTTTCATTTTCTAGTTTTACCTCCAAAGACATTTGCTCATTTGGTTGGTACAATACAATTTCGTTTGCCATAATTTTGCATTTTTTATTAAAAGAGGTTCATTATTGTTAACTTGCTATAGATGAGGTCAAGAGAGAAAAGGAACTTGGTGTCTTCAAAAGATGAAAAAAAGCAGCACCGTGTGAGGGTGCTGCGGGGGGGAGATATGGGGAATATAATAGTATTATTGAAATGGGGTTGCTATTTATTATATCTTAACTTGATAAGATAAATATCCCAATAACTTTTTGGTGCATCTGGATATAGTTGTGGTATTAGCACCTTGATGCGAATGCGATTTTTGCGGATATCTGCATAGGTGGGATAACCCAACAGATTGTTGCCGTGAATGAGTTCAGATAACAGTTGCTTTTTCTCCTGTTCGGAATGCGCTGTTAGATAATAATAGTTACGTTTGTAACGACTTTTGTCCATCTTTTGCATAGTGTATTATGTGTTTACGTTTGTTATAAAATGATTGTGAAGTCCTCGGATATTTCACCTTGGTATTATTGAGATGTGGTGTCATCAATAGGTATATACCTGACAATCGTCGTTTTGGCATCGACTTTGATTAGTTCTCGGCGGAGTTTGCCTTCGGCGATGAGGCGCTGTTTTTCTTGATGGTAACGCTCAGCAGCGGCTTTGGCACTCTCGTGCATGGTTATTTGTTCTTCACGCTTGATAACGCGTTTTCTTATCTTTAATTGGCGTATGGGCATAGTAGTAATCTCTGATTTTTGTGGAACTATATATGAGTTAAAACAGATTGATTATTAAGACAATAGGCGTCAATTATGTCGTCAATTATTGTCAATTCAAGGAAATATTTTGTTTGGGTTGGAAGAATGCGCTGGGCGCATTAGCAACCCTAAACAAAAGAAGGTTGTCAACAGGTACATAAATTCTATTTTCTGGTAATGAACTCTTTAAATCATCATCTCTTAATATAGACTCTGCTGTGCTGGTCAAATAAACCGATTAGCAGACTAATGCCAAACCACATCCCAAAGAAAATGAGTGTAGCTTCTAGCCAACTACAACCAAATTGCGATTCTGCTTGGTGTTGAATGCTGTGCAGGAAGATACCAACGGGGATAGTGACGACTATCGATATGAGTAGTACCCATAGCAATATGCGGGAGAATTTTGTTTTCTTAGGACCGGAGTACTCATCTAATATATCCTGCATCGAACGCACCTTCAAAATGGGTGCATTGACTAACGCTTCTATCTGAGCTTCGGTCAATGGTGGTCTTTTGGCTGCCTCCGCAGCTTCACGTTGTGGATTACAAAACTGAAGCGAAGAGGCTACATCGGCTAAATAACGCTGCTTAGTCCATGGTTTGAAGTCCTTGATAGGCAGATGAGGAAGCATATCAAAGAACTCATCTGCATGGTAGTGCGTAATGATTGTTGGATCATAGCGTTCGCAAAATGTTTCGCCAACGGGTGATGGGAAGATTTTTTCGAGGAAAGTATCCTCAAAAATGTCGTACCCAAATTTGCTGATACGCTCTTCGAGTTCAAATAGCAGCTCTCCGTTTTCGATAAACACACGATTCCATTCGTATCCGTGTCGATAGCCGCCGAGGAAAGGCCAAAATAGCAGGTGCCAGCCCTCTGGGCGATCGTATCTACAGCCAAAATAGCCAGGAATTAGATCCGTGCGAAATTTGGTGATGCCTTTGCGCTGCATCGTGAAAATGATATACTCTATTAGGGTATCCTCACTCCATGTCTGTAGTTCCTTCAGCTCATAATGTGGGCGGCCACTAAACTTCTGATTCTTTTGTGGTATACTTTCTGTCTTCATATGATTCGTTTTTTTAGTTCTTTGATTTGCGATTATCTATTATAAATTTCACTATCAAAACTATAAACAAGCCGAAATAGATGATAGCGGGTAATTTGCTGGCAAAACTATCACCTATGATCACGATTACGACCCATCCGATGAAGATAAAGAATATATTCCATAGAATGAATTTTAGCAGAAACATCGGATTGCTCCACTCAAAGGAAATAACCAAATTGCCTTTGCCATCGCCATAGTTCTCATGCATTCGCTCTGGGGTATAACAGATAACAAAATCACAGAAGACGAATCCTACAAATGTGCCAATAAAGAGGGTTATCATCATGGGCCAGAAATCCTCTAGATCGGTGTGATATGCAATAAAAGCACCTATTGCCACATTGATTAGCAAGGAGATTAAGAATTCCCAAAGCAATCGGAGCGAGAATTTCGTTTTCTTAGGACCGAAGTACTTATCATTGATTTCACTCATCCAATTGGGTTTTATTTTAAAGTAGGGCGCATTTATTAGCACTTTAGCTTGTTCTAAGGTCATCTTGGGGCGGCGAGCTTCATCCGCAGCTTCTCGTTGAGGATTACAAAACTGAAGCGAAGAGGCTACATCGGCTAAATAATGCTGCTTAGTCCATGGTTTGAAGTCCTTGATAGGAAGATGAGGAAGCATATCAAAGAACTCATCCGCATGGTAGTGCGTAATGATTGTTGGATAATAGCGTTCGCACACTGTTTCGCCAACGGGTGATGGGAAGATTTTTTCGAGGAAAGTATCCTCAAAAAGGTCGTACCCAAATTTGCTGATACGCTCTTCAAATTTGAATAGCAACTCTCCGTCTTCGATAAACACCTGTGTCCATTCGTATGAATGTCGGTAGCCACCGAGGAAGGGCCAAAATAGCAGGTGCCAACCCTCTGGGCGATCGTATTTCTGACCAAGATAACCAGGTATGAGGGCGGTGCTATACTCCGTCATGCCTTTGCGCTGCATCGTGAAAATGATATACTCTATTAGGGTATCCTCACTCCATGTCTTTAACTCCTTCAGCTCATAATGTGGGCGTTTGCCAAATGTGTGATTGGTATTTTTGATAGTTGTTTTTGACATAATTTTCTATTTTTAGTTCGTTATTTATTCTTCTATTATCTGTACGTGGATATCGCTAAAGCATTGGCTGATGGCATATTTCATGGCTTCGGTTTTTCTCACTTCAGCTTGGATGTATAGGGTTTTCTCATCCATATAGGTCATACTCAGTATATTGCCTCTATATTCGTAGGCATCCGATCCTACCAACACTTTCATCAGTCCTTGTACATTCACTTCGCCATTTGGCGTTCCGTAGAACTTAGCCAAGGAATGGATTATCTGCTCAATGGCTTTGAGGTCATCTGCGTTGCCCGATAGCTGGTAGGTCACGATGGCTGGTTCTGACTCTGGCATCATGTCCTCTTCTGAGAGGCCATCCATTGGGTTATAACCTAACATATCGTAGTACGATTGTGCGCGCGCTTTGTCAATATAGATGCCATATTGCTCGTTGCCCAGTTCATAGAGCATGCCCAGGTGCTCAGCAGCAGAGATATTGTCGTGCGATAGTTCTTGCAATAGCGTTTCTACATCTCCGAACCGGTATGCCGTTCCTATTTTGTCGCGGCGGTACATTTCTTGGATGATAGGTTGATCGGTAGGATTGTTTTTGGAAGCAAAGAAACTGCGTAGCATAAATTCTCCCACTTCCATATTGTGCAGATCAGTGGCTGAGAGGTTGCGATTCGTTTTCTTAGTCGGATGCATTATTGGATTGGTTTTTCAGTTTCATATACGAGCATAGCAGTCCAGTTTTTCCAAACGCTATTATGTGGGTTGGGGCTTTCCGCTGTATATCGGATATCTACCACTTTGATATCCTTGCTGTGTTGTTGCAAGAACTCGTTTACTTGTTTTTCAAAAACCTCGAGATAAGGTGTTTTCTCTTGAAATAATTTTACTTGTACCATAATGTGTAAATATTTTATACTACAGGATTTGCTCCCAGCCTTTTTTGATATTATCGGCTATTTCCATGTCGCAGATGGCGCGTATCTGCTCTTCGCTGGATGAGTAGATCATATCGCGCTTGATGAGGTCCTTGCGGCTACTGCTATAGTCGGTATGGTAGAAGATATACGCAGGGAAGCGTGGATTGGCCTCTTTGTTGGTTTTCCAAAGAAGGAACTTATGAATCATGACTTTCTCGCCCGACACCTTTTTGAATACGCGGCGCAAAAGCAATGTACTGGGCTCGCCCGCGAGTTTGCCTCCCTCGTTCTCCTCAAAAGGGCAGATGTCGGTGAGTTGGCTCACACGCACATCGGTAGGGTTAGCCGATTTGTCTTCTCTCAGGCGCACAATAGCCATGCCCAATGCCGATACACCTGGCACCATGCCTTGCATGAGCCATCCCTGCTGAGGGTCGAACTGCAAGAGGGCGTTGGTCTTGATCTTATCGTCGTTGCTGCGTGCCACGAGTTCCAATACAGATATCTCCACCACTACCTCAGGGCGTACCATCTGGTATGCTACGCCGCGCGAGTCCGACAAGATGTACTGCGACTCTACATGCATCTGCCCCAGTTGCGTAGCTATCGATTGGCGTTGTTCATCGGTCAAGCCGCTTGATCCCATAGCAAACACCTGCATGCTATTGTCGGGATGTGCCACTGCCAGCATCAAGTCTCTCACACCATTCTCGCCCGTCGTATAACCCACTACGGCCACATCAATGGTGTGGCGAGGTTTGATCTTGGCCACTACGCCGTTGTCGCAGTGTACCACCAGACCTTCAGCACCTTGCTCTTCCACCCACTCTTGGTAAATTTGCTTTACTTCTTCTACCGAAGACACGGTACGTAGTTCTACAGGTGAGCACAGACGAGTGGTCTTGAAGACTGTCTTTCCCTCTTTGTTCTGGGCCTTTAGTCGGAGACATTCAACCAGTTTGGCATGTACTTCGCCATAGTTTTGTGCGCTATAGTCCTCTCCGTCGATGGATAGGATATCATATACCGCCAGCGCCAATTGGTCGCGCAAAGCAGGATCTGCCAAGGCACGCGCCACATCGCCGCAACGAGGACGACCCTCTTCGCGTGGCAGATAGAGTTCAGCGGCCACAACGATATTCTTGATGCCTGCCTTGTCCATAAAGCCTGTGAACATATCCATACACTTGAGTTGCTCAGCTTTTTGTTTGCCGCTGGCATTGAGCATAAAGCTCTGCCCATCGCGGTAAAAGACGCATTGCATATGGCCGTCGATCTTGCGCGTTACGTAAAACTTCTCGCCTGCCAAGCGTGACGAGATTTTTGCTCCTTCTACGAGCATATATTTGCTAGCTACATTCTTCTTGTAGTCAATAGCTGTTTGTATATCTTGTTGGGTCATAATCTTTTCTTTAGGAGATTAGAGGTTAAAGGTTAAAGGTTAGAGGTTAGAGGCTGGTAATATGCGGCTACGCCGCTGTTTCTTGCCTTTCGCCTTATCGCCTCATCGCCTAATAGCCTAATAGCCTTATCGCCTATTTAAACAGTTTTCAACTCCATATTGGTTAGTCGTAGTATGAGTGCGTAGCTCTCGCCCTGTACGCGTCCTTCCAGAAACGCACGATAGGGTGTTCCGCCGTTGGATAACACCAATGGAGCAGCACCCTTCTCGCCGCCACCCACCAGCATCATGGCGTTGGCATCGTGGAGCTTCTTGGCCATATCATAGAGGAAGTCAAAGGTCAGACCATTGACATGCTGAATCTGGTAGCTCTTTTTGAACATAAACATACGCAGCACCTTGTCTTTGGGCAATAGTTTGCCTGTCCATTTGAGCGGCATGCCCTCCACTGCGATATTAGCGGGCAAGGTGGTTCCCTTGCGAACCTCTTTCTCGGTGCCATCGGGTAGATAGACATGTTCGTTGATGGTGACACCGTATGCCACTTTTTGGTTAGGGGTGATATAGACTTTCTTCACGCCTTCCATCTTCATGCCAAAGCGCTCCATATCGATCTCTGGATCGGCAGCTATGAGTTGGTCTGCCAACTGGTCGCCATACTGCGCTAATAGAGCAGCATCGGTAGTCTCAGTAGTCAGTTTGAGTCGTCGTTCGTTGATGCCTGAAAGGCCATCAGCCGTCTTATAGACTGGCGTAAAACGCTTCATATTATTGCCAAAGCCCACTTCGGCATCGCGTTTCACATCGTTGGATAGATTGATTTTTCGCATTGTGTTTCTTGTTGTGTATGGTGTAAAGGCGATGATAATGCGGCTCTGCCGCTATCCACTGCCTTTAAACTTTAAACTCTGAACTTTAAACTATGCGCTCCGCGCATCAGAACATACTAAAATCCAGTTCGTCGATTTCTTCGATTACCTCTTCTTCCACATCATCGATGGTGGTTTGGTCGGCTAATGCAACCAGTTCGAAGGTTTGTATATCTCCTGAGAAGAGAAATAATCCAGCGGGGGTATTGAGCAGATAGCCCTCGTTGGCGTTCACGCTTGCGCGGTAGTTGAACGGAAAACGATAGATATCTTGTCCTACCGCAGCCGCCAGTTCGGGGTTGCAGAGTTGATAAACCGATTCCCAATCATTGTCCAAGAACTCCTCTGCGCTCACTTTCTCGTGCAGCACGATAGGCGCGTCAAAGGACGAAGGCAGCATGGGCAACGCCTTATCATCGGGCCCGTAGGCTTGCAGCGTGGACTTCTCCACCCATTGGCCATTTTGGTCCACCGTACCTTGTTTGAATCCACCCGATGGAATAATCATCGCATCGTCGGGCGATAGATAGGCACTGGAGCATACCTCGCCGTTCTTGTCGGTGGCGATCAGGGTACTCCAGCCGTAGAGCTTCTTGCGCTCCAGTTTGGTGGGAGCGGCAGCATACTCGGCTCCCGATATTGAAAAGATTAGTTCTTTTGCCATATTTTTATATGATCTGATACGTTATTTACTATGTTCATATCTTTACACCCTAAACGCTACACGCGTTAGCTCACCATTCAGCAGCTTCGGGACCGAACATGCGTTCTTCTGCTTGGTGTAGTCCATTCACCATCTTTATGAGGGCTTTCACGACTGCAATGTGGTTGGGTTTGCCTTTTAGAGTGGCTATTGGTAATAGGCGATGGGACGGCGTTCCGCCTATTGGATATTGGACGCCCTGCGGGCTATGGGGCGATGAGGCGAGAGGAATGAGAGATAGGGTGTCATGGTTGCTGTGGATATTTTGGCAGGTGATGGTTCTGCCCGATAGGCGGATGGTGTATTCGCCTGTTCGTACGGTGTCGAACACGGGTTTTGTAGTATCATCGTCAAAATCATCTATATAGTATTCGCCGTATTTAAATAGCAGATACCTACAAAGTTTTTCGATGCTATCTTTCAACTCCTGCTCGCTCATCAGGTGAAGCACCTGAGCTATCTCTTGTACATATTGTCTCATACCTTAACGTGGGAGTTTGTTAAACCATATCTTGATTATAGCAGACGATACTACCATACCAACACTCCGCTTTCCAGTCTTCGCTGGGTACTTCTGTTTTCAAGGCCTCTTTCAACGCATCGCCAAAGTCATCTACACCATTTATATCAATGTATAGATACCAACTACCTTCGTCGAGTTGAGTGCCAAAAATATTGGCATACATTTTTGGTGAACGACTAAAGAAACGGACTTGGATATCATAATACTCCTCTGGTTGGCGATTATGGACATAATGAGCAATGAGATCCACTATCTTTTTAGGGGTGATGTATTCCAGTTTGATTCCTGATAATGGGGTATCTTCAAATAGATTGGATGTAATAGGAATCAGTCTTCCATCCATGCAGCGTACTACATCCTCGGGCAAGTTAGGGTCAACATCAAAATAATGGTCAAAATACTCTGCTGGAAAATATTCTTTTGCCAGTTTGAGGTCGCTGATGATACCTTTTTCTTTATCACCAAAATAGTAGGTATTTCCTAAAAATATGGAAGCATCTTCCAGCCCCTGCTTGTGCAGTTCGACCAATGTTGGGATATCCATATCTTCCGACGCTCTGTCGTATGTATTTAACAGCTCACGATGGCGTAGCTTTTCAACGCTTTGAGGTTCACCACGATGAGCCAATTCTCTCAATAGAGGCATGTCATCAAGCCCAAAGAACATGAGTTGTCTTAACTCTAAAAGTCTCTCTGTAGAGATATCATGGATATGTTTATACACAATATCAAGTAATCGTGCTTCTTCTTCGTCATATTCCTCATCAATTAATAGAGAGCGTTCAATCTGTTCAACTTGGCCAGTATCTTCATCCACAAAGTCTTCTGTCCAAGTTTGATATCTATTATTTTGTTGGTATTGGAGTAATTGATCAAGTGCTAAATTTCCTGTGTTTTGTGGGTTTGTCTTCATACTATCTATTTTTTTGTTATGGGTTATGTGAATTATATTAGTCGTTGGAGAGGGTGTTTTTCCCTTTTTAAGCTGCTTTGCGGCGCCTGTTGGATTTGTATATGGGCGCCTCGAGCATTATTTGAGCATCTTTGTATTGGATAAAGCAAATTTCTTGACCAGTTTGTGTATTAGTGAGTACTTTAGCTGTAAGTGGTTTGTAGAAGTTTTTCCCTGTTTTGAAGATAAGTGTATTACCTTGTCGTTGGTCAAGGAGAAAGAGCCCCAGTTGAGCTGTGGATTTGGAGCCCCCCTTGTGGGCAAGATGAAGTGGTAGTACCCCCAAATAAAGGCGATTTTGGTCTGCGATGAATGATTTTTCTGAGGTTTGGAATTTTTTGAAGTTGATCATAAAGCTTGCATTTTTGAAATTACATGCATAATATAGAAAATAAATGCAAAAAATTCAAAAATGAGTTCACTTTTTTTTCATTTTCTTTGTAACCATTTGATTATCAAAGATGCTTTTTTTGCTTTTTATATCTCCACATCGCCATCACTGCAATGCACCACCTTAGCCGGTATATCCTCGTTCCACTCTGGAGCGAGGGCTATCTGCTGCCATTGCTCCTTGGTGCCATTGTAGGTGATGGATTGCAATGAGGAACATTCCAGAAACACATCCTTGCTGATCTTCTTTACTCCACTACCTATACGTAGCGTCGTGAGAGCCGAACATACACCAAAGGTTCCTGGTTCGATACTGCTGACGCCATTGCCAATGCTAACCGAGCTGAGAGAAGTGCAAGCACAGAAAACTCCCTTTTCGAGATTGGTCACACTATCAGGGATGACCATCGATGATAAGGATTCGCAGGAGGCAAATGCCCACTCCTCTATACTACTCACTTGTGGTGGGATATCGAAGGTGGTCAGCGAAGAGCAGCCGACAAAAGCAGAATAGCTCAATAGCTCCAGACTATCAGGAATGCGGATACTGCTGAGCGAAGAGCAGCCGAAGAAAGCAAAAGTGCGGATAGCTTTCAATTTCTTACCCAACACTACCACCTTTGTGAGCGCTGTACACCCTTTGAAAGCTCCATGACTGATAGACCTTATGTTTGCGGGTAGCTTGATGGAGGTTAGCGAGCTACACGCTCTGAAGGTCTCGTCTTTGATCGCTTTCACTTTTTTAGGAATATGAATAGCGCTAAGCGAAGTGCAGCCGTCAAAAGCATTATAACCAATCTCATTGACGCTCTCGGGTATCGCTACGGAAGTCAGGGCGCTACAGCCCTCAAAAGCACCCCCGGAAATGCCTTTTACGCAGTACGTAACGTTCTGGTACACAACCGTTTCAGGAATAACAATATCGCCTTCGTAGCCTTTTTTCCTGGATATTACTATTGCGGTTTGTTTTTTAGCATCAAGACTATACTTGATGCCTTTGATGTTTTTGTCTGCCATATTACTTATCTTTTACTATATACCATCTACAGGGCTCTGTCTTTTACCTCAAAGTATTTGCCTGTTTGGTCGTTGGTGGTACCGTATATATCGTGTTCGCTCGTATCATGATAATAATACCCAGAATAGTCATTGAGTTGGCAATCCTCAAAATATTGCAAGAGGGCAGAATCGCGTCGCCAGAAGGTATTAATGCGCAGGATAGAATCCTCATATTGTATATCCTCAATCCATGAGGCAGCACGCCCGACATAGAGGCAAAGTTTTTCCTCTCCATTAATTTCGTAGATAGCTATATAGTAGCTCATCTCGCCAAAAGTAGCTACTGCAATTCCTTCTTCTTTTTGTTGCTCGCATTGCGATTTCAAATTCATGATTTGATCATACATTTCTTTGCCTTTTTCGCCTTCGATGACGAATGATGTGTATCCTTCTAAAGCCATAGTCTATTGTATTTAGTTATAGGGTTATTCATTTCATGTTATTACTCCAAATCAAAAGCACCTTCATTATTGCTGTGAACGATTCTCAATGTGACCTCTTTCTTTTGGGTGCCATATTCTTCCCAACATTGCTTAGGGAGCCAAATAGAGAATGTGATTTTGCCATCTTCTATTATCTTAGAATCTTGATTCAAAATCACGAATGACTTACATTCTTCTTTGGCTTGATAATACGCTGGGGTGAACTCTACTTGAGGATTGCCATCGGCATTGATTTCGGCATAAGGCCATACTGCCCATTTGATAAAATCTTCGGCACTGGCAAACACATAATCTTGACCAGTTATTCTTTTCGTATTCTGAGGTATAACCAGTTGACGCATTTTCTGCATAGGCACTCCCAAGTATTTCGCTTTAAACACACGGTCAAAATCCGAATCCTCAAAGTTCTCCACCTCTACATCCAGCGTATATTCAGGATCTTTCTCCTGCATAAACGCTTTCGCATACGCATAAAATGCTGAATCCCCAAAATCACGAATTATTCGCAGTGTAATAGCATTAGCAGCCACTTCTTCCTCACGCCATAGTCTAAATCGGGTAAAATGGCTAACTTTATCTTCTACAAACTCACTATTCTCCAGATTATGAATATCCAATGCAGCATGCGCTAATTCGTGAATCAACACTTTGGTCAGGAGCCATTTATAGTGTAGATCATTTTCTTTAGCAGCATCCCAAATATCCTGCACATACAACTCGATATACGGATTGTTTTTATCAGGATGGTATGCGCCTAATAGGTCGCATTCATCTTTTTCTCTAAGATAAATAGGTATCGTATGCAGCAGCGACACAATATTTCTGTAAGATGCACGCGGGAATTTCCGAATAGGCGTAGGGGGAAAGCTTTGGTCAAAAGAAATAGTAATTATTTCTTTATACGAAGTGTCTGTTTCCCCTACTAATTCCCTCTCGCCCTGTTTGCAAATCTGTAGCGGACAAAGCATCTGAATACAGAACTCGTCGCTGTGATAGAAAGCCGCTTCTTGCTTTCGTATTACCGCCAAAATAAAGTCTGGAATCGCTTGCTCAAGCACTTTAACCACCAATTCTTCTGGTGCATCGTAATTAAGAATTTTCATGATAAACTATCTTTTCGGGAACTATATATAAAGTTAAACATAAAGCTTGCATTTTTGAAGTTACATGCATAATATAGAACATACATGCAAAAAATTCAAAAACGCAAGCACATTTATTTATTTTGCAAAGTCGAGTTTGCAAAGTGGTGCCTATACCTCTAAGCACTCTTGTTCACTCCTTTGGTAAAGTGATGATGATAGGTTATTGATGTTCTGTATCATAAATTTTGTTTATAATATCATCCTTTTTATCACTAATATTGCCTAATAAGTCTTTTACACGCTCGCACAACTTCTCGGTAGTAATATTATCAAATTTGACATAACGATATATAAAGGAGTTAGAGTAACTACAATAATAATCATCTTCTTGGTGTTTATTAGGATCATCTGGAACGACCCTGCCTTTTCCTAATGGTTTGCCTAACCATTTTTCCCAATATTGCTGTGCTTGATTTGTATTAAAGTTTTTATCCTTATCTTTTTTTTCGAAAAAAATGCGCAACTGGTCATGTTCTATTTGCACACCTACATTTAATCTATCGTTTAATTTATACGCTATTGTAGCGCATGCGCGTTTATTGTTTAGACTATGCTCACAAGTCATGGAAGTATCATTTTTAACAATGCTCTCCTCAAATTTGTTCACCAGACTTGCTGCTTGATATTTGCGAAATGCATCCATCATATCATATATTTCTAATTTTTTAGAAAACATATGAGCGGTGTAATATCCTCTTGTCCAATTGTTAACTAACGGATCAGCATTTATAATATTTTGCAATCGATCCAACATATCACAGTAATCTTTGATATATGAGTTGCTTGGTAGATGCGATGCATAATTTGTGCGTATTTCGCCAATCAAATCTTTGTATAGGACTGGAATAAAACCATGAAGTGCACCTGAATATTCAAAAAGAGATAATAGTACTTTTTTGCAAAGTGATTTAGTATCAGTTTCTTCATTAGCGGCATCAGCTTTTTTTTGTTGCGCTAGTTTATTAGCCAGTTTACTTTGATATTTCAATTGCCCTTTGCTGGGAGTGCTCTTGATTTTGTTTTCAATAATAAGAATCAGATTACCATTTTCGAATACTGCAATATCAGTAACCCATTGCTTTTCTTCTGTACCGAGATGGTATTCCCGCTCTATGGTGCAAGCAGCAGGATTAGTAAATTCCGGATCAAAGCATTTCAAGAATGCTTCATGGTCGAGATCAAACAACCACTCTAAAAAGTTGGAATGGAACAATTCCAATGAACTCATAGACAGACGATACATTGGGTTCTGTTGTAATTCATTTGGCGTGATATCCACACTGCCATCGGTGCAATTGATTACTTTAGCAGGAACTTTTTTATTCCACTCATCATCTAATGTTATTTTCCCCCATTGCTCTATAGTGCCCCCATAGTTGATAGCGGTCAGCGAGGAGCAACCATTGAAAGCATGCACTCCAATACTCGTGACGCTATTAGGAATAGTAATAGCGGTCAGCGAGGAGCAACCTTCGAAAGCACTCTCTCCAATACTCGTGACACTATTAGGAATAGTAATAGAGATCAGCGAGGAGCAACCTTCGAAAGCACTCTCTCCAATACTCTTCACGCTATCAGGAATAGTAATAGAGGTCAGCGAGGAGCAACCTTTGAAAGCACTCTCTGCAATACTATTCACAGAATACTCTTTCCCTCCACTACCCTTGCAACCTCTCTTTTTGACTAGATACTCTACGCGCTTAGGGATAATGATTCCACCCTTGTAACCTCTCTTTTTGATGACCTCTGCTGTCGATGTGTTCTCATTCGATGTGTTCTCATCGAGGCGGTACTTAATACCTTTGATGATTTTTTCAATCATAATATTTATTGTTTAGAGTTTTTTGATTTTTTACAGAAAATGCGTTACATTACATTAAGTTCTTTAGCCAAAACCCAAAGAAACGATTGTAAATAATATATCCCTGCGGTGTCTGATAGGCTAATTCTTTGTCAATCAGATATGCCAGCGCTTTATTGACACTACTTGTTCCTTTGAGACTATATTTGCGAATAAACTCCCCAGCATTAATGGATTTCACAGTACCTTCTTTGGCTATAGCGACCAACAATGCCGCCTGATTTTCTGTCAACTTATCAAATGTAGTTTGAAATAAATCCTGCTCTCGTTGCAAGATATGCACAATCGCATTATTCACTTCTTGTTGGGTAATAACAGCAGGTGCAACACTGTACAACAGATTCAAAATATACTGCACATACCATGTATGTCCATCAAACTGATGATAAATGGTATGGAATATATCCTGTGATAATTGGATTTGCTTTTTGTCCATCCAATAGGATGCAAACTCGTAATACTTATCTTCCGGTATTGGATAAAGGTGCATTTTCTCTGTACTTTGGAAGAATGGACGACTTGCCGAAGAGAAAATATCCGTCATAAGGTGCTGCTTGCTGCCTGAGAATATGAAATGCACATTCGGGCAAAATTGCACATAACTGCGCAAAAGTGCCTCTACATTCGTCTCGGGATATTCCAAGATCTGCTGAAACTCATCTATAGCAATATAACATTCGCGCTTTGACTGCACCAAATAAGCGAATACCTGCTCCAATGTAGATTCTGTTTGCTCTGGCTGAAAATCAAGATTGACTTGCGGATTACCTGTCAGCATATCGGTGGAGAAACTCAATCGAATCCCTTGGAAAAAGCGCTGGATAAATCCTTCTGCACGCTGCATAGGTGTATCCAATTTTCCGACTATAGCCGATGCAAAGACTTTGACAAAACTTGCCAACGATTTGGTAGAGAATATATCAATATAGAAGCATGCCACATCCTCGCGTTGCTGTAATTGGTGAAAGGCATTGCATATCAATCCAGTTTTTCCCATACGACGTGGACTCATCAGCGTGACATTTCTGCCGTTGGACAATGCCGTTATTAGGTCAAAAGTCTCTTGCTCACGATCACAAAAATAAGTGGGACTAACATAACCATATACCACAAACGGATTTTCTAACTCTTTCATATTCTGCTATTTATTAAATTACACAAAAAGTGCTGCACAAAAAGTGCTGCAAAGATACACTTTTTTTTTTAGATATGCAAATAAAAAGCGCTTTGGAGGCATTTTTTCTAGTGTAGGGTGCACGTTTGGTTAATCGAAGTCACGAACGCAGCGATCTACAGCCCATAGGGCGATCTACCATCTACAGGGCTCTGCCCGATCTACAGCGCAGCGATCTAACTTCTATACTTTCCTCATCAACTCTTGCCAGATTCTCACCATAGCGAGGGTGTCGAGGTGGCAGTAGTCTAATAGCGCTTGGCGTGCCTGAGTTGCCTCTTCGGGGCTCATGTGCTGAATCTTAGGGAAGATGGTCATCGCATCGCCACCGTTTTGCACCAATGTGCTCAGGTTATGATAGTTGAGTTCGGCATTATCTGGGAAAAGTGCTGGCAACACCACTTTGATACTGAACGAACCACCCATCGCAGGGAGATAATAGCAGCCCTGACGGAATGGTACGAGCAAGTCCACAATATGGCTCTCGATATTCATCAGATGCTCACTTAGATCGGGATAGATGCTTGCCATCTCTCGGATACGCGTTTTCTCGAATGGGTCGTTATACGCCATGATGCATACATCGCGTGGTATATCGTGGCACAATGCCTCTGCCAGTTCGCGGCGTGGGTCCTTTCCATTGCTCTGCGCCAAGAATGCCTTATGCTTGAGTTCGCCACCCTCGTGCTCGATATAGTGGAGCGAGTACTGGAAGCATATCTGCATGTATGGCTTGGTGTCATCGTACATAGGCACCACGGGTTGCATGCTCTCAAAGTCCAAGAAATAGAGCGGATAGGAGAGTTTATCCAAGAACGCTTGAATACCCTGTGGGTGGATATGACCTTCCTGGTTGAGGGTGCAGTGCACTTGCATACTGCGAATAGGATTCTTGGTGATATCCACCACCGATTGGAGGTCTTCGAAAGTGATATGGCCTGCGTGGTAGTGCTCGAGTTTCTTGGCGAAGGTCATACCATACACATTAAACACCGATGGCTCAGGCAGATGCTGGGTACAGTATTGCCAGAAGGCACATTTGTATGGGTTTTGGCAATGCGTAGAGAGTGCCTGCTCGGGCTCGGTGGTTTGCTCCATGGTCTGTAGTGCCAAGAGCGATTGATTATGCACCTTGAGGTATTCGTTCTCTACCGCTGGAGCAAGGTCGATGATATTGAATAGTCCGCATCCGTTGGCTGTGGTCTTGAGCTCCAGTTCGCCATGGCGCACATAGTCGGAGCAGAGGGTGATGAGATAGGTGCCTGTCACACGGATGCCACATTGCTCCAGCACCCAGCGTTGGTAGGCGATATCGGTGGCATATTTGGCAAACTTAGGATCGGTAGCTGCATCGCCCACATGGCTGGTACTACTCTTCACTTCGTAGATTGCCCAACCGCCATCGGTCTTGCAGAGGATATCCACCGCGCAATAGTGGTGCTTAGGCGCAAAAGCCGCTTCGCAGATTACAGGGCAACCACTATTGACCAGCGCTTGGGTCTTGGCGATCATAGCCGAGATGTCCAGTTTGCCGTCTGTATAGGTGGTGGTGTCCACATACTCGCCAAAGAGCGATTTGGCCATGTCGCCAATCTCGTTGCCTGTAGCAAAACGTGCTTCGACGGAAGCGTCAATAGTCGCCACTTCGGGTTTGTGGGTTCTGAGCCATAATGCCTTTTGGCATTGGCATGATAGAGTGTACTTGGATTTAGATAATGTTGCCATAGTGGGGATATTTTTTGATTACCGCCCGCAAAGTTACAACATTTTTTGCAGATATGCAAGAAAATAGCGATTTTTTCGCCATTTTCAGTTTAGAGGACACCTACTGTTTAGGGTGTAGAGTGTAGAGTGTAGAGTGTAAGGCGTAGGGTGTAGAGTGTAGAGTGTAGGGTGTAGAGTGTAGAGTGTAGGGTGTAGGGCGTAGAGTGTAGAGTGTAGAGGCAAGGAATATTAACAAACAGCACTTTTTCGGTTTGGGCGGTGGCGGGGAGTTCTCAGGGAGTTCTCAGGGTTGTCGCTCGGTGAAATTGAGTACCGCATAGCAAAACGAAAAGAGAAAGAATCTTAACAAAACGCACTTTTCGCGCTATTTTGTTGCAAATGTGCATTATTTGTAGTACCTTTGTACCCGATTTAGATAACAAACACCTTATTGTAGTATGAATACGAAGATTGTATCTTTCTCCCTATGTGCCCTACTTCTGGTAGCATGTGCGCCTTCTGACACCGAGCAAGCACAGGTATTAGTGCAACAGGCACAAACATTGGTCGATAATGGACAATGGCGACAAGCACGCATCGTGCTGGACTCTGTGCACACTGTTTATCCCAAAGAGGTGGCACAACGTCGTCTGGCAAAAGCATTAGGCGACAGCATCACCTATCTGGAAGCACAAAGCACACTCGCCTACGCCGACAGTATGCTGCCACCTCTGCTCGAACAGTCTGACAAACTGCTCAAACAATTCAAGTACGAGAAAGACACACAATACGAAGACAAAGGCCGCTACGTACACCGCTTGCTCAATACCAGCAGTAACACCGCTCGCAACTTCCTGCAAGCATACGTGCGAGATGACCGACAAACCATCGTCAAGAGTTATTATTACGGTTCGCACCAAGTGAACCAACAGCAAGTCACCCTCTCCGCACAAGGCGAAGAACTACGCTTCTCGGGTAGCAATCACGCTTTTGAGGTAGAAGGATGGCACGAGATCATGACGCTGGAAGATGAAAATGCCTTGCAACTGCTCAACTTCATCAGCGCACACCATAGCGACCGCGTTCGCGTACACGGAGCAGGTCTCAAGCCCACCCATACCTGGGTGTATTA
Source organism: Paludibacteraceae bacterium (assembly GCA_045654945.1). GTDB lineage: Bacteria > Bacteroidota > Bacteroidia > Bacteroidales > Paludibacteraceae > Colicola. The sequence goes on from JAZOOG010000013.1 coordinate 30,617, forward strand.
CCTCAACGATAAAGAAAAAGAAGCACTCTCAGCCACCTACCAATTGGGCTTCCTGATGAAGGACATTCTGCGCTTAGAGCAGATGGCGAACACCGCCCGCAATCAAATAGCGCACTACGAGCGCAAATACCTCAACGGAGCAATAGTCACTGAGTGATCAGTAGTAACACTCCCGACAAATAGGAATAGCATGGCTATCCTGCAAGACTTGCCGACGGAAATCGTCGGCATTTTTGTTGTGCCATACCTGCTCTAAATTCTGCTCCATGAGCGAGCCGAAAGCATGTTCGCCTGCCTTATCATAGCAGCAGGGTAAGACCTCGCCCATAGTCGTCACCACGCAGCCCGACCATAGGCGATAGCAACTCCTCCTGCGGGGTCTTGCCAAATGGTATGTTCCATCCTCACCTTTCTTATAGCGCGAGTAGCGTTCATCGGTTGGCATGAGCGGATGACCATGCTGATAATCATAGAGTTGTGCCGTCTTAAACACCAAGCGCGTAGCACCCAATGTGCGATAGTGCTGGCGTATCCACTCCCACTCGTGCTCGTTGCTGCGCAGGCGAAGCACTTGCAGTTCAATGCAGATACCCGAACCATATTCTGCTTTTGCCTCACGCAGGAACTGCAATCCCTCTAAGGCGCGATGCAAACTACCACCTACACGATAAGCAGCATAGGACTCCTCGGAGAAGCCATCTATCGAGACAATGATACGATGGAGTCCGCTCTTGACCAGTTCGTGTGCCATGCTGCGCCTGAGGGCTTGCGCATTGGTCGAAACCACCGTAAAGAGCCCTGCCTCGCGTGCGCGCGCTATCATTTTAGGTAACAAAGGATTGAGCAAAGGTTCGCCCTGGAAGTAAAACTGAATAGTATGCGCCGTGGCTTGCACCTGTGTGAGGATACGCAGATAGGTGTCCCACGACATATTTTGCGCCTTGTGGTGCGTATTATTTGCAGCGCGTTGCCCTACTGGGCAGGCAGGACAGCGCAGCTGGCAGTAGTTGGCTGGCTCGATGCTCACAAAAGTGGGCAAATGACACACACGCACTACCCCTATTAGGGATAGTGCGTAACTCCACCAACAGCGTAGTTGATTGGTGATTCTACTAACAAGGAATCTTATTGACACGACGCTCGTGACGGCCGCCTTCAAACTCGGTGGTGAGGAAAATCTTTACCAACTCAATGGCTTTCTCCGCAGAGATATAGTTGGCTGGCAGACCAATGATATTCGCATTATTGTGCTGGCGAGCCAAACGAGCCAAAGGTTCATCCCAGCAGAGGGCTGCACGGATACCCTGGTGATGGTTGCAAGTCATGGTGATACCATTGCCCGTAGAGCAAATGGCGATACCCATATCGTTGGTACCATCCTCCACAGATGCTGCCATAGGGTGTGCAAAGTCAGGATAGTCGCAGCTGTCGGTAGAAGGACAGCCGTAGTCAGTTACTTGTACGCCTTGCTCTTGGAGCCAAGCGATAACGGTTTGTTTGAGTGCAAAACCAGCGTGGTCGCTGGCAATGCCGAGTTTGAGATTTGTCATGTTGTATAGGGTTGTATAGGATTGTGTAGGGTTGTATAGGGTTGTTTAGTTGGGTGTTGTTTGGTTGTATGGGCAAACATGTTGGCACTCCAAGCAGTGGTGGGTGGTGTATGCTATACACTGGCGCGCATCCCACACCTCGTTTCGCAGCGCTCCCGTGGGGCAAGCATCTAAACAGAGGCGGCAGTTGGAGCAGGCGATGAGTGATTGATGATTGGCGATTGGCGATTGGCAATTGGCAATGGGATATTGGCAATTGGCGATTGGCAATTGGTTAATGACAATCTCGCCAGGGTGCACCATACTACCCAACTCAGGGTGAATCAACTGGTGATTCTTGCCGATAAATCCAAGTCCTGCCTCCACACACCATCGTCTCTCCAACATAGGAGCCGAGTCGCAGAAGATATGCTGGTGCGTAGCAGAGACAATATCCTCACCAAAGGTCTCCTTGAGTTTCGCCTCGAGGGCGTAGAGCAAGGATTTCACGCGACGATGGTAGTCTCTGCCCGAGTGTTCGTAAGTCAGTAGACACACCACCACGGCTTGCGCACCTGGCACCAAGACCGCAGGGTCATAGCGCTTATCGCGATTGCGCTCCAAGTAATCCATCTCGCCATGCAAGCCTTGCGCAATCCAACTGTCCATAAACTGCGCATCCTCATCCAGACGATGCACAGGCGCTACACCGCAGGCATCAAAGCCCAGCTCAAGTGCCAGTTTAGAGATATTTGCGGATGTCAGCTTCAAGTTGCTTGAAATCGATATATCTGCCTTGCACATGACCCTTTCTGTCGAGCAAGAAGAGGGTTGGCAATGCTTGCACATTATACTGCATCAAGACTTGCACCGCGCTATTCTGGTCTGCATGAACGGTCAACCATGGGAGGTTCTCTACTGTTTGTTCCCAAAGGAGCTTGTTGCGGTCGATGGATACGGAGTAAATCTCCAATCCGCGTTTGTGGTATTTGTTGTATAGTTCGCGCAGTTCAAAGGTGTAACCCACTGCATTCTCCATATCGGATGAGGAGAAATCCAACACTACTACATCGCCTTGCAAATCAGAAAGGGATTGCATGTCGCCCATTTCATCGGGCAAAGTGATGTCCAAGACTGAGTTCTCTGCCTCCGCGATGAACTGGCGCATGGTCTGTTGATTCTGAATAGAACGCTCGGCTTGCAGGATCTCCAGCACTTGGTTATAAAGCACCTTAGTACGCTCGTACTCAGGCATCCATGTGTTGAAGGAAGTAGCCACCGCTTGATACATGCGGCGGTCAGCAGGAATAAGGATATTCCAAATGTATTGACCATTTTGTTTCAAGAACACGGCATAGTATGCAGCCAATGAGCTGGGAGAAGCCATAATCACTTGTTTTGCCTCCTCGCGGAGTTCCTCACGTGATGAACAGCGAGCAGTAGCACGCAGCTGAGCCATAAGCAAGGAGTTGTCGCTACCCTCAATAGATAAGGTATATGCCAAACTGTCGCGTGTGGTATGCACACGGATGGTCTCGGTAGAATCCACCGCCAAAGGCAAGGATTGTGTACCGATACGCAGACGATAGAAATCGGGATAAGCAGGCGCTGGCGCCTCAAGCGCGAATGTGCCTGCTGCGTCCAATAGGCAGGAATCCACTACATGGGTTTGGGTCAATGCGGTATGCTCCAGATAGAGCATTTCGCCCGCTGCGTTAGACACTGTACCTTCTACAGTAAACTTAGGTGCGCGTTGGCAGCCTACCAACGCCAAAGCCAGCATACCAACAATAAGAAATCTTTTATTATTCATAAACTTTAATACTTAATTCAAAATTCTTAATTCAACATTAACTAAACACCGTAGCCAAATTAGCAAACATCAACTTACATGCGATAGCCAACACGATGATACCGAAGAACTTACGCAAGATATATAGCGAGGTCTGACCCAAATACTTATTGAGCCAATTGGTGCCTTTTAGCACGGCAAACAGTGCCACTGTGTTCAAGGCTACAGAGGCCACCAAGTTGATAATATCATATTCGGCTGTGATGGACAACAATGCCGTGAACGCACCAGGACCAGCATACATGGGGAAAGCCAAAGGCACAATACTGCCCGAGCCTTCCAAACCCTCATTCTTGAAAATGGTCACATCCAACACCATCTCCAATGCCATCAGAAGAATGACAAATCCACCTGCAATGGCAAAATATTCTATTTTCACACCAAACAACTTCAACACCCACTCGCCAGCAAACAAGAATGCCAGCAAAATCACAATCGTTGCAAGACATACTTGATAGGCATTGATTTTCACACCTTTGCGCTGCATGTTTAGGGTCACGGGGATATTGCCAAACGGGTCAATAATCGCAAATAGAAAGATAAACGACGATAGCACTTGCCAAATGTCAAAGTTTCCAAAAAACTCTCTCATAATTATTATAAAGTTATTAGTTTTACAAATACGCTGCAAAATTACTACTTTTTTTGCAAATAAACAAATACTTTCTGCTGTTTTACTTGCATATTTGCATTTTTTGTTGTACCTTTGCACCCGATTTCGATATTGGCACTTTGTGCGCCAATTTGAAACCAAGGAAATTTTGAAACTTTTTTAAACTAGTTTATAAGATTTATGATTAACTCTCAAGATGTAAAGAACGGCGTATGTATCCGCATGGACGGCCGTTTGTATTTCGTAATTGACTTCCTGCACGTTAAGCCAGGAAAAGGTAACACCATTATGCGTGTTAAGTTCAAAGATGTAGTAGATGGTCGCGTATTGGAGCGCCGCTTCAACATCGGTGAGAAACTCGAGGATGTACGCGTTGAGCGCCGTCCATACCAATACCTCTACAAAGAGGGTGAGGACTATATCTTCATGAACCAAGAGACTTTTGAGCAAGTGCCTATCACTCACGACCTTATCACAGGTGTTGACTTCCTGAAAGAGGGCTTTATCTGCGAGGTTGTATCTGACGCAAGTACCGACACTATCCTCTTTGCTGAGTTGCCTACCAAGGTAGAGTTGGCTATCTCTTACACCGAGCCAGGTCTCAAGGGCGATACCGCTACCAACACCCTCAAACCTGCTACTCTCGAGACAGGTGCTGAGATCCGTGTACCTCTCTTCTGCAACGAAGGTGAGATTATCCGCGTAGATACCCGCGATGGTAGCTACTGCGAGCGCGTTCGCTAAAAAATGGTTCAATAGTTGTTCAGTATTGTTCAACATGGTTCAATATAGAACGATGATGAACAATTTTGAACGCGAAGCAATGAACAATTTTGAACAAAATTAAAAAAGTTTCAAAGGTTTCAATCATTCAGTACTGGAACCCTTGAAACTTTTTTTACCTATAGCCAATAACCAATAGCCGATATCCCATATCCGTTATCCGAAAGATGCTTGCCTCTCATCCTAAAATAGACCTCCCTATCCTTCACCTCGTGGGTGAGGAAGCCGATCGTCTCGGCCTGGAGTGCTATGTCATTGGCGGTTATGTCCGCGATATTTTTCTACATCGCGACAGCACCGACATTGATGTGGTTGTCGTGGGTAAGAACACCCTGCTTGCCCACGAGGCAAGCCAGGGAACTCGTTGTGGCATTGACCTCGCCCAAGCCGTCGCCAAACGCCTCGGAAAGGGTGCGCACCTCAGCGTCTTTAAGACCTATGGTACTGCCCAAGTCAAGCGTGGCAAGATAGAACTGGAGTTCGTAGGTGCTCGTCGTGAGAGTTACCAACACGACTCCCGCAATCCAATCGTCGAAGATGGCACATTGGAGGATGACCAAAATCGTCGCGACTTCACTATCAACGCGATGGCTGTCTGCCTCAATAAAGACCGCTACGGCGAACTGCTTGACCCCTTCGGCGGCATTGCCGACATGAACGAGTGCACCATCCGCACGCCACTTGATCCAGATATCACCTACAGCGACGACCCACTGCGCATGATGCGCGCTATTCGTTTTGCTACCCAACTCGGTTTCTACTTAGATAGAGAAACCTTCGATTCCATCGAGAGAAATGCCGAGCGCATTAAGATTATTACCAAAGAGCGTATCGTAGAGGAACTCAACAAGATCATGCTCTCGCGCAAGCCATCTGTGGGATGGATTTTGCTCGATAAAACGGGGCTGCTTCCGCTCATTTTCCCCGAACTCACCGCACTCAAAGGCGTAGAGACCAAAGATGGCAAAGGCCACAAAGATGTGTTCTTCCATACGCTGCAAGTGCTGGACAACCTGGCGCAAAAGTCCGATAACCTTTGGCTTCGTTGGGCAGCATTGCTCCACGATATAGGCAAACCTAAATCCAAGGCTTGGGATGACCAAGCAGGTTGGACCTTCCGCAACCATAACTATCTGGGCGCAAAGATGATACCGCGTATCTTCAAGACCATGAAGATGCCGCTAAACGAGAAGATGCAATATGTCATCAAGATGGTGGACCTGCATATGCGCCCAATCAACCTTATCGAAGATACAGTCACCGATTCCGCTGTTCGCCGTCTGTTGTTTGAAGCAGGCAACGATATCGATGACCTGATGTTGCTTTGCGATGCAGATATCACTTCTAAGAACGAAGAGAAAGTGCGTCGCTTCCACAAGAATTACGAACTGGTACGGCAGAAGATGATCGAATTGGAGGAGAAAGACCGTATCCGCAATTTCCAACCGCCTGTGCGTGGCGAAGAGATCATGCAGCTACTTGGTCTCGAACCTTGCTCACGCGTCGGCGAACTCAAAAACGCTATCAAAGACGCCATACTCGACGGCATTATCCCCAACGAGTACGAGGCTGCCAAAGCATATTTATTGAAGATAGCTAACCAAGAGTAGTTATGAAAAAGTATGATTTTCTCATCATCGGTGGTGGTGTAGCGGGCATGAGCTTCGCGCTCAAAGTGGCTCGCGCACAGAAGTATCGTATTGCACTCTGCTGCAAGACGACCCTCGAAGAAACCAACACCAGTCGTGCGCAAGGCGGTATCGCCAGTGTGACCAACATGCTCGTAGATGACTTCGAAAAGCACATCCACGACACTATGGTAGCGGGCGACTGGCTCAGCGACCCTGCTGCGGTCGAGCAAGTAGTGCGCCAAGCGCCTAAGCAGATCGAGGAACTCGTCAATTGGGGCGTGAACTTCGACAAGCAAGCCGATGGCACCTTTGACCTCCATCGCGAGGGTGGACACTCCGAGTTCCGCATCCTCCACCATGCTGACGATACAGGCGCAGAGATTCAACGCGGACTGATGGCTGCGGTACGCGCTAACCCATATATCGATGTCCTCGAAAATCACTTTGCCGTAGAGATCATCACCCAGCACCATCTCGGCGTGCGTGTCACCCGCCGCACACCCGATATTGAGTGCTATGGTGCCTATATCCTCAACCCTGAGACGGGCAAGATCGACACCTATCTCAGCCGCATCACCCTCATGGCAACGGGCGGCACGGGCGCAGTCTATGCCACTACCACCAATCCTAATGTGGCTACGGGCGACGGCATAGCGATGGTCTATCGTGCCAAAGGAATGGTCAAAGATATGGAGTTTGTGCAGTTCCACCCAACGGCCTTATATAACCCTGCAGAATCGCACCCTGCTTACCTCATCACTGAAGCTATGCGCGGTTATGGCGGTATATTGCGCCTGCCTAACGGCGAGGAGTTCATGCAGAAATACGACCCACGCCTCTCTCTTGCGCCACGCGACATTGTGGCCCGTGCCATCGACAACGAGATGAAGATCCACGGTCTGGACCATGTCTGCCTGGATGTTACCCACAAAGACCCCGAAGAGACCAAACACCATTTCCCAAATATTTACGCCAAGTGCCTCAGTATAGGTATTGACATTACGAAGGAGTATATCCCTGTTACTCCTTGTGCGCACTATATGTGTGGCGGCATCAAGGTGGACTTGGATGCGCAATCCACTATCCGCCGTCTGTATGCGGTAGGCGAGTGTAGTTGCACGGGCTTGCATGGTGGCAACCGTTTGGCAAGCAACTCCCTCATTGAGGCAGTGGTCTATGCTGATGCGGCAGCCAAACACTCGCTCAGTATGATAGAAACCTACGATTTCAACGAGAATATCCCCGACTGGAACGACGAAGGTACCATGACCAACGAGGAGTATGTCCTCATCTCGCAAGATATGCGTGAGGTGGGTCAAGTGATGTCCACCTATGTGGGTATTGTCCGCAGCGACTTGCGTCTCCGCCGTGCGTGGGAGCGTCTGGACTTGCTCTACGAAGAGACCGAAGACCTCTTCAAACGCGTGAAGGCCACCAAAGACATCTGCGAACTGCGCAATATGATCAATGTGGGGTATTTGATTACCCGCCAAGCCCTTGAGCGCAAAGAATCGCGCGGCTTGCACTATACGATAGACTACCCCAAGACAACATCCACAGAGACGGCTGAAGTCTGGTAACTTACTTGAGCGACAGGGAATATTGTCTTGGATCGCAGGCTACGATTCGCAGAAAAATGCGGTAGGAATAAAGGGAAAGTGCAGTATGCTCATGAAGTGATAACGGAGTGGTAACGGGAAAGATCAAGAAAATCGCACTTGAAAATAAACTTTCGCGCGATTTTCTTGCAAATGTGCATTTTTTGTTGTACCTTTGCAGCGTTAATTGCAAATTATGTTTAACTTTAAATACTAATTTTATCAATTATGTCAAAAGTAACTGTTGTAGGCGCAGGTAACGTAGGTGCTACATGCGCGAACGTGTTGGCTGTAAAGAAAGTAGCCAGCGAGGTCGTATTGATCGACATTAAAGAAGGCGTTGCAGAAGGCAAGGCTATGGACATCATGCAAACAGCTCAACTCTTGGGCTTTGACACCGTTGTAAAAGGTGTTACCAATGACTATAGCGCAACCGCAGGTAGTGATGTAGTAGTTATCACTTCTGGTCTTCCTCGTAAACCAGGTATGACCCGTGAGGAGTTGATTGGCGTAAACGCAGGTATCGTAAAGAGCGTTGCTAACCAAATCCTTACTTATTCTCCAAACGCTATTCTCATCGTGGTTTCTAACCCTATGGATACTATGGCTTACCTCACCTACAAGGCACTCGGTTTGCCACGCAACCGCGTCATTGGTATGGGTGGTGCATTGGATAGCAGCCGCTTCAAATATTTCTTGAGCCAAAAACTTGGTTGCAACGCCAACGAGGTTGAGGGCTTCGTAATCGGTGGCCACGGTGATACCACTATGATTCCAATGACCCGCTATGCTACTTACAAGGGTATGCCTGTTAGCACTATGATCAGCGCAGAGGAATTGGAGCAAGTGGCTAAAGACACCATGGTAGGTGGTGCTACCTTGACTGGTCTTCTCGGTACCAGCGCATGGATGGCTCCAGGTGCAGCAGCTGCAGCAGTAGCAGACAGCATCATCAATGACCAAAAGAAGATGATTCCTTGCTCAGCATATTTGGAGGGCGAGTATGGCTACAACGACATCACCATTGGCGTACCATGTATCATCGGTAAGAACGGTATTGAGAAGATTGTTGAGATCGAGCTCAATGAGGCAGAGAAAGCATTGTTCGCTGCCAGCGAAGAGGCTGTGGCTAAGACCACTGCTATCTTGAAAGAGATTAACGCGTTGTAAAAACAATGGCTGATCTATTTCAAAAGTGCCACCATGACCTTTTGGAAGAGGTAAAACGCCGCGATATTTATCCTTACTTCCACACACTGGAGTCTCGTCAGGCTCCAGTGGTGGAGATGGAGGGTAAACGTCGCATCATGTTAGGCAGCAATAATTACCTCGGTTTTACGGAAGATCCTGTTGTGATAGAGGCAGGACACAAGGCTTTGGACAAGTATGGCACAGGCGTATCGGGTAGTCGCTTCTTGAATGGTACGCTCGACTTACACTTGGAGTTGGAAGACGCCTTGGCGCGTTTTACGGGCTACGAAGCCGCTATGACCTGTAGTACAGGTTTTCAGACCAATCTGGCGATTATTTCTACTATCTGCGGTCGCAATGACTATATTCTGAATGACCGTGAGAACCATGCCAGTATCTATGATGCATGCCGTTTGTCCAATGCACAAGTGTTGCGCTATAAGCACTCGGATATGGAGGATTTGGAGAAGAAACTCCAATCGATACCTCAGCAAGCGGGTAAACTGATTGTGACTGACGGTGTCTTCTCTATGCGCGGTGATATATGTCGTTTGCCTGAGATAGTAGCGTTGGCAGAGAAATACGAGGCCCGCATATTGGTTGATGACGCTCATGGCTTTGGCGTTCTGGGTCCTGGCGGTCGTGGTACTGCTGCGCACTTTGGATTGCAAGACAAGGTGGACATCACGATGCTCACCTTCTCCAAGTCGCTCGCGAGTATCGGTGGCTGTATGCTCTCCAGCAAGCGTATCTACGACTATGTAGCGCACTCCTCGCGTCCATTCATCTTCTCTGCGTCTATCACCCCATGTAGCGCCGCTACCGCACTGGCAGCCTTGCAACAGTTGGAGAAAGACCCAGAGCGTCCAACTCGACTGATGAATATAGCCCAATATTTCCGCACGCAGTTGATAGACGCGGGAGTGAAGATAATAGAAGCACCTACGCCCATTGTGCCTATCTTTACCTATAACACCTTGAATACATTGTGGTACGGAAAGGCCTTATTCAATGCGGGTGTGTATGTTAATCCCGTTATTGCTCCTGCTTGTGTAGAGGGCGAATGTTTGTTGCGCACTACGTTGATGGCTACGCACACAGAACCTGTGATAGACGAAGCCGTAGAGATTATCGCTCGCGTATTGAGCACTACACCCAAATACTAACTTATACTATCAGCAATGCGTACGCTTCTTATCACAGGTGGCTCTTCGGGCATAGGTCTGGCTACCGTTCAGTACTTTGTATCTCGACAGTGGCAAGTCTTTGAACTCAGCCGCAGCGGCAGCAGTAGCGAGCAGGTGCATCACATCCATTGTGATGTGACCGATGAGTGCTCCGTGCAGCAAGCTATGGCTGAGGTCATGCGACTTACCGACCATCTGGATGTGGTGATTAGCAATGCTGGGTTTGGTATCTCTGGACCAATAGAGTTTACGGATTCCAGTGCCGCCAAGAAGCAGTTCGATGTGAATTTCTTTGGTGCATTCTATCTGGTGAAAGCGGTGCTACCTGTCCTGCGTGAGCAAGGTTATGGGCGTATCCTATTCACCTCTTCGGTGGCAGCAGAGTTGAGTATTCCTTATCAAGGTTTCTATAGTGCGAGCAAGTCGGCCATCAATGCCATGGCTTTGGCGTTGGCTAACGAGCTGCGTGGCTTTGGCATACAGGTATCCGTGCTTATGCCAGGCGATGTGGCAACAGGATTCACCAACGCACGCGAGAAAGAGATAAAAGGTGCTGATGTCTATAAGCATGCTCACGCCGCTGTAGCAGCTATGGAGCGAGATGAACAAAGTGGCATGCCTCCTGTGCAGATGGCACGCGACCTCTATCGTATGGCTACAACCCTATCGCCCAAGCCACTCTATGTAGGCGGAATGATATATAAGGTCTTTTGCCTGCTCAATCGTTTGTTGCCCAAACGATTAGTCAACTGGATTGTCGGAAAACTTTACTGCTGATTTACCTCGTTCTCGCTCTTACGAACAGTTTGAAGTAGTTTATTGCATTGTTCTTGTGATTGGCTTTGCTTTTTCTCTAATTGGAGAATCTGTGGAGTCAATTCTTTTTTGGTAGCATCATCAGATGTGGCATATTGTAGACGCAAACGTGCTAATAGGTCTTTGTCTAATTTCATTTGTTGATGCATATTATGCCATTCTTGATATGAATTTCGGGCAGTAGCGCTTTTGAACTCACTCATAGAGGTATAGACAACCGAATCATTTAGCACGAAGAATATCTCTTCCTTATCTCTTTCAGCATCCATCGTGTGCTGTGGCAGAGCAGGTTTTTCTACCAATTCTTCCTCCACATGCAGCCCATCGCGCAGCTGTGCATATGCCACCAATGAGTCTTGCGATATGTTGCGCCAATACGATTTCTCTGATGTAGGCACAAAACTATAGACATGCACATGTCCCTCTTTAGCATAGCGATCTGTAGCAAAGTAGCCCACATGGTGTATCTCATCAATCACCATCAGATAGTCGTTGGCGGGTGAGTTGAATGGTAAGCCAAGGTTCTCCGGATTGGTATAGCTCTCGGTATATGTATTGTATCGGCTCACATATATATCGTATCCGCCCAAACCGCTGGTGTCCTTAGATGCAAAATAGAGTGTTACTCCATCGCTTAGCAGATAGGGATAATCTTGCTTCGAGGACATATTGATGGTCGCAGGTAAGGTGTCTGGTTGTGTCCATGTGTCCATTAGATTGTGGCTCGAGACAATCCAACTGCGCTCTCCGTCGGCACTGGCCCATAGTTTGCGATCGTTACGCTGATTGGTATAGACCATTCGTCCGAGACTATCTTGCGTGAGTCCTCCTGTCTCGGCTGACAGCCGGTATGCAGTCAACAAGTCAGCGAGAGGCACTTGTACCGAATCAATGATTTGCACCTTCTCCACACGGCGCATATAGCGTTGTATCTTTTCGGCTTTGCGCAGCTGCGCGTGTATATAAGGTATACGTTCGGAGTCTGATTTGAGTGTCTTAAGGTAACTCTCGTATGCGGCAATCGCCTGGTCTGGATACCACAAATGCATATAAATCTCACCCAAATTGAAATGTTTGAGGTCATAGCGATTACCTGATTTCTCAAAATATGTAATGGCTGTAGTATAGTCGCCCAACTCTTGTGCGCAACGTGCATAGCGATAGAGGTATAGCGGAAAGCTGGGATAGCGTTTCAACAGCAGCGCATACTCGTGCTGTGCATCCGCATATTTGGCTTCTTTAAACAGTTTATCGGCTTTGCCATCGTTTTGCGCCAAAAGACTATTAATACCCATCAGTTGACAGACAGCAAATAGCAAAAACGAGATGATAATTCGTTTGGTCGTCATTAATCTATTTTATTAGGTGATTATTCATACTATCACGCTGCAAAATTACTACAAAAATTGCAAATACGCAAGCAAAATGCATTTTTTTTCTAAAATGGTGGATAATATTTGCATAAGTGTAAAAAATGTGGTAATTTTGCAGGCAGAAAAGAATAATTTTATGAAATCCTTTGTAGTCAATCATTGTACTATTACCCCTGTGCGTCAAGAGCCATCAGAGGGTAGCGAGCAACTGACTCAGTTGCTCTTTGGCGAAATATGCGAAGTCCTTGATCGTTTGCCCCGTTGGACTAAGATTCGCTCCACGGAGGACGGACAAGAAGGTTGGGTAGATTTTAAGATGCTCAGCCCTACCGATACCCAATATCCGATATCCGATACCCGAACAACCGATACCCGAACAACCGTGGCTGTCCCCATGGCCATTGCCACCGCAATGGACACAGGCGAGGAGCTAATGCTTACCCTCGGTACGCGCCTACCTCAGTATGCCCATGGTACTTTCGAGGTCCTTGGCAAACAATATCTCATCGACCCGGCTTGTGTGTCCATGCCTATATCCAATAGTCCTTCAGGGCGTCCAATAGGCGGAACGCCGTCCGATAACCACAATGTTTGCGCCATTGCGCAAACACTACTCAACGCCCCCTACCTCTGGGGCGGAAAGAACGCGATGGGTATGGACTGTTCGGGTTTTACGCAAGTGGTATATAGTGTGTTTGACATCCATCTGCTGCGCAATGCGCGTGAGCAGATCACACAAGGTGTACTGGTTCCATCCTTAGCGGAGGCCCAAGCGGGCGACTTGGCATTCTTCGACCATGCTGACCGCGACCCCAATGCCACCAATATCTCGCATGTGGGTATATTGTTAGATAACAAAAAAATCATCCACTGCTCAGGTTGTGTGCATGTGGATGATATAGATGAGATGGGTATTCATCTCGCCAGTGGCGAGCTTACTCACCATCTGGTACAGATCAAACGCTATCTGTAGTTTAATTTACTCCTTCTTCTCCAGTTCTTGGAGGCGCTTCATGATGTCTGGCAGTTGCTTAAAGCCCACTACACTGCGACGCCAGTTCATGGCATCAATGATAGGCGAACCCTGATACATACCCGACTTCTTCACGTGGTTGGCAATACCCGACTGCGCACCAAAGACACAGTTATCGGCAATGGTGATATGGCCAGCCACACCCACTTGCCCCGCCAAAATACAGTGGCTGCCCACCTTGGTGGAACCTGCTACGCCCACCTGCGCGCACATGAAAGTGCTTTCGCCAATCTCCACATTGTGCGCCACTTGCACGAGGTTATCTAATTTGGCATTGCGACGAATGATGGTGCTACCCATCATAGCACGGTCTACCGTCGTGTTAGCACCTATCTCCACATCGTCCTCGATGATGACATTGCCAATCTGTGGAAGTTTTTGATTCACTCCCTTAGCATCAGGCTCAAAGCCAAAACCATCGCTTCCTACCACCACGCCTGCATGCAAGATACAATCTTTACCTACTACGCAGTTGTAATATACCTTCACGCCTGCATAGAGGATTGTATTATCGCCAATGCGCACATTGTCACCAATATAGGTGTGAGGATAGATCTGTACGCCTTTGCCCAATTGGACGTTCTTACCAATATAGGCGAATGCACCGATATACGCATCTTCAGGGATAGCAACACCCTCGCTGATGAAGCAAGGTTGCTCCACACCCTGTTTAGCAGGATTCATGGCTTTAGCCACCAGTGAGAGCAGTTGGCCCATAGCGGCACGCGCATTCTCCACACGGATAAGCGTTGCACGGGTTTCGCCTTCAAAGGCGATGGACTCGGTCATGAGTACTACGCTGGCAGCTGTATGTGGCAGATGTGGCAGATACTTAGCATCGCACAGGAAGGAGAGTTGCCCCTCGTGTGCGGACTCGATAGGAGCAACATCCGACACCTTGCGATTGGCATCGCCCGTGACCTTGCCACCCAGCAGCATGGCTATTTGTTGTGCAGAAAACTCCATAGAATCAGCGATTTTTGTACATATCGTCGTAGTACTTCTCATACTCGCCAGAGGTGATGTTGTCCATCCACTCTTGATGGTCGAGGTACCAGCGCACCGTCTTCTCAATACCCTCTTCGAATTGCAAAGAAGGTTCCCAACCGAGTTCGGCTTGCAGCTTGCGTGAGTCGATAGCATAGCGCATATCGTGTCCAGCGCGGTCGGTAACGTAGGTGATGAGGTTCATATCCTCGCCTTCAGCGCGACCCAACAGACGATCTACCGTGTTGATAACCACCTTGATAATATCGATATTCTTCCACTCGTTAAATCCGCCGATATTGTAGGTCTCTGCCACGGTGCCTTGGTGGAAGATAAGGTCGATAGCGCGGGCATGATCCTCCACATAGAGCCAGTCGCGCACATTCTCACCCTTGCCATACACAGGCAATGGTTTGCGGTGACGAATATTGTTGATAAAGAGTGGTATCAACTTCTCTGGGAATTGGTATGGACCATAGTTGTTGGAGCAGTTGGTCACAATGGTAGGCATGCCATAGGTGTCATGGAAAGCGCGCACGAAGTGGTCGCTACTTGCTTTGGATGCCGAGTATGGACTGTGAGGGTTGTACTTGGTAGTCTCTACAAAGAAGTCCTCGCCATAGGCCTCGTGGTGCTCGGAGGATGCTTGGGTAGAGAATGGAGGAGTGATACCCTCTGGGTGAGTCATCTCGAGTGCGCCATATACCTCATCGGTAGAGATATGGTAGAAGCGTGTGCCCTCGTACTTCTCGGGCAAAGACTCCCAATAGAGTTTGGCTGCTTGCAAAAGCGAGAGTGTACCCATCACATTGGTACGAGCGAATGTGAATGGGTCTTTTATAGAACGATCCACATGGCTCTCCGCTGCGAGGTGAATGATACCAGTCACTTGCTCCTCTTGCATGAGCGCATACATCGCGTCAAAATCGCAGATGTCAGCCTTCACAAAGCGATAATTGGCTTTATCCTCAATATCCTTGAGGTTAGCCAAGTTACCCGCATAGGTCAGTTTATCCACATTGATAATGCGATACTCAGGGTACTTATTGACGAAAAGTCGTACTACGTGGCTGCCAATAAAGCCTGCGCCACCTGTGATGATGATAGATTTCATATGACAAAGCGTATTTGTTTGAAATGATATGTTTTTTCTTCGTTATTTTCTGTGCGTAGCATCAGTTCTCCTTGTGGCGTAATGCCTATCAACTCCGCCCGAAACGCCCCATCTGGCGTATCAGTAGCAATAGCGGTAGGCGCAATGCTGACCTCTCGCTCTACATACAGGTGCCAACCTTGGCATCGGTAGAGGTGCTGCATATAGGCATCTTTAATCTCCTCTGTAGTGCGTGTTTCCCACGATTTCATCGCACAAATCCAGTCGCTGAGCAGTTGCTCTACGGGATAATCTTGGCCCATGATTTGCTTCATGGACACAGGGTTGGGCGCGTTGCTTAGCCATTCGGTTTGATTGACATTGACGCCTATGCCTGCTATCGTATGATTAACCCAACTCCCCGACAAACTATTCTCTATCAGTATCCCCACCAATTTCTTGTCACCATAGTATATGTCGTTGGGCCATTTGATAGTCAGCCAGTCTTTTGGCAGGTATTTTGCCAGCACCTCCCAACATGCTACAGACACCAGCATAGACAGCCGCCATTGATCTGCTGCGCGCACACCATCGTAGCGCAGTAGCGAGGAGAAGAGCAAGTTCATACCCGCTTCGCTCTCCCAACTATTGCCCGCTTGTCCACGTCCTGCCGTCTGAAAATCCGTGCGGATAGTGTATAAATGTGGCAGGTTGTCACTGTACTGCTCGCGCAGCAAGGTGGAGGTACTATATGTTTGCTTGATATACATTTAGTAGGTACTGTTCAATGACGCGTTGTATCTTTCTGGGTTTGCAATTGGCGCTATTGACCATCACGGAAAACACCCACACTCTGCCGTCAGGCAGGAAGATATAACCCGCGTAGTTCTTCGTGCCGCCGATAGTGCCACTCTTGGCATACACTTTGCCGTGTAGCGGTGTGTCGCGCAAGAATGAACTCAGTGTGCCACTCTCGCCACTACAGGGCAAGGAAGCCAGGAACACTTCCTTGTGCTTGCTACCGTATATATAGCGCAATAGTTGCACATACATCGAGGGCGATATGACCTCTTGTGGCGCCAATCCGCAGCCATCCAAAATGCGGGCACTGCGGAAACTTACACCGCGGTTCTTCCAGTACTCACGCATGAAGTCGCAAGCGTTGTGGATGGTGCAAGGCGTAGTATATTTGGCACCAAAAGTGCGGAAAAGCATCTCTGCATAGAGGTTGTCCGACTCCTGTTCGGTGTGACGAATAATCTCAGAGAGCGGTTCGCTCTCGTGCGCAAACAGCAGCGTGCGCGCTGGCGCGTTGGCAGGCCTTTCGCTTAGATACGTCTCGGTGCCATCCACAGTGATACCGCTTTTACGTAGTATTTTAGTAAAGTCGCGCACCAAGATGAGTCCGGGATTAGGCATATCGCCACGCACACCAAAAGTCTGACGGTTAGAGGGCACACTACCCACCAGATAACGCGTGTTATTATAGGGTACACCGTGTACAAAAGCACCATCGTAGGTGATATGCGTGCAGCGGATATGGTTCTCAAATTCTATCTCAGGTATCTCGGGCGTAGTGTATAGCACTTCGGCTATGCTGCCCACAGGGCCACTGCGTAGCACGATATTCATGGTGTTGTCCTGATAAGCGAGGGCAAAAATACCAGGAGCATAGTAGTTGCCTGCATCTTCCCACAACCACGATGGATTGAGCGCATTGCCATCAAAATAGCTCAAATCAGCCACCACGGAGCCAGTGATATGTTGGATGCCTGCTTCGCGCAGACGGCGTACCCACTTGTACATGAAGTTTTTGTCGCCTACATAACGCGAACCAAAAGTAGGGTCACCACGACCTTCTACGTATAAGTCGCCGTATAGAATACCGTCCTGTATGTAGCCCGAATAGGTAATAGGTGTTTGGATACGATAGTCACCTCCCCATATCTCTAAGGCAGTGGCTGCGGTGAGCAATTTCATCGTAGACGCTGGTGGAATAACCGAATTAGGACGATAAGCATCTATCGTATCACCTGAATGATAATCACAAATCAGCACACCGATATTAGCATCCTGCGTATTAGGATGAGTGGTGAGAATAGACAATATGAGCAGTAATTTAAGCATAATTCATCAATTTCGCTGCAAAGGTACGCTTTTTTATTGAGAAAAACAAAAAAGGTTTGTATATTTCCAAAAAATGTTGTACTTTTGCAGAAATTTTTGAATTATGAGCGAATCGAATACGCATTATGTTTATCAAGAACCAGCCATTGAGTTTGTAACGGTGGCAGTACAATTGTGCTTATACTTAGAGCAAACAGCAGAGCACGAAAAGGCAGATTTTATTGAGAAGATGCTCTGTATGTTGCCCTTGTTATACCTCAAAGCGCGTCTTGTGCCGAAGGCAACCGAAGAGTTAGATGGCTACTCCGAACGCTTTGTTACGGAGCAAGAATATGAAGATTTGCGCCTATTCATCGCACAGAAATTAGGTTCGGATGATGCCTATCTGGAGGTCTTTGTAGAGGAGATGCGCTATTCCGATGAACCCATCACGGCGTTTATTTCGGAGAATATCGCAGATATTTATCAAGAGGTAAAAGACTTGGCATGTAACTACCAAACGCGCGACGAGGCAGTGATGAACGATGCGTTGGTCAGTTGCTTAGAGGCTTTCGAGCAACATTGGGGACAGAAGTTGCTCAATGTGCTTCGTCCGTTACACTTGCTCGCCAACAGCGAAGATAAAGAATTTTAACAACAGATTATGAGTAGTTTTTTGCCCAATACTTTTGCGCCACATATTGACAAGGCTGCTATACCAGCTTTGCCCTTAACGTATTTTGAGGGCGAAGTCATTGTAGTGGACAAACCTGAGATGGTGGCAGATGCTGCGGCGTACTTGCGCCAACATACCGTGTTGGGTGTGGATACCGAGGCACGTCCCTCGTTCAAACGTGGTGTACATTATCCTACCGCCTTGGTGCAAATCTCCACGCTGGAGCGTTGCTACTTGTTCCGCTTAACACATGTGGGAATGCCCGTTGAAATCGCAGAGATCTTTGCTAATCCAGACATCTGCAAGGTGGGATTGGCTTTCAAAGATGATATCAATGGTCTGCGCAGAAGGCGCGACTTCAAACCTGCTAATTGCATTGATCTGCAATCCATGGTCTGCAAGTATGGTATCATGGAGATGGGACTGCAAAAGATTTTTGCTATCATCTTTGGCAAGAAGATTAGCAAGGCTCAGCAGCTCACCAATTGGGAGAACTCTCACCTCACAGCAGAGCAAGCGCGCTATGCTTCTACAGATGCATGGGCTACGCTCAGTATATACTTAGCATTGCAACAAGTCAAACCTCTATCCAAACGCGCAGTAGAGGCACTCAAACGTGCGGAGAAAGAAGCGCAGATCCGCCGACAACAAGAAGCCATGGCTAAAAAGTGTGCTGAAAGCAACCCGCCTTTAACCTCCAACCCATAACCTCCATCCTTTACACTCTACACTCTACACTGGACAATGACAACAGTATATTTGAAACCCCATAAAGAAGAGTCGCTTCTTCGTTTTCACCCTTGGGTATTCTCGGGTGCTATTCGTAGTATTCAACTGGATGCTGATTATCCACATGCGCAACCACAAGAGGGCGAAGTGGTACAAGTCCGCGATTCCAACGGCAAAATCTTAGGCGTCGGCCACTATCAGATAGGCTCTATTGCCGTGCGTATCTTGGCTTTTGGAGTAGGAGAACTGCCTGCGGATTTTTGGCAAGAGCGTATCCGTGCTGCCTACGAGGTGCGTCGCTCATTGGGGTTGATTACCCCTATATCCGATACCCAATATCCAATATCCAATACCCAATATCCAACTAACAACACCTACCGTCTCGTGCATGGTGAAGGCGACTTCCTGCCTGGATTAATTGTGGATATTTATGCTGATACAGCCGTTATTCAGGCCCATTCCATCGGCATGCACTGCCACCGCGAGGAGATTGCCGAGGCGATTGTGCAGGTAGTACCACAAGTGGATAAGGTGTACTATAAGTCAGATGATACTTTGCCTCACAAAGCGCCTATTCAAGGGGAGCGTGTAGGCTACTTGATTGGTGCAGAAAAAGCCGATTTTAACGGCGATTTCTGGGCAAAAGAGAATGGTTTGGACTTCCGCATTGACTGGCTCCGTGGACAGAAGACGGGCTTCTTTATTGATCAACGCGACAACCGCTCGCTGCTGGAGCATTATGCACAGGGCAAAGAGGTGCTCAACATGTTCTGCTATACAGGCGGTTTCTCCGTGTATGCCTTGCGTGGCGGTGCAAAACTGGTGCACTCGGTCGATGTGAGCCAAAAGGCGATTGACTTGGTGCGCAGTAATGTGGCGCACAATTTTGGTGAGAATGCACCACACGAGGCGTTTGCTGAAGAAGCATTCGAGTTCATGGCTAAAAATCAGAATAAGTACGATTTGATTATATTGGACCCTCCTGCTTTTGCCAAGCACCGTGATGCGGTTAAGAATGCCCTTCGTGGCTACCAACGCTTGAATGCCAAGGGCATACAGGCTATCCGTCCAGGAGGTATATTGTTTACTTTCTCTTGCTCGCAGGCGATAGATAAGGATATGTTCCGTTTGGCAGTCTTCTCTGCTGCGGCACAAGTGGGACGCAAGGTGCGTATCTTGCACCAGTTGCACCAACCTGCCGACCACCCAATCAATATCTACCATCCAGAAGGTGAGTATCTGAAGGGTTTGGTACTACAAGTTGAGTAAAGAATTTCATTTTCCCCTCTCCATTCCACAGCACCATCACGCGGTGCTGTTTTTTGATATATTGAACGCACCTTTGCCACATTGTTTAAGAGCTTATAGCAACTATAGCCCACTGAAGCCGCTAAACTGGTAGCGAAAAAAAATATTTTTCGCTATTTTTTTGATATGCATGGACTTAGAAATCTCTCGCAAAAAGTGCGTTTTGTTA
Source organism: Paludibacteraceae bacterium (assembly GCA_045654945.1). Lineage (GTDB taxonomy): Bacteria > Bacteroidota > Bacteroidia > Bacteroidales > Paludibacteraceae > Colicola. The sequence goes on from JAZOOG010000013.1 coordinate 51,291, forward strand.
AGATTCTTTCTCTTTTCGTTTCTCTATCCGTTGCCCGATTTCACCGAGAGACGACCCTGAGAACTCCCTGAGAACTCCCCGCCACCGCCCAAATAGAAAAAGTGCTGTTTGTTAAGATTTGTGCCTTTACACCTTCCACTCTATGTTCATTATCCCAAATTCTATTTGGGTATCCCTCACATGTTCCCGCTATCTGTCATGCTCTCGTGATTCTTATCGTGAGAATTTCCTCGTGTTATATCTTGCCCTTAAAACCACCCTTTACTGCGAAAAAATAGCTGTTTTTTTATTTCCCGCCTCGAAACTTTAACCTCTAAACTGTAGGCGCTTGCGCCGTCCTCTAAACTGCAGCTCAACTGCTTGCCTTTACACCCTACACCCCAAAAATCACCCAAATCCGCAAAAATTTTAAGATTTCTGCAATAATGCTTTGTCATGTCAAAAAAATGTGGTACTTTTGCGCCCAAAATGTTGTATATGTACAAACTTTTAGTATTTTTATAAAACAAAATGGGCATAACAGATTGGGTATATGAGCAAGAAATTCGTGGCAATTACACTTTTTCACAAGAAGAAGTGGTTGCTGCTTTACGCAACAAGTCGCAAGGGAACATAAAAACCACATTGGCTCGCTTGACTAAGCGCGGACGCTTGCAGTCTGTATATAATGGCTTTTATGTGATTGTTCCTATACACTATCAATTAAAGGGCATTGTACCACCAACGTACTATATTGATAATCTAATGCAGTACATCAACAAACCGTATTACATCTCTCTATTATCAGCTGCTGCAATGCATGGTGCTGCTCATCAGAGATCTATGTGCACGCAAATAATGACTGTGCCACCAAGAAAAAATGAAACAAGAAAAAATCCTTTACTGGATTGGAATTATAGACAGACTATACCCACCGAATTTTTGCTATCTAAGAATGCAGAAATGGGTATCCTATGGGTATCGTCATTGGAATTGACAGCCATTGATTTGGTGCAATTTGCACACAATATAGGAGGATATCAACGAGCTGCCACGGTATTGGCTGAATTGTGCGTGGAATTAAATATTGAAAAGCTTGTCGCTATACTGCCATATACCACCATCGCAACCATTCAACGATTGGGGTATTTGTTGGAATACGTCTTAGAAGAATCGCACTTGGCTAATGAACTTTACAGTAAGGTATCGCAGCAGAATCAGTTAAAGAGTATATTGTTAGATACAAAGCAGCCAAAAAATCAAAATAACAAACCTAATCGTTGGCATGTAAACGCCAATGTAGAAATAGAAATAGACGAATTATGATAAATCGTGCATCAATAATGGCATGGAACGAACATGCTCCATGGACAGAGCCTGCAATGGTAGAACAGGATTTGATAATCTGTAGAGCGTTAGTTGATATCTTTAGCGACGAGTTTTTGCGTGAGCAATTAGCGTTTCGTGGAGGTACTGCACTCCATAAACTCTATCTACATCCTCAACCACGCTATAGCGAGGATATAGACCTCGTACAAATCAATCCAGGACCGATTAAGCCTATTTTGTATAGATTAGGAGAAGTTCTCAATTGGATGCCAGACCGTGTTACGAAAGTAAAGCGATACAACAACACGATTCTTTTTCGCATGGAATCAGAGATTCCTCCTGTGCAACCAATTCGTTTGAAAGTAGAGATTAACTGCTTCGAACATTTTAATGTGTTAGGCTTGCAACGCATTCCTTTTGAAGTTAATAATCCTTGGTTTAGTGGTAAATGCGAATTAACAACATACGCCTTCGAAGAACTTGTTGGCACGAAACTCAGGGCTCTGTACCAACGAAAGAAAGGACGCGATTTGTTTGATTTGCAAATTGCACTTCAAAAAGCATCTCCAGACATAAACAACGTCATGGAATGTTATAATCGGTATATGGAGTTCGTTGTTGATAAGGTTCCAACTTATAAACAATTTGTACAAAATATGGAATTGAAGATGGAGGATCCAGATTTTCTACATGATACAGAACTACTTCTTCGTATAGACTCGGAACCTTTTAATCCTGCAATAGCGTATCAATTGGTAAAAGAAACATTTATTGAACGCATGCCTGGAAAAAGAGAATAATTTCTTCATCTTGGAAAATCGTAGGACTCTCCCATGTATCGTTCACAAAAACGTAGGTAGATTTGCTAAATTGAAATCCTTTCAGCAGCACCTTCACATGGTGCTGTTTTTTTTATCTCTCGCTAATCTATAAACTATAGGCGCTTGCACCGTTCTCTCAACTGCAGCTCTGCTTGCTTGCCTCTACACCCTACACCCCAAAAAACACCCAAATCCGCAAAAATTTTAAGATTTCTGCAATAATGCTTTGTCAATTCAAAAAAATGTTGTATCTTTGCAGTCGCAAAGCCGAGAAATCGGTTTGGCAGACATATTAAAAAAGCGTTTATTAGCGCTTGTTTTGGAACGACGAAATCTGGTAAATTTCAACTAAACCCAAGACAAGATAGCAATAAACGCCCTTGGGATATGAAGATTCCCGCCCACAGAGCACCTTCGGGTGTCTCTGTTTGGTTGGTAGGTCATATCGGGCGTGGGCGTTATTGTTTATTTTCGTTTAGTGGGTATACCAGAACCTCGTCGTAGAAGATAAGCAAAGATAAGGCTCCACGCTTTTGTATTATATAGTTTAATTAGAATTATTAGGAGTCAATAATTCGAAACTAAATTACAAACCGATATGAAAAACAACGGTATCTTTAAAGCAATTTGCCTGCAATCGTGGCTGATACTTGCTATTGTGTTTGGATTGATTAGTACACCAGTGGCTGCTGATGTACTTGTTAACAACCAAGGGAAATATGGCTACGCTGACGAAAATGGAAAATTAATCGTAGGCTACAAGTACTCTTACATTGGCTCTTTTGACGAAAATGGTCTTGCGCTCGTTATGAAGGGTAGCAAGTCTGGTTTGATTAATCAAGATGGTGTGGAAATCTTACCTGCAACTTATGATAATATCACCAAATTTGACCATGGAGTAGCACAAATAACCAAAGGTAAAAAAGTTGGACTGATTGATGATAAAGCAAATATTATCCTTAAACCAACTTATTTAGAAATAGGTAAATTTAATTCTCAAAATATTACCTGGGCGACAAAAGATAAGAATAAATTCAAGTATTCGGTCATAAATACAAAGGGACAAGAAATAATTCCCGTAAAAGGCATATCGTTATTAGCAACATTATCTTCGGATGAATCGGCTGCTGTTAATACGAATAATGTACCTACTGTCAATGATTTTGTAGATATTTTTGCTTTTCTGTCACATAAAAATCTTAAAGGTAATTCCGATACATTAGATATTTCAAATGGTTATATTGTACATGCAGGAATGTCTTTTGGTAAGCATACATACTACGATTTAAAAGGAAAAGAGGTTTTTAATGCGAATATTTTTAATAATATCTACCAAGACGTTTTTTCGAGTAAGTATTCACCAGCGAATAGCTCCTCTGTATATCAATCTTTAGTAACTAAAGAGGGGATAATGTTATTGACTCTAAATAAATTTAATGGAAAAAAGGAAAATACGCATACCATTGCGTATGTTTACTATGATTTGGATAAGCAAAATATCATAAGATCTTATACTTATGATGTGTCTTCAGAATATATTAAAGATTTAGAAAAACATAATGCTAAAATAAAGGCGCAAGCCATGATGGGTAAATCAGTAGAAAATCTTACAAAAGATTTCCAAATATTGGCCAATAACTTTATACAATCAATCCCTCATATACTACCATATCCTTTTAAAGAGGGATTTGCGCGTATAACCTTTTTTGATGGAAATGAAATGAATGATGTTATTATCAACACATTAGGTGAGGAGGTTGCTAAATATAAAAAGGCAACGGATTATCAGAATGGTAGGATGATAGTCCAAGATCGAAATAATCTCTATGGTATTGTTGATGATGATCAGCATTTTCTTGTTCCTGCTATTTATGATTCTATTTGTGAGCCAAAGGGTGATTTCTATGTCGTTAATAGTGGAGAAAAATATGGTACGATTAATGTTCACAACGACACCTTAGTACCTATCATGTATGATGATATAGCTTTGAATGATCAAGGTATAACTTGCGCAAATGCAAATAATAATTGGGATGTTTATCAATTAGATACTATTACATACCAATGTGCTGATAATGTTGAACCTCTTTTGTATAATGGATCATCAGCACTATTATTGTTGCAAAAGGATAGTACCATACAAGTATATGATCTTTTAACCAAAAAATATACTTCAGTTTATAGTGGTTATACAAATGTTTTCGTTGCGCCATCCGTGCATGGTGGACTTTGTTTTGAAGTTTACCAAGAATCTAATGGTGCTAAGTTGTATGGTTATGTAAATGCACAAGCAGAAGTCGTTGTTCCCGTTGTTTTTGAAAACGTAGATTGGGCGAAAAAAGCTTATAAAGAATATAAAGACTTACCAGCAGCTACGTTTACAGAAATTGATGTATATAGATTAAGATTGAATCATACGCTACGTGAAAGAACGTATGAACTAAATTCTATCATTCCAAGTTCAGATTGGGATTATTAAAAATCATTTTGTTTAACTTTAAATAGAGATAATAATGAAACGTATATATATTGTAGCAATATCCTTATTGCTGTTTTCTCAACTAATCTTGGCTCAAAAAACTATTGAAGAGGTTGATTATCGTAGAAGTTCAATCTATTCTATATTAATCAATAATACAGATCAAAGTTTGGGAACGAACGTTGCTGATGTATTTATCGGTATGCCCTTGCCAGATAAGTATAATAACCATGATTTAAGTGTAAAAATTCTCACTACAGATAAACGCACTCCAGCAAAAGAAAAAGGACAAGATTTCCTGAATAGTAATCATGTAGCAAGTCACTTGGTTGCTCGTTGGTTCAATCGAAATCCTTTGACAGGTGAGTGCAACATGTCTTTAGTTCAGCAAAGAGGTTTATACAACGCTTCTGAATTTGACCGTATTATGGCAGCTCAATCTACGCGAGGCAATGCTCTTCTGGCTGATGCAGGTGAAGAATTATTGGCAAATACGTTTGTGATTGTCAATGATATTCGATACATTGATAAAGAAAAAGCAGGTAAAATTGTAGGTGGTATCCTTTCTGCATTAGGAACGATTGCAGGTGCTGTTTTAGGTGGTAGTTTAGGAAATTCAGTACAGGACTTAGGCGATCAACTTAGTGATTTGATGGAAACATTAAAAGGTTTTAAAGTTAAGGTACATACGCATTTATATCGATTAGTTTGGAATGATGAAGTGGCTGCTGTTTTTTATGAAACGATGTACACTGAAGAACCTAATGAAATGAAAAAGATGGCTTTTGAGAATAACCGTGATTTGTTTAAATTAGAATATGTAGGTTCACAATTGTCTAGTGGAAGCGAAACTTCATTTATTGGTGTTAATTTGGATACACCAGATGCGATGATTCGTAAAGCTTGTGTGCGTGCGATTGATGAAAATGTGGCTAATTTATCAAAGAATTTCGAAACTTTCAAAGTAAAAGTTCGATTGTCTTCTACGGAACCTATTCAAGCTCCGATAGGCAAGAAAGAAGAGATTACAGAGAAATCAAAATTTGAGGTTCTTGAAACAATAGTGCAAGACAACCGAACTACGTATAGACGTGTCGCAATTATTCAACCTATGAAAGGAATGATTTGGGACAATCGTTATATGGCAGAAGAAGAGCATGCAGAGGGTTCAAAGTTGGCTTATACAACATTTAAAAAAATATCTGGAGGCGAAATTCTGCCAGGTATGTTGATTCGTGAAATAAAATAGTCATCAAAAAACACGGAATATGCCTCGTAGAGGTATTTCAATTGGCTGATGTCGCAATCATGTAAAACAATAGGTAGGATTGCTTGCTGGGATTATCAGCGAGTCAGCGCACTTACTATCCTACAAAATATAAACTTTATCAATAACCAACCCTTTGGAAGAGTTAAATACGCGCTGGTTTAATTCCGCCAACGGGTTAAATGATTTAACTATTATGAAGAAAAGTCTTATTTTGGCTGCTATTTTAGCAGTAGTATGCGTAGGTAGCGCAGTTGCTCAACCTCGCGCGTTTTGTGTAAACTTAGGTACAGGAAATGGTCTCTCGTATCAACATTGTATAGGAGAGAGTAATATGTTGGATGTTACTGTATCACTTCCTATTACCCGTATTGCAGGTGAAACTATAGGTTTAGGTGGTATTGTTACATATGATTGGATTAACCCATTTGGCACTGTAATACCATGGAATTACGAGGGGCAATGGAACTGGTATCTTGGTATTGGTGCTTCTGCTGGTGCATACGCATTATTTACTTCCCAATATTATACTCAATGGTACGCAGGTGCGGCTGCCCATGTGGGGATTGGTTATCAATTTAGTTTCCCTCTTCAGTTATCATTGGACTATAGACCAACAATAGGTTTTGTTGATATGGGAAATGGAACTGTCGGTTTTGGTCTTGATGGTTTTTATACTAGCATCACCCTTGGTGTTAGCTACATGTTCTAAACTCGTTGGAGAAATTAAATAATAATATGTTAGTTCAATTCTAAAATAAAGTAACTTATGAAAAGAAATTATGTTTTACTATTTGCAATCGCTATTGCAATGTTTTTGTCCTCTTGTGCTACAAGAAGAGTGGTTGTGTTGGACACAAAAGTAGTTGACCAATTTAGATATGAATTAGAATGTGCAGGAAATGGTGCTCAAGGTACATATCTTGTAAAAGTTTGGACATATTCTCAAAATCCTCATGTCGCAGCAATGCAATGTAAAAAGAATGCTGTTCATGGTGTTGTTTTTAAAGGATTTATAGGAGAGAATGGTTGTGTATCACAAAGAGCTATTGTGAATACACCTGGAGCAGAATTAGAACACAAAGATTTCTTTGATTTATTCTTTGATGATGCAAGAGGAGAGTATATGAAATATGTGTCGGTCACCTCTGCTTCACAAGAAGTCATTAAAGTAGGCAAAGAATACAAAGTTGGAATGGTTGTTTCGGTGCATAAGGATGCTCTCAGAAAAGCGTTAGAGAATGCTGGTGTTGTCAAAGGTCTAAGTCATGGTTTCTAATATTTTAATGGTATGAAATTATACGCTTTTATAGTACTATTGCTATCATTTGTATTGACTGGATGCCGTCAGACAGCTTTGTTATTCAAACCTGCAACTCAAGCATCTCAAGCATTTTACAATTATGATAGTAAAATTATATCTTCCGAATTAGATGGAAGTTACAATATTCGCGCTTTTGGTCGTGCTCGCAATGCAGCTGCTGCATATGAAGAAGCGCGTAAACAGGCGGTGTATGATATTCTCTTCAATGGTGTACAATCAAGTAATAGCCGTATATCATCTCTACGTCCCTTGTTACTTGAAGTAAATGCCAAACAAAAATACGAAGATTACTTCAACGCGTTTTTTGCTGATGGTGGAGCGTATCAAGCATATACCAACTTTTCTGATTCGCGTATTCTTACGGAAAATAAGTACTCAAACAATTTGCAGATATTAGTGCAAGTCACTGTTACGGTAGATGTAAAAGCATTGAAAAAAACATTGATTGAAGATAATATCTTAAAAACAAAATAATATGAAAATTAAGTCGTTATTTCTATTGTTAGCGATGTTCTTAACGGTAACAACGTTTGGACAAGCTAAAAAACCAACCTTAATGGTAGTCCCTTCTGATGCTTGGTGCTATCAAAATGGATATATGGTTGATTATGACAATCAAGGAGTGGTTAAAAAAATTCCCGATTATTCGTCTGCATTAATTACTAATATGGAGCTTAAGTTGGCAATTGCTAAGATTAATGATTTGATGGCTGAAAGAGGCTTCCCATTAAAAGATTTGGAGCAACAACTTAAGTTAATTGAGCAAACCAATGCCGAAATGAACATCACCACCAGTTCTAACGGCAATGCATTGGCAGAATCACCGATTGATCGCTTATTGAGGACTGCAAAAGCGGATATTATTCTTGAATTGACTTGGAATATCGTTCGCCAAGGTCCCAAATACTCTCTGACTTTCATTTTGGAGGGCAAGGACTCTTATACAGGAAAGAGTATTGGTGGCGCCAATGGAACAAGTGCACCATCTTTTTCGGCTGAATTGCCAATTCTTTTGGAAGAAGCAGTTGTGGCTCATATTGACAATTTTAATAATCGTTTACAAAATCATTTTGATGATTTGTTTGCTAATGGTCGTGAGGTGGCATTGGAAATCCGTGTATTTGCGGATAATGAAGCTGGAATAGACTTAGAAAGCGAGTATGATGGTTATGAGTTAGCTGAAATTATAGAGGACTGGATGGCTCTTAATACTGTAGAAGGACGTTTTAGTAAATTAGGTTCATCTGAAAATTATGTTCAATACGAACAAGTTAGAATACCTCTTTACAAGACTAACGGGGTTGCTATGGACACAGAGAGTTTTGCGCGCCAACTGCGTTCTGTGCTGCGAAAAGAACCTTATAACATTCCTGTTAAAGTACTTAATCGAGGCTTAGGAAAAACAATATTGGTATTAGGTGAGAAATAAATTCTAAAGATATGAAACGATTATTATCATTCGTGTTGGTAGCTGTATTTACACTATGCTGCCATGCTCAATCAGCAGCGACACTTGCATTACAAGTTATAGTTGAAGATGTAGTAGAATCTTTCCCTGCAGCAGGTAAGGCACAATTAGAACGCAAATTGAGCAATATTCTTACCAAAAATGGTGTTCAATCTGCAGATTGGCAGCACCAATTTTTTATTACTGCATCTGCGGTTCCTCAAACTAAAGATATTCTTCCTGGTCCCCCACCTCAAATAGCGGAGAATATGGATATTACATTTTATATTGGTGACGCTCATAATCAATTAGTGTTTTCGTCTGTTACTTTATCGGTTAAAGGTGTAGGCACAACAGATGCTAAATGCTACTTGAATGCATTAAGTAATATTGATGTTAATTCATCTAAGTTGTCAAGTTTCGTTCAAGAAGGAAAAAATAAAATTGTTGAATATTATAATCAACAAGCACAAAGTATGATGCTGCGGGCGCAAAATTTGGCAAAGATGCATGATTATGAGCAAGCAATATGGATATTGTTTACTATCCCCGCAGAGTGTACTTATTTTAAAGATGCCTCCAATTTAAGTGTTACCATTTACAAAGAGATGTTGCAACACCAATGTCAACAAAATTTGGCTGCAGCAAAATCAGCTTGGGTTGCTAATTATGATAAAGCTGGTGCTTATGAAGCTGGTCAATATTTAGCATTAATTTCACCTGAGTATGGTTGTTATGATGAAGCAACAGAATTGTATTTAGAGATCAAAAATAAAATCAAAGAAGAATGGGATTTTGAAATGAAAAAATACTCTGATTCTGTAGATTTGCAAAAAGATGCTATAGATGCTATTCGTGCAATCGGTGTTGCGTATGGTGAAAACCAAAAGGGTCACGATACACACATTGGATTTTTACATTAGTCAATAACCTATGGGTACTCTATAAGTTTAAACTTAGGAGTGCCCATATAAAATAAATAATTGATGAAAAAGATTCTTTTTATTTTGTTTACTTGTGCTATTTGCAGTAATCTAATTGCGCAATCTACTGGCGTATTGGAGGAATATCGCCGTAATGCCATTGCAACCATGATGATTTATCACTCCGAGGATACCTTTGGTATGCATATTTATGAAGCGTTTCAAGCTATTCCAACACCAGATAAATATGATGACCATGGTATAGGATGGAATGTAATAATCAACGATAGCATCAAAGGCGTGAAACGGAGAGCAAATGGTTTGATAAAAGCGCAGTACGGAAAGCAATTAACAAAGAAAGAAATAGAAAAAAACGGAAAAGCATTAGAACAAGTGTTGAATAATGCTCAATGTGCGAAGATTATGGTTGCCAAGTGGTTTGGCATGGATGTAACGGATAGTTCATTAAATGTATGGGACGGATTTGATACCGAATTGATACAACAACGTGGACAATATAACGCTTCCGATTTGGATGTTGCTAATGCACTTAATACAACCAAAGGTTTGGCTACACTTTCAGATGCAGGTGAAGAACTTCTTAATAATACTTTTATTTTGGTCAATGATATGACCTATGTAACTGCAGAAGAAAAGGCTGCAGCAGCAAAGGTTGCTATGCAAGTAATAGGCGGATTAGTTGATGGATTGCTTGGAGGTTCGTTAGGTGCTGACTTGGCTAATGCAGGAAGCAAAATCGCTGATTCGTTCACAGGATTTACAGTCAAAACGCACTCTTATTTATTTCAATTAGTGTGGAATGATTCTATAGCAAATACTTTCTATATGGATCATTATGTACAAAACCCTAAAACTTATGAGGATAGTGCTAAAATTCAAGCGTTCTTGAAGGACACATCTTTGTTTCGTCTAAAATATGTAGCGCATGAGTACGAGTTTGACGGGAAGTCCACATTAAAAGGCACTTATTCTCGTGAAGAGTTAGTAAAAACTGTCTGTACACAATCTATGGATAAAAATATTGCAGCATTGCAATTGGCTTACGAGGATTTTAAAGTAAAAACTCCTGTATATGAAGTTGTTACTAATAACAAAGGAAAGGCCATAGCTTATACTGCAAAAATTGGCTTAAAAGAAGGTATTCACGCGAAATCCTCCTTCCAAGTTGTACAACGGATTTTAGATCCTGAAACTAATAAAACAAAATACCGCTATGTAGCAACACTTGTTCCGCAAAAAGGGAAGATTTGGGATAACCGTTATAATGCCGTAACAGAAAAGGCTCCAGGTTCTAATCTCACAGCAACTACTTTCAAGAAAAAAGCAGGCGGAGAGATACTTCCTGGTATGCTAATCATAGAAGGCAAGTATAGAAAAGTAGAAGGTGGTAAATAATCAGTTTTTTATCAGATGTTACTTTGCCGATTCAGTTAATTAGGTTCTGCTGATTCTGCAAAATATGAAACAACAAAAGAACCTATCTAAATTATTGTAGTTATGAAAAAAGTATTATTTTTTGCCGTAACAGCGATAGCTGTTTTGGGATTTTCTTCTTGCAAAGAAAAAGTTTGTTATTGTGTAGAGGAGGTCAGTGGTTATGAACAAGAATATGATCTTACAGGTAATACTATGTATCATTCTTGTGATGAAGTGGAAGATTTGCTTCATGATGTAGCAGATGATTTGGATGCTTCTTGGCAAGATTGGAACTGCAGATAATCCATAGTATGTAAAAAACGAGGATGTGTCAAATCATAGGCATATCCTCGTTTGTTATCTATTATGAAAAAGTTGTCTTATATTAGTAGCACTTTATTGGGCTTAATATTCATTATCTCAGCATTTGCAAAAGCATGGGATGCAGAAGCTTTTGCTGATATGTTGCTGCAATATGGTCCGCAATGGTTTAGTATTGCTGCCCCTATTATAATATTGATAGAATCTGTATTAGGCATGGCACTTCTTTTGCGCATGTTACCTCGGTGGAGTGCTATTTGTGCTGATTGTTTTTTGATTGTAGTCAGTTTGATTTTTGCATATGGTGTATTAGCCAAAGGCATAGAAGATTGTGGATGCTTTGGCATATTGTCCAATATATTTACTAGTAAACCATGGATGACATTTGTGAGGAATGTTTTATTTATCGGCATTTCTGTTCCTGTAATTTTGGATTCGTCTCCAAAAAAGCAAGGTAGTTGGATAAAAGTAATAGCTATGATATTTATGGTTGGATTATCTTGTTTTGTTTGTGGATTGAGTATGAATAAGTCATATCGCTTGCCTAAACTATCTTCTGCAAAACTAACGAATAATCGCAACACGATGATGGATAAATTAACGGATGTTTATCACTTTGAGTCAGAATCTTCTTATGTAGTCTATTTATTTTCTTTCACTTGCCCACATTGCCAAAATTCGTTTGCGAATGTGCAGCAATTTCAGCAGTTTAATGTAGTTGATAAAGTGATTGGTATCTCAATCCAGAATCCAGAAGCTATGGAGCGTTTTTATCGTATCTATCATCCTGAAATAGAGATTATTACAATCACGAAGGAGGAAATGCACCAAATTACGAATAAATTACCTATAGTGCTTTTGATTAAGGGAAACGCCATTGTGAAGACTGAAATAGGTAGAGTGACTTCTCCTGGAATATTCTTGCATTAATAGGAAGACGAACAACATAAACAACATCTGCGCGCGCTCAACATTGGCATTTGCACAGGGATATGGAATCAACAATACCGACAATGAGGTTCAAAGAATTAAAACAATATGAATAAAACGAAATTATTAGTAACACTGCTGTGCTTATGGTGGGGAGTGGTTTCTTTGTCAGCGCAGTCGGTTAAGATCATCAAGGAGTTGGAGCAAAATCCCTTTGCTTCTGCAGTGGTATTATACAAGAATGACTTCGGCTCGTTTGAGAAGCCTGACCTGATAGATACTTTCCCCTACGCAGTTATCCGCATGCACCTAACGGGTAGCGGTCATGCAGTGCGCGAAGCTAAAGAGCGATTGACTTTGGATGTGGGGCAGATGTTTCGCGTAGAGAGTCGAGTGACCACCTATACGAATCAAATTGTGTTTCTTGTGAAAGCCACACGCCTATATATGTTGATTGACTGTGGAGATGGCTGTGAGAAAGTGCTGCTAAATAATATGCAGCAATTAGGTTCTAATTGTGTGTATGATTGTACGGTGGAGTATATCCCTGAGGAGGAATATGTGCCTCAAATGACCACGCAAGTCCCAAAACGCCAGTTCTTTAAGTTTCGCGTTACACCAGACAATGCCGTAGTGACCATTATTGAGAATGGCGCACCAGAGATTTTGCCTATGCGCGAGGGTGGTATAGCGAGCAAAATGCTCAATTATGGAACCTACAGTTATAGTATTGCTGCGGATAAATACCATACGAAGGAAGGTCGTTTTACTGTATCAGCCACGCAAACCGAAATGAAAGTGGACTTGCTGCCACAATTTGGTTGGCTGACTGTAGCGGGGGATAATACCTCGCAAGGAGGCTATGTTTTTGCTACGAATACGGCTACCGGTGGTATGATGCAATTGGGTACTATACCGTTGAATAACAGAGAGATGACTTCAGGCATTTATACGCTACATATTCAAAAGGAGAAATACAAGGACTATTCCACCATGATTACTATAGAGGATGGTCTGACTACAACTATTCACCCTATATTGGAGGCGAATTTTGCGCAAGTGACTTTGACAACGCATGAGGGGGCCGATATTTATTTGGATGGTAGTCATTTGGGCACGACTCGTTGGACAGGCACATTGGAGTTAGGCGAGCATAGTGTAGAAGTGCACCAAGCGAGCCACCATACTGCATATACGAACGTGCGTATCACAGCACAAAGTGCAGAACAGACTATTACGCTCAATAATCCTTTGCCTATTTGTGGCTCACTGATTGTGGACGGCTCGCCTACGGATGTGGCTGTATATGTGGATGGAGAGAAAGTGGGTACAAGTCCGTTGTTTGTCGGTGATTTGCTGATAGGTACGCATACTGTGCGATTGGAGAAAGAGGAATATGCAAAACAAGAGAAGACGGTTTCTATCTCTGAGGGACAAGAGCATATGCTGGAATATACACTAACCAAAGAAACATCCAAGGCTACACCGAAAGTAGCACCAAAATTAACATCCCAAGCAGAGCCACAACCAACAGTACAATCAATACCTATTGCATCATCTACAGAAAATCAGACTTTTACGGTGAAGGGTGTATCGTTTACTATGGTGGGTGTAAAAGGAGGTACGTTCACGATGGGTGGTACTTCCGAACAAGGACGCAATGCAGATAGTGATGAAAAACCAACGTGTCAAGTCACCCTTTCAGATTATATGATAGGTGAGACGGAGGTGACACAGGAGTTGTGGAAGGCAGTGATGGGTACTAATTTAAGCAATTTCTCGGGTACAAATTTGCCTGTGGAAATGGTTAGTTGGTATGGTTGCCAAACATTTATTAAGAAACTTAACCGATTGACAGGAAAGAACTTCCGTTTGCCCACTGAAGCGGAGTGGGAATATGCTGCCCGCGGAGGTCAGAAGAGTCAGGGGTATAAGTATGCAGGTAGCCATACGTTGAGCGATGTAGCTTGGTATGATAACAATAGTGGCAGCAAGACACACCCCGTGAAGCAAAAACAAGCGAATGAATTGGGATTATACGATATGAGTGGCAATGTTTGGGAGTGGTGTCAGAACTGGAAGGGTAGTTATAGCAGTGGTGCACAGACCAATCCAACGGGTCCATCAAATGGCTCTAACCGTGTGCTCCGTGGTGGTGGTTGGAACGACAATGCGAGTAACTGCCGTGTGTCGAATAGGTACGACAACACACCTACATTCACCTACAGCTACCTCGGCCTGCGCCTTGCGTTATAGTTCATCTCATTGGCTCTTAGCATTTGGATAGACGAAAAAAGGATAGATATGGAATGAGAAAAATGGAAAAAATACGCTAAAGTTTGGAAATTTGACTATGTCGGTCTTTTTTCCGCAATTTATACTACAGATAATCGGAGTGCATAATTTTGCGGGTCTCGTGGTACATCTTCAATTCCTCTTTGGTATATTCCGTTGTGTAAACGTTTAGAGTGACACCTATGTGTGTCGCTCTTTTTTGGGGAAAAATGAAACTTTTTGCATTTTTCTTTGACCTTATGACAGGTTTTGTCAGTTTGGTGTAGTACCTTTGCAACGTGAAATAATCGTTCAAGGCAGAAATGCCGAGATAAGAAACAAAAAAAGAAAAATTATGGCAAAGCAAACACAACAGGAATTGATTCCAACTACAGAACAAACAACGAACAATCAATTACTACAAATTGAACCACTCATTCGAATCATTCGTGGGAAACAAGTACTATTAGATAGCGACCTTGCTATTTTGTACGGAGTCGAGACTTTCCGATTAAATGAACAAGTTAAACGTAATATTAAACGGTTTCCCGATGACTTTATGTTTCGACTTACCATAGAAGAGTGGAAGACTATGTCATCGCAATTTGCGATAACATCCCCAAGCAAACGACCATTATCTTCGCTCCCTTATGCTTTTACCGAAAATGGAATAGCTATGTTGAGTGGAGTACTCCGTTCTGATACTGCTATTGATGTAAATATCCGTATTATGCGCGCCTTCACCGCCATGCGCCAGTTTATTGCTTCCAATGCACAAATATTCCAACGATTGGATGTGATGGAACAAAACCAACTGGCACTTGCTGCTCATCAAGTAGAAACTGACCATAAACTCGAAGAGGTCTTCCGTCATTTGGATAGCGGTAATGTGCACCCCCACCAAGGCATCTTCTACGATGGTCAAATCTTCGATGCCTATACTTTCATCAACGACCGCATACGCGAAGCCACCACGCGAATTATCCTCATTGACAACTATATAGACGACAGCGTGCTCACCATGCTCGCCAAACGAGCAGATAAGGTGGCTGCTACCATCTATACCAAAAAACCAACCGCACAACTGCAACTGGATATCCAAAAACACAATGCGCAATATCCTCCAATAAGTGTCATAGAGTTCGACCGCTCTCACGACCGCTTCCTCTGCATCGACGATACTGTCTATCACCTCGGTGCCAGCATCAAAGACCTCGGCAAAAAGTGGTTCGCCTTCAACCGCATGGAGATGCCCACCAGCGAACTGTTGCAACGAATGCAATAGTATAAGGTCTCGAACGCAAAATTGGCAACGCCATCCTCAAAGGCGCAAAGAAACTGATAAAATAAGCTCACCGTTGATCACAAAATATGAAAAAGTGGGATAAAAACAACTTTCTCACAAAAACATTTGGATATATCAGAAAAAAGCACTACCTTTGCAGCCGAAAACATTTGAAAAAACATCATTATTTCCAAGGTTTTTATGGCAGATTCACTACAAAAACAAATAAACAGGAAGAAAGCAGGAACAATTCTCACACGTCAGGATTTTCCTGATTATCATGAAGAGTTTGTGGGGTTTACGCTTTCTGAATCAGTAGCGTCAGGTGTACTTTTGCGCTTGGCTCAAGGTCTATACTATAAGCCCATAACAACAGAACTCGGAGTAAGTCTTCCTTTTGCACAAGAGGTGGTAGAGGCAATTTGTAAACGCGACCGCACACAATACCTACCTGCTGGCGCCAGTGCCGCTAATCAGTTGGGCCTTTCAGAGCAAGTGCCTACAAAACATGTGTACCTGACCAATGGTACAGCACGTATCCTAACAATAGGCAAGCAGACTATTCAACTCAAGCATGTGTCTCCTTCGCATTTTGCTTTTAAAAACAAGACTCTTTCCGTACTTCGCCAAGCTATGAAATGGATTGGACAAAACAACCTAACGGAGTCACAATTGCAACGCATTGAGCAAATCATCATGTCGGTGGATAACAAAGCACTTCAACATGATCTGATGCTATTCCCAGTATGGGCACGTACAATCATCAAAAATCGTATCAAACATGAAAACGTGGATTGATAATTCCTTGCAACTGCGCAGACAGATGGTTGCTAATATAGCAGCAGAAAAGAATATCGAGGCAAGTACCATCGAAAAAGATTGGTGGGTGACTATGACCCTCAAAGCATTATTCCAAACATCTTGCAGCGAGTATATTTCATTCAAAGGCGGAACATCACTCAGCAAAGGTTGGAACTTGATCAATCGATTCTCTGAAGATATAGATTTGTCACTCCACCATAGTTTCTTCGGCATTGAGAGCACCTCAAAAAGTCAAAGAGAAAAATTACGCAAACTATCACGAGAATATATTGTTGAGAAACTTAGCATTGAGCTTCAGCAACTCATGCATAGTTTTGGCTTAAGAGACTGTACAATCTTGCCGATAACAATGTTTGAGGGATACGATGCTCAACCCATTGCCTCGGATAAAGATCCTGTGGTATTACATGTTCAGTACCAATCTGTTCTGCCCCATACGAGCAATTACATGTTGCCCTTTGTTAAGGTAGAGATTAGCTGCCTATCAATGGATGAACCTACGGAACTGATTTCGTTAGAATCCATGATTCATGAGGTATATCCCAATTATGATACGGATGCAATAGTACAAGCACGAACAGTTCGTCCTACGCGTACATTTTTAGAGAAAGCTTTTCTGTTGTGTGAAGAGTTTCAGAAAGACAATCCTCGTACATTGCGTATGACACGTCATTTGTATGATTTATACAAATTGGCACAAACACCATTTGCCAACGAAGCAATGGAAGATGTCGAGTTGTATCACAAAATCGTCCAACATCGTGAAGCATATTACCATATTAAGTATGTTGACTACAGTATGCTCTTGCCTAATGCTATCTCCTTTGTACCACCAGAGAAGCTCATCAATGATTATAAGGCAGATTATCAAATGATGTTACAAGAGTATATCTATGATAATCATGCTCCTAGTTTTGAAGAATTACTTGACTTTATGAGTCAACTGCAGCAGCAATTTAGGAATATCCATTGACAACAACACAAGGAATCTATTTTCATGAAAATCCCCGGTCTCTCATTCTCTTGGAAGCGTGCTATAGGCATCACTGGGGCCAAGCAAAAAATCGCACGCGCAACAGGCATACCTATGACCAAACAAGGCCTCGAACGCAAAATCGGCAACGCCATCCTCAAGAGCGCTAAGAAACTGATAAAATGAGGATTACTCTGAACTATACTTTTCTCCTCTTCCCGTTTAACTCCACCTATAGCTTGCTCCTTTTTTGTGCTACGACATACAAAAAAAGGAGCAAGCTAAACATATTTTATCGCTATTAAGCAGAAAAATCACATTTTCTGTATTTTCTTTGACCTTATGACAGGTTTTGTCAGTTTGGCGCAGTACCTTTGCAGCGGATTTCAAAAAACAACGCAAAATAAGGGACAATTATGATTGTACAATTTAGCGAAATAACCCATGTTTAACCCAATAAAAAAGAAACTATTATGAATGTATTGATGACCTTATTGATCTGTTTCGTTTCAGCAGTTATGATTGTGGCATGTGTGGACATGACCGCCAGTTTCTTCACTCAAGACGAAAAAAGGATAGATATGGAATGAGAAAAATGGAAAAAATACGCTAAAGTTTGGAAATATGCAAAAAATATACTACCTTTGCAGCCCAAACGATTAGGTTATGACCATACTCAATATCGAAACATCTACCACCTGCTGCTCAGCTGCCATCACTATAGATGGTATAGCAGTGGCTTCTGTGGAGAATTTGGCTGGCGCTAACCACGCAAGCGAACTGCCCGTATTTATCGAACAAATGCTGCATGCAGCACAAACCAACCATTGGCATATAGATGCAGTAGCACTTTCGCAAGGTCCTGGTAGTTACACTGGTCTCCGTATCGGAGCCAGTATAGCCAAAGGTATATGCTATGGACTGAATATTCCATTGATTCCGATTGATACATTGCAAATACTATGTCATTGTATTGATAGCAAAGATTTGGCAGACGGAAGTGATGCTCTCCTTTGCCCGATGATAGATGCACGGCGTATGGAAGTATATACCGCTTTATACCAACACGAGGCAAATAGTCATCTATCCACTATAGCCGAAGTGCAAGCCAAAATTATCGATACTGAAGCATTTAAGGAGGAATTAGAGCGACAACCTATCTATTTCTTTGGCAATGGTGCAGCGAAATGTCAAACCGTCATTACGCATCCCAATGCCCATTTTATTGATAATATTGTTCCGCGCGCGCGTTGTATGGGCCGCTTGGCTGAACTACAAAGCCACACTTTGGATAACAAACAAATGGCATACTACGAACCATTTTACTTGAAAGAATTTGTGGCTGCACCCAGCCATATTAAAGGATTGAAATGAAAGGCAAATTGTACATCTTATTCTGTCTAACCCTATTAGGATTAGTGGGGTGTTCTACACAAAAGAACACATGGGCAAGTCGCAGTTTTCATCAAACGAAAACCAAGTATAATATTCACCACAATGGCCAAATAGCCTTCGCAGATGGATTGGAGGCTATTAACGAAGCGCACGATGATGATTTTTCTACCATCCTGCCGCTTTATCCGGTGTCTAATCACGAAGCCGCTCAGGCGGCTACATCCCATATGGATCGTACCATTGAGAAGTGCCGCAAATGTATAAAGTTGCATAGCATCAAGGTAAAACCCAAGAAAGTTAATCACGAAAAACGTCGTCGTGATCCTAATTACAAGGCCTGGTTGGAGCAGGAGGAGTTTAATAACCAGATGGATAAAGCTTGGATGCTATTGGCGCAAGCTGAGTTCCACAAAGGCGATTTCTTAGGCAGTATCAGTACTTTCAATTATATCGCTCGCCATTACGCCTACAACAAAGACATCGTAGCGCAATGCCAACTATGGTCGGCACGTGCCTATGCCGAGATGGACTGGCTCTACGAGGCAGAAGATGTACTGGCTAAGGTACAAGAAGCTGATCTCTCCCGCAAAAATGCGCCACTATACGCAGCGGTATCAGCCGATATTTTGATGAAAACTGGTCGCTACAAAGAGGCAATCCCATTCGTCAAAATAGCTTTGCCCAACGAGTCGCGCAAAGTCTATCAACCGCGTTTCCAGTATGTGTTAGGCCAACTCTATCAACTGCAAGGTGACAAGAAATCAGCGCGCAATGCTTATGAAAAAGTGCTGAAGCTGCAACCCGATAGTGAGATGGACTTCAATACACGCCTTCAGTTAGCCCAATTGGCGGATAAACCAACTTCAGCTGTGAGTCTGCTGACCAAAATAGCGAAGCAAGATAAGAACAAAGACCGACTCGACCAAATCTATGGAATATTGGGCGATATTTTCTTGGAGCGAAAAGACACTGCTAAGGCATTGGAGTACTATACGAAGGGCATTGAGAGTAGCACCAAGAACGGACTGAACAAGGCCTCGGTATTGGTGATAGCAGGCGATATCTATTATGAGCAACGTGACTATGTGCATGCCAGTCCATGCTACAAAGAGGCAAGTCAAATCCTCCCCGTACAGCACAATGATTACAAACGCATTCAACGACGTTCTGAGACCTTAGACCAATTGGTGGTGGAGTACTCTACTGTACAGTTGCAAGATTCTCTTCAGCGATTGGCAACGCTCTCTGAGGCTGAGCAACTGAGGATAGTAGAGAAGATTATTGCAGACCTTATCAAGGCCGAAGAGGAAGAGGCTGAACGTGCTGCGCAAGCCGAGCGCGAGGCGGAGAACAATAGTGGTCCTCGTGGTGTGAATACACAACATATGTTGGGCGGTGCTGGCAGTGGCGAGTGGTATTTCTATAACCCTCAACTATTGCGTTCGGGGCAACAGACATTCCGTTCGCAATGGGGCAATCGCACATTGGAAGACAACTGGCGCCGTATCAGCAAAGCTGCTACCAGTACCTATATAGACGAGATGGCGGATAGCGATGTGGTGACCGATTCGATTAGTACTGATTCGGTTAGAGTATCGGCAACTACCGAAACCGACAACCACAAACCTGAGTTCTATCTGCAACAGATACCCAAGACCGAAGCAGACTTTGTGCGCTCGAACGAGCAAATAGCCAATGCATTGTACAATATGGTCTATATCTATCGCGATGAGGTGGGCGATCAGGCTCTGAGCGATGAGACTTTTGAGGATTTTTGTCGCCGTTTCCCTGCTGATGCTCGCCTGAAGGACTTGTACTATATGCAGTATCTCAGCGCGCTCAAGGATAATCGCACGACTGATGCAAGTCGTTATAAAGCGGATATTATACGCCTATTCCCAGAATCACAAGAAGCATATATTGTGTCGCAACCTGATTATTTCGACCGATTGCGTAAGATGTCGGCAGAGCAAGACTCGCTGTACGAAACCACATACAACGCCTATCGTACAAGCGATTATGCCCAAGTCAGGACCAATAAACAGTATGTGGAGGATAACTATCCTCTGACACCTCTGATGCCACGATTCCTCTTCCTCAACGCCATCTCTGTGGCGAAGACCAATGGGCAAGAGGCATTCATAGCTGAACTGCGCGATATGGTAGCGCGTTATCCTGACAACGAATTGGCAGCTATGGCAAAGGATATGCTTGCCCTTATGGGACAGGGTGCTGAGAGTCAGAAGGGGGGCGAGATGGCCTCGCTGCAAGACCGCCGACAAGTGGAACAGACCGCAACGGAGGAGAAGGATACTACCGTGGCATTCAGCACAAATACCAACGAACCAGCGGTGGTACTTTTGGTGATGCCACGCGATGACAAGCGACTGAATACCGTGTTGTATGAGGTGGCATTGTACAACTTCTCGCAATTTATGATTAAGGATTTCGACCTCAAACAACTGCCTACCTTCACCATTGGTGAATGTGCGCTGCAGGTGTCTGGCTTCAGCCATATGGATGAAGCATTGTGGTACGAAAATATGTTGAAGAAGAATGCCGATTTGATGCAGATTTTGCATACGAACGAGGTGCAAGTGATCTGCATCACACAGACTAATTTCGAATTGATAGGTAGGCATTTTACCTTCGAGGAGTACCTTGAATGGGCAAAATAAGGCGTTTTTTGCAATAAAAATGCAAAAATATGCAAAAAAGTACTAATTTTTTTGGTCAATTCAAAAAAATGTAGTACCTTTGCACCCGCGTTTGAAAAACGAGGCGGGATAGCTCAGCTGGTTAGAGCGCATGATTCATAATCATGAGGTCCCCAGTTCAATCCTGGGTCCCGCTACAAAAAAGCAACCGACACTGTCGGTTGCTTTTTTGTGACTATATATGCGATTGGCTTAGGATGGCTATCTGCTTATGTTGGGATTGTCAAATATTGGTGTGATAGGACAACTTTTTTAGTTTTCGATTAAAGCGAATATGGAAGCAGATGGCTGCGATAGCCAGCGCAAAGATAAATCCAACCCAAATGCCTGCCGCACCCATATTAAATGGGAATGCACACAATAGACCTACCGACAAGCCAATTAGTATGTAGGATACAAAAGCAATCACCATAGGCACTTTGACATCCGTTATACCGCGCAGCATAGCGGCACCCACCGCCTGCAAGCCGTCGGCGTACTGGAATAGACCCGCCAGCACAATCAGTTGCGAGGCGATAGCTATCACCTCTTTATCCTCAGTAAACAACATCGGGATATAATTGCGCAGACTGATCATCAGCGCAGCACCAATTGTGTTCATTAGCAATACCAAATGTATACTGGCTGTACTGGCCATGCGCACGCCGTGGATATTACGCTCGCCCAACTGGTGTGACACACGGATGGTAGTCGCCGAACCAATACCCAGTGCCAGCATAAAGGTCATATCCGCAATCTGATTGGAGATTTGGTGAGCTGCCAATGCCTCCTTACTGATCCATCCGATAATCACAAACGATGCAGTGAAGAGGAAAGTCTCCAGCAAGGTCTGACCTCCGATGGGAAAACCAATCTTAGCCAGTTCGCGGATTCGTTGCCATGAGAAACGTTGCCAAGTCATACGCAGGTACTGCTTCCACTCCTTGCGCCAAGCCATAACCGCCCAGAAGCACAAAGGCATACCTATGCGCGAGATGAGCGAACCGATACCAGCACCCGTGGCGCCCATGGGTTCAAAGCCCCAGTTGCCATAGATGAATACCCAGTTGAGTAGGATATTGAGGCCGTTCATGAGCAGCGTGATGACCATAGCCACCATCGTATTGCCCAATCCCTCAAGGAACTGCTTGAAGAAGGAGAAGAAGAGGAATGGCACCAAGGAGATGACAATCAGTATATAATACGGGCGCGCGACTTCAATCACCGCAGGGTCTTGACCAAAACGGTCTAAGAAGGGGATGCATGCGCTCAAGAGAATAAGCATGACAGCACTCAGGAGTACCGTGAAGAGTATGCCATTTTGGAAGAGGGAGGAAATCTGGTTATTTGCTGTTGGTGATTGGCGATTGGTGATTGACGATTGGCGATTGGCGATTGGTGATGAGGTGTGTTGGGCACCGATTTGGATGCCGACGAGTGGGGTGATACCCATCAGAGCACCCATAGCAAAGACCATGACAGTGAAGAAGATAGCATTGGCGAAACTGACCGCTGCCAAGTCTACTGTAGCATAATGTCCCACCATCATGGAGTCGAAGAATCCCACTAACGATGCGCCCAACTGCGTGAGCATGACAGGTAGCGCCACCTTGAGGTTGCGTTTGTAGTAGGGTAAGTAAATCTTGAAAGAATACATATATAATGGTCAAAAACGGGCGCAAAGGTAGTGCTTTTTTGGCAATTAAGCAAATTTTTTGGTATAAAGTTGCATTAGTTCGTAACATCCGAGCATATTGTACTAATATTCACTCACTCGCCCACCTCGAAAGTACGGTCGCTTAATGCAGCCCATTTGCAACAAAATCGCACTTGAAAGTAAACTTTCGTACGATTTTGTTGCAAATGTGCATTTTTTGTAGTACCTTTGCACGTTTTTTCAGTTACGCTACGCATAATGGGCAAAATAAGAAGAAAATAACTAATAATACAATACAACTATGTCAAAAGCATTACTTATGATTCTCGACGGCTGGGGAATCGGAAACAAATCACAAGCCGACGCTATCTCTTGCACTCCAACCCCTCACTGGGATGCTCTATTGGAGAAGTACCCACACAGCCAACTGCAAGCCAGTGGCGAAAACGTGGGTTTGCCCGATGGACAAATGGGCAACTCCGAAGTAGGTCACCTCAATATCGGCGCAGGTCGCGTAGTTTATCAAGACCTCGTGAAGATCAACCGCGCTTGCAAAGATGGTAGCATCCTCGAAAACCCAGAAATCAAATCTGCTTTCGGATACGCCAAAGAGACAGGCAAGAAACTCCACCTCATGGGATTGACCTCTAACGGTGGTGTACACTCGTCATTCGACCACCTGTTCTACCTCTGCGACATCGCTAAAACCTACGGATTAGACGGCAAAACCTTTATCCACTGCTTTATGGACGGTCGTGATACCGACCCTAAGTCTGGTCTCGGTTTCATCGACCAATTGCAACAACACTTGGCTAATAGCTGCGGCGAGATCGCTTCTATCCAAGGTCGTTTCTACGCCATGGATCGCGACAAACGTTGGGAGCGCGTGAAAGTGGCTTACGACTGTATCGTTAAGGGCGAAGGCAAAGCGGCTGAAGACATGCTCAAAGCCGTAGAGGAGAGCTACGCAGAAGGCGTAACCGATGAGTTCATCAAGCCAATCGTACATGTACGCGACGGCAAGCCAGTGGCTACCATTGAGGAAGGCGATGTAGTGATTTTCTTCAACTACCGCAACGACCGCGCGAAAGAACTCACCATCGTGCTCACCCAACAAGACATGCCAGAGAATGGTATGACCACCATTCCTAACCTCCAATACTACTGCATGACCCCATACGATTCTTCTTTCCAAGGCTTGCACATCCTCTTCCCAAAAGAGAACGTACAAAACACCATGGGTGAGATCGTAAGCAACGCAGGCCTCAAGCAGCTCCGTATCGCTGAGACCGAGAAGTTCGCACACGTAACCTTCTTCTTCAACGGCGGCCGCGAGGCAGAGTACGCAGGCGAGGAGCGTATCTTGATTCCTTCACCAAAGGTGGCTACCTACGACCTCCAACCAGAGATGTCTGCTCCAGAAGTGACCGAGGCACTCTGCGAGGCACTCGATACACAAAAATACGACTATATCACCCTCAACTTCGCCAACGGCGACATGGTGGGTCACACGGGCGTGTATGCTGCTATTGAGAAAGCGGTTAAAACTATCGATGAATGCGTAGATAAAGTGGTAACAACTGCTCTCAAGAACGACTACGAGATCATCATCATCGCTGACCACGGCAACTGCGACAACGCTATCAATGCCGATGGTTCGCCTAACACCGCGCACTCATTGAACCCAGTGCCATTCGTGTATGTAAGCAAAGAGCACACCGATGCGCAATTGGAAGATGGTATCCTCGCTGACGTGGCTCCATCGCTCTGCCACATCCTCGGCGTAGAGCAACCAAAGGAAATGACAGGACATAACCTTATTAAGAATTGAGAATTAGGCGAGAGGTGAAAGGCAATAAGGCGAGAGGCAAGGGATAGCGGCATAGCCACATATTACCAGCCTTTAACCTTTAACCTCTAACCTCTAACCTAAAACATATGGCTTTACAATGTGGAATCGTGGGTCTGCCTAATGTAGGTAAATCGACCCTCTTCAACTGCTTGAGCAACGCCAAGGCACAATCGGCGAACTTCCCATTCTGCACAATTGAACCTAACGTGGGCGTTATCACCGTACCAGACGAGCGACTTATCAAGTTGGGCGAGCTATGCAAACCCGAGCGCGGTGTGATACCAACCACCGTTGAAATCGTGGATATTGCAGGATTGGTCAAGGGTGCAAGCAAAGGCGAAGGACTCGGCAATAAGTTCCTCGCGAATATCCGCGAGACAGATGCTATCATCCACGTACTCCGTTGCTTTGATGACGAGAACGTGGTACACGTGGATGGCTCTGTGGATCCTATTCGTGACAAAGATATCATTGATGCAGAGCTCCAACTCAAGGACCTTGAGACCGTGGAGGCACGCATCCAAAAGATAGAGAAACAAGTGCGCGTAGGTGGCGACAAACAAGCCAAAGTGGCACTCGATGTGCTGCTCAAGTACCGCGAGGCACTCTCACAAGGCAAGTCTGCTCGCACAGTAGAACTCATCAATAAGGATGAAGAACTCGTTGCCAAAGAGACGATGCTGTTGACCAGCAAACCAGTACTCTATGTCTGCAACGTGGACGAGGGTTCTGCTGTCAATGGCAACAAATATGTAGAGCAAGTGCGCGAAGCTGTCAAAGATGAGAACGCACAAGTGCTTATTGTTGCTGCGAAGATTGAGAGCGAGATTGCCGAACTGGAGACCTACGAGGAACGCCAGATGTTCCTCGGTGAAATCGGACTTACGGAGTCAGGAGTGAGCCGTCTGATTAAGGCAGCGTATGCGTTGCTTGAGCTTCGCACCTTCCTTACCGCGGGTAGTGACGAGGTGCGCGCGTGGACCTTCAAGGCAGGTAGCAAGGCACCTCAATGTGCAGGTGTGATTCACTCGGACTTTGAGCGTGGATTCATCCGTGCAGAGGTCATCAAGTACGAAGATTATATCGCACTCGGCGGCGAGTCGGCTTGCCGTCAAGCAGGTAAACTCGGCATCGAAGGCAAAGAGTATGTCGTACAAGACGGCGACATCATGCACTTCCTGTTCAATGTGTAATTAAAAAGGCAATAAGGCGATAGGCGATGAGGTGAGAAATAGCGGCGTAGCCGCATATTACCAGCCTTTAACCTTTAGCCTCTAACCTTTAACCTAAAATATAACAATGCTTGATTTTTTAAACACTTGGCTTGCCAACGGCAGCTTTTGGGTGGCTATTCCGCTCATCATTTTTGGCTGTGCAGCACTCATCAAAGGTGCAGACTGGCTGGTGGAAGGTGCTTCTGGTTTGGCAAAGAAATACGGTGTGAGCGATATTGTGATCGGTCTCACGGTGGTGGCCTTTGGTACCAGTATGCCTGAGTTTGTGGTAAATATGGTGGCAGTGGGACAAGGAAGCACTGAGATTGCTATCACCAATGTGCTGGGTAGTAATATAATCAATGTCTTCGTGATATTGGGCTTTACGGCACTGATTTTCCCGATTTCATCGCAAAAATCTACTCGCCGCTTTGACATACCATTCAGTCTGTTAGCTGCTCTACTCGTACTGCTCTTTGCGGTATATAACAGCCCATCGTGGTTGGAGATAGAGCATGTCTTCAATATGAATATTGCCGAACCAACTCTCCGTGATTTGGGTTCCATACAAATGGGACAAGGCAATGGTGGTTTTATTTCGGGTGTAGGTGGTAGTATATTGCTTATCTTCTTCTTGATTTTCCTTTGGCACAACTTCAAAGGCATTGGTAGTACCCCGCCAACGGAGAATAATGAAGACTACAAGCCCATGTCTGCTCGCCGTGCCCTTGCGCTGATTATCGGCGGTTTGGTCGGATTGGTAGTGGGTGGTGAGTTGATAGTGAAGAGTGCTACCAGTATTGCACACTCATTGGGTGTGAGCGATGCGATTATCGGTTTGACCGTAGTGGCTTTGGGAACATCCCTACCCGAGTTGGCAACCTCCTGCATGGCAGCCTTCAAGAAGAACTGCGATATTGCACTCGGCAATGTGGTAGGTAGCAACCTATTTAATATCTTCTTCATTCTCGGTACGAGCGCATGCGTGAAGGCATTGCCAGGCTACCACGGACTGGAGATAGACGCCCTGATGGCTGCATTAGGTAGTATCCTTGTGATGCTTTTCGTTTATCTCACCAAGAAGCACGAGATCAAGCGTTGGCATGGAGCGGTATTACTCCTCACCTACGCCGCTTATCTTGCATATCGAATAATAACTCTCTAAATACGAAACTTATGAGCAAAATCCAACTCCCTGAGAACGCCAATCGTCCTCTCAAACCAGGAGAACACTACGAGCCAATTCTCAAACCAGAGAACCAGTATCCAGAGATAACGCCTTATAGTGTGATCATGGGTGTGGTAATGGCCATCATCTTCTCAGCTGCGGCTGCGTATCTCGGCCTGAAAGTCGGTCAAGTGTTCGAAGCCGCCATTCCTATCGCCATCATTGCAGTAGGTCTATCTTCTGCTATGAAGCGCAAGAACGCGTTGGGCGAGAATGTCATCATTCAATCCATAGGTGCCAGCAGCGGTGTAATTGTAGCTGGTGCAATCTTCACATTGCCAGCACTATATATATTGCAGGCTAAATACCCAGAGATTACTGTTAACTTCATGCAAGTCTTTCTATCATCCTTGCTCGGTGGTTGTTTGGGTATATTGTTCCTCATTCCTTTCCGCAAGTATTTTGTACAGGAGAAACACGGTGAGTATCCATTCCCTGAGGCTACGGCTACTACCCAAGTGCTTGTTTCTGGCGAGGGCGGTGGCAATCAAGCCAAACCCCTCATTTGGGCCGCTGGAATCGGTGGTTTGTACGATTTTGCTGTTTCTACTTTCGGCCTCTGGACCGAGCAACTCACCACCCGCATGATGGGTTGGGGCGAAGCTTTTGCGGCTAAGTTCAAACTCGTCTTCTCCATCAACACTTCTGCTGCGGTCTTGGGTCTCGGTTATATCATTGGCCTCAAGTACGCAGCCGTTATTTGCGCGGGTTCGTTCTTCGTATGGTGGGTATTGCTCCCATTGTTGGGTAGTGTGCCTGGTATGGAAACGATGGACCCTGATTTGATGTTCAAAGATTATGGTCGTAATATAGGTATCGGTGCTATCGCGATGGCAGGTCTTATTGGTATTGTCAAGAGTTGGGGCGTGATCAAGTCGGCTGTGGGACTGGCAGGCAAGGAGCTGGGCGGCAAGGGCAAACAAGTCATTGAGGCATCGCTCCGCACGGAGAAAGACCTGAGCATGAAGTTTATCGTCTTGGCTATTGCCGTAGCATTGCTCGTGACCCTCGTATTTTTCTGGATAGGTGTGTTAGGCAATATCTGGCAAGCCCTGGTCGCATTCCTTGTGGTGGCTATTATAGCTTTCCTCTTTACTACCGTGGCTGCTAATGCGATTGCTATCGTGGGCAGCAACCCTGTGAGCGGTATGACATTGATGACCCTGATTATTGCTTCTGTCATCTTTGTGGCAGTAGGCATGAAGGGTGCCAGTGGTATGGTGGGTGCAATGGTGATTGGAGGTGTGGTTTGTACGGCTTTGTCTATGGCAGGCGGTTTTATCACTGACCTCAAGATAGGTTACTGGATTGGTACCACCCCACGCAAACAAGAGACATGGAAGTTTCTCGGCACGCTGGTGAGTGCAGCTACCGTCGGTGGTGTGATGATTATTCTGAATAAGACCTACGGTTTCGTAGGCGAGAACGCCCTTGTAGCACCTCAAGCTAACGCAATGGCTGCGGTCATCGAGCCACTGATGAGCGGACAGGGGGCACCATGGATGTTGTATTTGGCAGGTGCCATATTAGCATTGATACTGAATACGTTGGGCGTGCCTGTGTTGGCTTTTGCATTGGGTATGTTTATCCCATTGAGTCTGAACACCCCATTGCTCGTGGGTGGTGCCATCTCATGGCTCGTTAGCCGTAAGCGTGAGAAAGACGGTGAGCAAGCAGAGGAGTTGGCAGCGGCTCGCAATGAGAAGGGTACCTTGATTGCCTCTGGCTTTATCGCTGGTGGTGCGTTGATGGGTGTAGTGAGTGCGCTCATTAAGTTCTGCGGTGTAGAGTGCTACTTAGGCACTTGGGCTGCAAGCAACGGTGCCGCGATTGTCGGTGTAGTCGCATATGTGGCTCTGATCGTATACTTCATTCTTGCAAGTAAGAAAACAAAGTAAACCCGTCCTGTTTGACCGATGAAGCATATTCGTATAATATCCCCCGCGAGCGCAATAGATGCGCAATGGATAAACAAAGCCAAGGTTCGGTTGGAACAGTGGGGTTTTGGTGTGTCGGTTAGTGCGCATGCATATGACAATATAGGTCGATTCTCCGCCACGGACGAAGAACGCATAGCGGATTTGAATAGTGCCTTTGCTGATCCGACGGTGGATATTATTCTGTGCAGTAGAGGTGGCTATGGATTGCAACGCATAATTGATAAGATAGTGCTTCCTAATCGCCCCAAAGCGCAATGGCCGCTGGTGGTGGGGTATTCAGATATTACAGCGTTGCATAATCTACTGAGCCTGCATGGTGTACCGTCGTTGCACGCCAATATGTGTAAGGACTTGTCGCTATTGCCCGAGGATGATATTGCGTTGATGGCTGAGAAAAACTTGTTGATGGAAACAAATGTGCCATCTCCCTTATCGCTGACCTCACATTTGTTGCCCATGATCTACCATCCATCGCCTCACCATGCTCGTACTGCGTATACGATACACCATACTGCGCAGTCGCCACTGAATCGCAGTGGAGAGGCCATAGGACCCCTAATAGGTGGCAACTTGAGTGTACTATACGGATTGCAGGGTACCGCTTTCGGTTTGAACAAAGTGATTGAACAATGCGCCAAAGCACCGATATTGTTTATTGAAGATATTAGTGAAAATCACTACCATATTGATCGCATGTTGCACAACCTGCGAATGAGCGGTGTTTTTGATAAGATAAGCGGTTTGGTGGTTGGTCAATTCACCGATTGTGCGGATGATGTGAGCATGGGATGCACATTATTAGAGTCTATCCGCCAGATTGTGGAACCCTATGATTTTCCTGTATTATTTGATTATCCATCGGGACATATCGATTCGAATTATCCACTGTTGTTTTTGCATGAATATCACTTGTTAACCGCTGATTTTTAATTATTTTAAGCAAAAAGATAGGTTTATTAGTAAAAAAACAACAAAAACAAGGTATATATTTGGCAGTTTGTAAATATTTTTGTACCTTTGCAGGCGATATTGCACGATTTTTGTATTGGAAATAATGGTAAATCAAAATTTAATATTATAATATGAAAAAATCTTTATTTTTTGCGTCAGTCATTGCAGTAGCTATGCTGACATCTTGCGGAACAGCTGTTCAACCTGAGCAAGTATCCGTAAACCCAAGTCCATTGGCTGTAGTGGGTAGTCAAGTAGAAGCAGAAATCACAGGTACTTTCCCTGTGAAGAAATTTGCTAAGAATGTTGTGTTGACTGTAACACCTGTATTGAAATACGAAGGTGGTGAGGCAGTTAGCAAATCTGTAGTGTATGTAGGTGAGAAGGCGAAAGAGAATGGTCAAGTAGTTTCTTACAAAGAGGGTGGTAAATATAGCCAAGTGGCTGTGTTTGATTATGTACCTCAAATGGCTAAGTCAGAGCTCTATTTGCGTTTTGAGGCCCGTTCGGGCAACAAAGTGGTAGACTTGCCAGAGGTGAAGATTGCTGATGGTGTTATCTCTACCGCTAAGTTGGCTGTGGCTACTGCAGAGGAGGTAAAACCTCAAATCACCGCAGACAAGTTCCAACGCATTATCCAAGAGGTGCAAGAGGCTGATATTCGCTTCTTGATTCAACAATCTTCTTTGCGCAACTCTGAGTTGAAGTCTCAAGAGATGAAGGACTTGCACGCAGCTATTAAGGATGCAAACACTGCTGAAGACAAAGCTATCAACAAGATTGAGGTAGCAGGTTATGCTTCTCCAGATGGTGAGCAAGGTTTGAATGAGAAATTGGCTGATGCTCGTCAAGCAAACGCTGAGAAATATTTGGCAAAACAACTCAAGAAGGCTAAAGTAGATGCAGCTATTGAGTCAAATGTAACCGCTGAGGACTGGGCTGGTTTCCAAAAGGCTATGGAGGCAAGCAATATCCAAGATAAGGAGTTGGTTCTTCGCGTGCTCAGCATGTACACCGATCCAGAGGAGCGTGAGGCACAAATCAAGAACCTGAGTGCAGTATACAAGACTATCGCAGACGAGATTTTGCCAGCATTGCGTCGCAGTCGTTTGATTTTGACTACCGACTTGATTGGTAAATCAGATGAGGAGATTGCCGCTTTGGCTAAGAACGATCCTCGCGCTTTGAGCGTGGACGAATTGCTCTACTCTGCTACACTCACCCAAGATGCTGATGAGAAGATGGCACTCTACACCAAGGCAACTGAGTTGTTCCCACAAGACTATCGCGCATACAACAACATCGGTATGCTCTATTTCGCTCAAGGTCAAGTATCTGAGGCTCGCCGCAGTTTTGCAAAAGCATTGCAATTGGCTCCAGCAGATCCTGATGTAAACTACAACGCAGGTATCACCGCTATGGCAGAGAATGACCTCGTACAAGCAGAGCAATATCTTGGCAAAGCAGCAGGTACCAAAGGCGATTTGAAGGCTGCTATGGGTACCCTCTACACCATGAAGGGTGACTATAATTCTGCTAAAACTGCATATGGTAACGAGGCAACAAACAATGCTGCTGTTCAACAAATCCTTAACGAGGATTATGCTGCTGCTCGTCAGACATTGGCTCGCGTAGCTAATCCTAACGCTACTACTGCTTACTTGGCAGCTGTAGTAGGTGCTCGTACCAATGATCGTGAGGCTGTGTATAGCAATCTGAAGGTAGCAGTACAACGCAACACTCAAATGAAGGCAAAAGCACAAGCTGACATTGAGTTTGCTAAGTACCAAGCAGACGAGCAATTCCAAGCAATTGTTAAATAATGTCTATACTTTTTCCAAAAGTACCCAAACCCCGTGAGTGGGACTATCGCCCCATTTACTACGATAAAGAAAAGGAGGCGCGCAAGGATAAACTTGCGCGTCTTCATCGTGGGTCGTTTCGTGAAGCACACGAAGCCAATACACATCACCGTAAGGATCCTGCTAAACGCGCATCCAAACTGCTATTTTGGATTGCGTTATTAGGATTGTTGCTCTTTGTGTTTAATTATTTATTATGAGTGATATCATCCATCTTTTACCCGATAGCGTTGCCAACCAGATTGCGGCTGGCGAGGTGATTCAGCGTCCAGCATCATGCCTAAAGGAATTAGTAGAAAACTCCTTGGACGCAGGAGCAACTCATATCCGTATTCTGGTGAAAGATGGTGGTAGAACGCTCTTGCAAGTCATAGACAATGGCAAGGGCATGAGTCCTACCGATGCGCGTATGGCATTTGAACGCCACGCTACATCCAAGATTACTCAGGCTTCGGACCTCTTTCAACTGCGTACAATGGGCTTCCGTGGCGAGGCGTTGGCCAGCATCTGTGCGGTAGCGCATGTGGAAGTGCTGACAAGGAGGCCAGAGGATGAGATAGGTACGCATCTCGAAATAGCAGGCTCAACCGTTACTAATCAAGAGCCTACACAATGTCCTATAGGGACTAATATCCGCGTTAAAAGTTTATTTTATAATGTACCTGCGCGACGCAAATTTCTGAAAACAGACCAAACAGAAATGCGCAATATTCTTGCGGAGTATCATCGCATAGTGTTGGTTAATCCGCAGGTGCAGTTTACGCTCGTTAATAACGACGAAATAGTATCCGAGTTGCCTGCCAGCAGCACCAAACAGCGTATAGAGGCTATCTTCGGACACACATCTAAACTATTCACTACGCAGATAGTGGATATTCTTGCTAATACCGAATTGGTTAATATTTATGGTTTTGTTGGTAAACCCGAAATGGCTACTAAAAATAGCCAGCAATATTTCTTTGTTAATGGTCGCTATATGCGCCATCCGTATTTCCACAAAGCCGTCCTTACTGCATATTCTGGATTATTATCGCCCGATCATAATCCGTCCTATTTCATCTATTTTGACATCCAACCCGATGCCATAGATGTTAATATTCATCCCACTAAAACGGAAATCAAATTTGCCGATGAGCAAGCCGTCTTCCAAATCCTATTGGCGGCTGTACGCGAAGCGTTAGGCAAATTCAATATAAGTCCTTCGTTGGATTTCACATCTGAGACGCATCTTGAGATACCTCAGATTCCGCCATCGGCACCTATCGTCATGCCTCGTCTGCAAGTGGATCCAAGCTATAATCCTTTCAAGTCATCAAGTTCTCATCGCACTCCATCTACCGCACAATGGGAGACGCTTTACACTCAGCCAGTCACACATCCTTTGCCTGAAGAAGAGCATGTGCTGTTCCATTTTCCGGAAATAGATGAGTCGGTACAAATCATGCAATGGCAAAACAAATACATCATTGTACCTACTACACAAGGACTGATGATGGTACATCCACATCGTGCTCACACCGCGATTCTATACAAGGAACTACTCGCGCAATTATCCCAACACAAAGGTGCTTCTCAACAACTTCTTTTCCCAGAAGTGATTGACTTATCCACCGAGGATTTGCATACCCTCCAAGCAATGCAAGACGACCTATCATCCATCGGCTTTGGTTTGGACCAATTCTCCCCTAATGCCTATACGATTACGGCAGTGCCCATGCAATTGGGGCAGGTCAATCCCTGCGAGACGCTCTTGCAGGTGATTCATCAAGTGCAGGATACAGGATCAACTGCAACGCAACAATGGCACGAGGCCATGGCGTTTGCGCTTGCCGACAAAATGGCTATACCTACGGGTAAAATGCTTCATGATGCAGAAATGCGCGATTTGCTCAAGCGCTTAAACGAGAACCATCCCGCACAATATCTCAGCAATGGTCAAACGATATTCACAATTCTTACTCCAGATGAAATACAAAAACGCTTCTAAATTCCTCAGTATCATCTTATTGAGTATTATGATGATGGCGTGTGCGCCCAAGACCGACACCCTCACCATCCTGCATACCAATGATACGCATTCACAAGTGGAACCTATTGCAGCAGGCAAACGCGATGGTAATCACGCTGGATATGCGCGCAGGTTAGGAATTATCCAACAGGCTCGAAAAGCAGATCCTAATTTAATTGTGGTGGATGCAGGCGATTTCAGCCAAGGCACACCCTATTTCAATTTTTATCGTGGACGCATTGAGGTGGATGCACTCAATCGTATGGGGTATGATGCCATCACATTGGGCAACCACGAGTTTGACAATGGTGTTGATACCTTGGCAATGGTGCTGAAAAATGCGCAGTTTGCGGTCGTATCAGCCAATTATGATGTAGCAAACACACCATTAGAAGGTATTGTCAAGCCTTATACAGTCCTCACGCGCGCGGGCATACGCGTAGGTATATTAGGTGTAGGTGTTAATCCTGCGGGCTTGGTTGCTGAAAAGAATTTTGCCCCCGTGCGCTACCTTGAACCTATAGTGTCGGCTCAGCAAGCGGCTACTGAGCTTAAACTCAAACACCATTGCGATGTGGTTATTTGTCTTAGTCACTTGGGTACAAATACGGATGAAACGCTCGCAAAACAGACGCGTTATATAGATGTGATTGTAGGTGGACATACCCATAAAATTGTGACTAATCATTATGTGGAAAATTTGGACGGAGACAGCGTTTTATTGACGCAAATGGGCAAATCTGGGGCAAGAATTGGCAAAATTACGCTTAAAATTGGGGAATAATGGCATTATTATGCCAAAAAATTTGCATATTTGAAAAAAAAGTAGTTACTTTGCACCCGATTTGGTGAGATTAAATGTGAGAAATAATAAAATTAATATAATTAACAACTAAAAAAAATTGTAATTATGTCAGCTATTGAATCAAAAGTTAAATCAATTATCGTTGATAAATTGGGCGTAGAAGAATCACAAGTTACTCCAGAGGCAAGTTTCGCTGCAGATCTCAATGCAGATTCTCTTGACACTGTAGAGTTGATTATGGAGTTTGAGAAAGAGTTTGGTATTTCTATTCCAGACGATGATACTCAAAAAATCAAATGTGTGCAAGATGTAATTGACTACATCGAGAAACTTCAAGCGTAATCTATCGTACGTATTTTGACTATTATCATGAACGAGTTTGTGGACCTCCACAAACTCGTTGGGTGTATGTAATGTATGGAATATAAGCGTGTCGTTGTTACAGGAATAGGCATGGTTACACCATTGGGAAATGATGTACCCACCACGTGGCAGCACCTTCTACAAGGCAAAAGTGGAGCGGGCAAGATTACGCATTTTGATCCCTCTCGATTCAAAACGCAATTTGCCTGCGAAGTCAAGGACTTAGACATGTCCTCCTTGCTTGACAGCAAAGAACTGCGTCGCTACGACCGCTATATTCACTATGCCATCAAATCAGCCGAAGAGGCCATCCACGATGCTCAAATCAAGATTGAGGAGCAAGAGCCTCTGCGTTGCGGCGTGATTTATGGTAGTGGAATGGGAGGTGTCAATACCTTGGATGTGAATATCGGAGGTTTTGGTGCGGGTGATGGTACCCCTCGATACAGTCCCTTCTTTATCCCTATGATTATTACCAATATGGCATCGGGTATGTTGGCTATTCGATATGGGTTTCAAGGGGTGAATTTCACCACGACTTCAGCGTGTTCATCCTCGGCGCATGCTATTGCCAATGCTTGCTATCAGATACGAATGGGTTTGGCAGATCTGGTGCTCACGGGCGGTAGCGAAGCTGCTGTCGAATGTTCTGGTATCGGAGGGTTCAACGCCTTGCATGCTCTGTCCACCCGTAACGAATCTGCTCAAACAGCTTGCCGCCCATTCTCGGCCTCGCGAGATGGTTTCGTATTAGGCGAAGGTGCAGGTTCGCTTGTTCTGGAGGAATACGAACATGCCAAAGCGCGCGGAGCACATATCTACGCCGAACTTGTTGGTGTAGGCCTTACGGCTGATGCGTATCACCTCACGGCTTCCAACCCCGAAGGAATTGGCGCAAAAAACGCTATGCAACTTGCTATCAATGACGCAGGTATAGCACCCGAGCAAGTGGATTATATCAATACACATGGTACTTCCACTCTGATTGGAGATGTTGCCGAAATTAAAGCAATCCAAGAACTCTTTGGTGCACACGCATACCGTCTCCATCTGACTTCCTCCAAGTCTATGACGGGACATCTTTTGGGCGGAACAGGTGCTGTAGAAGCCATCATATCCATTCTCTCCATGCAACACAGTATGGTTACGCCAACCATCAACCACGCAGCGGGAGATGAGGACCCTAATATAGATTACAAACTCAATTTCACATTCAACCAAGCACAGTCGCGTGAGATCCACTATGCTATGAGCAATAATTTTGGCTTTGGCGGACACAACGCGTGCTTGCTTTTCAAACGAATGTGAACCACATTGAGCCATTCGGAACAAATTAAACGTGGCTCTGCCACACTATATATTAACTGTTTTATTTTTTAAGGTATTATGATTACAACTAAGATTGGTGAGAACGCAGGTTTGATCTGGAATGCATTACAAGGTGGTGCTCTCACACTCAAAGCTTTGAAGAAAGCTACAAAATTGAAAAACGATGACTTGAACCTCGCTTTGGGCTGGTTGGCTCGCGAAGGTAAAGTTGCTTTCGAGGATGCTGAGGAATTGACAATCTCTCTGCTCTAATTACTATGATAGGGCTGCTTGACCAATGGTTAGGCAGCCTTATTTTACTTATCAATTACGCACAATAGACGTACTATTCACGCACAATAGACGCACAATAACCATACATTTCGACTACTATGAACATAGCTATCGTGGGCGCATCAGGCGCCGTAGGACAAGAACTGCTCCGCATTTTGGCTGAACGCCAATTCCCTATTACTTCTCTTCGACTTTTCGGCTCCGCACGCTCTGCGGGCTCAAGTTATACTTTTTGCGGCAAGGAATATACCGTAGAACTGCTGCAACATGGCGACCTCTTCAAGGGCGTTGATATTGCGTTTGTTTCCGCAGGTGGATCTGTATCAAAA
Source organism: Paludibacteraceae bacterium (assembly GCA_045654945.1). Classification (GTDB taxonomy): domain Bacteria; phylum Bacteroidota; class Bacteroidia; order Bacteroidales; family Paludibacteraceae; genus Colicola. The sequence goes on from JAZOOG010000013.1 coordinate 88,804, forward strand.
GAATATGCAGAAGACATCACTCGCCACGGAGCCATCATGATTGACAACTCATCAGCATTTCGCATGGATGAGCAGGTGCCTTTGGTTGTCCCAGAACTCAATGCGAACGATATAGCGCAGGCCCTTCAAGAGGGAAGCAAACGCATTATTGCTAATCCGAACTGCACCACCATCATTATGGCGGTTTGCTTGAAGGCTATTGAGGAACTCTCGCATATCCGCCGCGTGCATGTTTCTTCTTATCAATCCGCCTCTGGCGCAGGTGCAAGTGCTATGGCAGAATTGGAAGAGCAATACCGACAAGCGCTTAATGGTGAGGAAGTAAAGCACCAAAAGTTTGCTTACCAACTCGCATACAACCTCATTCCGCAGATTGACGTATTTGGCGACGATGATTATACCAAAGAGGAATTGAAGATGTACCACGAGACCCGCAAAATTATGCACTCCGATATTGCGGTATCTGCCACATGTGTGCGTGTACCATCTTTGCGTGCGCACTCTGAGGCACTGTGGGTAGAAACCGAAGAGCCGCTTACCCCAGAACAAGTTCGCGAGGCTCTTGCCCACGCAGAAGGTGTACAAGTGATGGATAATCCGGAATTGGCAAAGGCGACGTCGTCTAAGACTACATATCCCTACCCTATGCCCCTGTATCTCAGCGGTACAGACGATGTGTATGTAGGTCGTATTCGCCGCGACTTAGCCAATCCAAATGGCATCACGTTCTGGTGTGTTGGTGACCAAATACGTAAAGGTGCGGCTCTTAATGCAGTACAAATTGCAGAAAAGTGCTTAGAATTTGCATATGTGCAAAAAAAGTAGTACCTTTGTAGCCAAATAGTCACACCTTATAATCAAAAACATGAAAAAAATCATTCTTCTTTTTGCTGTTATCAGCCTTTCGGTGCTCTCTCTACAGGCTAAGAATGTGGAAGTAGGAGCCGAGCAAACGAAGCAGTATTTGCCTTTGCTAAAGGGCAAACGCGTTGCCTTGTTGAGCAATCACACAGGTATTGTTATTCAGGGTAAAGATACACTCCATACCCTTGACCTCCTGCTTCAGCATGGGGTAGAAGTGACGGCTATCTTCTCGCCTGAACATGGTTTTCGTGGAACAGCGCGCGAAGGCGAGCATGTGGCAAGCAGTGTAGACCCTAAGACGGGGATACCAATTCTCTCGCTTTATGACGGCAAGAGCAAACGCCCTTCCAAAGAGGCAATGGCGTCTTTTGATATCCTCATCACCGATATACAAGATGTAGGACTGCGCTTCTATACCTACTATGTCACCATGTTGCGCCTCATGGATGCATGCGCGCATGAGGGCAAAGCCTTTATGGTCTTTGACCGTCCAAACCCAAATGGCTATTATGTGGATGGTCCGATCCTGGATATGAAGCATAAGTCGGGTGTGGGTGCATTGCCTATTCCTGTGGTACATGGTATGACCTTGGGCGAATTGGCATTGATGATCAATGGCGAGTATTGGTTGAGCGACTCATTGCAGGTGCCATTGACCGTTATCCCTTGCAAGAACTATACCCACCAAACACTTTATCGTCTACCTGTTGCCCCTTCGCCAAACCTACGCAACATGCTATCCATTTATCTATACCCATCGGTTTGCCTATTCGAGGCCACACCTGTGTCGTTGGGTCGCGGAACGGACAAACCATTCCTTTGCTACGGACATCCTAATTTCAATGCCCCTCGCACGGAACCAAGCCCTTATGGACCCGCTATCACTTTTACCCCCAATCAATCTACACAAAAAGATCGCATCTGCGATGGCGTAGATCTTAGTGGTATGACCGAAGAGCAAGCACGCCAAGTGGGCTTCTCGCTCCGTTATCTTTTGGACGCATATAAGCATCTGCATATGGATAACTATTTCTTCCGTTCTTTCTTTGAACTGCTTGTAGGTCAAGACTATGTCCGCAAGATGATACTTCAAGGCAAGAGCGAGGAGGAAATTCGTGCATGTTGGCAGGAGGATGTAGCACGCTTCAAGGACCAACGCCGCCCTTACCTCCTATACGCTGAATAACCATACTGCATCACACTACACAAAACTATACAATACTACACAAAACTATACGACACATATATGAATCCACTAACAATTCTCATTGTCATAGCATGCTATTTTGCATTGCTGTTTTTAATCTCCTATATTGCTGGTCGCAAAGCGGATAATGCTGGTTTCTTCTCTGGTAACCGCAGTAGCAATTGGTTGCTTGTAGCCATGTCCACCATTGGCGCTGCTATCTCGGGTGTGACATTCGTCAGCGTACCTGGTATGGTGGCAACTTCGGGTTGGGCATACATGCAGATGGTACTTGGTTTCACCGTGGGCCAATTCCTGATTGCCTATGTGCTTATACCGTTGTATTATAAATTCAACCTTACCTCTATCTACCAATATCTGCAACAGCGTTTTGGTATGAGTACCTACAAATCAGGTGCTTGGTTGTTCTTTGTCAGTAAGATGTTGGGTGCCAGCGTGCGTTTGTTCGTCGTTGGCGAGGTATTGCAACTACTGGTATTTGGTCCATTAGGTGTGCCTTTCTGGGTCAATGCTATCTTCACCGTCTTGATTGTGTATCTGTGCACCTTCAAAGGAGGTGTTAAGTCCCTTATTTGGACGGATTTGCTCAAGACATGCTGCCTCATTCTGTCTGTAGCACTGTGTATCTATTTCGTATTGCGTGCAGGTGTCAATATTGAGGGTTGGACCAGCAGTGATATGACTCGTACTTTCTTCTTTGATAATCCTAAGGAGGGTACGTATTTCTGGAAGCAGTTCCTTGCGGGTATATTCCTTGTGGTGGCCACTACAGGTTTAGACCAAGACCTTATGCAGCGCACGTTGTCCTGCAAGAACCCACGCGAGAGTCAGAAGAACCTTATTGTAGGTGCACTCATGCAGATTGTGGTGATTGGATTGTTCCTCTTCTTGGGCTTCTTGCTCTATGCTTATGCCAACCAAACGGGCGTAGCCTTAGTGAACGCTGAGGGCATGCCACTCAAGGGCGATGATGTCTTTCCTTTCTTAGCAACAGGCAATTATTTCCCTGTGATAGTAGGTATATTGTTTATCATAGGTTTTATTGCTGCTGCATATTCGGCGGCGGGTAGTGCACTGACTGCACTCACCACCTCATTTACCGTGGACATCCTTAACAAGGAGAAGGATAGCAAGCTCACCCAAATTCGTACTTGGGTGCACATTGGTATGGCAGTGCTGATGGCTGTTTGTATCTATATCATTCACTTGCTCAACAACGATTCGGTTATCCAAACGGTGTATAAGGTAGCGAGTTACACCTATGGTCCATTGTTGGGTATGTTCTGTTTTGGTATCTTCACTAAACGTCAGCTTCGTGATCGTTGGATACCATTCATCGTTATTCTGGCACCAGTTATCACATGGATTATAGATGTCCATTCTGCAGATTGGTTCAATGGTTATGTATTCTCACACGAACGACTGATTCTCAATGCTTTGCTCACCGTATTAGGTATGGTGTGCCTGATCAAAGGCAATAATAAGTAATCTCACTATCCTATGAAAACATTTCCGTATCGCCTCATATTGTACGTGGCATTGCTATTTTTGGCAGCATGCAACCCCCAAGCACCTATGTCCATTCATTGGGAGATGGGAGCTAATGATGTAGAACCTGGAATTTGCGAACTCTATTACACCATTACCAACCATTCTAACGAACCCATCACCAACGAGGGTTGGACATTGTATTTCAACTACATGTCATTGCACCCTATCTATACAGAAGGTGACCAGATTCGCCAAACAGAGTTGCAAGCCAGTTACCATAGCATTACACCTACTGCTGACTTCCAAACCCTTATGCCCGATAGTAGTCGCACCTTCAAGCTGCGATTCCGAGGCAATGCTATCCGTCAGACGTCATATCCAGAAGGCTTCTTCTTAGTTAAAGACTCAAAAGGCAAGGCTTCTCCTATATCTATCCCTTGTACCTATGCCCCTTTCACTCGTCCCGAGCAAATGAAACGCGGTATCGTCACATGGGAGAAAACGCCGTATGCCGATGGTCCTTATGTCTATGAATATGTAAATCATATCCTTGAGTCTCCTGTTAACACACAGGTGCAACCTCTGTTGCCTCAACCCAAGCAAGCTATTTACACTGAGGGTGTGTGTCGGGTAGCAACAGCTGAGATCATCACCCGAACTGACGCCAATATGGTTAGCGAAGGCTATCGCATGGTCATCGCCCCTACTACCATTACGATAGAGGCAAGCAGCGAGGCAGGCATCTTCTATGCCAAGCAAACCCTCCAGCAATGGGGTGAGGTCATTCCTTGTGGCACAGTAGTGGATTATCCTGATCTACACCACCGTGGCATCATGTTGGATGTGGTGCGCAACTACTATCCTGTGGATTCTATCTATCGTATATTAGACATAATGGCATACCACAAACTGAATGTCTTGCACTTCCATCTGAGCGATGATGAGGCATGGCGTTTAGAGATTCCCGGATTGCCACAACTCACCAATATTGGTTCCAAACGTGGTTATACCACCGATGAAAGCGAATGTTTGTTGCCTATGTATTGTGGTGGTTGGGATCCAAATGCTCCTACCACAGCCAATGGCTATATCACACGCGAGAAGTATATCGAACTCTTGCGTTATGCGGGCGAGCGACATATTCGTGTCATTCCTGAGATTGACATGCCAGGGCATATGCGCGCAGCTAAGAAGTCAATGGGCGACCTGCTGACCGACAGCCTCTTTGATACACGCGTATACAAGTCTGCACAAAACTATACCGACAATGTGATTGATGTAACCAAACCCTATGCAGTACAGTTTGTTGACCATGTTATCACGGAAATCGTCAAGATGCACGAGGAGGCGGGCTATCCGCTTACTATCTTCAATATCGGTGGCGATGAGGTACCTAATGGGGCGCTTACGCGCGAGGAGCACCAAACCTTTATAGATGGTGTATTAGCCATATTACAACGCTATAACCTCCAACCTATGGGTTGGGAGGAGATCACGCACTTCTGTGATCCTGAGTCGAAAGCCATCTGCTATTCGTGGCTCAATAGCAATACCAAACCCTTGGAGATGGCTCAGGCAGGCTATCCCGTTGTTTTAGCCAACGCTAATCGGTTGTATTTCGACTTTGCATATTGCAACCACCATGAGGAGAAGGGACTCAACTGGGGTGGATATACCGATGAGTATCGATCGTTTGATTGGGAACCGCTTATTCACCCCAATGTCATCGGTATGAATGCCCAACTATGGGCAGAGGTTATCCGCTCGTTTAGCCAAGTAGAATGGCAACTTTATCCTAAGATATATGGTCTGGCTGAACGCGCTTGGAATAACCGCAGCTCACTTACCTTGGGCGATTACAACTGTCTGGTATATGATGTCTTTCTACCTCAGTTAGCGGCTGCTAATCGTAATTTCCACATCCAACAACCAGGCATTCAATCCATGGGTATTGTTACGCCTCCATTATCGGGTTTTGAAGAGGTGGGTACGACACCTGTTCCACACCTTGTGGTGATGAATAAAGTCATGTCGGGTGGTGAAATCCTATATCGTATCAATGAAGGAGAATGGCAGACGTATCAGAAGCCAATTGCTATTCCAGAACAAGCCCATACGATTCAAGCCAAAGTGCAATATCTGGGCAAAGAAAGCAATACCACTTGGTTGTGGCTGAATTGAGAATTAGTACTCGGTGTTTATTCACCGAGTACTTTCTTTCATGTTAAAACCCAATCCAAAAAAAGTGTGATAGCCTTTCGACTATCACACTCGCGCTCCCTCAAGGACTTGAACCTTGGACCCCCTGATTAACAGTCAGATGCTCTAACCGACTGAGCTAAGGAAGCAGTATTTCTAACCCCGAAAATCAGTTCATTTCCGAAATCGGGTGCAAAATTACTACTTTTTTTTGACATGAGCAAGTTTTTTTGAAAAAAAATTACTATCTTTGCAGAAAATTTTGATTTTAGACACAAAAATGGCACTTTTTGCCCTAAAAACAGCAAAAATCAACACAAAAATACAACATGAAACGAGTTTTAGGTTTAGGAAATGCATTGACCGACATTTTGCTGCAAGTGTCGGAAGGTGACCTTCGAGAGATTGGTTTTCCGAAAGGTAGTATGAATCTGATTAGCGCCGAGCAACTAGAGCAAATCCAGGCGCGCTTCATCTCTGTGCGCAAACACATGGTGGCTGGAGGTAGTGCCTCTAACACGGTAGCTACGATTGCTCAATTGGGCGGCAAGGCGGCATTTATCGGTAAGATTGGCAACGATGAAGTGGGTCAGTTCTATCGCGAAGATTTGCTCAAGAACAATGTGAAACCCTTATTGCTGACTTCGACCCTCATGTCGGGCTGCTGTATCGTGCTTATCACGCCTGACGGCGAGCGCACATTCTGCACCTATCTGGGCGCGGCAGCTGACCTTCGGGCAGAGGATATTCGCAAAGAAGCCTTTGTGGGATACGACATCTGCCACGTAGAGGGTTATTTGGTGCAAGATCATGATCTGATAGAGACAGCCCTCCGAACTGCCAAAGAGCAAGGATGCACCGTCTCATTGGACTTGGCAAGCTACAACGTGGTGAATGATAATCATCAGTTCCTGAAGGACCTTATATATAAATATGTAGATATCGTGTTCGCCAATGAAGATGAGTCATTTGCCTACACGCATCTCAATCCTGAGGAAGCCGTGGAGAATATAGCTGGTCAATGTGATATAGCCATTGTCAAAGTGGGTAAACGAGGCTCGTATGTGCGTCAAGGTACACAGGTCCACCATATAGGCGCTATCACCTCTAACTGTCTGGACTCCACAGGTGCTGGCGACCTGTACGCAGGCGGCTTCTTGCATGCTCTGTCCGATGGATTTGACCTGCGTCGCTGCGGCGAGATAGGCACCATAGCGGCGGGACGAGTGGTGGAGATAGTCGGCACGAAACTCCCCGAAGAGACATGGGACGAGATTCGCCGTATCTGCGCGCTCTATCGCGGATTTATGCATAAACTGAAATTCTAACCTCTTAAAAATATATAGGATATGAAAATTCTTTACATTCTGTACCAATACTTGATTGGTCTGCCATTGATTATCATTGTGACTTTGTTCACGGCTATATTTACGATTGTGTGTTTCCCATGGAAGAACGGCAAAGCGCCACGCGCCGTGCAAGTGTTCTGGTCACGCAGCGTATTGTGGTTCCTATTGGTTCCTATCAAAGTGACTGGCAAAGAGCATGTTGATCCTAAGCAGTCATACGTGTTCGTAGCGAATCACCAATCGGCATTGGACGTATTTGCGGTCTATGGTTGGTTGCCCAACAACTTCAAGTGGATGATGAAGAAAGAGTTGCGTAAGATACCTTTTGTAGGTACCGCTTGTGCTGTGGCAGGACACATCTTTGTAGACCGTAGTAATCCACGTGCAGCGCTTCAGAGCGTAGAACTGGTGAAGAAGGAGTTGGTGGATGGTATATCTACCGTGATTTTCCCAGAGGGTACACGTACCAAGACGGGTGAGATGGGACGCTTCAAACAAGGTGCCTTCAAGATAGCCATGGACTTGAACCTGCCTGTAGTGCCTATCTCGCTGAGTGGTTTCTATGACGCTATGCCTCCGGGTGCGTTCTATGCGCAACCACATTCACACGTACACTTGCACATAGGCAAGCCTGTCGACTTGTCGCAATTTGCTGACATCAACGAGGCAATGGAATACCTGCGTGGGCAAGTAGCAGAGGGTATTAGAACAAACTGAGTTGCTCGTCTATAGGCTTGCTATCCTCGGGCACTTCGTTCGTAATGGTGAAGGGTACATCCACAGTCGTTGGGTGTACCTCTTCTTCTATAGGAGATGCTTCTTGTTCATCCTCGTCCTCCACTTCGGGTTCGGGCGTAATGTCTTCTATCGCAGCAATATCCAGTGTAGAGAAGCGTTTGCCTTTGGCCTTAGGCGATTTAGCCTCGATGAAATCGGACATAAGTACCTCCATAGGCAATTTGGTTTCATCCACAAAAGTGATGCGGAAGATAGCCTCTTCGCGGTCGGAGAGAATCGTCATCTTGCTGTCACTATTTTCGCCTAACATATTCTGCAACTTGGTCTGAGCATCTATTTGGAAGCGTTTGCCATAGTAATACCCCAAGTCGGCATTCCACATAGCCAGCGACCATATCTTCTCGCTATTGAACTTCTCGATGCGCCAGATATTTTGGTCAAAATGGGCAGTCAGATCAAAGTTGGTGAGGTAGTAGCCACCATTATGAGTGATGACCAATATACGATCATCATCGGTAAACTCGCCCAAGTACATGCCTTGTCCATCGTAGTTCAGGCGCAGAATGTCTGGGTCAAACCATACTTTGCGTCCGCCCAAGGTAGAATGGCCTTTTTGCTTCAGTGTGATGGCTTTGACATCGTACTTGGTCAGCACATTGCCTCGTGCTGTGCGACTCTTGATGGCCAATTCGCTTAGATCCTTGATGACCTCTAACTTCTTGAGGTGTAAAGCGGGCTTGAGTTGAATGCGAATCACCTCTGCCTCGCCGTTCGGGTTAGCTGTGAAATACATCACACGCGAACCAGGTTTGCCTTGCGTGAGGTCATATTCCTTATCGCGTGCAACGCCTGTGACGGCAAAACGCTTCATATAGTAGATTCCGCCCTTTCCATCGCGATAAATAGCGTTGTAGATGGTGCGGTTATCGTTCTTGCGGTATATGTCAATATGGATAATATCTGTGCCGACAAACACTTTGTCTGCCACCTTCACAATCTTGTATTTACCATCTTTGTGGAAGATGATGATTTCGTCTATATCCGAGCAGTTGAAGAGGTATTCGTCTTTCTTGAGTCCTGTACCGATGAAGCCGTCAGCGCGATTGATATAGAGTTTCTCGTTGGCTTCAACCACGGTCTTGATATTGATATTGGCAAAGTTGCGCACCTCTGTACGACGTGGATAGAGGTGACCGTACTTGGTCTTGAGCGAGTCGAACCAACTGATGGTGTAGTCGTTGAGGTTCTTGAGGTTCTTGATGGTAGCTTTGATCTTCTTGTCTAAGTCACGCATCAATTCGTCCGCTTTCTTAGAATCGAAGCGGGTGATACGTATCATGCGAATCTCGAACAATCGCTCTATGTCCTCACGGCGCACCTCACGAATCAGTTTCTCCTTCCATGGGTCAAGGGCTTTGTCCACGAAGGCGATGAGTTTCTCCTTGTCGGGAGCGTTCTCGTAGCCCTCTTCCTTATATATACGGTTCTCAATGAAAATCTTCTCCAATGAGGTGAAGAAGTATTGCTCCTCCAGTTCGGCCTTAGCAATCTCCAATTCCCATTTTAACAATGATTTGGTATGTTCCACCGATAAACGGAGCAACTCGCTCACTGTGGTGAAAATAGGTTTCTTATCTTGGATGACGCAGCAGTTAGGCGATATGTTTACCTCACAATCCGTAAAGGCATATAGTGCATCTATGGTTTTGTCTGACGAACTACCTGGTGCCAACTGCACTTCGATGCGCGCTTCCTCAGCGGTAAAATCGTCCACCTTACGCACTTTGATCTTGCCCTTCTGCACAGCGCGCATGATTGTTTCGATGATTTTGGTGGTGGTAGTGCCAAAAGGTATCTCCGTGATGATGAGCGTTTTGTTGTCATCCGACTTCTGTATCTTAGCACGGATACGCACTGCGCCTCCGCGTTCGCCGTCGTTATAGCGACTGACATCTATCTCGCCACCCGTTGGAAAATCAGGATAGAGTTGAAATGTTTCGCCGCGTAAATATGCCAAAGCAGCATCACAAATCTCGCAGAAGTTATGAGGGAGTATTTTGGAGTTCAAACCCACTGCAATACCCTCTACGCCTTGCGCGAGGAGCAACGGAAATTTGATAGGCAAGTGAATAGGTTCTTTCTTGCGACCGTCATACGACATCATCCATTGCGTGGTCTTAGGGTTAAACACCGTTTCCAACGCAAATTTACTCAATCGTGCTTCGATATAACGAGGTGCAGCAGCGCCATCGCCTGTGAGGATATTTCCCCAGTTACCTTGACAATCTATCAGCAGATTCTTCTGCCCCAATTGCACCAAGGCATCACCGATACTCGCATCGCCGTGTGGGTGATACTGCATCGTTTGACCTACGATGTTAGCCACCTTATTGTACTTGCCGTCGTCCACACCCTTCATGGCATGCAATATGCGGCGCTGCACAGGCTTTAGACCATCTTCTATAGCTGGCACCGAACGGTCAAGTATCACATACGATGCATAGTCCAAGAACCAGTCTTGGTACATGCCTGTCAAATGTTGTTGTACAGAATCCTTATGCTCTGCCATACGCTTGTCTCTAAACTCTAAGCACTAAACACTAAACACCAAACTACACTTCCACCTCTGCCCATGCTACTGGCAAAGTCAATGGAGGTTGTTTTTTTGCCACCTTCACATGCACTTCTCTTGCCTGTGGAAACGCCATTTGCAGACTGTGCTTAATACGCCATGCCACATGCTCCAAAAGGTCAGATGGCTGACTCATCTCTTGCTCTACAATAGCACAAACAGAACGATAATCCAATGTATCTTGGATATCGTCTGACGGCACACCTTGGGGGTCATCTACCATAATACTAACCCCTACAAGAAAGGTATTCCCTTGTTGTTTCTCCTCCTCCAGTACGCCGTGATAGGCGTAACACTGGATGTCGCGAAGGCGGATGATCACAGATTATCCGAGACGGCGGTTAATGAAGATATAAGACAAAATGCCTGCTACCTCCAACACCATACTCGCAACCAACAATGCGTTTACTTGAACGCCAAAATAATAAATAGCCAAGCAAACTACGCCAAGCAATACAAGGATTGCACCTAAGTTTTTCAGTAAAGTATTCATATTTGTATTTTTTTGTTATTTCACGGAATCACGCTGCAAAGGTACAAAAAACTTTGCAAACCTGCAAGTTTTTAATGATTTTTTAGTGTTTTTTACTATTCTACTCTTCTCCACACGCCACCTGGCAGCCCTTTGACCACGCCATTTAGTTCCATCATCATCAGTTCGGCTGCCACTTCGTTGTAGGGTAATTGCAACTCCATCACCAGTTGGTTGACATGCCAACCGTCTTCCGATTCGGCCAATTTGCTTACTATAGTGCGTTGCAACTCGGTCAAATCAAACATATCCAGCATGCTCATTTGCATGGGTTGCTTATCTTCTATTTGCCACTGCATAGCCCTCACCACATCTTCAGCCGAAGTAATGAGTTGAGCGCGCTGTGTCTTGATCAGATTATTACAGCCCTCCGCATTGCTATCGTTGAAGCGACCAGGCAGGGCAAACACATCGCGGCTATAATCCACCGCCATTTGTGCCGTAATCAACGATCCGCCTTTGGCCTTCGACTCCACCACTACCACTGCATCTGCTAAACCAGCTACAATGCGGTTACGAGCTACAAAATTGTGTCGTTCAGGCTCTGTCCCTGTGGTGTATTCGGTTAATATGCCACCGTTGTTCAGTGCCTGTACGGCTATATTGCGGTGCACCGATGGATATATCCTATCCAAACCGTGTGCAGGTATAATAATTGTAGGAATCCCCGATTCCATCGCGGCTTTATGGGCTGCCACATCTATTCCGTATGCCAATCCGCTAACGATGGTCAGGTCGGGTACTTGCGCAGCTAAATCCAATACGAACTGCCGACACCAGTCCTTTCCTCGTTCGCTGGGCATGCGGGTTCCCACCACACTCACTATGTGTCTGGGATTGACTTCCACTTTGCCTTTAGCGTATAACATCAAGGGAGCATCGGGGCATTGCGCCAAACGATAGGGATAGTTATTGTCTTTGTAATAGTAGAGTTGAATAGCATGTTTGTCGATGAAATCGAGTTCTTTTTGTGCATATGCCATAGCATCCCTGCTTATCAGCTCAGGATGATGATCTGCAGCCTCGCAGGCGGTAGTATACATATCCAAGATGGCGCGTAGATGGCGCTGCCGCGTGCGATTATTGTAAGTGAGTGCTATCCTATTTAACCATTCTTCTCTCATAGCATTTATATCCTATCAACCAGATGATGACTCCCACCACTACACCTATGCAATCAGCCAGCCAATCCATCCAATCTCCTGTGCGGGGATAGAAGAATTGTTCTTGCATAATCTCGATGAATCCGCCAAAAACAGCCGCAAAAGTACCTGCTATCCACCAGCACTTAGGACTTCGTGGGCTATCCCATAGGAGGGTGAGAGTGAGCACCAAATACATGATGATATGCACCCACTTATCTATACCTGCAATATGCGGCAGAGAGACAGTGGATTCGCGCAATAGACTGATATATACTATTGCGCAAAGCACGAGTATGCTTTTCCAATACGCTATAATTTTTCGCCAAAGCATAAGTCGCCTGCATCGCCCAGACCAGGAACTATATATTTCTTCTCGTTGAGCATTGGGTCTATCACGGCGCACCAGAGGGTAGTGTCTTGTGGCATGGTTTTGGACAGATGCTCGATGGCTTGTGGGGTTCCGAACAGACATGCCAAATGTACCGATTTAGGCGTGCCGTGGCTCAGCAAGGCCTTGTATGCTACCTCCATGGAGAGTCCTGTCGCCAGCATTGGATCGACCAAGATCAGCGTCTTGCCTTCGATGGACGGTGCTGCCAGGTACTCAGAGACAATGGCTATTTGCGTTTCTCCTTTTCTGCCAATTGTTTCTTGACGATACGCGCTGATGAAGGCATTCTCAGCCCCATCCATCATATTGAGGAAGCCCTGATGCATAGGCAGTCCTGCTCGTAGCAAGGTGCCTAATACTACTTGGTCTTGTGGTACTGCAACTGGGGCAACAGCCAGAGGTGTTTGCACTTCTTCTACGGCATAACTAAAGGTGCGGCTAATTTCTACTGCCATCATCTCGCCTATGCGCTCTATATTACGGCGAAAACGCATGCTGTCTTTTTGCGTATTGATGCTACGCATCTCCTTGAGGTACTGGTTCAGCAGCGAGGGCTGCTCCGATAGATTGATTACTTTCATGGTTGTTGTTTTGTTGAAATTATGGCGCAAAGTTACTGCTTTTTTCTTAGATATGCAAATTTAGTTTCAAAATATTTGCATATTCCCAAAAAAGAGGGTGGCTTTTTCCGCCTTTTCATTATGCAAACTTAATGTTATAATCTTCGATTTAAGCGATTGGAGAGTTTGGCGAAATGAAAACACAAAATACCAGAAGCCGAAAAAGGCGGTTTATTTGCGATTTGAGAGGATTTCTCGAAAAAGACGGAAAGGGGTATTGTGTATATCGGTTTTTTTTTGTACCTTTGCAGCGCTTTATGTGCGCTTGCGCGCTTGACTAAGGTATATGTTAAGACAATATCAACAATAGAAGAAACAATAAAGACAATACAGGATATACACAGAAAATAATAAAATACAAAATACAATGGAAGAATTGAATCAACAAGTAGAACAACAAGAGAAGTATGATGGTTCGAGCATTCAAGTGCTCGAGGGTCTGGAGGCAGTGCGCAAACGCCCTGCGATGTATATCGGCGATATTTCGCTGAAGGGTCTTCACCACTTGGTATATGAGGTGGTGGACAACTCTATCGACGAGGCATTGGCTGGTTTTTGTAGTATGATCGAGGTGACAATCAACGAGGATAACTCCATCACCGTTCAAGATAACGGTCGCGGTATCCCAGTAGATATGCACCCAAAAGAGAAAAAGAGTGCATTGGAGGTCGTTATGACCGTATTGCATGCCGGTGGTAAGTTCAACAAAGACAGCTACAAGGTGTCTGGTGGTCTGCACGGTGTGGGTGTGAGCTGTGTGAACGCACTCTCTACCAAACTGCATGTTGAGGTACGCCGCGATGGCAAAATCCATGCGCAAGACTACGCCAAAGGTAAACCATTGGCTCCAGTGAGCGTGGTTGGCACCTACAACGAGGGCGAAGGCACTGGTACACGCGTACAGTTCTGGCCTGACGGCAGCATCTTTACCGAGACAGTTTACCACTACGAAATCCTCGCCAACCGTATGCGCGAGTTGGCATACCTGAACGCTGGTGTGCGTATCTCATTGACCGACAAACGCGAGAAGAACGAGGACGGCAGTTTCAAGGGAGAGATCTTCTATTCGGAGGAAGGATTGAGCGAGTTTGTACGTTATATTGATAGCAACCGTACTCCACTTATCAGTGAGGTTATTCACCTGAACACCGAGAAGTACGGTACTCCAGTAGAGGTGGCAATCCTCTACAACACCGATTTCAACGAGAATGTACACAGCTATGTAAACAATATCAACACCATCGAGGGTGGTACCCACGTGGCAGGTTTCCGCGCTGCCTTGACTCGCGTGATGAAGAAATACGCCGACGAGAGCAAGATGCTGGAGAAAGCCAAACTGAAAGACAAAGATGGTAATGCGAATATCGATGCCAACGACTTCCGCGAGGGTTTGACCGCGATTATCAGCGTGAAGGTGGCTGAGCCACAGTTCGAGGGTCAAACGAAGACAAAGTTGGGTAACTCGGAGGTAGCAGGTATGGTGTCGTCCGCTGTGAGCGAGGCATTGACCAACTACTTGGAGGAGCACCCAGATGATGCGAAGAAGATCGTAGAGAAAGTGATTTTGGCAGCGCAAGCGCGTATTGCTGCGCGTAATGCTCGTCAGAGTGTATTGCGCAAATCGCCTCTCGGCGGCGGTGGTTTGCCAGGTAAGTTGGCAGACTGCGAGAGCAAAGATCCTGCCGAGTGCGAGTTGTTCCTCGTGGAGGGAGATTCTGCGGGTGGTACCGCTAAGACTGGTCGCGACCGTAAGATACAAGCTATTCTGCCATTGCGCGGTAAGATCTTGAACGTAGAGAAAGCCATGGAGCACAAGGTGTTCGAGAGTGAAGAGGTAAGAAATATCTTTACCGCATTGGGAATCACCTTCGGCACAGAGGAAGATCCTAAGGCGTTGAACCTGAGCAAACTGCGCTATAACAAAGTAATCATCATGGCCGATGCCGACGTGGACGGTGCGCATATTGCTACGCTGATCATGACATTGTTCTTCCGCCATATGAAAGAGGTGATTGAGCAAGGTCACTTGTTCATCGCAATGGCTCCGTTGTACTTGTGCTCAAAGGGTAGCTACAAGGAGTATTGCTGGAACGACCAACAACGTTTGGACTTCATTATGAAGCATTGCGGTGGCGATGAGAAGTTAGTGAAGACACAACGCTACAAAGGTCTTGGTGAGATGAGTGATGAGCAATTGTGGGAGACCACGATGGATCCAGCTCGTCGATTGTTGAAGCAAGTGACCATCGAGAATGCTGCTGAAGCAGATCGCACTATCGCAATGTTGATGGGTGATGATGTGGCACCTCGCCGTGAGTTCATCGAGAAGAACGCAACCTACGCGAAGATTGATGCGTAAGGGTGGTATAGTATTGTGTAGAATAATATAGAGTGGTATGAAAGTAGCCGTTTATTGTAGCGCAAAAGACCGTATCTCCGAGGAGTATTTGGCACTGGGAGATAGGTTGGGCAAATGGATTGCTGAGGCAGGACATACCTTAGTGTACGGCGGTGCTACGGGCGGACTGATGACGCGCGTGAGCAATGCCACCAAAGCGGCAGGAGGCACGGTGGAAGGCGTGATACCGCAGCGCATCATACAAGCCAAACGTATGGCGGACAACTGCGATACGCTCTATGTGGTAAACAATATGTGCGAACGCAAACAGAAGATGAAAGAATTGGCAGACTGCTTCGTTTGCCTGCCAGGCAGCTATGGTACTTTGGACGAAATGATGGACGTAGTGGCCAGCGGTACGGTGGATGAACACCGCAAGCCATGCTTCGTGCTGAACTACAAAAGATTCTACATGGGACTCCAAATGCAAATAGAGTGTATGCGCATGGAGGCATTCCTGCCACAGGAAGAACAATATGCTCCTGTTTTTGTCCAAACAATAGAGGAGTTGATAGACAAACTAACAGAATTAAAACTTAAATAAATCACATACTTATGCAAACGGTAAAAATGCTTAGTACCAAAGTGTTTGAGCAATGGTTGCAAGAGCAAGCACAGGTGGCCGTACGATATCGCAGTGTAGAGAAAAGTGATATCTTGGCAGAGTACAACAATCTGAAACAGGTAGTAGAGTCAGCGGAGTTTCAATCTAAGAAACGAGAACTTACCACCACTCGCTACTCCGATACACAAGAGTGCAAGACAATAGCGCTGTACAAACAATTAGGTTGGAGCTCAGCGGTTATCCTATACAAACTGCTCAAGAAGGATGCATACAAAGAGAAAGCTGAAGTAGCCCAATATTTGGCTTTAGCAGAGCAAATCCAAACCCCAGAGTTTCAGGAGGCTAATGCTTTTTGGAAGAATGCTAAACGCTGGTTCACCACCCCCGAAAGCCAACAAGAAAAACGCTATAATGAGTTGGTGAAACATGCGGATATAGTCTTCTTCTTCCAACACACCGAAAAGGAAGTGGCTGAATTAGAGAGTTACAAACTCGTTTGGACGGAGGAGTGCGAAACAGCCAAATTGTCCGACGCATGGCAAACTGGTTTCCTCTATCCAAGTAAGGACTTCAAGGCCGATCACTCGCATGTGAGCGAACAACAGGCATATACGCAAGGCAGAAATACCCAAGTGGCTAATCGCGTTTGGAGCATTATCACCAAGAAAGAGAAGACCCATGCCGCAGCTTGGCACCCCACAAAGGGTATGATTATGCATGAGTTTGCTTACACCAGTGATGCATGGCACACCACACAAGCTGTTGCACCTACTTCGGGCGTATTGCAGGCCAAAGTGCGTCAAACAGGCAAGGCGAAACATATCCTCTGCTTGACCACAGCCAAAGCGAAACAAGCATTGCATGTCTTAGGCGAGCAAGCTATGAAAGGCGAGGTGATTTACACCATCGTTTGGAACGAGAAAGAGGTAGTCAACTATGTGAACAACCAAGAAGTGTCGCGCGGTCAAAACCCACTGGCAGGCGAAGCCATGCATGTATTGGTACGCAGTTATCTGCCTGAGAATCAAAAAGCAGGAGCTGGCCAATTGGATATAGATTGGATAAGAGTTTATAGTAATTGATTCTGGACACCGGAGTCCGAAACCCATAAACATTAACGAATTATGTTTCTCATAGCAGGACCTTGTGCCATAGAGAGTCGTGATATGGTCATGCATACCGCTGAAACGCTGAAGCAGGTATGCGATCGATTGGGTATATCGTTATACTTCAAGTCATCGTATGACAAAGCCAACCGCACCAGTATGTCTGATCGCGGTGTGGGAATGGAGCGTGGTTTGGCAATTTTGCAGGAGGTCAAGTCCACTTTTGCATTGCCAATCCTGACCGATGTGCATGAGTCATGGCAATGTGCCCCTGTGGCAGAGGTGGCAGATGTGTTGCAGATACCTGCATTTCTGTCGCGTCAAACCGACTTGTTGGTGGCTGCAGCCCAAACGGGTAAGATAGTCAATGTGAAGAAAGGTCAGTTTATGGCACCATGGGACATGCGTGGCGCAATAGCCAAGATTGAGGGGGCGAGAGGCGATGAGGCTGGAATTTGGTTGACGGAGCGCGGAAGCAGTTTTGGCTACGGCAACCTGATTGTGGATATGACCTCGCTGGTGAAAATGCGCGAGTACGGCTACCCAGTGGTATTCGATGCTACGCACTCGGTACAACAACCAAGCAGCCAAGCAGGCGTGACAGGTGGCAACCGCGAGATGGTACCTCATCTGATTCGTGCAGCAGTAGCAGTGGGAATAGATGGACTATTCTTAGAAGTACATCCAGAACCTGAAAAAGCTATCTCTGATGCAGCCAACCAAGTGCGACTGAGCGATGCGGAAAACATACTCAAACAGGCATTGGCAATTGAGCAGGTAATAAGGTTAGAGGCTAAAGGTTAAAGGTTAAAGGCAAGAATTATATGTACGCAAATAGAGCAAAAGAGATATTCGATGAAGAGATTCGTGAATTAGAGAAACTCAAAAATAGTATTGATACTACTTTTGACAAAGTAGTAGAGGTGCTATATCAATGCCAAGGCAAAGTGGTAATGATGGGTATCGGAAAGACAGGTATTATAGCCCATAAGATGGCTGCATCCTTCGCCTCAACGGGTACTCCATCTATCTTTGTAAACGCAGCCGAGGCTGTGCACGGCGATTTGGGTATGATTAACGCTAAGGATGTGGCCATACTGGTGAGCAATAGCGGATCGACCAATGAGATACTGAATATCATAGACCCACTCCACCGTTTAGGGTGTACCATTATAGCTATGACGGGACATATGGACTCGCCGTTGGCGCAGCGTGCCGATTATGCCCTATCCATCCATGTGGATACGGAGGCATGTCCGTTGGGCTTAGCACCAACGACCTCTACAACGGCCACCCTATTGATGGGTGATGCACTGATGGTGTGCTTGATGGAAATGCGCCAGTTCAAGGCAGATGACTTTGCGCTTTATCATCCAGGTGGCGCGTTGGGCAGAAAACTGATGGGGCGTGTGCATAATGTGATGACCACCAATGTACCACGCGTGGCAGCCAACGCTTCGTTCCGCGAAGTGGTGTGCGAGATGACCGACAAACATCTGGGCATGACCATGGTGTATAATGAACCCACTGAGGAAAAATGTCTGGGTATCATTACGGACGGAGATATACGCCGTGCGATACAAAAGTACAATGATGTACACATTACAGCCAAAGAAATAATGACACCATCGTACAAACATATTGCCAAAGATGCACTGCTGACCGATGCACTCGCAGTGATGGACACATATAATATCACCACCTTGGCAGTGACTGAAACCGAAGAAACCACCGATATCATCGGTATTATTTCCATCCACCACATCATTGACTTTAAGTAATTAAGAATTTTGAATTGACAAAATGATTATTCATTTACCTAAAAATATTTCGCGCGCATGCGTGCAAGCGTATGCAGATAACTTGAGTGCATTATGCTTGGAAAAGCCTGAGTACTTTGTCTTGATTACTAACCATACCGTTAAGCAACTGCCAGCCGAGTTGCAAGAATTGGCTATCCATCATTGGACATTCCCAACGGATATGCAACTCTCATCGCGCCAATATATGGCAGATACGCATCGTATCCAAATAGGCGATACGTATATTGGTGGTGATGGCAAGAACCAACTCATGATAGCTGGTCCATGTGCGGTGGAGAGCCGTGAGCAGATTGAGCAGTCATGTCAAATGCTCAAGCAACAGGGTATTCGCGTCTTGCGTGCAGGATGCTACAAGCCCCGCACATCGCCTTATACCTTCCGTGGATTGGGCGAAGATGGACTCAAACTCCTTGCCGAGATGCGCGAGAAATATGGACTGCTCATCGCTACCGAGATGCGCGATGCGACACATGCCGACAAGATAGTGGAGTATACAGACATCGTGCAAGTAGGGGCAAAAGCCATGTACGACCACGGTTTGCTGACCGCTGCGGGGCAGTCGGGTAAGCCCGTGATACTGAAGCGTGGCTTTGGTTCGACCCTACAGGAATTGGTTAATTGTGCCGATTTCATCATGAGTTGTGGCAACGATCAGGTGATATTGTGCGAACGCGGTATCCGCAGTTTTGAGACGAATACGCGCTTCACGTTGGACCTCTGCGGTGTAGCATGGTTGAAGGAGCATTGCAATCTGCCTATTATCCTTGACCCAAGCCATGCAATGGGTTATGCGTATGGAATTGGTGATTTGGCGCGTGCTTGCACGGCAATGGGAGTGGATGGTTTGTTGATTGAGACACATCCATGCCCCGAATGCGCACAAAGCGATGCGGTGCAACAACTCAACCATCAGCAGTTTGCTGAGATGTACGCTTCGCTGCAAGCAGTCGCTGCTGCGGTGGGCAAGAATCTGGTGTAAGTACAGAAGAATATTTATATAATAAAGCGCTATATATCATTGATATATAGCGCTTTATCGTGGAAGTGGCGGGACTCGAACCCGCGTCCAAACAAGGAACCAATATGCTTTCTACACGCTTATCTTGGCCTTGATTTTCGAGCAACGGCAAGACCCAAGCCACCAACCATTGCCTTATCTGCTACAATCTCATTCTTGCATCGCAGCCTACAAGAACCAGTCCTGATATTTCCGCACCGCTTGATCCTATCAGCCTCTGGACGTTGGCTTGGAGCGATGTCTCGGTTCAGCACCTTGTGCCGAAACTGGGCGAATCTACTATACTTCGATTACGCAGCGAGAGCTACAGTATTGTTGCCAGTTATAATGGCGAACCCGATTAACGAGCGGTGTTCATGCTCGGCGTGCTTACATACCTGTTCTACCTGCTGTCAAAACCAAACACCCCCTCGTCGCAACAGGCTTGTGCATAAAACAAATTGCGGGTGCAAAATTACACTATTTTTTCGGATTGTGCAAATTTTTTAATCATTTTTGCAAAAATTATGCCATTTTCGCATGGCAAACTCGCTAAGCGTGTACATAGTGAGCTGAATCATAAACGAATGGGTTCTTCGGCAAAACAACTTTCGCGACAATCAAAAGTCCCCCGAATGCACTTATAAATCTTAGGTGATTCTTAGGTTATTCATAGGTGATTTATAGGTTATTCTTTGGTTATTCAGCAACTTTCGCGATAGGATCAGCATGACCTACCTTTAAAATTCCTAAAACTTTTTCCACTCAAAATTTGCAAAAACACAAATTTTGTTGTACCTTTGCACCGTGAACCTGCGCTGGGGATGTCTGCGTTAGGGTTGTACAGTAGAGTTTGTGAGTTGGCTGCTACAATGCTACACCATTCTACACAACGCTACACCACCCTAAACAATACAACTGGCGAAGGGTAGCAGACATAATAAAAAGCGTTTATTAGCGCTTGTTTTGGCTGTTAGAAAACTGGAAACTTTCAACCTATCCAAAGCAAGAAGGCAGTAAACGCCCTTTGGGATATGACTATCCCGCCTACAGAGCATCCTTTGTTGGATTGCTCTGTTTGGTGGCATTTCATATTCGGCGTGGGCGTTGCGTGCTTGTTCTTATAGGAAAGGTTTTTCCAGTACCTCTAACAGAAGAATAAGCAAAGGTAAGGTTCCACGCTTTTTCTATAATTATACCAACGGGGCGTTTGGAGCCGATGTCCCACAAAACTTTCAGTTACAATGAAGAAACTTCATTTGCTCCTTTTGAGCGTTACGCTGTGTGTATTCTCAGCGTGTCACAATGACATTTGGGATGCCATTGACGGACTTGACTCTCGCGTCACCAAACTCGAAGAACTCTGCAAAGAGATGAACACCAACATCACTTCGCTCCAAACGATCGTGGATGTATTGCAATCCAACGACTTCATCACAGGTATCGTTGAAATCAAGAAGAATGGCGAAGTGATTGGCTATACCATCACTTTCGGCAAACACGACCCTATCACCATTTATCATGGACAAGACGGCAAGGATGGACAAAATGGTCAAAACGGAGCAGATGGTAAAGATGGCTCTACTCCTGTGATTGGTGTGGCACAAGACACCGATGGTGTGTATTATTGGACATTGAATGGCGAGTGGCTATTAGATGACAATGGCAACAAACTCCCTGTTTCTGGCAAAGACGGACAAAATGGAGCAGATGGTACAATGCCACAACTTAAAATAGAGGATGGTTATTGGTATGTGTCTTATGATAATGGTGTTACTTGGACACAACTTGGCAAAGCAACTGGCGAAGACGGTCAAAACGGCGACAAGGGAGATAAAGGAGATACTGGCGACTCTATGTTCCAATCCGTAACCCAAGATGCGAACTATGTTTATTTCACTCTCGCAGATGGTACAGTAATTAAGATTGCAAAGGGCAATGGCCCAAATGATCAGCCTAACTCTGAATTTATCTTCACCATAACCTATGACCCCAATGGAGGTGAAGGAGTAATGGTGCCAGATACATTTTACTATGGTATTAGTAAAGTTGTAACTTTGACTTGTTTTTACACAAGAGAAAATCATTACTTTACTGAATGGAATACAAGACCTGATGGGTCAGGAGTTACATATGCATATGGAACAAAAATATCTATTGATAAGAATATTATTCTATATGCGCAATGGGAAAAAGCATTAGGCACTCCTGCTGAATATGTTGATTTAGGTTTAAGTGTTAAATGGGCGACTTATAATGTGGGCGCAACTACTCCAGAAGAATATGGTGATTACTTTGCATGGGGAGAGGTAAAATCCAAAATAGATTATACTGAAAATAATTACAAATATTACGGATATACAAAATATAACCCTACAGACAAAAAGGAGGTATTAGATATTATAGATGATGCCGCTCGAATAAATTGGGGTGGAGGTTGGCGTATACCCAGTTCTGCGGAATGGGGGGAATTACTATCCAACTGCGCATGGAAATGGAATGAAGAAAAAAATGGCTATGTTGTAACATCTCAAAAAGAAGGTTATACGGACAAAAGTATTTTTATTCCTAGGGCAGGTTATAAAGGAGGAGGAAATTATAGTTGCGGAAGCCATGTTGGTCATTACTGGGCTAACTATTTAGGAGGTCGCATTAGTTCATATGATGCTGGAGAAAGATTTGCAGGATGTATATGTATCCTTGATGGGGTTAATGGACCAAGAGGACATAGTGAATACCGATATTCAGGATTAACTATTCGACCTGTTTGCCCATAATTGTATTACTGAGTCCTAAAAATAATTTTATTTTTACACGGATTAGTTATGCCTATTGGAAATGAGAATTTGATTTATAAATACTATGCTCTAAACGAATACAATTTGGATGCATTATTGAATCATTACTTTTGGTTTTCTAAGAGAGAATGCCTAAACGATCCTTTCGATATTGGCAATTTCGAAAAAGGGAAACAATCCCAATCATTGCATAATAAACTATTTCTAAAATTCATATTGGATTTAGGTATTAGTGAAACTGGAGCTCAAAGTCTTATCCCAGAATATGCTATTTATTCTTTTAGTAGAAATGAGTTGAACAAACAAATGTGGGCATACTACGCAAACGATTATTCAGAATGGTGCTTAGCATTCAAAAGAGGTAAATTGAATATTTCAAGTGCATCTCCCTTATTACCAGTCATATATGTAGATGATTCACTAAATCCGATAAAAACAATAGATGATACTATATATGGTAATGGCCCAATAGAAAGGGGAATTAGACAACTATTTTGTAAAAAACATCAAAGTTGGCTACATGAGGAAGAAGAACGAATAGTCCTAAAAACAAGAGCAAATCGGAAAGGAGAGAAAAGAGATTGGGATACATTTGAATTAGATCATATTACGCTCGGAAATATAAATAGGATTAACTCTCCCTATAGAAATATAATTCTAACTATTGCACAAGCATTTAATGTTGATGTATATGAGATAGATTTAAGTCATACTGATTTTCGATTAACTAAAAAACTGATACAATCAAAGGTAAATATATAGGCATAGATTTCTCACCCCGCTACTCTTATTTGGTTGCGGGGTGAGTTTTTATATTATAATCCTTCTTGCTCGTATCAATGCTCGTATTCAAGCACTCCTTCGGCAAGGGTTCGGTATCCCTTCGGAAAACAGAAAGGTGAAAAGGGAAAAGAGACTTTTGGCAAACAGCCATCCGTGAACATCAGAGTGGTAACCAAGTGGTATGCGAAAGTACCGCCGACCATTAGCTCACCGAAAGCCCAGAGATGTCCCAGAGATGTCCTATCGTGGTCGCGAAAGCTACAAGGAATTGGCTATACAAAAAAGACTGCTCCGAAAGCAGTCTTTTTTGTATTATAGTACCAACGCTAATTAGCGTTTGTAGTTCTCCCACTTGGTGTTACGCATGTCGCCTGACTTGAGGAACTCCTCGTGCATAGCCAATGCGCAGCTCAAGGTGTGAGGGGTATGCGCCTTCTTAGACATCTCCAAGTACTCGTTCAACATTGGGCGGTATTGTGGATCCACACAGTTGTTGATGATCTCGTGAGCACGTTGGATTGGGCTCTTACCACGCAAGTCAGCAATACCGTGCTCGGTGATGATAATCTTCACAGAGTGCTCGCTATGGTCGTGGTGGCTAACCATTGGCACAAAAGCCGAGATAGCACCACCCTTAGCGGTAGAAGGAGTAGTATAGATGCTGATATATGCGTTGCGAGTAAAGTCGCCTGAACCACCGATACCGTTCATCATCTTGGTACCGCAAACGTGGGTAGAGTTGATGTTACCGAAGATATCTGCCTCAAGGGCTGTGTTGATGGTGATAAGACCCAAACGACGAGCCACCTCAGGATTGTTAGAGATCTCTTGTGGACGGAGAACGAGTTTATCACGGAAGAAATCGAGGTTGTCGAGGATCTCTTGGAGTTTGTCTGCACCAATAGTCAATGAGCAACCACTTGCGAACTTCACGCGACCCTCTTTCATCAGTCCTACTACAGAGTCTTGGATTACCTCGGTGTACATCTCAAAAGCAGGGATGTTCTTGTTGTCACCAAGTGCGCCCAACACTGCGTTAGCGATGTTACCTACACCCGATTGGATTGGCAAGAAAGTTGCAGGGATACGGCCCTCTTTCATCTCGTTCTCGAGGAAAGAAGCTACGTTCGCACCAATCTTAGCAGTCGTCTCATCCAGCGGAGTGAAACCACCTACTTCGTTAGGACGGTTGGTCTTCACCACAGCTACGAGTTTCTCAGCAGGGATAGTCACGCAGTCTGCACCGATACGGTCAGCAACGGTATATACAGGGATCTCGCGGCGTACAGGTGGGTCAGCTGGCTCGTAGATATCGTGCATGCCACGCATAGCAGCAGGCATAGCCTCGTTGAGCTCTACGATCACCTTGTCAGCCAAGCGGCAGAAAGTAGGTACGTTACCTACACCTGCGGTGAGAACGATCTCAACTTGGTCACCTTTCTCTACTACCTCGCAAGCCTCCACGATAGCGAAGTCTGGCTTTGGCATAAAGCCGTAGCGGAGGTCTTGCGCCAACTCAGAGAGGTGCATATCGTAGTAGTGTGCACCTTGTGCATTGAGCTCGGTGCGGAGGTCTTTGTTACCTTGGTATGGGGTACGGAACTCAATAGCGTGAGCGCGAGCGAGTGCACCGTCGCAGCTGTCGCCAGTAGAGGCGCCAGTGTACATACCGATCTTATAGGGTTTGCCCTCAGCGTGGAGTGCCTCAGCCATCGCTGCGATAGCAGAAGGAACGTCCTTTGGAGCGCCGGCAGGGGTGAAACCACCCATGCCACATATTGCTCCGTGAGGTACAAGTTGTGCTGCTTCAGCAGCGGTCATAAACTTCAACATAAATGTTTCAGAGTTTAAAGGGTTCTAACAGTTCTAAAGGTTCTAAGGGTTTAACTATCCTTTCGTTTCTTGCCCACCATATCTGAAGATTTTAAACTCTGCATAAAATGAAAGATACTAGAACTTAGCACTTTTATCTTGTTTAAGAGAGTATTAAATGTATCTTCATCTATATAACCTACATCATATGCTCGGTATATTTGGCTTCTAACCTCGCCACATGATCCTTTTGCGATTGATAGAAATTGTAAAAACTCTTTGTTTCCATCTCTCTCAAATCCTTCTGCTATGTTGTCCATCACTGAACCCATTGCAGCCGTGATTTGTCCAACAAATCTGTAGTCCTTGCTAAATTCGGGCAAACGAGTTATGGCATAAATCTCTTTTGTCAATTCTCGCGCGCTTTGCCAAATCTTCAATTCCTCAAAACTTGTTGCTTTCATGTGCACATTTAGAACAGCACCATAGGTGCGACTAGAACTTTTAGAACTTTTTCAACACTTCAAATAACAAAGCCGATTATTCCGCTTTGTTATTTGAACCCAACACGTTAACGATTTTGTGCTTGTAGAGCTCGGTCATAAGGTCACGAGCTGGGCCGCAGTATTTACGTGGGTCGAACTCACCTGGGTTGGTAGCGAACACTTTGCGAACCGCAGCGGTGAAAGCCAAACGGCTGTCAGAGTCGATGTTGATCTTGCAAACTGCGCTCTCAGATGCCTTGCGGAGTTGCTCCTCTGGAATACCTACTGCGTCTGGCAATTTACCACCGTATTGGTTGATGATGTCTACATACTCTTGTGGCACTGAAGAAGAACCGTGGAGTACGATTGGGAAGCCAGGGAGTTGCTCCATGATAGCGTCGAGGATATCGAATGCCAATGGAGGAGGAACGAGCTTGCCAGTTTGTGGGTCAACAGTACATTGCTCGCGGGTGAACTTGTAAGCACCGTGGCTGGTACCGATAGAGATAGCGAGTGAATCGCAACCTGTGCGAGTAGCGAAATCTACTACCTCCTCTGGTTTGGTATAGTGGCTCTCTGCAGCAGATACCTCATCCTCAACACCTGCCAATACGCCGAGCTCAGCCTCAACAGTTACATCGTGTGCGTGAGCGTACTCAACAACCTTCTTGGTGAGGGCAATGTTCTCCTCGTATGGGAGGTGGCTACCGTCGATCATAACGCTTGAGAAACCGAAGTCAACGCAAGATTTGCAAGTCTCGAAGCTATCTCCGTGGTCGAGGTGCAAGCAGATTTGTGGCTTCTCCCAACCCAACTCTTT
>JAZOOG010000014.1:0-59801 GCA_045654945.1 Paludibacteraceae bacterium
AAATAGCGTCAGTGTCTACTTTTAAAAAATTAAAAATCAAAAAAGTAACACTAATGTCTACTTTTGAAAACGAAAATTAACATTAATCAAAAAAACGAACGAAAAAAACATTTTTTTTGTCTACTTTTAAGATCTGGTACAGTGTTTTTAGTTTTACTTGTTCAATTTGGGGCTTTGGATATTGAATATTTCATCTTTCCATTGGATTTTTACGAAAAACAGCCATATATTCCATTGGATTTTTACAAAAAACGACCAATTATTCCATTGGATTTTTACAAAACTATTGCGTAATTCATTTATTTTTAGTACCTTTGCACCGTTTTTTAATAGACATCCTTATTATGTATATAGAACGCCACATTGATCGTTACCTCTTGGATTGGAAAAACAACGCAGAACACAAGCCATTACTACTGCGCGGTGCGCGTCAAGTAGGTAAGACAACTGCAATCAAACACCTCGGTGAGCAATTTGAATATTTTATTGAAGCCAACTTTGAAAAGCAAAAAGACTTAAAACTACTCTTTGAAAAAGGATTACCTATCAAAGAAGTTGTTGCTCGCATTGGTAGTATTTATGATACACCTATTATTCCTGGAAAAACTTTGCTTTTTTTAGATGAGATACAGGTGTGTCCAGAAGCGATACATAGTTTGTGGTTCTTCCGAGAGGATTATCCAGAGTTACATGTAGTGGCTGCTGGATCATTACTTGAGTTTGCCTTGAAAGGACTTCATTCATACGGTGTAGGACGTATTCGTTCCTTATTTATGTATCCTCTTTCATTTGATGAATTTTTACAGGCACATGGAAAAACTAATTGGCTACAGAAAAAGCGTGAGGCAACATGCGAAAATCCTCTATTTGATGAATTGCATAATCCACTTGTAGAGCAATTTCGTTCCTATTTAATGGTGGGTGGTATGCCTGCAAGCGTAGTCTCGTGGATAAAGCATAGCGATTATGTGTTATGTCAAGAGGAACTATCGGACATTGTACAAAGTTATTTTGATGATTTCAGCAAGTATAGTTCTAAAATTTCTCCAAGAATACTACGATTAACCTTCCAAAGTGTGGTACAACAATTAGGCAAAAAGTTTGTTTATAGCCATGTGGAAGGTAATTATAGAACGGAAGAGATTAAAGAAGCACTTGACTTGCTATGTGATGCGGGGCTAATCTATCGCGTGCAGCGTACAGCAGCCAATGGTCTGCCGTTAGGTGCTGAAGTAAACCTTAAATTCAACAAGTATATTATTTTAGATACAGGATTATTATTAACTATCCTTAATAATTCTACCAATAGTAATCAATTATCTGCAGAAATACTAGCCGCTACAGCTACTGATTTGGTCAACAAAGGCAGTTTGACGGAGATGGTAGCAGGCTGCGAATTAATCAAGTATTCAAGACCAAATGTTAAACAAGATTTGTATTATTGGGAGAATCTTAGCAAGAATGCAACTTCTGAAGTTGATTATATTCTATCACGCGACATGCAGGTTATTCCTTTGGAGATTAAAGCTGGCACCAGTGGTAAGATGAAGAGTTTGCGTTATTTTATGGAAAAGAAGCAACTTAAATACGCCATTCGCTCTTCGCTTGAAAATTTTGCTCGTTTGGAAAATGATGGCATAGATATAATACCACTATACGCCTTATCCAATCTCTTTCGTGAATAAGAGAAATAGATAGAAATATTCAATATGTCAAAGAACGTGGGTGCTTTGGGCAGTTGATTGTAACAATATATAAGCATATTGCTAATCAGCGAAGAGTGAAAACGCAGATTAGCAATATATGTATGAATAAACTACGGCAAACAAACTACACGGAACCCAAGGTAGTAGTAACGATTGCTGGGAGAGTAGTAGTTACGGCTGGCTACGCGACAGCGGGAAGCAGTACAGCTCCAGCTACCACCCCGAAATACGCGGAAAGATCCCGACGAATGGCCTACAGGATTATTCTTATCGTTACTTACATAAGAATTAGAATACCAATCTTTGCACCATTCGAACACATTACCTGACATATCATAAATGCCCAAAGCATTCGCACGTTTTGAGCCCACGATATGCGTACTGCTACCGCTATTGTCGGTGTACCATGCTACAGCATCAATCATATTGCTGCCTGCGTATTTCGTGCCCTCGTTCTTATTGCCACCGCGAGCCGCATATTCCCATTGGGCTTCGGTAGGCAGTGTATAAGTACGACCTGTCTTATTGCTCAATAGACGACAGAACTCCATCGCCTCGTCCCAACTCACACAATACATTGGATAATCAGGTCCACGACCACGAGAAGGGCTTCCGTTATAATCCGCTTCCGTCCATTGTTGATAGATACTTGTACCTACTACTTTCTCCCATTGAGATTGGGTGACTTCCAACATACCGATATAGAAGCCGTCCACGGTCACGCGACGAACATTCTGCTCATCGCTTTCGCAATCGCTTTGCTCAGAAGTACAACCCATGAGGAAATCACCGCCTTCTACCCAAATCATCTTCATATTAATATCCCATGCCGTTTCGGTAAAGTCCTGATTAGCAGCGGGAGCAGGTTGCAAAGAAGTTGAATTGGAAGATAGGTTGTTACTTGTGTAAAGTGACGTAGAAGATGTAGTTGCTGTATGAGAAACTGCTACTGTATTTCCCACTAATTCAGCAGCCAATTTTTCACAGGCAGTCAGCATGTTTGCCAAGCTCCCACCTTGTAGTTCCCCGTATTGAGTTGCAGGGTTGGATATTTGTCCAGACTCAATATCAACCAAATTTGCCTCTAAGTAGTAGTTGTTTCCTTCTTTAGTGATTTTGGTGATACATACGCAGTCCACTCCCTGCATTGCACCTAAGCGTTTACGTGTGGCATCATCCACCATTCCCGACTGTTGAAAGTTTTGCTCTTTCATAATCTGGTCAATGTCCGCACGGTTAAATGCGACATATCCATTCTGTCGTCCTATGGCTTTCACCATCTCACCACGTACCATTGAACGGTGCATAAGTGTAACTTCAGGCGTAACACCAACAGGTTCAAGAATAGCCACTTGAATTTGGGCAGTAACTATTTGTACTGAAAATAGAACAAGGAAAAATAATGTTTTTTTCATGAGTTATCGTTATTTATTATTAGAGCCAACTGCTTTATTGTTTTTCCCTTTCATTTTATTGTTATTTCCATATATTTTATTGTTATCTCCCGTTATGTCATTACTATTCCCTTGAATAGTATTAGAATTACCCACAATCGTATTATTGTTACCCGTAATAGTATTATGATTCCCAATTATGGTTTTATTATCTCCTTTCACAATTTTATTATCACCCATAATTATTGCACCTGAAGATGAGGATGAAAAATTGGAAGAGGAATGGGAGTATGATGTAGATGAAGAATTGGTTGAATCTTCTGCTCGGAAAAATTGCAATTCATCTAAACGTTTCTGCGCATCCTCATCTCCATTTTCAACTGCTTTTTTATACCATTTAATCGCTTCATCTATATTTTTGGTTACTCCCTGACCATATTCGTAACACCAACCCAAAGAATATTGTGCATAAGCATACCCTTGTTCTGCTGCTTTACGATACCAACTAACTGCTGCGTAGTAATCTTGAGTTACCCCCTCACCATCATAGTAACAATCACCCAAATTGCATTGTGCTCTATCATACCCTTGTTCTGCTGCTTTACGATACCAATTTACTGCAGCATAGTAATCTTGTGTGACACCGCGACCATTTTCATAACACCAACCCAAATTGCATTGTGCATAAGCATACCCTTGTTCTGCTGCTTTACGATACCAATTTACTGCAGCATAGTAGTCCTGAGTTACACCGCGACCATTTTCATAACACCAACCAAAGCCGTTTTGTGCTGGAGCATATCCTTGTTCTGCTGCCTTACGATACCAACTTGCAGCAGCATAATAGTCCTGAGTTACACCGCGACCATTTGTATAACACAAACCTAAATTGTTTTGTGCATAAGCATTCCCTTGTTCTGCTGCTTTACGATACCAATTTACTGCAGCATAGTAATCTTGTGTGACACCGCGACCTTTTTCATAACACCTACCCAAGTTGTTTTGTGCATCAGCATATCCTTGTTCTGCTGCCTTACGATACCAACTTGCAGCAGCATAGTAGTCCTGAGTGACACCGTGACCGTTGTAATAACAAATACCTAAATTGCATTGTGCTCTAGCATACCCTTGTTCTGCAAGAGGTCTTATTATATTTACGGCAGCAGCGTAATTTTGTGCATTATAATAATTTCTAGCTTTTTCATATTGCTGCTCTAAATATGTTTGATTGGTAGTTGAAGCGGCGTAGGATTGTGTTGATGTCGTAGAATTAGAAGCGATGCTTTGGGCACCCACCAATTCAGCTGCCAATTTCTCACACGCTGCGAGCATGTTTGCCAAACTACCGCCTTGTAATTCCCCATATTGAGTAGCAGGATTGGATATTTGTCCAGACTCAATATCAACCAAATTTGCCTCTAAGTAGTAGTTGTTTCCTTCTTTGGTAATTTTGGTGATACATACGCAGTCCACTCCCTGCATTGCACCTAAACGTTTGCGTGTAGCATCATCCACCATTCCCGACTGTTGAAAGTTTTGCTCTTTCATAATCTGGTCAATGTCCGCACGGTTAAATGCGACATATCCATTCTGTCGTCCTATGGCTTTCACCATCTCGCCACGCACCATCGAACGGTGCATAGTTGTAACCTCATTAGTCGTACCGACAGGTTCCAAAATAGCAACCTGAATATCTTGACTATACAAACATGCAAACGCATTGCAGAGTGCAAGCAGAAAGTAGATTCTTTTCATAACTTATTTTATAAACAGTGTTTAATTATCCAACACAGCGATTACTCCGTTAGCATATCCTGTTGGCAGTTCTTGTCAAACTCTTCAGCAAACTTTTGATAGTCCATATCCAATTGCAGTTCTTCATCTTCTTGAATGCCCTCATAGATTGGTTCCAAAATATCATCCTTGTTTACTTCCAATACCATATACTGCTTGTAAAGTTTTTCGCCATGGATTATCTTAGAAGTTGTTTTGCGACATGCGATACGGTAACCCATCGACTCATCAACTGCGGTCAAGGCCATACCCTCCATGCGTTGTTTCGACTCACGAGTGAGGTTAATGCGCATAGCTTTCTTATAATTACTCACAATCGCTTGTACGCTGGTATTGACTTGCGAAGCCAACTCCTCCAAAGCAGCTACACGTGCCAGTTCAGTAGCCATCTGTTGGTCGTAATCTTCGCCAACACCTAATGCACGGATGATTTCGGCTGTGCTATAGTACTCACTACAAGGTACAACTACTTCTTGCTCTTGTGCTGCTTGCGCTTCTGCACGCTCTTTGGCACGGGCTGCTGCCTCCGCAGCTTTTTCTTCTGCAACGCGTTTCGCATTGGCAAGGCTATCCATTTTTAGTTGATGACGGAGAGCTGCTTCTTCAGCAGCAAACTTTTGCTCTTGCTCCCACTGCGCTTTCTCGGCTGCTTTTTTGTCTTTGCGTGTTTGCGCACTTGCAGGAACGGCTACAATAGCCAACGCCATAAGGGCGATAATGATTGTCTTTTTCATTGTTGTAGTGTTTTAGTAAGTTTGTATTTATATTATTATCATTCAAACCGTTATACACATACAAAAAGCGCGGAACTTGCCTTTTGCCAGTTCCACGTTTCGAGGCTGTCGCATTGCCCAATCTTATAGAACCGACAACGCGAAGCCCACGCCGAATATAAACATTCTCCGTGCCACTATAGTTAAGGTACGCGTGTGCGCATACGTATATACGCAAACAATGTACCAAAACGGGCACAAGAGGGATAATCTATATCCCGTAGGGCATCTATCGTTGCTAAGTCCTGATAAGATTTTGAAACTTGCGACATTTCGAAACGTCAGAACAGAGCGCAATAAACGCCTTTTTAATATGTCTGCAAAACCCTCCGCCGATGTGCAGACATCCCTTCGTTGGGTTTCGCGCTGCAAAGGTACTACATTTTTTTGAATTGAGCAAGAAAAATCGCTTTTTAGGGCGATTTTTCTGGTGTAGAGTGTAAAGTGTAAGGTGTAAAGGCAGGGGATTTATTCACGGGAAAATCCACAAGCACTAAATAAATAGAGAGGGGCAATCTTAAGAAAACGCACTTTTTCGGTTTTGGTTGTCTCAGGGAGTTCGCTCGGAGTTCTCAGGGTCGTCTCTCGGTAAAATCAAGCACCGTATGGCGAAACGATAAGAAACCAAATCTTAAGAAAACGCACTTTTTGCGACAAAAGTCACTCCTCTATACAGACTATCGATCTGGAAACTCGCCGTACTCTTCAAATGTGTAGTTCAAGAAATCGTTAATAGGTTTCGCTGCACGTGATATGTCCGTCACCAAATCCAAGAAATCAGGGGCGCACACCTGCTCATCGGTCAATGGTGCAGAGAATGTATATGCCTTGCGCTTGAGCCAATCGGCATGCACGAAATCCGAAGGAAAACCCTGTGGTACCTTCTTGAGCATATACTCTGTATCAAAATCAGGGAAATAACGTTGGGTCATGGGATTGGCAAAGATAGCCTCCACCTCATCGTAATTGGCAAGTATCTCCTTGCGGAGCGCATGCAGCAAGTCCTTGTTCGGACACCAAATACCTCCACCAAACATACATTGCCCTGGTTGAAGATGCACATAATACCCACCACGATCGCTCTTGCGCCCACCTTTAACGGCAGCAAACACGCCAAACCACTCCTTGAACGGACGCTTATCGTGCGAGAAACGCACATCGCGATAGATACGCCAAATACAATCTTTGGGCTGCAATCCCGCCAATTCAGGGTCTATCTCCACCAATCGCTCCAACCAATCGGCAGTGAACTCCTCGAAGCGTTTTTGACAGCGAACATACCAATCTTTATGCTCGTTAAACCATTCGCGGTTGTTATTGCACGATAATTGTGCCAAAAAATCAAGAATTTCTTTCATATATCAAAAAAATAATAGCCACTACTTGCGGGCTGCGCCCTCGCGTCGAGTGGCAAGATTGTACCTTCGAGGACACCGACCTCGCTACGCTCGCCCACCTCGAAGTTACTGCCACCCTACGCAGCCCATCTTCAAAAAAAATCACAATGAAAGTAAACTTTAAGCGATTTTTTTTGTATATGTGCGTATTTTTATGTACCTTTGCACCCGATTTTAATAGGGCTCCATAGTTCAATGGATAGAATACGGGTTTCCTAAACCTTAGATTCGGGTTCGATTCCCGATGGGGCTACTACTCTCTTGGGTATTTAGAGTTTAGCGTTTAGTGTTTAGTGAGTGACTCGGATTCTATTCGGCTACAAAGGTACAACAATTTTCTCAAATGGCAAAACAAAAAGCAAAATTTTATGTCGTATGGCAAGGTCGCGAGTCGGGCATCTATGACTCGTGGGCTGCATGCGAAGCCCAAGTCAAGGGCGTTGCTGCCAAATACAAAGGATTTGCCACGCGAGAGGAAGCCGAGAAAGCCCTCGCTGAAGGGTATGAGAAGCATATCTCCTTTACTCCTCGCACCACATCCTCTACCGTTCCACCTACTACTCCACTCTCCTTAGAAGACATGCTCAAGCATGGCATTAAACTACCTGCATTGGCTGTCGATGCTGCCTGCTCGGGCAACCCAGGTAAAATGGAGTTTCGTGGCGTGATAGCCGACACCAGTACACAGGTTTTTCATCGTGGACCATACGTAGGCGGAACGAACAATATAGGCGAGTTCTTGGCTATCGTCTTAGGACTGGCATACCTCAAACAGAAGAACCTGCCATGGACACTCTACTCGGACAGCAAGACCGCCATAGCATGGATACGAGAGAAAAAATGCAAAACCCAAATAGAATGGACTGCTAAGAATCAGGATCTACTATTAGCAGTTCGTGCAGCCGAAAAATGGCTGCACGAAAATACTTGGACTACCCCTATCTACAAATGGGATACCGAACACTGGGGCGAGATTCCTGCTGACTTCGGCAGGAAGTGATACTTTTTAGGTTAGAGGCGAAAGGTTAGAGGTTAAAGGCAAGGATATGCGGCTTTGCCGCTATTTCTCACCTCTAAACACTAAACAGTAGCGCAGCGTCCTCTAAACACTAAACTCACTTAACAGGATTATCCTGCAATCCCCAACCCGTAATCGTAGCTATATATGGGATATAGGCATACGAGAACTTCTGATGACCTATATAGTTAGGGTGCATGCTTGCGCCCAGGTCTTCATCCGTAGAGAGGTGCAAGGTAGGACAGCATGCCATAAAGTGTACATTAGGCATTGGGCAGAACTTCACCATATCGCGCATGTAATCCAACAAAGTGCTGTGCGCCTTGGATGACACACAAAGCACAGGGTGGTCCTCGCCATAATAGTCCTTAATGGAGCGAATAAGGCGATAATAGCCATCGCGGAACTTCTCGTAGGATGGTTGCATGGCTACAGAGAAGTCGTTTCCGCCCAAATAAATACATGTGATTGCAGGACGGATATCCGACTCAGCCGCATTCCAACGCGTAGCCTCTGTAGAATCCATATCAAAGGTCTGGAGATAGCGATCAGGCATATGATAGCCCGCAAACTTGGAATTATAGTTGCGCGCAGCACCCATACCCGAGTGCGCAATCACCACATAATCAGCATCAAAATAGCGAGAGAGGATAGCACAGAACGAACGCGAAGCATTCTCCGTCTCAGGTGTGAACTTAGCCAAACGACTGGTGTCATCTACACCATAACCACAGTCATAACTGGCACCAATGAACTCCAACTGGCGTTGGCGAATAGGTTCCGCTTGGTAAAAAGCACCCTTCGCATCGGTCGCAAACTCATGGATAGTCATCTTGCCCTGCTCACCCTCGGTGCGCTTTTGAACAATAACTTGGTGCTGCTTGATCTTAGAATTCTTCAAGTAAGCTGGATCAATCAGCTCTATAACAGTGTCATTGCCCTCTACTTTTATGATACGATGTGGCTCCGCACTCATAGGAGCGTCAATCCACACATTATAATAATTGTGGCGCGTAGCAGCCATCTCTGGCGTAGCATCCCACTTGGTGTCTGTAGCACGCATGGTCAGCGACTTGCCCGAAAATGAGAGACGGAAATAGGTAGCCGTCCAGTCGAAGGACACATCATTGCCCTCCACCCATGTACGACCTACATATGTCACACGCGCATCACTGGCAGGCATCTTTTCTGCAAAAGTTGCAGTAGTCAGCAGCATCATAGCTGCAAGTAAAAATATCTTTTTCATAAACTTTACCATTTAAACTATTACTTAACAGGCATATCCTGCAATCCCCAACCCGTAATAGTAGCAATATAAGGAATGATGGAGTATGCCAATTTCTGTTGTCCATTGTAGTTAGGATGCCAACCTGCGCCCAGGTCCTCATCGGTACTGAGATGTTGAGAGGGACAATAGCCCAACCACTCTACATTCTTCAGTCCGCAGTTGCGTACCACATCGCGCACATAGCGGAACTGATATTCGTTGGACTTAGATGCCACACATAGCACAGGATGGTCCTCGCCATAGTTCTCCTTAACATAACTCAATAGGCGCATATATCCTTTGCGAAACTTATTGTAGTCAGGCATCATAGATGATGAGAAGTCGTTGGTCCCGAGGTAGATAACGGTGATATCAGGACGAAAAGCGGATTGTTCAACCGACCAACGAGTAGTAGAATCGCGGTCAATCGTATATTGATACAAGTCGGTCATTACTTCCCAGGGGATATTAGACCCCGCATTGCGACAGATACCACGACCCGAGTGGGCAATCGTCATATAATCAGCATTGAAATAGCGCGAAACGATGCTGGCGTAGGTGCGCGAAGCATTCTCCGTCTCGTCGGTGAATGGGTCCTTGCGACTCAGTGCATCCACACCATAACCACAGGTATAGCTATCGCCTATGAACTCAATCTGGCGCTCCTTGAAAGGTTCAGCTTGAAGGAACTTGCCATCAGTCATAAAAGCATATACAGTAGTCATACCGCAACCTGCCTCGGTGCGCTTTTGGATAACCACCTGATGTTCTTTTACTTTTGATTTCTTCACATCGGCAGGCAAAATCAAATCCACAATGGTGTCATTGCCCTTGGTTTCTACGATACGCGTAGGTTCGGCACTGGTAGGACTATCCACCCATACGGCATAGAAATTGCGTTTGTTATCCGACACACGCATCGACAGTGACTTACCCGTGAATGCCACACGGAAATAGGTAGATGGCCAATCAAAACGCAACGCTCCATCCTTCACGAGAGCGCGTCCCACAAAGGTCACACGCGAATCCGTAGCAGACATCGTCTCCGCCACAAGGCGAAGAGGCGATAAAGCGATAAGGCATAAAGCCAGAAAAATACTCTTTTTCATAAAAAAAATGGTGTATGGTGTAAGGTGTATGGTGTAAAGGCAAGGATATGCGGCTCCGCCGCCCAGCCTTTAAACTTTACACTTAAAACTATTACTTCACTGGCATATCCTGCAATCCCCAACCCGTGATAGTGGCGATATAAGGGATGATCGAGTATGCTTTCTTTTGTTGTCCATTGTAGTTAGGATGTACATCGGCACCCAGATCCTCATCAGTATGCAAGTGCTGAGCAGGGCAATAACCCAAATAATGCACATTAGGCATATCGCAATTATTCACCAAATCGCGCACATAATTGAACAAATATTCATGTGTCTTGGTTGCCACACACAAGATAGGATGCTCCTCACCATAGTTGGCTTTGATATATTTGAACAGACGATAATAATGTTTGCGGAAATCCTCATAACGTGGTGCCAAAGCTGTCGAGAAGTCGTTAGCACCCAAATATACGATAGTCATAGCTGGATGAAAATCAGACTTGGTAGCGTCCCAACGAGTTACTTGAGTAGAATCCTCATCAAAAGTCTGGAGGTAGCGGTCTGGCATCCACCAACCTTTGAACTTAGAGTTATAGTTACGTGCAATACCCATACCAGAGTGTGCAATTGCCACATAATCAGCACCAAAATAGCGCGACACAATACCTGCATAACTGCGCGATGCATTCTCGGTTTCTGGTGTAAAACGCTCCTTTCGACTCGTAGCATCAATACCGTAGCCACAGGTATAACTATCGCCGATGAACTCCAGTTGACGCTCTTTCAGTGGTTCAGCAGGGAAGAATTTGCCATCTGTCATGAATGCACGCACGGTGGTCTTACCTTGCTCACCTTCGGTGCGTTTTTGCACAATCACTTCGTGTACCGCACGGCGTGATTTCTTCAGATATGCTGGATCAATCAACTCTATAACGGTGTCATTGCCAGCTACTTCAATGATACGATGAGGCTCTGCACTGGTAGGCGAATCAATCCACACATTGTAGTAATTGTGGCGCGTAGCAGCCTTATCCGCATCTGCATCCCATTTGGTTTCAGAAGCACGCATGGTCAGCGATTTGCCAGAGAAAGCAATACGAAAATAAGTGGCAGTCCAGTCAAAAGATACATCTGTACCCTCTACCATAGTACGGCCCACATAGGTTACACGCGAATCATTTGCGGGCATTGTTTCTGCAAAAGCAGTGATTGTCAGCAGCATAGCAGCTGCAAGAAAAAAAATCTTTTTCATGATATAAAATTTGTTTATTGTTTGTTTCGTTCCAAAAAAAGCAAGAGGCGTAGGGCATAATTGCCCCACGCCT
Organism: Paludibacteraceae bacterium; assembly: GCA_045654945.1. GTDB lineage: Bacteria > Bacteroidota > Bacteroidia > Bacteroidales > Paludibacteraceae > Colicola. The sequence continues at coordinate 11,766 of JAZOOG010000014.1, forward strand.
CAGCTATTATTATTCAAATGCGCCCATCTGCAACATCGCTACTTCTTTAGGAGTCAAGAAGCGATATTTACCACGTGCGACATTCTTCTTAGTGAGTCCAGCAAAAGACACACGGTCAAGTTTAGCTACTTTGTAGCCCACTCGCTCAAACATACGGCGCACTACGCGGTTTTGTCCCGAGTGAATCTCAATGCCAATATGTTTGCGGTCTTCTTGTGGGAACTCCAACGCATCAGGTGAAATTTTCTCATCATCAATCATCACACCCGCACGCAATGTTGCCTCATCTATCTCATCCAAATCGCGGTCCAGCGTTACAGCATAGATCTTCTTCTTGCCAAATTTAGGATGCGTGAGTTTAGCTGCGAGGTCGCCATCGTTGGTCAATAGCAATACACCCGTGGTATTACGGTCGAGACGACCAACAGGATAGATACGCTCCGCGCACGCGTTGCGCACGATATCTAATACGGTATGGCGCTCTTGTGGGTCATCGGTGGTTGTCACCGTATTCTTAGGTTTATTGAGCAGAATATACACTTTGCGTTCACGGCGCACTGGCTGATTGTGGAACATCACCTTATCCGTTGGCAATACTTTAGCACCGAGGTTGTCCACTACTTCACCGTTGACAGTGATTACGCCTGCCAAAATAAAGTCATCAGCTTCGCGACGTGAGCAGATACCTGCATTCGCCAAATATTTGTTCAAGCGGATTGGCTTGGTTGGATCTTCGTAGTTCTTGGTATACTCTTGGCGTTTGCGTTGAGAATATACATTAGGATTATGTTTTGGTCTTGGTCTAAAGGAACGATTTTCAGCCGTTTGTTCGCCCTCAGGACGGAACGAAGGACGACGATTATCTACTTTCTCTACGCGTACAGCACCTGCTGTGCGAGTAAAACGTTGACGTTGTCTTCCGCCTTCACGAGTAGGACGATCAGTAGGGGCATTAAAGCGAGGACGGACAGATGCTCCGTCTGCAGAAAATCTTGCGCCATTATGCTCACGCGGATTCGCATCTTGCGAGTAGCCACCACGGCGTGGGGTGCGATTGTTTGTATCAAACATAGTTCTAATAATAAAATAAAAAAATGGTTTAGTTAAAATTTTGTTGGGTTCATGCTAAGGTCTCGGTTGTTTTTCATAGTATAGGCTCTGATGTGCTCAGAGCCTATACTGGTTGGGTTCAATACTGACATGCGTGTCTCCCGACATAACATGCCTATCGCCACACTTAGGCTTCTGCAGCTTGCTCTACAGCCAATTTACCACGATAGTATCCGCAAGTTGGGCAGATAGTGTGGTAGATGTAGTGAGCGCCACAGTTTGGGCAAAGTGCCAATGCAGGCATTTTTGCTTTGTCGTGGGTACGACGTTTCGCTTGTCTGGTGTGCGATTGTCTTCTTTTTGGATGTGCCATAATTGTTTATTGTTTTTATTAGTTTATTTTAGTTGTTGTATATTGGGTTTCCATTCTATTGCTCAGCCACGCAGAACGACTGCACACTATCCTTTTCGCCCATATTATATCATTCTTCATCATCCAACGCGGTGCAGAGGTGGTCTTGGAGAAGTGCATCCATTTCAGGATTGCAACCACCATCTTGGTGACTATGCACCAGCGGGAGATTCACTATGATCAATTCGTATGCCAACCATGCGAGGTCAAGCTGCTGTGTATCTTCTTCGAGTTCTATTTCCTCTTCATAGATATCCACATCTACATCCATGGCTTCAAGACATCGGTCACAAGTCACTTGCACTTGTCCCACAACATCCATATCCACCGAAAAATCCTCTTCGTGGAGAATAAGACGCACTTTCACATCGATCACTCCACCCAACAATTCCGAAGGTTCAATTGTAGAAAAGTATGAGTTATCCAATTGAAAATCAAACAGATGCTCACCTAATTCCAACTTATCAAGCTGTACGATATGATTCGTTTTATCACTCATTTCTCCGCAATTCTGCAAAATCAGCGTGCAAAGGTACTACTTTTTTTTCAATTGACCAAATCTTTCCACATTTTTTTGTAAAAAAAGTCGTATTTCTACATTTTCCTATCGATATTCTTTCATCATCACCGTATCATATCACCGCTAAAAAGCGAAGTTTCTGCAATTAGATTTGCGTATATAAAAAAAAAGTAGTACCTTTGCACCAAATTTTAATATGGAGTATTATGTTTGACAATTTATCAGAAAGATTAGAACGATCATTTAAGATTCTTAAAGGTGAAGGTCGTATCACCGAAATCAATATTGCGGAAACCGTTAAGGACATCCGCAAAGCCCTATTGGAAGCCGATGTCAACTACAAGACTGCCAAGCAGTTTACCGATCAAGTTAAAGCCAAAGCATTGGGGCAGAATGTGATGACTGCAGTGCGCCCAGGGCAACTGATGGTGAAAATCACCCACGATGAGTTAGCAGAGTTGATGGGTGGCCAAGCAGCCGAAATCAACCTTAAAGGACAACCTGCTGTCATTCTCATGAGTGGTTTGCAGGGTTCTGGTAAGACCACCTTCTCTGCCAAGTTGGCTAATTATCTCCAGACCAAGAAGAACAAGCGCGTGATGCTTGTAGCTTGCGACGTATATCGCCCTGCTGCTATCGAGCAACTTCGCGTGCTTGGTGAGCAAATAAACGCCAAAGTATATACTGGCGAAGGCGAAACAAATCCTGTCATCAAAGCAGAGAAAGCCATCAAAGAGGCTAAAGTATACGGTTATGACGTGGTGATTGTGGATACCGCAGGTCGTTTGGCTGTGGATGAACAGATGATGCAAGAGATAGCTGCTATCAAACATGCTATCAATCCACAAGAGACATTATTCGTGGTGGATGCCATGACCGGTCAAGACGCTGTGAATACAGCCAAGGAGTTTAATGACCGCCTGGATTTTGACGGTGTCATCTTAACTAAGTTGGACGGTGATGCGCGCGGTGGTGCTGCATTGAGTATCCGCTCGGTAGTACAAAAGCCTATCAAATTCATTGGTACAGGCGAGAAGATGGATGCACTGGACATCTTCCACCCATCTCGTATGGCAGACCGTATATTGGGTATGGGTGATGTGGTATCACTCGTGGAGCGCGCGCAGGAGCAATACGATGAAGAAGAGGCACGCCGTATTAGCAAACGCATCGCTAAAAATCAATTTGACTTCAATGACTTCCTTTCGCAACTTGCACAAATCAAGAAGATGGGTTCCATGAAAGACCTTATGGGTATGATACCAGGCATGGACAAAGCACTGAAAGGTGTTGAAGTAAGCGATGATGCTTTCAAGCCAATCGAAGCCATTATCTCTTCTATGACCCCAGCGGAGCGCAGCAACCCATCGCTACTCAATGGCAGCCGAAAAAATCGTATCGCCAAAGGATCGGGTACAAGCATCGTAGAAGTAAACCGCTTTCTGAAGCAGTTTGAGCAAACCAGTAAAATGATGAAGAAAATGCAACAAATGCAAGGATTAAGAAGGAGATAAAATAGATGAAAAAACATAGTTTATTCTTTATTATAATGATGCTGCTGGGCTTGTCAGCATGCGAATCACCCGTATCTTTAGTGGTAGGCGAATACGATTTTAAGGTAAGCGGCCATATCACTAAAAATAGTACACAAATAATGATACTGCCTAATGAGGAAGGTACAATGAATATTACCTATCTGACCGATAGCACCTATATGCTGACTTTCAACACGACCAACGGTTGCGCCTATGCCACACAAGCTACCATCAGTGGCAACCAATTAGAAATGAATCCGTTTGCACGTGTCATTACCCTGTCCAACAAATCGCAAGAAACCAATATCTTAGGCATCCCTATCGAAATTATCCAAACCGAGCACTACAATACCGAAGTATATGGTTCGGGGACTATCTACGGAGATGCTATCCACTTCACCCTGCAATATGCCGGTGAGGAGTTTATGGGAAGCAAAACAATAAAAGGCAACAATATCCTAATGATTGCAAGTAAAAAATAACTATTGATATACAACTATGGCAGACGATAAGAAAATTATTTTCTCAATGGTGGGTGTGAGCAAAAGCTTCTCCCCACAGAAACGAGTTCTCAACAATATTTACCTGAGTTTCTTCTACGGAGCAAAAATTGGTATCATCGGTCTTAATGGTGCAGGTAAGTCCACCCTATTAAAGATCATTGCCGGCATCGAAAAGAACTACGAAGGCGAAGTGGTATTTTCTCCAGGCTACAGCGTAGGCTATTTGGAGCAAGACCCACAATTGGATCCAGAGAAGACCGTCCGCGAGTGCGTACAAGAAGGTGTTCAACCTATTATGGATATGCTCGCTGAATACGATGCTATCAATATGGCCTTTGCTGAACCAGATGCCGATTTTGACAAACTGCTCGCTCGTCAAGCCGAGTTGCAAGACAAACTCGACAGTGTGGATGCATGGAATATTGACACTCGTCTGGATCGTGCAATGGATGCCCTGCGTTGTCCTGCGGATGATGCTATAGTTAAACACCTATCTGGAGGTGAGCGTCGCCGTGTAGCACTATGCCGCTTATTGCTGCAACAACCTGATATTCTGCTTCTTGACGAGCCTACCAACCACCTTGATGCTGAGTCAATCGACTGGTTGGAGCAACACTTGCACCAATACGCTGGTACTGTGATTTGTATCACCCACGATCGCTATTTCTTGGACAATGTAGCAGGTTGGATTCTCGAGTTGGATCGTGGCGAGGGTATTCCATGGAAGGGTAACTACTCTTCCTGGTTGGAGCAAAAGACCGCTCGTATGGCTATGGAGGAGAAGCAAGCCAGCAAACGCCGTAAGACCTTGGAGCGCGAGTTGGAATGGGTACGTATGGCACCCAAAGCCCGTCAAGCAAAAGGTAAAGCCCGTTTGGCTGCCTATGACCGCATGCTGAACGAGGAACAGAAAGAGCGTGAGGAGAAACTGGAGATATTCATTCCTAACGGACCACGTTTGGGTAACAAAGTCATCAATGCAGAGGGTGTCAGCAAGGCCTTTGGCGACAAGTTACTATTTGAGGATTTGGACTTCATGTTGCCACCCAATGGCATTGTAGGTATCATAGGTCCTAACGGTGCTGGTAAGACTACCCTGTTCCGCATGATTATGGGTATGGAGCAGGCAGATAAAGGTACCTTCACCGTCGGCGAGACCGTTCGCGTAGGGTATGTAGATCAAGTGCACTCCAATATAGACCCTAACAAGAGTGTATTCGAAACCATTGCAGAGGGAACCGAGTATATTCGTGTAGGTGGACGCGAGATCAACGCGCGTGCGTACCTTAGTAGATTTAATTTTACGGGTGCAGACCAAGAAAAGAAGTGCGGTGTCCTTTCTGGCGGTGAGCGCAACCGCTTGCATTTGGCATTGACATTGAAATCCGAAGCAAATGTACTGCTCCTTGATGAGCCTACCAACGATATCGACGTCAATACGCTGCGTGCGCTGGAGGAAGGTTTGGAGAACTTTGCTGGTTGTGCAGTAGTTATATCCCACGACCGTTGGTTCCTTGACCGTATTTGCACGCATATCCTTGCTTTTGAGGGAGATAGCAAACTCTATTGGTACGAAGGTAGTTACTCTGAGTACGAGGCACACAAGAAGCAACGCCTTGGCGAGGATGCCAACGAACCCAAACGCATTCGCTATCGCAAGTTAGAGTAATGTTAGCATTATCCCCATTCATAGTATTCATGGTGGTGTACCTCATAGGGTCGCTGATAGCAGGCGACTTCTATGAGTTGCCCCTGACCGTGGCCTTTCTCATTGCTTCGGCATATGCCATTGGCATAACTCCTAAACTTAAGTTGCGCGAACGTATCAATATCTTTTCGCGCGGTGCGGGCGATGAGAATATCATGCTAATGATATGGATATTTGTGTTGGCAGGAGCTTTTGCTACTACTGCCAGCAAAATGGGAGCAATAGACGCTACGGTCAATCTCACGCTGCGCTTCCTTCCTGCAGGTATGTTGATGCCTGGACTGTTTTTGGCAGCCTGCTTTATCTCGCTATCCATCGGTACCTCTGTGGGTACCGTAGTCGCCCTTACCCCCGTGGCAGTTGGCATAGCCGAACAGACGGGCAGTTCATTGCCTATGATAGTGGCATTGGTGGTCGGTGGTGCATTCTTTGGTGACAATCTGAGTTTCATATCCGATACTACCATCGTAGCCACACAAACACAGGGATGCAAGATGAACGATAAGTTCAAAGCCAATATATGGTTGGCCCTACCAGCAGCAATATTGGTATTGATAACCTATATCCTTATTGGAAAGGGTATGCAAGTACCTAATTATGTGCCTCTTTTAGAGTGGTACAAAGTCATACCATATATAGCGGTATTGGTGATGGCGATTGCTGGTGTGAATGTGCTAATTGTATTGTTCATTGGTATATTCTTAGCAGGTATCATTGGCATTCTAACCGGCAGTTTCACCACTATTGGTTGGATGGGTGCTATGGGTGAGGGCATTATGGGTATGAGCGAACTCATTATCGTAACCCTATTGGCAGGCGGTATGTTGGCTCTAATCAGACACAACGGTGGTATTGACTACCTCATTCGCGCACTGACCATGCGCATCAACGGCAAACGCGGAGCCAAATTCACCATCGCTCTCTTGGTCTGTTTGGCAGACATGTGTACAGCTAACAACACAATAGCACTCGTTACGGTAGGACCTATGGCCAAAGAAATTGCAGACAAATATGGTGTGGATCGTCGCATTAGTGCATCACTTTTGGACACCTTCAGTTGCTTTACGCAGGGATTTCTTCCCTATGGAGCACAATTATTGATGGCTGCTGGATTAGCACATATCACACCATTTGAAATCATCGGATATCTCTATTATCCTATGGCATTGGGAGCAATAGCCCTATTGGGTATAGTCTTTAATTATCCCCGCAAGTATTGTTAATCATTGTTGGATTCGTGGGCTAAATGTTTAGTCCATTGGATATAACCATATATGCAGTTAGCGCACCAGAAGGCGTATTGCGCTGCCATACAATAGTTCTCGGCACGCAACCACATGACTACTGCCAACACATCTACCGCCAACCACAAATACCATTGTTCGCGATAAGCCAATATCATCAATAATTGTGCTGCAATAGCAGGCACTGTAGTGAAAGCATCTAAATAGGGTTGTGGATCGTCCGTATAATGTGCCAATCCCCACCCCACAAACAGCGAAAGAGCCACAATCAGCACAATCACCCATGGAATCATCTTATTTGTAAGACTACGAGTTGTTAGTTGCAACGTATTGTTGGACAAACGTTTACGCCAACAATACACGCCATAGATCATCGTAACAAAATAGTAGATATTGATGGCTATCTCCGCATAGAATCGCTCTAAGCAGCACAGATAAGTATAGGTAGCTACCTGCGCAAAACCAAAAACAAAGGATAGTATATTACCCTGTGCACCCAATACCACCGAACAAATGCCTAACATTCCACTCACCAAAGACAACAGAGTGTCCTCAGGCAACAAACAATAAGTTATCACTTGTACCAGCAGACCCAATATAAGGAAAATCCATGTAGTACGCGATATGGATATACGCCAAGACATGATAGCTGGTGCCTTTACTTTTTCTTAGGACTCTTACCCACTAATGCTCGCGGTTTAGACTCCGCTTGAGGAATTGCCAAATGGTCAAAAGTCTCCTCAAAATCCCAATTAGCACGCAATTTGAGTTTGGATGGGAAATAATATACAGGTTCTGGTTGTCGTTTCTTAAGCCAATCGCCCGTAGTCCATTGTCCATCCTTATTAGAATCTATATACAATCGTAAGTAGAAAGTAGTTGGAGCAAGGTATTCAAATTTAGTACCCTCTTGCAATGCTGACAATTCGCGCACAACCTCATCCTTATCATTGAGCAATTGTAATCGAGCGCGTTCATCAAAATGCGTCATTTTGACCAATAACGATGAGTAGTCATTCAACGATTTGAGTTTCAATGTATAAGCAGTCGAGTCATTACACGTGCCATAGATATCGTATAATGCAGCCGAATCCAAGGTCAATACATAGGACTGTTCGGGTTCCAAATTAGCAATCAACATGAGCGTTTGTTTGAGCGAATCAACCTCCGCCAAAGTAAACGGCATTGTTCGCAAAGTGGTGTCCACTTTTTGTACCAAATGGATTCTATCTGCATCAACTGAATCAACAGGGAAAGGCGACAATATACGCAGCGTATCGTATATCTCGAACGATGATGAAGCATTGGTTTTGACCTCCAATTTTCGCTCGCGTTTTTTGCGTTGCATATTCTCCCATGCCTTCTCCGACATACGTGGACGCCGATATACTGCCAATATTGTATCGGTCTGAGGTACAAGATTATATACCGAATCCGACACCATATAACTCATCTGCAAATAGATACTATCCTGCGCTATTGCCAAAGAGTCCGTTAGCCAATAGGTGATTGTATCATGAGTGGCATTGGTTTGCAATAAGGTGTATGGCATCCAATCCACCCAGGTGGAATCTGAAGCCATAGTATCCACTTCGCTGCGCTTCATCGAGCGGATGACGGGCAATGAGTCTTGCGGAGCAGAGAATATCAAGGTAAATGCATGTGGTTCCTCGCGATAAACGCCCTGGAAATAATGGCGCTGTTTATCCTCCTGAAAATACCATAGTACCAGACTGTCTGGCAAAAAGAACGTACGCATAACCGTTTGAATCGTATCTATTTGCTCAGTGAATAGTGTGTCTTGGGTAGCAGGATCAATACCTATGGTATCGCGCCATATCGTATCTTGCACTTCACGACGCTCAAAATAAGGCTTTATGATCGAATCCAAATATGCCACAGCTTCACCTGGTTGGTACATAAAATCACGACTAATATCGTCCAACGCATACAAACGATATACTCCTTCGTGAATATTGTGAATCGTAAAATATCCCTCTTTATCCGAACGCGTGATACGAGCAAAAGGCAAGGTATTCAGGGCTGTATCACTATGATTAGCATGAATACCTACCAATACATCAGGCATCGGGTCTAAGTTTTCAGCATTAAATATCCTACCCGATATAGCCAAGGTATCTATAAAATCACCCGTTGAAAAAGCATATACATAGCCGTCAAGTGGCGTCTTCTCATTATAATCACATATTGCTGCACCAAAATCAATGGTATAGGTTGTTGAGTCTTGCAGCTCCTCGTTGAATACCACCGACAATATCTTTCCAATCGCCTTCACCTCAGGTGGAGTGAGTTGTGGAGGAGAGATCATGACATTCTTTTGTATATCAGCCAATTGTATATATTCATCAAACTGCACTTCAATACGCTTAGCAGCAAAGTTCAAAGTCCCATTCAGAGGCGACTCTTTGACCATGACTGGTGGAATCGTATCACGAGGACCACCTTGAGGACCGCCACCACGATTGGCACAAGCCGAAAAAGCCAACAGCATGGCCAACAATATATATAGTGTGTTATTACGAATCTGCATATCTATTTTGTCAACTTAAGGTAAGGTTTCTAATTTATATCCCTGACTTATAAGCCATTCTATCATCAAAGGGAGCAGTTTTAACATTCTATCTTTCGATTTTAACGAATCGTGCATCACAATGATACTTCCATTGCGTGTGTAGCGTTGAACCACACATAACATCTTGTCTACTGAATAACACGGATTATAATCATGCGTCAGTACATCCCACAAATAAATGGTTTTTCCCTGCTCTCGCAATGCTTTTTTTTGCGAATAGGTCATTCGGCCATGAGGAGGACGAAAACGATGAGTAGATAGAATGGCATTGGCTTGATTGGCATCAAGCAAATAGGTATTTAAACATGTTTTATATCCTTTCAGATGGTGATAGGTATGATTGCCAACGGCATGTCCCTCCTCACGCACACGCGCCAGCAATTCGGGATTGCGCTCCACATTCTCACCTACCATAAAAAAGGTAGCTTTCACGCCATAGCGTGCCAATATATCCAACACCTGTGGCGTACATTCATGAATTGGTCCATCATCGAAGGTCAAATACACGACCTTCGATGATGAATCCATTCGCCATACAACGCCACGATACAAGCGTTGTAACCAGGTAGGGAATTGATATAATAGTCTTATCAACACGTAATAGTAGCGTCAGCGTCCACTAAACAATAGCATAGCGTCCACTAAACACCGTCATCAATCACCCCATGCCAATGCCGAAGCACCCAAGACTGCAGCATCTGCCTCCTTCAAATCAGAGAACAATACAGCCACCTTACCGCGCCACAAAGGCAACACGTTGTCATTCATTGCTTTCACTACAGGATCAAGGATCCAGTGACCTGACTTGGTCAGTCCACCAAACATGACAATAGCCTCTGGTGCACTGAATGCGATAAAATCAGCCAATTGTTGACCAAGGATGGTACCTGTATAGTCGAAAATCTCTTTTGCTACCTCATCGCCTTGCTCGGCAGCATCATAAACATCTTTAGAAGTGATAGCATTGATATCCAATTTGCGGAGCAAAGTCTCCTTGGTAGTCGATGAGATAATCTCTTTAGCAGTACGTGCCACACCAGTAGCCGATGCATATGCCTCAAGGCAGCCCTTTTTACCACAGTTGCATGGACGACCTGCCTCACCGCGCACAGCGCATGTGTGACCCAACTCACCAGCAAAACCGTCGTGACCATATACCACCTTGCCATCCACAACAATACCAGAACCAACACCCGTACCGAGAGTGATCATGATGAAGTTTTTCATACCACGAGCAGCACCGTAGGTCATCTCACCCATAGCCGCAGCGTTAGCATCGTTGGTAATCTTACATGGAACACCGAAGCGGTCGGTCATGAGTTGAGCGAATGGAACGCTTTGCCATGGAAGGTTCATAGCGCCCTCAATCATACCAGTATAATAGTTGCCGTTTGGAACACCCGCACCAATACCACGGATGAGGTCCATACCTCCAACTGAATCAACGATCTTGATTGCTTCATCGTACAACGCATTCACGTAGTCATTGATGTCTGGATATGATTGTGTTTTAATGGAAGTACGTGCCAACACGTGGCCACGTGCATCTACAACGCCCAATACGGAGTTGGTACCACCCATATCGAGGCCGAGTACATAAGGCTTTTTTTGCATAATTGTTTTATTATTAATTAGTTAAACTTTTATTCAGTAGGAATATCCTTATTCACATTCTTGCTACCCACAAGGGCATAGAAGAGGATATAGAGCAATCCTGCGATAGGTACGATATATGAAATCAAATAGTTGGTATGATCAGCCATCAGGTTTTGCAGGAATGGCAAGATACCGCCACCACAAACCAATGCCATGAAGATACCGCTGGCAGCTGGCGTATATTTGCCCAAGCCCTCAGCAGCGAGGTTGAAGATAGCACCCCACATCACGCTGGTCATCAATCCGCAGAGGAACATCAGAATCATGCTCACTGGCAACTCGATACCCTTGAATGTTACTACCCAAGTCTCAGGGAAGAACATCACGCACAATAGCATCACGATAGCCAATGACGATACAGCCACCAACATCGCCTTGCTGCTCACTTTGCCACCCACGGCACCGCCCAACAGACGGCCGAACATCATCATCAGCCAGTACAAGCCCACTACGGTACCCGCTATAGCAGGACCTACAGCAGGGTTGTTGGACATATATAGGTTAGCTGTATTAGGAATACCTACCTCAACACCTACGTAGAAGAAGATAGCGATAGCACCCAACACGAAGTGGCGGAAGCTGAGTGGGCTATATTGGTCTTTATTTGCCTTAGCCGCAGCGCGTTGCTCTGCCGTCTCGATATGTGGCTCAGGAATCTTTGTCAGCGAGATAATCACGAATGCCAACAAGAAAATGAGCATTGCAGCCAACATAGCAGGAGCAGCATCGCCTACTTGTGCAGCAGCTGCGCTACCACCGATCAAATAACCCAAGATGATAGGAGCAAGGGTGCCACCTATAGAATTGCATGAACCACCAAACTGAATCAATTGGTTACCACGTTTGCCACCACCGCCAAGGGTGTTGAGCATTGGGTTCACCACGATATTGAGCAAGCACATGGAGAAACCTGCGATGAAAGCGCCCAAAACGTACACGCCGAAGCTCTCGGCATAGCCACTCAACCATTGTACACCTACGCCTACAAAACCTACGGATACAGCCAAGAGCGAAGTGAACTTATAGCCCTTACGCTTGAGGATAATACCTGCTGGCACACCCATCACGGCATAAGCGATAAAGTTAGCCAATGTACCTAACTGTGCCATCGCGTTGGAGGCACCAAACTGCGTCTTCACAATCACACCCATCGAACCAGCAAAATTGGTCACGAAGGCAATCATGAAGAACAAAAGAAACATTACCACGATGGGCAAGATGTTCGATTTGTTGTTTGTCATAATAAATAGATTTTATTGTTTATAAATTGTTTTGCAGGAATAGCATAATACGATGGTGCAAATGCTCATTGTTATGCGGTTTGCGAATGGAATGGTTGTCATCCACATAGAGTTGCATCTCAAACTGCTTGCCCGCTTTCACCAGCGCGTCGGTATATAGTAATGTGTTTTGCGCATGCACGTTGTCATCTGCCAGACCATGCACAATGAGCAGTTTGCCAGTGAGGTCGCCTGCCATCTGCATGAGGTCAGTACCCTCGTAGCCAAACTCATTCACCTGCGGACGACGCATAAAACGCTCGGTATATGCGGAGTCATACAATCGCCAGTTGGTCACAGGCGCAATAGCAATGCCGCATTGGAACAGAGGCGATTGGTTGTTCTGCTTGCTCAGGCACATCAGGGTTTGATACCCGCCATAACTCCAACCGCAGATAGCGATACGATCGCCGTCCACATAGGGCAATGATTGCAGGTATTGAGCTGCACTGATTTGGTCCTCTGCCTCCTTCACGCCCAACTGCATATAGGTGGCATTGCGCCATGCCCTACCGCGTGCACCTGTACCACGACCGTCCACATTCACCACCAGATAACCCGCATCTGCCAACGCATAACCAAAGCGCTTACGCCAGTTGTTAAGCACGCGCTGGCTGGTAGGACCACTATATTGCAGCATCACAACAGGATACTTCTTGGTAGCATCGAAATCTTTAGGCAATATATGCCATGCATTCAGCACGTCACCGCGCTCGGTGGTGATGGTGAAAAACTCTTTCTCATTTACGCCCAATGCCTGCCATGCATGTAGCACAGAGTCGTTGTTGAGTATCGTGCCTTTAACCTCTACCCTATCACCTTTCACCTCACACAACGTATAGGTATGTGGCTTTTCTATGCTATGATAACAATGGATATAGCGTTTCCAATCTGCAGAGAAATACAAGTCGTGCGTTCCTTCGCCTTTTGTGAGTTGTGTGGTAGTGTTCTTCTTTATGTTCAGCGCATATGCTTGGCGCGTCATTGGTGTATTAGCCGCCTGATAATAAAGGGTTTGAGTAGCAGGGTCGTAGCCATACACCTTGGTTATATCGCGCTCTTCTGGAGTAAGAACACGTTGCTCTATGCCTTGCGAAGAATACATATACGCCTGCGTATAGCCACCTTTCTCACTCACTACCACCACACGACCATCGCTCAACCATTGCCACTCGTCAAAGAGCTCGTAGTTCACAAAATACTTTTTGCTCTCCTCTTTATAGAATGGATGGCAGACCGTGGATTTTGGATTACCTTTTAGTACATCCATGCGGTTCTGGTCACGATTGAGGTGTAGCACCACCAAATCGCTGGTAGGTTGCTCATCTTTCTTGGTGGGCTTGCTGAGCGGTGTCCATGCGATGCGAGGCAGATACCCGTCCATATGCTCTGGCAACTGCATTTGGCGAATCGTCTTGTAGTGTATATCATACACTTGCACGCTCGCCTTCGCATTGGCTTCACCTGCCTTCGGATAGCGCAGACTATGCAGCTCGGGGTATAATAACATGCCTTTCGCCTCTTCGCCTAAAAATGTTTGCCAACTAAACGTAGGCACCTCAGTCTCATTTAACCGAACAAAAGCCAACTGCTTATTATCTGGCGAGAAAGCAAACAGACAAGTTATACCAAACTCCTCCTCATACAGCCAATCGGAGATACCATTGAAGATTTCTGTATTCTCATCCGTAGTCACCGCCACTTCGGTCTTAAAATCCACCTTATAAATATATAGGTTATTATCCGCCTTGGCATATACCACATACTTACCATTAGGCGACATCACCGCATCGCGTACTGGCACATCAGTCAGCCAAATAGTGTCTTGCTTTTGGGTATCATACAGATAATAATCCGCAAAGAACGAATGGCGAAAAAGCTTCTGTTGGTTTTTGTACTCCAGTTTATACCTCATAGATACACCCTTCCCTTCAGTGAAAGATTGGGGATAGGCTTCCAACACACTATCCATTTCTGCCACAGACATCGTCTTGGCGTTGTAATTTTGCATAATATCTATCATACGCTCCGCACGCACATTTGCGGACAAAAGCAGGATCAATGATAGTAATAAACGTAGTTTCATATTCATTTATAAATAACGCTGCAAAGGTACTACTTTTTTTCGATATATACAAGTATTCAACACTTTTTTTTATATGGCTCTCAAACTATACATTACGGACGAACAATCAACCGTTTCTGCCCCTGCTTGATCTCCAAGACGGCTGGTCCAAAATACATTCGGTAGTCTCCTACTCGATTATTCGGCACAAAAACATCTTCCACACCATCCAGTTTACCAAACGGCCATGTAGTAAAGGTATTTTCTTCTGTATTAAAGAGCCAAAAACCATTATCTTTTATCGCACTAATATTGCTGCGAATAACGTACGCTACAATCTGCTCACTATTACCATCCTTGCCATAACCTACACACAGCATACGTTGCCGTGTATTGTCATCATAATAGAAACAATAAGAACCATCACCCAACACACGATACCGCCATAGCACATCATTATCTGCTATATCTGCACCAGAATAGCCAACTGCCGACAATGTAGTTTCATTCCAAATAGCAACCGTGCTATCTTCCTTAAAATCAAAACTATATATCATCTCGTCTTGCGCGCCAGACAACAGCATATATTCACCAGCAGCAGTAGTATCAATCAATACTGGCACAGTAGCCACTTGCTTACCTACCACACCTCCCGTCAATGCCACAGCCCATGCTGCACTCGCCATCACATAGTCGCCAGACGCACACGCATTAGCAATCACACTGCCTATTCCATCCGAATAGACCGCCCACAATTTGCAATCATATTTAGGATAAAAACGTTCTCCAGGTTTCCTTACGATTGGACATACCGAATCTTCCATCACTTCCACTTCGCTCCACCCCACAAAGCGCCAATCCAGTGTGTCTGACAACATAGGCAGTAGCACTCCACCACCCACTTGCTCTTCCTGCATAACCTGCGAACCTGTACCTAAACCCGAAACTAAGCGCACCTCATATGCCTCTGGCGAGGGTACCGAATAGTAGATAGTATAACTATTGATGTACAAACTATTCTCACTGGCTTTGATATCTATTTCTATCGTTTCCTTGGCTCCAACTCTTTTTCCTATATCCCCTACAATATCTACCCATTGCGTACTAAAACGACCATGCCATATCTCAGCATCAAAACTATTATCCGCCACATTCCATACCATTCGTCCGCCGATACGCATCCTCAGACTACCTGCACCCGCAGAAGCATTTGAGCGCATATTCAGCGCCACCGAATCAATCATGCACGCATCCCATCCTATCAATTGTAAGGTCGTACTATGACCTGCTGTCATCTGCCCTTTTTGACCAGTAGTGCCACTACGCGAATATACCGCTGCACTACCCTCAGGTGCTTCACCACTCACGCTCACACTCGTGGAGGAAACCACGGTATATGTCACACTCAATATAGATAATAATAATCCGAGTATCATAGTCCACAACTATTTTCACTCACCTTACTAAAAAAGAAAACCACTACCCCACCTCTATTTCTGCATTGATTTTTCGTATCAATCCTTTCAGCACATCGCCAGGACCAAACTCATAAAAACAAGTCGCACCGTCCGCTATCATCTGCTGTACACTTTGTGTCCAAAGCACGGGCGAGGTCAGCTGCTCCAATAATTGTCGCTGGATAACATCCTTATTCTTTTCCGCGCGCGCACTTACATTCTGATAAACAGGACATATAGGGGTATAGAAGTCAGTATGCATGATGGCCTTTTGCAAACGCTCCATAGCAGGTTGCATCAATGGCGAGTGGAACGCACCACCCACTGGCAACTTCAGTGCACGACGAGCGCCTGCTTCTTTCAATGCCTTGCAAGCAGCATCTACACCGTTCATCGAACCTGAAATCACCACCTGACCTGGACAGTTGAAATTGGCTGCTACAACCACTTCTGCCACACTATCGCATACGGCTGCCACCTTATCATCTGCCAGACCCAATACAGCAGCCATCGTACCCGACTCTATCTCACAGGCCTCTTGCATCGCTTGAGCACGCTCGCTCACCAAACGCAAAGCATCACCCATATCCAGCGCACCTGCTATCACCAATGACGAAAACTCACCCAGACTATGACCCGCCACCATGTCAGGACGCAACTGCGTCATCAAACGACATGCCACCACCGAATGCAGAAATATCGCAGGTTGCGTCACACGCGTTTGACGAAGATCTTCCTCCGAACCATCAAACATCACATCCGTCAGCGAAAAGCCTAACACCTCATTCGCTTGCTGCATCAACTCGCGCGCTAATGCATAATTATCATACAAATCTTTGCCCATGCCCACATACTGAGCACCTTGACCTGGAAATACAAATGCTGTCATATCAATTAATTGCTATTTAACCAATTTGCCCGCAAAGGTACGAAAAAAATACGATTTAACCAAATATCCACACTATTTTCCACCCTATTTAATAAATTATGGCGAATAATTTGCATATCTCAAAAAAAAGTTGTACCTTTGCAGGCTGAAGTAATCAATAAAGGTCAAAAAAGAATATTAACACTATAAAAGATTTTTTAAGAAATGGACAACAAGAAACGTGTTTACACCTTCGGTAACGGTAAAGCTGAAGGTAACGCATCAATGCGAGAGACATTGGGCGGTAAGGGCGCAAACTTGTCTGAGATGAACCTTGTGGGCGTTCCAGTACCTCCAGGTTTCACTATCATCACAGATGTTTGCAACGAGTACTATGAAGTAGGTCAAGAGAAGATCGTTGAGGTGCTTGACAAGGAAGTGAAAGCAGCTGTAGCTCACATTGAAAGTTTGATGAATAACACCTTTGGTGATCCTAAGAACCCACTCCTCGTGAGCGTTCGTTCTGGTGCTCGCGCTTCTATGCCAGGTATGATGGATACTATCCTCAACCTTGGTTTGAACGACGAGGTAGCTGCTGGTCTCGTTGAGAAGACTGGTAACCCACACTTCGTATACGATAGCTACCGCCGTTTCGTACAGATGTACGGTGACGTAGTTCTCGGTATGAAGCCAGTGAACAAAGAGGATATGGACCCATTCGAGGCTATCATCGAAGAGGTGAAGGAGATCCGTGGCGTGAAGTTGGATAAGGACTTGACCGTTGACGAGTTGAAGCTCCTCGTAGCTCGCTTCAAGACTGCTATCAAGGACCAAACTGGTCACGACTTCCCAACCAACCCAGTAGAGCAACTGTGGGGCGCTATCTGCGCAGTATTCCGCTCTTGGATGAACGAGCGTGCTATCCTCTACCGTAAGATGGAAGGAATTCCAGATGAGTGGGGAACAGCCGTAACCGTTCAATCTATGGTGTTCGGTAACATGGGCGAGACATCTGCTACAGGTGTATGCTTCAGCCGTGATGCTGCGACAGGTGAGAACCTCTTCAATGGTGAGTACCTCGTTAACGCACAAGGTGAGGACGTGGTAGCAGGTATCCGTACTCCACAACAAATCACCCTTGAGGGTAGCCGTCGTTGGGCTGCGCTCCAAGGTATCAGCGAGGAAGAGCGTGCAAGCAAGTATCCTTCTATGGAGGAGGCTATGCCAGAGATCTACAAAGAGCTCGACGCTATCCAAACCAAGCTTGAGAACCACTACCGCGATATGCAAGATATGGAGTTCACCGTACAAGAGGGTAAACTCTGGTTCCTCCAAACACGTAACGGTAAGCGTACCGGTACTGCTATGGTGAAAATCGCTATGGACCTCGTGAAAGAGGGTCTCATCGATGAGAAGACCGCTATCAAGCGTTGCGAGCCACAAAAGCTTGACGAGCTTCTCCACCCTGTATTTGACTCTAAGGCGTTGAAGGCTGCTAAGGTCATCACCCAAGGTTTGCCAGCCAGCCCAGGTGCTGCTTGCGGTCAAATCGTATTCCACGCTGACGATGCTCAAGAGTGGGCTAAGGACGGTCACAAAGTAGTGATGGTTCGTATTGAGACCAGCCCAGAGGACCTCGCAGGTATGTCTGCTGCTGAGGGTATCTTGACTGCTCGTGGTGGTATGACCTCTCACGCTGCCGTAGTGGCTCGTGGTATGGGTAAGTGCTGCGTTTCAGGTGCAGGCGCTATCGTGGTTGACTACAAAGCTAAGACCTTGACCGTTGAGGGTGTTACCTACAAAGAGGGTGACTACATCTCACTGAACGGTTCTACTGGTCAAGTATATGCTGGTCAAATCCCAACAAAGGCTGCTGAACTCAGCGGTGACTTCAAAGAGTTGATGGACCTCTGCGACAAATATACACATCTCCAAGTTCGTACCAATGCAGATACTCCACACGATGCACAAGTAGCTCGTGACTTCGGTGCTAAGGGTATTGGTTTGACCCGTACTGAGCACATGTTCTTCGAGGATAAGAAAATCGTGGCTATGCGCGAGATGATCCTTTCTAAGGACGCTGAGGGTCGTGAGAAAGCATTGGCTAAGTTGTTGCCATACCAAAAGGCTGACTTCAAGGGTATCCTCGAGGCTATGGACGGCTATCCAGTGAATATCCGTCTCCTCGATCCTCCATTGCACGAGTTCGTACCACATGATGCTGCAGGTCAAGAGACTATGGCACAAGAGATGGGCGTAAGCGTACAAGAGATCAAGCAACGTGTAGATTCTCTCGCAGAGAACAATCCAATGTTGGGTCACCGTGGTTGCCGTCTCGGTATCACCTTCCCTGAGATCACCGCTATGCAAACTCGCGCTATCTTGAGCGCTGCTTGCGAGCTCAAACAAGAGGGCAAGAACCCAATGCCAGAGATTATGGTTCCACTCATTGGTATCCTCTATGAGTTCCACCAACAAAAGGAGATCATCGAGAAGGTAGCTAAAGAGGTATTCGCTGAGTACGGCGTAGAGGTAGAGTTCGAGATCGGTACTATGATCGAGATCCCACGTGCTGCCCTCACCGCTGATCGCATCGCTACTGAGGCTCAATACTTCTCATTCGGTACCAACGACTTGACACAGATGACCTTCGGTTATAGCCGCGACGATATTGCAAGCTTCTTGCCTGTATATCTCGAGCAAAAGATCTTGAAGGTAGATCCATTCCAAGTATTGGATCAAAATGGTGTAGGTCAACTCATCCAAATGGCTGTCGAGAAAGGTCGCGCCGTTCGTCCAGGATTGCGCACTGGTATCTGCGGTGAGCACGGTGGTGAGCCTTCATCAGTTAAGTTCTGCGCTCGTGTAGGTATGAACTATGCATCTTGCTCTCCATTCCGTGTGCCAATCGCACGTTTGGCTGCTGCTCAAGCTGCTGTAGAAGACGATAAATAATTACCCATAAGGTATCATATCAAAAAAGGGTTGCCATCAGATGATTGGCAACTCTTTTTTTATGGTAATGCTACCTATTCATAGCACTACACTATGATACCTATGGTATTCACGCTTCCAATAGTTGTTGGTCAGCAGGAGTAAAATTAGATATATGAATAATATCTTGATCTATGAAAGTACGCAAATGCTTCACCACGGTGCGGATAGTGATTTTGCGCTCTTTAGCTATTTGCGGTATCGTATAGCCCGCATAGAAAAGCTCCAAACTCTTGAATGTAGTAGAATCACTACGCACTTTTCGTTGAGACGCCTGAATAGCCAACTTTGGCTCAACGAGTTTGAAACCTTGGCGCACTTGGAAGTAGGTATGTATACTCGGATCCAACACAATATGCTTCATCATATACCATGCACGCGACAGATCGGCGTATATATCCGTGATATGCTGTTTGATATACGCAGCATCAGCCCGATCATTCGTGCGCAACGGACAATTGGCTATAGTGGTCAATAGCAGTTGCAATTTCGGAGCAAAATAGCCATGAGCAGCTTCTAAACGATTTTGTAGTCTATTAATCGTATGACTTTCATTTTCTGATTCCTGATGCGTGACACCTGCATAAATAATCTGGCGGAGTTGCTGTTGAAAGCGTTCGGCAATCACCTGCAAGCCTTCTAATCCACCAATACACGTCACAAAGAACTTTGACACATCACCCTGTACCGAGTCCATATTCTTCACCACACGCGATAATGCTGTAAGACGATTGATGACCGCTCGGAAATCAAACAATGCACATAGCAATACCGATAAATAATCGGTCTGCGCCATGGGCAACATAGTCTCAGTGGTCTGTATATCGGATTGATTATTCGTGAAATACAGCACTTCGCGCGCATTGGTCAATGCCCTACTGGGGATTGGGGTATGCAGCACCACCCCATCCAGACTACGGCAACGCGACAATGCGACATACACTTGCCCTGCGGCAAACGCATCAGCAGCATCAATCACCACACGGTCGAACGTCAAACCCTGCGCCTTATGTATTGTTATCGCCCACGCAAGACGCAAAGGATAGTGGCTAAATGTACCGATAACTTCCGAAATAATAGTGTCGGAACCCAAGTCAGAACTATAGCGTATATTTTCCCACGTCTCGGTATGCACATTCACCTCTGTGCCATCTTCACAAGTGACATGAATAGCCTCTTTCGA
The DNA here is from genome assembly GCA_045654945.1 of Paludibacteraceae bacterium. GTDB lineage: Bacteria > Bacteroidota > Bacteroidia > Bacteroidales > Paludibacteraceae > Colicola. Next base: position 32,834 of record JAZOOG010000014.1, read on the forward strand.
TAGCGAAGTCACTACACCCAATTTGCCATTGTAGTACAGTTTTTCTTGAGACGAATCATTTTTGATAAACATTACCCGTGCACCCACTTTGAGCGTGAGTGCCATATCCATTGGGAACATCGAATCAGGAAAACTGTCTTTGATGGTAGCATGATAGGTATATGCCTTGCCATTCAGTGCCTCCATCTCACGACGATTAATCGCATCCACTTTGCTATTGTGTGTGGAGAGTGTGATATAATGCTCCTCTTGTTTAGTTGGCTCAAAGTCTGGCAGATAGCGCGTATTCAATATCTGCAAGGATTGTGCAGTAAGGGCATTGTTGCGCACCTGATTCAGTATCTCTACAAAATCGCCGTTGGTCTGACGAAAGACATGATCCAGTTCTATGTACACGGGTTGCAATTCGCGAAAGACCTGTGCTTGGAAGAAATATGCACCTTCGTAGTAGGGCTGCATCAATCGCCACTCTTGTTCACGTGCTACAGGCGAGAGTTGAAATAGATCGCCTATGAACAACACTTGTACCCCACCAAACGGATGATTGGGTCTATGCTTGATATGGCGAAGTACTGCGTCAATCGTGTCCAGCAAATCGCTACGCACCATGCTCACTTCATCTATCACCAGTAGTTCCAGATTACGCAGTACCCGCTGCTTTTGAGCGCGCATCTGCATCTCAGAGAAGAGTTGCTTGCGCGCCTCAGGTGTTGGCAGAAACACTTGAGGAGGCAACTGAAAAAGCGAGTGAATAGTCACGCCTTCCGCATTGATGGCCGCCACTCCAGTAGGAGCGACGACGGTCAATTGTTTAGGACATTCCTGCTTGAGGCGGCGCAGAAAAGTAGTCTTGCCTGTACCTGCTTTGCCTGTGAGGAATATGCAGCGATTGGTATGCTGCACATATTCGTATGCCAGTTCGTATGCGTTCATAACTAATTCTGTTGCAAAGGTACAACAAATAATGCACATTTGCAAAAAAATCTCACGAAAGTTTACTTTTAGGCGAAATTTGCAGTGTCTTTATCGGGTGGATAAGCGGTGGATAAGCGGTGGATAGTGGTCGTTCAATATTATTTTTGCTACTTGATTGTGAGACACCGAGACGGATAGACAGCATTGTCTCCACCCTGCCAAACTACGAGGAAAGTATTGGATAATCACGGAGTGGTATCGGAGTGGTAACGGGTAAGACTGCAGGAAAGCAGGGTAAATGCAACAATCCGCATAACCGATTCTTATCTCGATTATGCGGATTGATTGAATAGGTTGTTACTTATTCCCTATTTAGAAACTCAATGCTAAACCTACACCGTTTTGACTTGTCTGAAGATTCAATGACAATTTAGGCTGATTAGGTTCCAGAGAATAATTGTTTAAGTCAAATGATTTCTTTTGTTTATTATTTCCTATTAATACCAGAGGAACTGAGCCTGCTACTGCTGCAGATCCAATTACGGAGAGAGAAATAATCATAGCAGCACCACCGCCACCACCTAAAACACCACCCATACCTGTTCCAGCAACAATCGCAAACATTCCACCTCCTAATAACCACCAACCAGTATTAATCATTTTAGCACCTTTCATGTACTCTGCATATGCCAATGTGTTATTCTTATATAAAAATTCTCTTAGTTCTTTTTCATCCAATTGTACACTTCCATATGTGTATTTCTTTACTCCCAATTGTTTTTGTGTACTTTTTGAATTACGTACTATTACATTTGTCGTAGTAGCTGCAATAGTAGGAGCAGTTTCTTTAGTTGGGGTCGTTTCTAATTCTGTAGGCTTAGGCAAAGTTGTTGATGTAGGTTTTTCTGTGCTTCCAAACAATTTTTTTGCAAGTGACACACAACCTGCTTGAATTGCTTCAGGATTTGTTGCCATCATCACATTATCTGTCATAATTGTGCGGGCTGTTTCTACATCCAACAATTTTGCAGTGATAAACATATTATTTGCATCTACCACTGCTGCCTCTGCCACAAGAATATAGTTAGCACCTGTCATTTCACCCAATTTCTTGATTTGGTCGTTGCTTACTAAACCTGTACGTTGGAAGTTTTGTTCACCCATAATTGCGTCAATATCTGTGCGATCATACGCCTCATAACCCGCTGTATTGGTGATTGCTTTACTCAAGTTCGCACGCAAAATCAGTTTGTTTCCATACGATACTTTGTTTTCTCTGTCCACCGTTTCCAAGATTGCTACACGCTTTACTTGGGCTGACATCATTCCCGATACTAACAAGAGAATGAATAAAATAAGTTTTGTTTTCATTTTTGTAAGTGTTTAATGATAAATATGTTATTGTTTAATAATAGTATTAATAGTTGCATTCATTTTCCTTTTTATCTCAGCATATGCAACATAAGCAGCCTCTTTGCTATTAAGAGTATGCCCACCCTTCTCTGAGAACATGTTTTCATACACACGTTGCCCCATGACTGTCTTGGTGATAGATACGGTGGCGTCCACGTACACAAAATAAGTGTTTACACTACCCACTGTCATGGTGTTGTACTCACGCGCTTGGGCTGAAATAGTAATCACCCAATCCGCTGTACTCGGATCCGTCACGAAGTTACAACCCAATGGGCTCAATGCCCCTTTCAGTTCTTCTTGAAATGCTGGATAAGGAGTGTTGAATATCTTTGCATCAGCCTGGAGGCAGATTGTGAGAGCGTTTTTGAGTTGTGCTACCATTGCCATGAGGCGTTGCTGCAATGTACGTGTTTCGCTGAGCATGAGTGTTTCTTCAGTAGCTTCGCTATCTACTGCTACCAATAGTTTTTGCGCTTCATCCACTTCTGCAAAATAGGGCAATGCCTTCTCAGCTGCACTACGCGCTTGCAGTTTCTGCCCTGTGGTGATGAGTTGGTCCACTTGGTCAAGCGACATCTCCACTTTGGTGAGGGCTACGGTGATTTGCTTCTCCAATTGGCGGATAAGGGTACTCTTCCTCACGCATGCAAAGGCGTATATGCAACCTGTCTGTGGGTCGCACCATGACTCTACTTGTAATCCAGGAATTTTCATATCCACCATAGTGGTGGTAGAGGAAGTGAACTCGCGCATGGATTGACGGAAAGTGCCATCGTTGGAGCGAAGTGTTTGGGTGAGGGTATTGTTGTTGGTGTTGTTCTTGACATGTACGCGGATAGTGGATAGGGCTTCCACACGCGCAGCATCTTTCAGACGTTGGGTAGCAAATTCTTGGCGTTCGCTGCCTGTGGGTACACCTTCAGCGTAGCCCGTGAAATACTCGCTGTCGGGATAATCCAAGCGTCGCAGGTCATGGTCACACCATGCAGGTGGCAACTGGGAGAAAGTTGTCAATGATATTAATAACAGCAAGAGGATAAAAAGTTTTTTCATAAACTTATTGTACTTGCAAATCTTGTTGTAAGTTTTTGTCAAACTCTTCTGCAAATTGGTTGAAATCCATATCTAATTTCAGCTCTTCATCTTCTTGAATACCCTGATAGATTGGCTCTAACAACTCATCTTTCGCTACTTCCACAACCATATAGTGCTTGAATAGTTTTTCACCATTGAGTACATAGGAAGTCGTTTTGCGACATGCAATACGATAGCCCATTGCTTGATCCACTGCGGTCATTGTCATTCCTTCCATGCGTTGTTTCGACTCGCGAGTAAGGTTGATACGCATCGATTTCTTATAGTTGCTCACAAGGGCTTGTACACTGGTATTTATTTGCGATGCTAACTCCTCCAATGCAGCCGAACGTGCTAACTCCACCGCCATCTGTTGGTCATAATCTTCGCCTATACCGCGACCGCGAATTAGGGTGGCATTTGTCAATAGTTCGCTACATGGCTCGCTTACTTCTACCTCTTGCGCTGCTTGCGCTTCTGCACGAGCTTTGGCGCGTGCTGCTTCCTCCGCAGCTTTTTCCTCTGCTACGCGTTTCGCATTGGCAATGCTATCCATCTTTAGTTGATGACGGAGAGCAGCTTCTTCAGCATCAAACTGCTGTTGTTGCTCCCATTTCGCTTTCTCAGCAGCTTTTTTGTCTTTGCGTGTTTGTGCACTTGCAGGAACGGCTACAATAGCCAACGCCATAAGGGCGAGAAAGATTGTCTTTTTCATTGTTGTAGTGTTTTAATAAGTTTGTATTTATGCTATTATTTACTAAACCATTATACACATACAAAAAAAGCGTGAAACTTGCTATTTGCCAGTTCCACTCTTAGAGGCCTTCGCATTGCCTAATCTTATCGAACTGACAACGCGAAGCCCACGCCGAATATAAACATTCTCCGTGCTACTATAGTTAAGGTACGCGTGTGCGCATACGTATATACGCAAAAGACGTACCAAAATAGGCACAAGAGGGACAATCTATATCCCGTAGGACATCTATCGTTGCTAAGTTCTGATAAGATTCTTGAAAGTTGCGAAGTTTCTAAGAGTCAGAACAGAGCGCTAATAAACGCCTTTTTAATATGTCTGCAAAACCCTTCGCCGATGTGCAGACATCCCTTCGATGGGTTTCGCGCTGCAAAGGTACTACATTTTTATGATATATGCAAGATATTATACAAAAAAAATCGCCATTTGTGTTCGAAAACACAAATAGCGATTTTGTCAAAATGGTGAGATAACGCACTTTTTGCCAAGCAGTCGTCTCCCTTCTTATCAATCCTCACCGACGTGCAGTTGGCGGATAGACTTAGCTACGTTCAAGAAGTGGTCAGCAATACGCTCTGTATCGGATGCGAACTCTTGATATACTTGACCTACACTCGCTGGATAAACACCATCCATCAAGCGTTGCAAGTGCATCTTCTCAATACGAGATACCATTTCGTCCACCTGATCCTCATAGCGGTTCACCTCTATCAATGCATCGAAGTCATGATCCATATACGTCTTCATGGTAGCTTGATAAAGCGAACCAATCGTCTCACGCAACTGCTCCACCTCGAAGAGGAGGTCACTGCTGAACTTCTCATTGAAGTTCTTCAAGAGCTCCGCATACTCGGTCAAGTTCACCGCATAATCACCTACTCGCTCCAAATCTCCAATCGTGCGGATAGCTGTCGCCAAATAGCGGTTATCTTCCTCGCTAATAGGCAAATTATTCAGTTGCACGATATATGGAATGAGATTGCGATTCAAGTAGTTAAGTTGCTTCTCATTCTCATTGAATTCCTCCATCTTGTCAAAGTTTACATTGGAGATAATATCCATTGCCAAGTTGAAGTTATGGATAGCTACGGCTGCCATATTCTCAATCTCCAGTTTCACTTGATTCACCGCAATAATAGGTGTACGGAGCATCTTGTCGTCCACAAAGTGGAAGTGTGGAGTATCTGGTTCTGCTTTTGCTGCCACTGGTTTGTCAGGAAGAAGCTTGGTAACTACATTCACCAAGATTGAAGTCAATGGCAGAACGACAATCACCGTAGTGACATTGAAGATGGTGTGGAACATCGCCAATTGCAATTGTAATGATGGGAAGAGCTCGGTAAAGATGCGTCCAAAGCTCCATGCGCCCGCTGTAGCGAAATTCATGACATATGCCGCAATGAGGAAGATGATAACACCAAAGCAGTTGAAAAACAGGTGGATAAGTCCAGCACGGCGTGCATTGGTTGTACTGGTGATAGAAGCCACCAAGGCAGTCACACATGTACCCATATTAGCACCCATTGAGAGATAGATACCTTGATCCAGCGAGAGCAATCCTACCACAACCATTGTGATCACAATAGATGTCATGATAGATGAAGACTGCATCACAGCCGTGAAGATCGCACCAATAAGCACCAAGACAAGTGGGTTATTGATAGTGGTCAAGAAGATACGAATAGCCTCGTTCTCAGCAAAAACCCTCATGGAATTGGACATCACTTCCAAGCCCACAAAGAGCATACCAAAACCGAGCATCACACCACCGACTTTCTTACCCATTTCAGATTTAGTGAAGAAGGTAACAAAAGCACCAATACCCGCAAGTGCCGCGAGAATAGTAGTCACAGAGATACCGCCTCCGCCACTAAGACCAAGCGCCACGATTTGAGCGGTAATAGTAGTACCAATATTAGCACCATAGATGATAGTAGCTGCTTGTGTAAGGGACATGATACCTACATTCACAAAACCTATCACCATCACCGTGGTGGCACTGGAAGACTGTATCAGTGCTGTAGTACCAGCACCCACACCCACTCCCAAGAGTTTGCTTTTGCCCATCTTGGAGAAGAGGTTCTTGAGATAGTCGCCACTGGCAGACTCCACATTATTGGACATCATCTCACAACCGAGCAGGAAAACACCCACACCAGCAATGAGTTTGAGAATTGCAGTAAGTATAGTTATGAGCATAACTAATTATGAATTTTGAATTATAAATTATAACGAGTGTAAAACGAAAAAGGGCTCGCACAGACATGCTGTACGAGTCCTTTAGGGTATTTAGAAGTTGTTTTGTTGCAATTGGAAGTATGCTTGTGGGTGTTTGCAAACTGGGCAAATAATAGGAGCTTCTTGACCAATATACAAGTGACCACAGTTGCGGCATTGCCAGATAGCATCACCATCGCGGCTGAAGACAAGCTTATCCTCAATGTTCTTGAGGAGCTTGAGATAGCGCTCTTCGTGTGCTTTCTCTACAGCAGCCACACCTTCCATCATGATAGCAATCTCCTCGAAACCTTCTTCGCGAGCCTCAGCTGCCATGCGTGGATACATGTCTGTCCACTCTTCGTTCTCACCCATAGCACCATCCTTGAGGTTCTCAAGGGTAGAGCCAATACCGTGGATAAGTTTGAACCAGAGCTTAGCGTGCTCTTTCTCTTGTGCAGCGGTCTCCTCGAAGAGGGCTGCTATTTGCTCATAACCGTCCTTCTTAGCTTTGCTTGCATAGTAGGTGTACTTGTTGCGAGCTTTAGATTCGCCAGCGAATGCCTCCCATAGGTTGGCTTCGGTCTTTGTGCCTTTAAGATCTTTCATTGTAGTAGTTATTTAAAAAGTTGTTGTTCAAAATTAACGGGTGCAAAGGTAGCATTTTTTTTTGATATGTGCAAGAATTATGCCAATTTTGTGAAAAATTGATAGCGAAAGTACAACCATATTCCATAGTATCTGTCGTTTGTATACCCTTAGTATACCTTTGGTATAGGAAAAGCGACTTGCTGATTTCAGGACCACTATAGGAGATCTGTGGGACATCTATAGGACATCTGTGGGCTTTCGGTGGCTTTATATAAACGTGTCTCAATAATGCTGCAAAAATCTTCGGCACGGAAGGGGTTTTGTGCCGAAAAATCGCTTGCGATTAATCGTTCGAGCCCATTGGGCGAGATAAGACGATTGTAAATTTTGCTATTAAAAAGTGCTTAAAGCAAGCGGAAGGTGTTGATTACCAACGCCTCCCGCTTGGGTGTGTTTTTTTTGTTATTTTTTTCTTTGTGCCGAAGATTGTGCCGAAAGTTACTGAATTTTTGCGGTTATTTTACAATCACTTTTTCTGTTCCAAGGGTTTTGCTGCCTTGAGTGATTTTAATCAAATTCATACCATTTGATAAACGATGAGCTGGGATTGTGGTACTAGTCTGACCAGCAGGAATTGTTTGTTGATTCAGTACTTTTCCTTGCATATCTACCACTTGTAGGTTGGTTCGACTGTTGCCTGCATTGTCCCCCGACAATTGGATAGTAATCATTTGATTGCGATTAGCGATACTTGGGAATGCTCCCACTTTTATTGGAGCGCAGACTTGCTCTACAGATGCACCGACAGAAGAACGATTAATCTTATAAATCAGTAGCGTTGCATTATCATTCATCTCACCTTGACAAAGAATGTAGAACTCGTCAGACAATTGAATAATTTGTGCTGCGACATATTCCATCATTTCAAATCCGTTAGGGAATGTTACTGTTTGAAGAATAGTTCCGTCTTCAGACATTACATTGAAACTTTTGTATAAAGAATATTGATAAAATGTTTTTGTTGTAGTATATGTATTTGATTCATATTCTTCTCCATTAGAAGGACCATCATTATCATAACTGATCTCTTCAGTTAATTCACAAGGAAATTGCAAATACTCGTATTTGTCATCATTATTAAACAACGTCTGTGTGAGGCATACTCCATCCCCCATGTCAAAAAAGTATACAAAAGATGGATCTGTGTCATAATTAACAAATCCAATCCCATTATAATGAGTTCCTTGATACGTTTCTCTATTTATTTCTGTCCATTCGCCGTATGAGTAAGAATAATCACTTTCATCTTGATAATTAATATTATATTCCGTATACAAAAAACCATTTTTCCATAAATATGCACTCCTAGGGTATTGTTTTCCAAAAATACGAACCTTAAAATAATTTGATGTAGGAGTACCATCCGCTTCATATTCTTCCATATCAGGTATAAACCAAATGCCATCCCCATTTGGGTGATTCTTTATAGATACTATTTTATTTCCATCTCGTTCCAAATATGTCTTTATACTATCTTCTGTCCATGAAGTAGGTATGCTATAGGTATAAATATATGAATTTTGCACTTCATCATAAAGCAATAATTCCATTAGTGATTGGTCACTAAAATTAAAAATTACATTAGGAGTAACTAAAGATATGGTTACAACAGCATTTTTTATCGTATAATATTCCTCATAACGAGTAGGGGTAATGGTAATTGATTTTACAGGGGTGAAGTCATTACCATAAATGGCAATTTGGTCATCTGCGGTACGAATATACACACGATTACTGCCATCATATGAAAGCTGTTTAGGTACAACACTGAACGCATTTTCGCCGTTATCGTTTACTTGTAATACCGTTGGGAGATTGGTTACTTGTGCTGTCAGTGCTACACTGAACAAAAGGCACAGAATAGTAGATGTTGTTTTCATTGTTATGACGATTTAAAGTTAATGAATTCCAATGAGTGGTTCGTATTTGCGGGCGAGTTCTGTCTCGAAAATTTCTTGTACAGGTATTACATCGTATGGTAAAACGATGATATGTAAACGAAGTTGTAGATTCATCGCTTTTGCCCAATCATTGAGTTGCAAGCCATGTGATGCTTGATTGAGGTGATAGCCGAGATGTTGAATAACCCTGCCGATAATATGTTGCTGCACTTTGCCTACATAAAGCGTATTTTCTCTTGCTACTGCTTTTTTTAGTACGCGAGGTGTATATTTGGGCAATTGGCTGACGGTCTGTTTGATTTGTTCTGCGTCATAGGGCGATGTGATCTCCCAGCGATACAAGCAAGGCAATTCATCTACTTCGGCTAATTGCTCAAACATCATTTTGAAAGGTGTTGCATAACGGACATCTTCTAAGTCACGGTATTTGTCTTCGAAATCTTTGCTGTCAATTTCAAAAGACATTTCTTTTACAATACCGATTTCTGCGAGGTGGTGAAAACGAGCACTGTACAAATCTGCGATTTCACGAACAAAATCTTTTTCCATAATTGTAATGATTTATGAGTTGTTGATATATACACACGAAAAAGCGTGAACTTTCGTTCGCTTCAATTTGACATTTTGAGGAATCTGGACTACCTTTGTAATTCAAATCTACGCACGGAAAACTCACGCTGAAAGCATGAGCGTGCATAAACCGTACTTGAATTACAAATGAATTTTGAAAGTGTCCAGTTTTCAAAATGTCAAGTCTGGGCTTATAACGCTATATTAAATATGTCGGGCAAGTCAGTTAATAGTTAACAGTTGACAATTGACAGTTCTATTAAACTGAAATTGCGGATGAAAGGATCTTTTTATTACAAGTGATTAGTGATAAGTAATTTTATTTGGTTAAACAAGTTCGTATATAGTTCTCAATATCTTGAGCAGATACATCGTATGTCGGGTCTAACAGATGAAAGTTAGCATCTTGCGCAAATAATTCGCCTCTCGTAAGCATAGACAAAAGGTTCTTGCTCTTGAGACGATGGCGTGAATATTGCAATGCCTGATTCATCAGTTCGTGAATATCTACACCCGTTTGCAAGATAGAATAAATGTCGTAATAATCTCTAAAATTACTTCTTCTGAGCATCACTTCCATCTTCATCGCACCAATAGCCATCACATCAGCCAGTTTGATATTGCCTTGATAGATAACTTCGTTTTGCACTGGGGAGTATTTATCGCATGCATAAAAAGAGAACTTTACTCCAGCTACGCGAAACTCCACATGGTCAAAGTCGTATATGTCTCTGCGCTCAATCTCTCCGATAGTGGACAACTCTTTTTCTATCACATCCCATGCGACCTCCATCTTTTCATCTTTGGAAGTGCGCCATTTTTGGAAGTCTAAATCCTCGCTTTGGCGGGTATGCAGTTGTAATGACAAGGCAGTTCCTCCGACCAACCAATATGGACGGATACACTCTAATTGTGCTACTGCATCAATGATTTTGCCTGTATGCGGAGCTAAGCCTATCATTTGAACTGACGATTAAAATGGCGTGTTGCCATGGATTTTACATATTGATCTGGACGCTTAGAGTGGAAATAATACCATGCAAAGAAGCGATTTAACGAGTAGTAATAATCCAACTGCGGAATTAGTTTGTTTAGCCAAACCTGCTTCACCTTTTCGTATGGGTATATCTGAAATAGCATATCTATCTCTGGCATATCAAGATACAACAACACCTTTTCTATCAATATATCATCAGAGATACTATCAATAGAATCTGAGCTATACGACCAAAAACATTGTTCTTGCTTCAACTTGCCCAATAACTGTTGTTTTGCTATTTCTGCCATAAAGATGATTATATCTTTCGTTTGGGTGATCCGAAATCAGTAATTCCGCCGCAAAGATACACTTTTTTTTTGAGATGTGCAAGAAAAATCGCTTTTTGGTGCGATTTTTCTAGTGTAGAATGTAGAGGCGGGAATTATTTTTAAGGAAATGAGTCAATCATATTAGAAAATGAGTCAATCTTTTTTAGGAAAGCGATATTAATTAACAGCACATAAAACAACAATCGCGCCTCAAATGAGATGCGATTGTTGTTTTGTTCAATATTGAACTATATTGAACAGCCCGCAGGGCTATTGAACCATACTGAACAATTTACAAGGTCTTTGCCACCTCGATTTGCTCGAAGGTCTCGATGAGGTCGCCTTCTACGATATCGTTGTAGCTCTTAATGCTTAAACCGCACTCCATGTTGAGACCTGCCTCCTTGATATCATCTTTACCATGCTTGAGCGAAGAGAGTTCGCCCGTATGGATAACGATACCGTCACGGATCACGCGGCACTTGTTAGCTCGTTTAGCTTTACCCTCACGCACGATACAACCTGCAATCGTACCCACCTTGGAGATACGGAAGGTTTGCAACACCTCGAGGGTAGCAGTAACCTCCTCTTTGATCTCTGGCGAGAGCATACCTGCCATAGCAGACTTGATCTCGTTGATAGTATCGTAGATGATGGAGTAGATACGGATATCCACTTCCTCGTTCTCCGCCATCTTACGTGCTGTGCTGGTAGGACGAACATTGAAGCCGACGATAATCGCATCAGAAGCCGCAGCGAGAAGGACATCGGAGTCAGAGATCGCACCCACAGCACCGTGAATAACATTGACTTGGATATTCTCGGTAGAGAGCTTAATGAGTGAGTCTTTGAGTGCTTCCACAGAGCCGTCCACATCACCTTTGACGATGATATTGAGTTCTTTGAAGTCGCCAATAGCCAGACGACGACCAATCTCATCCAGACCCACGTGCTTCTTGGTGCGGAGCGACATCTCGCGTTGCAATTGCTCACGTTTGTTAGCAATCTCGCGTGCCTCTTGCTCGGTAGCCATCACATTGAACTCATCACCCGCTTGAGGTGCGCCGTTGAGACCAAGGATAAGACATGGCTCGCCAGGAAGGGCCTGTTGGATGCGTTGACCACGTTCGTTGAACATGGCTTTGATCTTACCATGATATACACCCGCGAGCACAATATCGCCGTGGTGGAGTGTACCATCTTGTACGAGGATAGTTGCTACATAACCACGACCTTTATCGAGCGAAGACTCGATGATTGAACCCTTAGCACGGCGGTTAGGGTTGGCTTTCAACTCGAGCATCTCGGCTTCGAGAAGCACTTTCTCCAGCAGTTCGAAAACACCTTCACCCTTCTTAGCAGAGATGTGTTGGCATTGGTAAGAACCACCCCAATCCTCTACGAGGATATTCATACCAGAGAGTTGCTCTTTAATCTTCTCTGGGTTAGCCGTAGGCTTATCGCACTTGTTGATGGCGAAAATCATAGGTACGCCCGCTGCTTGTGCGTGATTGATAGCCTCAATGGTCTGTGGCATGACTGCATCGTCGGCAGCCACAATGATAATAGCGATATCTGTTACTTTCGCACCACGAGCACGCATGGCGGTAAATGCCTCGTGACCAGGAGTATCAAGGAAAGTGATATGCTGACCGTTCTTCAGTTTCACATTATACGCACCAATGTGCTGGGTGATACCACCCGCCTCACCTGCGATAACGTTGGCATTACGGATATGGTCGAGGAGCGAAGTTTTACCGTGGTCCACGTGACCCATGACGGTCACGATTGGGCAGCGAGAAGTGATATCCTCCTCGTTGATTTCCTCATCGGCATTGATTTCCTCAACCACTTCAGCAGAAACGAACTCAGTAGAGAAGCCAAACTCCTCTGCCACAAGGTTAATAGTCTCTGCATCGAGACGCTGGTTGATACTTACCATCACGCCGAGCATCATACAGGTACCAATGACCTTGGTCACAGGCACGTTCATCATCACTGCGAGGTCATTAGCTGTTACAAACTCGGTGAGTTTCAACACCTTGCTTTGCTCTTGCTCTGCAGCGCGCTCTTGTGCCATCTTCTCGCGTTCGAGTTCGCGGCGTTCACGTTTATGCTTGCTGGTAGAGGTCTTACCCTTGTTACCTTGGAGACGTTGGATAGTCTCTTTGATTTGGCGTTGTACAGCATCATCATCTACCTCAACCTTAAAGCCTTTGGCTTTGTTATTCTTCTTTTGAGGTTTCTGGTTGCGCGCATCATTAACGTCCACCTTATTTTGTTTGATACGCTCACGCTTACGCTTCTCGCCGTCTTTAGGAGCATCAGCGGCCTTACCACCGCCATTGTTATTATTATTGGCAGCAGGTTTGTTGGCCTTGCGTTGTTGCTCACGTGCCTCACGCTCTTTGCGTTTTTCCTCTTTTGTTTTCTTGGTTGGGTGAGTAGCAGTGTTGATACTGCTCAAATCAATCTTACCCAACACCTTAGGTGCATTCTTGAGTACTGGTTTGCCCAAAGTGAAGATCTCTTCACTATTCTCTTCTGCAGTATTTTCAGCAGCCAATGTCTGCTCCTTTTTAGCCATGTTCTGAGCGGCTTTCTCCGCTGCCTCTTTAGCAGATTGAGCTGCCTGCTGAGCAGCCTTTTTCTCTGCCTCAGCTTGCGCTTTGGCAGCCGCTTCGGCAGCCGCTTTTTCGGCAGCTACACGTGCTGCTTCAGCTTTCTGTGCTTCCTCCGCAGCCTTACGAGCTGCCTCTTCCTCAGCCTTGCGTTTTTTGTCTGCATCAAGGTCTATTGCCCCCACCACTTTTGGTTTGGGCAACTCGGTTGGGATATGCACAGGTTCTTTTGGTTCGTCTATCGCCACAGATTTAGGGATTTCACGGTCATGACGCTCCTGCGCCTGACGCTCCGCTTCCAATTTCAACGCCATATCCTTGTTGAATTCTTTAGCGAGCAACAGGTACAAGTCATCTTCAATACGGGTATTCGGGTCCGTAGCGATTTCCTTACCCTGCTTCTTACAGAATTCCACGGCGGTGGACATGCCGATGTTTAATTCTTTACAAGCTTTGATAAGTTTAATAGCCATATTCGTGTTCGGCAATGGCTTGCATTCAAGCGATGGTGTGCGCTTTGCGCAGGTTGTGTCGCTACGCGAGATTTTGCACCTTCGGCGGGCTACCGCTCGCTTTTGCAAGCCATCACTCACGCCCCGCGTGCATTACTTCGCCACAAGGCGACTTTACCGCTGCTTTGCAGCCTTAACCTCCTTGCCGTCGGAGGGGTTTTATCATTTATACTTAATTATTCTTCAAACTCGGCAGCGAGAATAGCGATTACCTCATCGATAGTTTCTTCCTCGAGGTCAACACGCTTGATGAGTTCTGCCTTATCTACGCCCAAAACTGCTTTTGCAGTATCCAAACCAATAGCTTTGAACGCATCCAATACCCATTGATCGATTTCGTCATTAAACTCATCCAAATAGATATCCTCGTTGTCAGCCTCGTCCATCTCACGATATACATCGATTTGGTAGCCAGTAAGCATGCTTGCCAACTTGATGTTGTAACCGCCCTTACCGATAGCCAACGATACCTCTTCAGGTTGCAGATATACGTCCACTTTCTTCTCCTCCTCGTTCACTGTCATAGATGAAATCTTAGCAGGAGCCAAAGCGCGTTGCACATAGAGGTTGATATTAGAAGTATAGTGGATAACGTCAATATTCTCGTTGCGCAACTCACGCACGATACCATGAATACGCGCGCCTTTGATACCCACACATGCGCCTACAGGATCGATACGATCATCAAATGACTCTACAGCCACTTTAGCACGCTCACCTGGGATACGAGCGATATTCTTGATTGCAATCAAACCATCGTGTACCTCTGGTACCTCTTGCTCAAAGAGACGTTGCAAGAACAATGGTGATGTACGCGAAAGGATAATCTTTGGATTTTGGTTCTTATTATCCACTTGTACCACTACGGCACGGACTGTATCGCCCTTACGATAGAAATCGGTTGGGATTTGGTTTTGCTTTGGCAAATAGAGTTCGTTGCCATCCTCATCCAAGAGGAGCATCTCTTTCTTCCACACTTGGTACAACTCGCCACTCACCACTTGACCCAACATCTCGCTGTAACGCAAATAGAGGTTCTCTTTTTGCAAATCCAGGATACGACTTGCCAATGTCTGACGAAGGTTCAATATCATACGACGACCAAACGACGCAAACTCTACCTTATCAGTTACCTCCTCACCTATCTCTGCTTCATCGTCCAATAGCAAAGCCTCGGTAATACCCACTTGCGTCTCAGGGTTAGCCACATCATCGTCCTCCATCACAAGACGGTTGCGGTAAATTTCCAAGTCGCCTTTGTCAGGGTTGATAATCACATCATAGTTCGCATCGGTACCATACATCTTGGTAATCACATTGCGGAAAGAGTCCTCCAACACATTGATAAATGTTTGGCGGTCAATGTTTTTGAGTTCTTTGAACTCCGAAAAAATGTCAATCAGGTTGATTGATTCTTGTTTTTTAATTGCCATATTTTTTTATTATTCTAAAATTTCAAATCATATTTGGTGTACTTCACTGCATCATACACAAACGTCAGTGTCTGTACCTCTTTTTGTTTGCGTTTCTTGCCTTCCACAGCCACCATCACTTCCGTGTCAATAGCAAACGATTCTTCATCTACACTTACAAGTGTACCACGGTATTTCTTTCCATCAGCTGACAACACCTCCACATCATGATTCAGGTGTTTATCGTACTGCATCTTAGTCACAAAAGGTGCTGTCAAACTCACACTACCGACCTCCAATGAATAGTCATCCCCTTCTCTACTCTTTTGTTCCTCGCTTCTCGCTTCCAATTGCTCCACAATATAGTGATTAAGCTCTGCGCAGAAATCCACATCCACGCCTTCCATCTTATCAATCTCCACGAGAATTTCGTTTTGCGAACTGATTTTCAGTGTAATCAACTCATACCCTGTATTTTGTAGTTTCTCTTGTATGAGATTTTGTATTTGTTGTTTGTCAATCATAGTGCGAAAGTATATTATTTAAGTAGTCAAAATTCAAGTATTTTTGCTGTTTTATAAAATTGAGGGAACCTTTTCGGGTCCCCTCTCTCATTTCCGCTGCAAAATTACTATTATTTTCTGACATACGCAAATATTTTGAAAAAAAAATGTATTTTTTGGCAAAAAAAATGCATATATGATGCATTATGCAACCCTACCTTACGGCTAATCAATGCCTTTCGCTTGAGCCTTAGCTATCAATACGTAATCGATTACGGGTGCAAATATAATTATCATTTATAAAAAAAAATGGAAGCGTTGGCTTCCATTTTTTTGTTTTGTAATTGCCAATCCTATTACACCATCAAGGCAGCAACGAGCGCCAAAATAGCGTAGAACTCAGGAAGAGCAGCGTAGATCATGGTGTTGGTTTGTACATCGTGACCTGCAGCGATACCTGCGATACCATTAGCACAAACTTGACCTTGACGGATAGCAGAGAGCAAGCAAACCAAACCTACTGCCAAACCTACTGCAAAGCACATAGGACCATTAGCAGCAAAATCCTTACCCATCCACATCAAGAAAGCTACGAAACCGTACAAACCTTGAGTAGCAGGAAGAGCAGAAAGAATCATGTAAGAGCTTGATTTCTCTTTGTTCTTCTTCAAAGCACCCTCTGCAGCATTACCAGCAATAGTGGTACCATAAGCAGAGCCTACACCAGCGAGACCTAACATCAAGCCCCAGCCGAGATAACCTAAAATTTCGTTCATAATTTTAATTTAATTTTTATTTATTAGTTTATTAATTTATTTCTTATTCTTGTCTAATTCATCAGACAATCACTTCTTAAATGGTTTATACAATGTACCTTTACCTTCGTAACCCGCGTTCTTGAAGTACTCCACAAAGCTCAGACGCAATGGGTGAACAAACGCACCCAGCGCAGACATCGCCAAGTTCAACACGTGGCCCAAGACGAGGATCAGCACGAATGGTAACCATTGCCAGGTTGCACCTTCTGTACTACCACCCATCACCATCAAGCCCAAGTTGTTGAACGCTGCACCCAACATACCACCTGCCAAACCAAGGGCATACAGACGGATATAGGAGAGTACGTCACCCAAGATACCAGTAGCCATATTGTAGGTATCCCACAAACCTGCACCAATATTAATCAATGGGTTACGACCTGGCGTATTGAAGATATAGATACCTAAAGCAGATACTGTACCCACAGCGATAATCGCCCATTTAAACACAGCTGCTGGCAATATCGTCATACCAAGGATGGCAACAATCAAACCTCCTACAATGAGCAATGTCCAACCCCAAGTAGCGATATTCTCCTTAAAGCCAGTTTGCTTGGTGTAGCAGATAGCCTTCACCACCATCGCCAAACAGATATGGAACACACCAATGCAGAGTGCCAATACCATTTGTATAGAATAGGAAGAGCCTGCCAACAGCATGTTACCTGGCACGTCAGGATCCGCCAATGAAGCAGGTGCCCACGCGTTGACCATGATATTCTTGAGCGCAACAGGCATCCATGCGGCCTCAAAGATATTGATGCCCATGAAAGTACCGAGGAAGAATCCTACTATCGTAGTACCCACACCCAATACGGTAATGATAGGACCAAGACCATCAAACATGGCGATGTTCAATTTCTTCTTAGCAATCAGCACACCAATAATAATGAGCAATATACCATAACCACAGTCGCCCATACACATCGCGAAGAACAACAAGAAGAATGGCGCCAAAATTGGTGTAGGATCAAACTCACCATAGTTTGGCCAACCATACATACCTGTCAAACTCTCGAAGAGTTGGGTAAACTTGTTATTGCGCAATTTGATAGGCGTATTATCCTCTGCAGTTGGATCTTCTGCTTGGTAGTAAACCTCTTGCTTGTCAAGCACAGCATCCAATGCAGCCACTTGATCGATTGGGCAGAAGCCCTCAAGGATCTTCAAACTGCCGTCTGCCTCAGACTCGGTATTGAGCGTAACGCGCTTCCAGTCAATCTGTTGCTTCAGTTCATTGAGTTCGTTCTCCAAAGCAGGGATATTCTCTTTTGCCCAGAGCTCGATGCGTGCGTTTTGCGCTACGAGAAGACCATTCAAGCCCTCTACATCCTTCTGCAGGTCAGCAGCAGACTTCTGGTTGAGGTATTGCTCTTGTACTCCAGCCTCTAAACTTTCGCCTTTCGCCTCATCGCCTGACGAAGTTACCTGTACAAAGTACACCAATGCTCCTTGCTCAGCCACCACAATACCCCACTCCTCTTGGAAGAGTTTCTTAGGGCAAGTAAAGTAGCGAAGGGTATAACCAGCAGCTTTGAGTTGCTCCATACGCTCAGCAGAGAAGTCGCCCCAAACAGCCATCTTGTCTGCTTCTTTTTGGGTAGCTGCGATGCGTTGTTCGAGCGCAGCTTTCTCGTTGAGCAATTGATCAGGAGCACCTTGTGCAATGAGTTTGCGAGCGTTGTCCGCCTTAGATAGCAGTTCTTGCAAGTGTGCATCATCTGCCATGCCAGCGGCTTTCTCTGTCACATGCACTACGCCCAAGTCGCGCAGTTGTTCGAGGAAGGCCTCGTACTCACAATGGAACACCAAGAAAGTGTATTTCTTCATTTGCGTAATCATACTTGTGCCCCCTTTCCTTCTTTCTTAGCCAACTCCTCTGCCATACGTGCCTCTGCTTCGCGCTTAGACTTAACAATCTTTTGCGATGACTTGCTCAGGTTCTCCTCATCTTCCATAAAGCGTTTGATCTTACGGATAGCATCTTGGAAACCAGGTATTTGCACTTTCTCGAAGAGGTTCACCTTTTGGGTAGTTTTCTTGCGAGCATAGTCCAGCAGTTCCACCTTACGGCGCACAAACTCCTGACGAATACCTACGTCGGCAATGGCTTTGAGTTGGTTGAAACCGTCTGCAAACCATTTGGGAGAAGAGAAGATGCTAAACTCCTTGGTTGAGTACACTACCTCTTCCAATACGGGTACGCGTACGCCTGCGATCTTCTTGATCGACATGCGCACATCGTCCACATGGATGAGACTCGTGTCAAACTCGCCCCAAAGTGCTAACATCTGATCGTAGTCTTTGATACGGCGATCCACTTCCTCATCCAGCGCCTTGATCTCGTCCTTAGCTCGCTTCACTTCGAGTCGGAGAGCCGACTCTTTGCTCTGCAGCGTAGGCAAAGTACGTTGGCGCATCTTGAGGTCTTTCTCCAAAGCCTGCAACGATGTTTTATTAAATTGATAATTAATAGCCATAATCTATTATGCTTTTGGCCAATACTTATTTACAAGTTCTTGTTTGATGTTTGCCTCTTCTGGTTTGAAGTACTTGCCGAACAAGTTCCAAGCCACATCCAACATCTGTGTGGTATTGATATTCACGTCAATAGCCAAGATCTGTGTAGAATATGCCTTAGCAAACTCGAGGCAGCGCTCATCGTAGTCAGTAAGGTCGAAACCGTTCTCTTGCTTGGTTTTAGCGTTTGCAGCATCGGCATAAAGGCGAACAGCAGCGTTCATCACTTGTGGGTGGTCTTCGCGGGTCTTCTTACCTGCTACCAACTGTTTCAAACGAGAGAGTGAACGGAATGGATCCACGATAACCTTACCAATATCACTGTCACGACGCAGATACAACTGACCCTCGGTGATATAACCAGTGTTATCTGGAATAGCGTGTGTAATATCACCACCAGACAAGGTTGTCACAGCGATAATAGTGATAGAACCACCACCAGCTTCCTCTGGGAATTGCACCGCCTTCTCGTAGATTTTAGCCAAGTCAGAATAGAGTGAACCTGGCATAGAGTCCTTAGAAGGAATTTGGTCCATACGGTTACTTACGATTGCCAATGCATCAGCGTACAAGGTCATATCGGTCAAGAGTACCAACACTTTCTCGTGCTTTTGCACAGCGAAGTACTCAGCTGCGCACAATGCCATATCTGGAATCAACAGACGCTCTACTGGTGGGTTCTCGGTGGTGTTTACGAAAGACACGATGCGGTCCAATACACCTGCGTTAGAGAACACGTTCTTGAAATACAAATAGTCGTCGTTGGTCAAACCCATACCACCCAAGATGATCTTATCTGCCTCTGCACGGAGAGCCACGTTAGCCATCACTTGGTTGTATGGTTGGTCAGGGTCAGCAAAGAATGGAATCTTTTGTCCAGACACCAAGGTATTGTTGAGGTCGATACCTGCGATACCAGTAGCGATGAGCTCAGATGGTTGTTTACGGCGAACTGGGTTCACACTTGGACCACCGATCTCAACTTCAGTACCCTCGATTGCAGGTCCGCCATCGATTGGATCGCCATACGCGTTGAAGAAGCGACCAGCCAATTGCTCGCTTACCTTCAATGATGGAGCTTTGCCCAAGAACACTACTTCCGCGTTGGTTGGGATACCCTCGGTACCCTCAAACACTTGGAGAGTCACATCATCGCCCATGATCTTAACGACCTGTGCGAGTTTGCCATTCACGGTAGCGAGCTCGTCGTTACCTACACCTTCAGCTTTCAATGAGCAAGTAGCCTTGGTGATAGCTGTGATTTGTGTATAAATCTTTTGAAATGCTTTTGCCATAGTCGTTATGCTTTGATTTGTTTCTCAGCGAGAAGGTCGTTGAGTTGTTGTTGATATTGGTTGAATGCCTCGCTCTTGAACTCAGCATAGTTCATCTGCTTGCAGAGGTTGATCACGCGCTTAAAGTAGGTACTTACGTCGTTGAAGTCCACAAAGTCATAATCGTGCTTGCAGATATCCATCACGAGGTTGAGGATGTATTGTTGACGCTCCATTGGGCAGACAGCATCGATCTTATCGAATGCATCTTGTTGGAGAACAACGAAGTCGATTACCTCCGCTTTCCAGAACTCCTCGTGGTAGTTTACTGGTACACCGTCGTCACCAAGAATGTTGATTTGCTCTTGGATCTCCTTACCGCGTTGGAGGTAAGTCTTCATATCGTTCACCTTACCAAGCCACTCACCATCGATGAGGTTAGTGATATACTCCTCAAACTCAGGATATTCGATATACTTAGAATAAGAATCGATTGGGTTCACAGCAGGGTAACGCTTGCGGTCAGCACGAGCTTGCTCCAAGGCATAGAAGCAGCGAGCCACTTTCTTAGTACCCTCAGTCACAGGCTCCTTCAAGTTACCACCCGCAGGAGATACAGTACCGAGGAAGGTTACTGATCCAGTCTTACCATTATTAAGGTACACGTAACCCGCGCGCGCATAGAACGCACCGATAATTGCAGACAAGTCCATTGGGAACGCATCTTGACCTGGCAACTCCTCCAAACGGTTTGACATCTCGCGCAACGCTTGTGCCCAACGTGAAGTAGAGTCAGCCATCAACAATACGCGCAATCCCATCGAACGGTAGTACTCTGCAATAGCCATAGAGGTATACACTGATGCCTCACGAGATGCTACAGGCATGTTAGAAGTGTTAGCGATGATGATGGTACGCTCCATCAACTTACGACCTGTATGTGGGTCTTCCAACTCTGGGAACTCGGTAAAGGTCTCCACAACCTCGTTTGCACGCTCACCGCAGGCAGCGATAATCACGATGTCTGCCTCAGCTTGCTTAGAGATAGCGTGTTGGAGCACAGTTTTACCAGTACCGAAAGGACCAGGAATAAATCCTGTACCGCCCTCGCAGATTGGGTTAGCGGTGTCGATGGTACGCACACCTGTTTCCAACAATTTGAATGGACGTGGTTTGCTCTTGTATGCCAATACTGGCTTCTTCACTGGCCACTTCTGTACCATGGTCACATTGTGGTCATTGCCCTCAGCGTCGGTGAGAACAGCGATAGTGTCGTTGATCTTGTACTCGCCAGCAGCCACGATGCTCTTCACGGTGTATGTGCTTTCGAACACGAATGGCACCATGATCTTGTGTGGTTGGTAGTTCTCATCTACCTCACCCAACCATGCAGCTGCTTCTACCTTATCGCCTACCTTAGCGATTGGCTCAAACTTCCATAGCTTCTCCTCGTCGAGTGGGAAGTTGTACTCACCACGTTGGAGGAAAACGCCAGTCAACTTATCGAGGTCATTTTGCAGACCATCGTAGTTACGGCTCAAAAGACCAGGACCGAGTGTTACCTCGAGCATGTGTCCTGTAAACTCTACGGTATTGCCGACTTTCAATCCACGGGTACTCTCAAACACCTGTACATAGACATTGTCGCCAATCACCTTAATGACCTCTGCCATCAATCGGGTCTCACCGAGCTTGATATAGCAGATTTCGTTTTGTGATACAGGTCCATCTACCACCACAGTTACCAGGTTGGCGATGATACCTTTTACTTTTCCTGTTGTCATATCTTAATCTAATTTTATTCCTTTTTTCATGCCTGCTACCAACTCGCGGAACACTTGCTCGCCTTGTTCTACGGTCAATACAACCCAGCGGTTCAGCATCTCTGCTTGCAAGTAGTAAGCCAATACATTCTCAATGGAGAAGTTCACGAATAGTGTCTTCTCTTCCAACCATGCAAAGCGAATGGCGTCCATCTGTTTCTCACGCTCCATGAGGTTATCAATCTCCACGAGCGCCATCACTTCCGACAAATTATCCATCACGCCTGCCAAGCCAAAATCCTTTTGTGGCAAGTCCTTACGCAGGATCTCAGCCACAGGGTTATGCCCAACGATTGCCTTACGCACATCAAAACCGTGACGACGACAAATAGTTGCTGCCAACACATTGTTCATGTCTTGGTTGAACGCAAACCATTTGCGAACGAACGCGTTTTTGCTCGCAAGACCCATTTCGTACAGCACCTGTGTACGCAAGTCGGTTTCTGACAGCACTTCGCGTGCGTCTTCCCACCAGCTTGGCTGATTCAAGATTGTCTCGTCATACTCGGCAATCTTATCCAGCACTTCCTGCGCATCAGATGGCATACGCAACACTGAAAGCAGTTGCAGGTCCTTCTCGGTGAGTATCTCACCAAAAAGTTCCAACAGAGCCTCCATAGACATTGGAGCCTCCCCTCCTGCTTTCAAGTCAGGCAAACCAGCTAATAAACATTCGTATCCCATTAGAACAACACTTCGATCAATTGTGGACGCAAGAACTCTTTGAAATACTCTACAAACTCCTTCTCGCCGAAGTTCAACTTGTAGCCACCTTTCTCTGGTACGATAGCGAAGTCGGTCTTAATACCCTTCACCTCGTTGATCTTCACACCTTTCTCGAGCAAACCTTTTGCGTTAGCAGCAAAGTATTTCTTCAATGCCTCTGCATCTTTTGCCTCGATAGTCACATCGCCATCTTTCGCCATTTGCTCAGCGAGCTTAGCAATCACGCCCTGCATGAATTTTGCATCAGCTGTAGCAGCTTTCACGCTGTCAGCAGCCACTTGCTCGGTCAGCAGGTTGGTCACCTCTGTCTTGAGTGCGCTTACGCTTTGCTCAGCAAAGAGTTTCAACTCGGCACGAGTGTTCTTGTCCATCTCTGCCAATTTTGCTTCTGCAGCAGCCAATTTCTCAGCTGCCTCTTTCTCGGCCTTAGCCACGATAGCAGCTGCTTGCTCTTGAGCTTTTGCTACAATCGCTGCTGCCTCGGCATTACCTTTCTCCACGCCCTCTGCGTAGATCTTGTTGGTCAATTCTGATAAATTCATTTTGTATATTATTTTATAAATTTCTTTCCATTTTGTATATAAACACCACGATAATGGGTTTCAGCTACGCGACGTCCGAGCAGGTCGTATATCGCTCCGTCCTCCGCGCTGTCCTTTACGCTCTCCACTATAGTGTATGTCATTGGTTCATTGATTACCCATGCGCCACTCAAGTCGTTTGTCAGGTCGCTATATGGCGAAGCCCAATGCGTACGATCTTCCACCAAAGACTGCACCGATGGTTGCATCGTTTCGTTGACCATGTCTATCATCGCCTGTTGTATGCTTCCGTACTTCTGCAAGATAGCGTCTGTCAGTTCATGCATCATATTGCCTACCCCATCGTATAATGCTTGTGCCAACGAATCGGCATGCGCATGCTCTGGCTCATTGGCTTCGCTATGGAGCAGATAGAGTTCAATAATTGTAGATCCGATATGCTTTTCTACCAACTTAGTCTTCTCGGCATCCGTTTGAGGAAGAGACATCTTCAACATTTGGAAAACCATGCTACCCATAGGCACATTTTTTACTATATAGTCTTCTATCACGCCCATAGCTTGGTCAAAGAGACGAACAGACAGGGCTGGAATCATCACCTTAGCATGCTCTCTCATCCACTCACGACTATATGCAGTTAAATCGGCATAATCCTTCAGTGCTGTCAAGTAATCTATTTCTACGGCTATGGTGCTTCTGTCTTGCGACATGGTCAACCAGCGATATGGACATGGATAGGTGATAGGCGAACCTGTGCTAATCTCCATGATACTATCGCCGCTCATCTGTAGCGTATCGCGGTAGGTAGATATATTGTTCACGTGTACGTGTCCTGTGAATAGCATGCGTACGCCGTGAGCCATGAGTTGGTCACGCACCGCATCTGCATTTTGCAATCGCGCAGTAACATCCGCATCCAAACCGCCACCATCAACATGCTCCAACACTTGCCAGTGGCACATAGCCAACACCATATTACCTTTCACATGTGCTTCATCTGCTTGTTGAAGTACCCACGCCAATGTCTCATCCGACAAATAACCCTCGCCAGCATTATGCGAAGCGTCTATGCCCAACACAGTCACACCACGCAATGGTTCCGCCACGTAGCTGTGCGATGCTGGGTCTTTAGCGAGTACTTGGCTATAGATCATATTGTACGTGCTTTCCCAATCGCTATCCGCTAATGTCTCCACGGCTACTGCCTCTGCGCCGCGATAGGCATAGGCTTTACCTCCTATATCGTGATTACCAGGAATAGCCAGCACGTTGATACCTGCCGCTCGCAGTCTCTCAAGTTGTTCCACAACCACATTATGACTGGCCACTTCGCCATCCTTGGTCAAGTCACCAGGGATAAGCACCAAGGCAGGCTTGTGCGCCAATGCCGTATCTATCAGCGCCATGAACACCTCTTCGCTCATATCCAACATCTTACGCTGACCAGCCATCATCTCATCCATAGCAGCACCCTGCTCCACGAGCGAATTAGCCAATACGTGTGGATCACTTATCAACATCACACGCTCTTGCGCACACAGCGCAAGCGAGATTAGGCACAGTAGCATTACAAAAAACACCTTATCAAAAATGCCGTTTTTTATTTTACATAAAAGCTTCATTTTTAGTTGAAATATTTTGATTTTCCACAAACTCCGCAAAGGTACTGCTTTTTTTTGACATACACAAATAATAATTAAAAATTATTGTTTTATTCTTTTTTTGCCACTTATGATTATCAAAAACAACATCATAACACACCGCTGTTCACACTTCAAAACACACCACCAACTGCATCAAATCAAGCCACAAAAATGAAAAGTAGATTTTGCAGATTTTATTAAAACTTTGTTAAACTACAAATAAATTTGTATATCTCGAAAACTTTTTGTAATTTTGCGCGCTTTTTATGGATTCTTAATTATTGACACTTTTTCTTCCATCTTCATTTATCCTGATATTACCCTGATGTTACCCTGAGGATAAGCGGAGGATAGAAAGCACCAAAAACGGCAAAAATCTTAAAAAAAGACATAAAACAAAACAATAAAAACAATTAACATCATGCAAAAAATCCAACTGAAACGTGGTTTGGACATTCCTTTTGATGGAGCAGCAGCCCTCACACTCGGTAGTGTGAATCGTCCTGCTATCTTCCACATCGTACCAGACCATTTCGCTGGCGTGACCCCAAAACTCATGGTCCGCGAAGGCGACAGCGTGAAAGCAGGTTCACCCCTCTTCCACGACAAGGCATTTGCTGAGATGCTCTTCACATCCCCTGTTAGCGGTAAGGTCGTTGCCATTGTGCGTGGCGAGCGCCGCAAGGTGATGTCCATCGACATCGAAGCCGATGCTACGATTGAGTATGAGTCCTTCGACCTCAAGCAAGACGCTAAGGCGCTCCTGCTCCAATCGGGTCTTTGGGCACTCATCAAGCAACGTCCTTACGACTGCATTGCTCTTCCTAGCAAGCAACCTAAGGCCATCTTCATCTCTACCTTCGACTCTGCTCCTGCAGCGCCTAACTACGAGTGGGTGCTCAGCGGACAAGGTGCGCTCTTGCAAGCGGCTGTCAATGCCCTCGCTACTATCGCTCCTGTGTACGTAGGTATTAAGTGTGGTGCTACTGCTCCTGCTTTCCGTGGTCTTAGCAACTGCGAGAAGTACGAGGTTTGCGGCGCTCACCCAGCAGGCAACGTAGGTGTACAAATCAACAAGGTTGCGCCTATCGCTAAGGGCGAGACTGTTTGGACCATCAACATCCAAGACCTCGCACTCATCGGCCGCCTCTTTACCAAGGGTATCGTGGACATGCAGAAGAAAGTGGCTCTCACAGGCCCTCTCGCAAGCGGTGCACAATACTACAACGTATTGCCAGGTATGCCACTCAGCGCTATCTTCACCAGCAACGTACACAAGGGCTGCAACGCTCGCCTCATCGCAGGTAACCCACTCAGCGGTCACCAAGTGACCATGGAGGAGATGACCTCTATCTACGATAACCAATACACCGTTATCGCAGAGGGCGACGAGACACACGAGTTCATGGGATGGATCATGCCACGCTTCAATAGCTTCAATGCGGGCAAGACTGACCCTGCTAAAATGGTCAACAACTGCGTGACCGAGTGGCTCTTCGGTAAGAAGAAATACAACTGGGATGCTCGCCTCAAGGGTGGTCGCCGTGCTATCATCGTGAGCGGTGAGTACGACAAGGTGTTCCCAATGGATATCTATCCTGAGTATTTGATTAAGGCAATGATTGCAGGTAACCTCGACAGCATGGAGCAACTCGGTGCATACGAAGTAGCACCAGAGGACTTCGCACTCTGCGAGTATGTCTGCACCAGCAAGATGCCACTTCAGGCTATCGTGCGTGCCGCATTGGATAACTTAAAAAAGGAG
>JAZOOG010000015.1:0-11416 GCA_045654945.1 Paludibacteraceae bacterium
GTTAGGCTTCGGCGAGGGTACATTGACAGTTACCACTGTTGGTAATGTAGTTACCGCTACTGGTATCGTACAAAACCCAATGGCAGGTGTAGCCATCGACATCACCATCTCTGGTACTATCACTCCAACAGGTGTTGAGAATGCAACTGTTATTGTTAAGCCAGTTAAGACTATCAAGAACGGCCAACTCATCATCAACAAGGATGGTAAAGAGTACAACGCTCAAGGTGTACAAGTGAAGTAATTCACTCATCACTATTATACAAAAATGGGCTTCCTCGTTAGAGGGAGCCTATTTTTTATTTCTCGTCTCTCGCCTTTAACCTCTAACCAGCCCCTTTGGGGCGTTCTTTAAACAAAAAAATCGCTTTATCGCGATTTTTTTTGCATATTTTGCAAATTTTTACTACCTTTGTCGCGACTTTATCAACGGAGGGTGTTTGATATAGGTACCCTCGTAATATTAACATTAAATAATTAGTCTGTATGAAGAAAATTTTTACTCTTCTCATGGCGATGGTGGTAACGCTGTCTATGAGTGCGATTACCCCTGCTGAATTAGGCAAAAATGATCCTACTGGACATGCTACCAAGATGGTAGAAAAGAAGATGCAACACCACAAAGATGTTGCTAAAGTACTTCAACTCAATAAGCTGGAGCGTAAGGCTATGCCTAAAACCACAACCGAAACGAAGCAAATACCTGCTGCTGTGGTTAAGGCACAACATGCTCCACAAGCACAAAACGAGGTAATCAGCCTGCAGTATGATGCTTTTGCTGGCATGGTGTACTACGAAGAGGAAGGACAATGGTGGATTGGTTTGAGCTGCGACGATTGGTCACGCGATGAGTATGGTCACAATCTCAATCTCGAGTGGAATGCGCCTACTGATAACCCATGCGGTACATTTACCACAGAGGATTTCGAGTATGACTACACGCACCTTACCACTCCAGTCAGCTATGGTTCTATCCACTTCTCTGAGATTACCATGACTCTTTCGCATGAGCAAGTAAACGCTAACTTGGAGCGTTATACACTGACTGCGACCCTCGTGGGCGAGGATGGTAATACCTATCAAGTGAATGCTAAGCATGAGAATATCGTGGCTAAGGGCAATGTGGATATTTATATTGAGGATGCTACTTTGACTCAAGAAAGTTTGAGCTTTACCGTTGCTGGCAAAAACAACGATTTAGATCTTAAACTTGTCATTAACAACACCGATTTGATAGGTGCCTATGGCTTGAGAATGGTTGATTGGGAGAATACCAATATCACTTACAAAGGTGCCACACTTTCTCCTATCAACTTCAAGGCGACTGTTAATTTAGCAACCCATACCGAAACAGGTGCATTGGCATATGTGACCGAAATCAATATGCTGGCTAATGATACGGTGGATTATCACTTCATTTTAGCCGCTCCGCTGTCTGCACCAACCGACACTATCCACCTGACCGCTATTGACCTGCAAGTGGATGACTCTTATGCGCTATGGATGGGCTCTGTGGACTTCTATGCCAACACGCCTGAATATGCTATCCGCGGTGGCTGGCGCGCAGAGATCGTAGAGGAGGGTACCTACGATGCGGCTATCTTCCTCGACGATGCCGACTGGAATACCATCACCAGCTTGAATGCGCAAGTGACTGTAACGCTGGATAAGGATAACAATTGGGCTATCGAAGGCACTATGCTGGGCAATAATAACAAGGTATATAAGTTGCACCTGAGTTGGAGCGTACCAGAGCAAAAAGAAACCGTAGTCGTAGCTTTTGAGCACTCTGCGAAAGCGAAATACTATCCTCACTTGGACAACGATATCCAAATCTACAACGAGAACGACCTCTACCGTGCTTCTATCAACGTGTCTGGCGTAGGTCTGGGCGAGGAGTTTGATGCGGAATATATGAACTCCTACTTCAGCTATCTCGAGGCAAAAGATGGAACTCCTATCTCTGTGGCTGAAATCGTGAACGGCCAACTCTATCAAGTAGGCGACACCACCAAGATAGAGGCAGACTATGTAACCTTTGAGGGTATATTGTATCAAGTTCGTCTGTGGTATGTGGCTTCTACGCCAACCGAGACCGTTCAGCTGAACATCAAAGATGCTGAGATGATTATTGATTTCGACTACAACCAAGCGTATAACCTCGTGGGCTATACTGAGGACCAACAAATAGCCGTTGTCTTCACTGTATATGCTACTACGAAAGAGGATATTCCTGGTACTTTTGTCAACGATGGTAAGTTCGGCGAGTTTGGCGATGGTCAATATGACTTCGATGCCAGCAACAGCTATATCGGCAAATGGAATGCCGACATGGAGATGTACGAGTTGTTCTATATGGAAAAAGGTCAATTCACTGTTACTCTTGATGAGGAAGATAATGTCACCCTCACCGCATCTGTGGTTTGCGAAGACGCTATCCAATATGAGATAGATTTGACCTCTAAGTATGAGAAACCTCACCTGGAGTTTGACTCTGAGAGTGCCCCTGTAGAGCGCGTATATGATGCGAATGCGACATTGTCAATCAGCGACTTTACTCTTGATTATGGTTTGATCTCTGTACAAATCATTGATGAGGTAGCAGGTGATATCACCGCTCTCTACTTCGTAATGAGCGAGGTGGATGCCGAAACCGTCATTCCAGAGGGTGTGTATCCAATCGAGAGTTCATGGTGGGACTACACCGTATTGGCAAGTACCGGTATGGATTGGGACGGCTCTGTAGTCCCTTCGTACTACGCAGGTTATGCGGATGGTTGGTTGGTAGACCCATTCTACTTCTTCGTGAGCGGTGAGGTGGCTGTGACAAAGAACGAGGATAGCAGTTTGAATATTGAGATCAATGCACTGAACTCATGCGATATACCTGTGCATATCGTTTATAGCGCTGCAGGTGCTACCAGCGTAGAGAATACCCAAGCTGCTGTTAATGGCGTTAGCAAGCAAATCCGTCATGGACAACTGCTTATCCAACGCGAGGGTAAGACCTACAATGCACTTGGCGTGCAAGTGAAGTAATACCTAATAATACATATAAATGAGAGGGGAATTGCAAAATTTCCCTCTTTTTTTTGTCTATTCCGAAAAAATATAGTATCTTTGTAGCGATTTTATATTATTAGTCTATTATGCGTAAAATATTTATTCTTTTTTTGTCTATATTCTGCATGCAACAGGTGTTTGCAGCAGCCGATACTATCCGTCTGGAATTTGACCATTTTGCCCAAGGACCTAAGTACTATAAGTCGGGTGATTGGTATGTAGCACTCATCAATGAGGATGATTGGGAGGTCTATCTCAACTGGAAAGCCCCTAAAGATGATTATACAGGCAGGTTTATCACTAATAAATTTCTGCATGATTATTCCTATATTTTTACACCCGAGAATCGCGAGCACGGTGGAATTCATTTTGAGAATATCGTTATGAAGATTTCGAATAAGGAAATCACTCCTATGCTTGAGCAGATAGAGTTGAACGCCACTATCACGGGTACGGATGGCAATATCTATATAGTGCATGCTACGCATGAGGTAATCAATGCCAGCAATGAAGTCAATGTGAATATCTTGGATGCTGAGATGGAGATAGAAGACGATGCCTATACGATAACGGGCAAGAACAGCGAGTGGGATATTGCGCTGAAGGTGAATAGCGCAACTGTGATAGGCACATACAATACTTTGGATTACTTTGATCTGGATGCTTCGCACTTCGTATATCAAGGGCAAGAGATAACTCCTATGCAACTGGAGGCACAAGTGGGAGTAGGGTATTTGGCAGATAGCGTATTGGCGTATATGGCGCAATGTAGCATGTTGGGTATGGACACGGTGATATACCATATGCTGCTGGCTGTGCCATTCGCTGAGCCTGTGGACCAAGTGGATATCACATGTGCGAATATGTGTATAGATGATACCTATGCGCAGGTGTATAATATGATGACTATCTCCGCTTCCAATGACGAGTATGAGTTGCAGATTATGTACCATGACAATGCCCTGCGCGAGCATACCTATACCGAGGCACAAGCGCAAGTGTTTATCACGGATAAGCAGACGGGTGTACAAGTAGAGTCGCTGACAACCAAGATACATATAGAGAAACAAGCCACAGGCGATTATCAAGTGCGCGGTGAAGTGCGTTGTACAAATAATGTGGTGTATCATCTGCATTTGTCTTGGGCTATACCTGAGTCAGCGGACACGATAGCCTTGCGCTTTGATCATACAGCTCGTGCTTCATATTACCCACAGATGAATCATGACTTGTTGCTCATGAACAGCAATGAGCGCTATACATTGAATCTGAACATTGTAGGTGTGGAGATGGGTAGTGCATTTACTATGGAAAACGTGGGCGAGTATTATACCTCCTTGTACGACAATGACACAGATGAGAATGTGGAATTGGCTCAGATAGAAGGGCGCGTGTATCAGGCAGGTGATACCACATGGATAGAGGCAGAGATGGTAGGTTTTGATGCCACAATGTACGATGTGCAATTGTGGTATGCAGTGCCTACGCCAACAGATACGGTAGAATTGGTGTTTGATGATGTGCCATTTGGCAATCACCTGGAGGAGGGGTATTATCAGTTAATAGCTTATACGGATGATCAGTTGCACATGGTATCTTTTACGCCAGCCAGCCATGAGGTGGAAGGCACCTTCGTGAACGACGGTGTGTTTGGTCGCTTTGGTGAGGGACGCTATGACTTCTTTAATGATTATACCTATATACAAGAGTGGAATGCTATGACCAGACAGTATGACACCTATACGGTGGAGAAAGGCGAACTGGTGGTTAGTATGGCCGCAGACGGTAGCATAACGGCGCGAGCAGAAGTGATTTGCGAGGATGCCAAGTGCTATCGCATCACGATGCACTCGCAGTATGAGCGTCCTCACTTGGATTATGACACGGAGGAAGGTGATGTGGAGCGTGCGTACAGTGTAGAGGATGACATTAAGATAGACGACCTGACACGGAGCGAAGGACTTATCGTTCTGCAAGCGACGGCGCAAGATATGACGGATATGATGGTGCTCTATTTCTTTGCTAACGAAGCAGATGACGAGACGACTATTCCTGCTGGTGTGTATCCCATCAATCGCTCGCTGCAGGCAGGAACGGTATTGGCCAGCACAGGAGCGAATGAGGATAACACCGTATCTCCATCTATATATGCCACACTGACAGATGGTTATTTGGAGCAATTGTACTTTATGGTCGATGGAGAGGTGACTGTGGAGAATCATGATGGTCACCTGAGCGTAGAGGTGAATGCGGTGAACTCCTATGGCGTTAATGTACATATTGTATATGATGCTACGCCTATCAATACGGCTATAACGAACACACCATCTGCCCATGCAAAAGGTCGAAAACTGTTGCACGAAGGTCGATTGTTCATCCTGAATAATGGCGCGATATACGATATTACAGGTACACCAGTCAATACTATATATTAACCATATTTATAAACACTATGCGTATGAAAAAGATTCTTACTCTTTTCGGTTCGTTGCTGGCAGCGGTCATGCTGATGGCAACTCCCCAAATTAAGCTCGCGCCTATATCGCCTGCTACTGATACGAAATTACACCCCCAGGTATTGCACGCCTTGACCCATGATTTGAGCAAACGCGCTTTGCCCACTAATCAAGCAGTAGAACGCAAAGCACCTCAACAGCGCATTGCTCCTATCGCTAAGGTGGGTATGGATACGATTAACCTCACAGGCGAGGGCTTCTTGGTGGGCCCAGAGTACGATTTTGCTACCAAAGAGTGGTATGTAGCGCTGGAGGCACAGGGCTACACCTTCCGCCTCTGCTGGTATGGCGCAGCGAACACATATTGCGGTCACTACGTGTTTGAAGACATCAGTTGGGAATGGACATGGGGCTGGTTCCAATCGGCGGACTTGTTCTACGAGATTTATTTCCAAGACATCACCATGACCGTTTCAGAAGAGCAAATAGGCAACTGCCTCAAGCAAATCACCATCGATGCCGTTATCACCGACACAGAGGATAGGGTATATAAACTCCATTCGGTGCACAAGGCTTTTACTCCTAAAGCGACCGTACATAACGTCTTGGACAACGCACAAGTGGACATGTTGGGCAGTCAATACCTACTTAGGGGTAGCAATAAGGATATCCAAATCACTTTGCCCGTCAACTCTTCTATCATCGAGGGCGCATACACCCATAATGACTTTGAGATGAACGGTGTGAAGATTACCTACAAGGGCGAGGAACAACAAGTGCTGGACGCTAACTTGCTGGTTATCTGCGACTACTTGCCTAATGGCGGCATCGGCTACGATGTGGAACTCTCTTTCTACAACCAAGATACGATCTTGCATGTCATCAATGCTATGGCTACTTTGCCTTTGCCTAATGATACGATCCATATCTCTTGTACCAACCTCTCGATTGATGAGTCGTTTGCCGCTTATGGTATGATGCTTGTTACTGGTTCCAATGACCTCTACGATGTGATAGCCGTTTACGAAGGCACTGCTGCAGAGCCAGGCGTATATCCTAATGCGGCTGTGACTATCGCGGACAAAATCACATGGATTGAGGCACCTGTCATCACGGCTACGCTCATCCTCACTGAGAACAACGGCGATTGGAAAGCGAATATTGAGGCATATGGTAGCGACTACAACTGGTACTCCATCGAGATGTCCTACGTCATTCCAGAACCTACTGATACAGTGAAGATTAGTTTCCCTAATGCAGCGATGGCTACCTTTAATAAGGCGGATTACAATATGCTCCAACTGCTCAATTATGGCCGCGGTTATGACGCATCGGTAACCGTCTATGGCGTAGGTTTGGGCGAGGAGTTTGGTATGGAGAATGTGCTGATGGATTATTCGGAAATATATGACTCTAACTTGGGACGCACCGTGCAGATTGCTTCTATCATAGGTGAATTGAATCAGTATGGCGATACCACTGTCATTACCGCCAGCGTGATTGGCTTTAATGCTATCCAGTATGATGTGGAACTCTGGTATGCGCCTCCAACACCAGTAGATACGGTAGAGATTGAGATGCCTGTGGAGTTTGTCAATAATTTGGACTATGGCTATTATACATTGAAGTCCTACACGCCAGACCAAACCCTATTTATCTCCATTGCGCCTATCGCGTCTGTGGTAGAGGGAACCTTTATCAATGATGGTAAGTTCGGTAAGTTTGGCGCAGCAGATGGTAGATATGATTTCAATGCGGGCGAAACCTTTATCTATAGCGAGAATGACTGGCAGAACTATCCGATAGAGAAGGGTACATTGGTCGTGGATTTGGCACCAGATGGTACACTCACCGCAGAGGCCGAACTCGTTGCACGCAATGCCGTTTGCTACCGAATCAAGATGACCTCAGAGTATAATACCCACCTCGATTTTGATGAGCCAGAAGAAGAGGTTGATCGTATTTATACTACAGAGGATCAGGTGGTTATTGAGAACCAAATCGACCCTAACGGCTATATCTATTTGTCGCTAACAGCAGCGGACATGTCGGATATGTGTGCATTCTTCTTCTATGTGGAAGAGGCTGACGAGGACATCATCATTCCAGTGGGCACATATCCTATCAATCTGACAGAGGAATATGGTACAGTGCAAGCCAACCCAGGAGTGCAAGGCAATGGCGTGTTCCCATCGTTCTACGCGCAGATGTTGGAGGATGGTTCGCTGATTGTACCATTGTGG
The DNA here is from genome assembly GCA_045654945.1 of Paludibacteraceae bacterium. GTDB lineage: Bacteria > Bacteroidota > Bacteroidia > Bacteroidales > Paludibacteraceae > Colicola. The sequence goes on from JAZOOG010000015.1 coordinate 7,763, forward strand.
CTACTGGTTGATGGTACAGTGGATGTGACCAAAGATGAGGATGGCAATGCACATTTGGAGGTAAATGCCTATAACTCCTACGGTGTGCCAGTACATATCGTTTATGACGGCACTCCTATTGATACTTCTGTGGAGAATACCCTTAGCCAATCGCCAATGACCCATAGCCAAAAACTTTTGCGCAATGGTCAGTTGCTGATTAAGCGTGACGGCGAAACCTATACTATTTTAGGCACACGCACCATACAATAACCACACAATAACCATACAATAACTATACAATTCGGGGCCTGCATAAGTCTCCGAATTGTTGTATATATAACCTTATAAAACACTTGCGCGCGAGAGAAAATGTGATTTTGTTGTCAAAAAATTTTGCATATTCAAATATATTTCGTACCTTTGCATGCTATTACCAAATAAAACGGAAATGAATGTTTTATAACATATATTTAAACAATTAACTTTATTATTAACCAAAAATCAATCGTTATGAAGAAATTATCTTTCTTTTTGATGGCAATGCTTGTTTCATTGACAAGCTTTGCAGCGGCTTTGGGAGAAGGTTATTCCAAAGTGACTGACATTACTACCCTGTCTGCAGGTGACAAGGTGGTATTGTATTGCGACGATGCTGAGAAAGGCGTTACAGGCTGGGACGGTAACAAGACGGCTACCGCTGCTGCTGAAGGCTGGGTTGAGTACGTCGTAGAGGCTGCTGACGGCGGTGTTCTCCTTAAAGACGGAGAGCAATACGTTGCTTTGACAGCTAAAAACGGTTTTTACTACACCGCTACTGGTAGCGTTTGTAAAGTAAATGCCGAAGGTGTATTGTACATCACGTTGAGTGGTACAGACTATTTGTTGTATGAGAATGCAAACAATGGTAACCCTCTCTATCGTATGTACGTTGACAAAACAGGTAATGCTCAGTACAAACCTGTTTACGTGTACGAGGTTGTGGCTGCTGAGGAAACACCTGAAGTAACCGTTCCTACTAATGCTGAATTGTGGGAAGCGTTCAAACCTTATTACAACACTTATTATGGTCTCGCACGTGCTGACCAACCAATCGACAAAGTTTCTACTTTCGCTGCTGCTAAGATGCAAGAGATTATGACTGACGCTGCATCTGAGTATAAATGGTTAGGTGACTATGTTTTGGGCGTTGCTGCTGGTCAAGGTGTAAACTTGCCAACAGATATGGCAGCTGCTAACGAGGGCGCTTGGCGCTGGGCTGTACACGCATTCTTCAATGCTACTACTGGTGCTAACGGCGCTGCTGGTACTGACTTCACCGAAGCTGGTAAACCTGAGAACTGGGGTCCTTACTACCTCGCAGCTCAAGAGGGTACAACTCCAGAGCCAGAACCAACTACCGAGACCGTTTATTTTGTAAACGCTGCTAACTGGACTACTGTAAACGTTTACGCTTGGACTACGGATCCTAATGCTTCATGGCCTGGTGTGGCTGCTACCAAAGAGGCAGAGCAAATCGCTGGTTACGATGTATATTCATATACCGCTGAAGCTGGTACTTACGCGAACGTCATCTTCAACAACGGTAGCGGTCAACAAACTGCTGACCTCGTTTGGACAGCTGGTAAATATTATGTGAAAGACGGCTGGTACACAAAAGAAGAAGCTGAAGCAAAATTGGCAAAACCTGTTGAGTACGAGTATGTTTACTTTGTAAACGCACAAGCTTGGGCTAAAGTGAATATCTACACTTGGACTCCAGAACTTGGAACATGGCCAGGTGTGGCTATGACTAAAGAGGCTGAGCAATTGGCTGGATATGATGTATATTCTTATAAAGCAGAGAAAGGCACTTCTTTCGGTGGCGTAATCTTCAACAATGGTAGCGGTTCACAAACTGGTGACCTCGTTTGGACTGCTAGTAAGTACTATGTGCAAGACGGATGGTACACCAAAGAGGAAGCTGAGGCTAAATTGGCTGCTCCTGTAGTTGTTACTTGGACCATGGTAGGTCAAGAGGAACTCTTTACTCCAGCTTGGACTCCAACAGCTGTAGAGAACGATATGGAGAAACAAGAAGATGGTTCTTACGTTCTTGTTCTTGAGAACAAAACACTCAAGGCTGGTAAATACGAGTACAAAGCGGTTAAGAATCACGATTGGGTCGTTTCTATCCCACAAGAGGGTAACTATACATTGGATATTACCAGTGGTGGTGAATATACTATCGAATTTATAGTAAATGCTGATGCTACCGAGTTGACTGCTAAGGCTACCAAGCATGTTGTTTATGATATGGAGATGCCTATTGCCATCACTAATTTGACATCAGAAGTTGTGACTATGGGCGATGCTACGTATCTCCAACTGATGGGTAGCAATGCAGAGAGCAAGGCAGAAGTAGAACTTCTCTTGAACAACTATACAGGTGAAGATAAAGAGTACGAGGTAAGTACTGAGGACTATTATTTGACTTTGGGTGGTGTAGATTTGACACTCGTTAGTGGTGCATTGACCCAATCACAAGACGAGAAGTTAGGTGTAGTGTACACAGGTCAAGTAATTGCTAATATGCAAGGTCTGACTATCGCTTTGAATCTGAATATGTACTCATTGCAAGAGGATGAGCCTACTTATGACCTCGAGATGCCTCTGGAAATCACAAACTTGACTACTGAGGTATTGAATGTAGACGATCAAAGTTATCTCCAATTGATGGGTCGTGATGATATGAACGATGCGGATGTAGTGTTGTTCTTGAATAATTACACTGGCGAAGACAAAGAGTATGAAGTGAATGCTGAAAGTTCATATATGACCTTTGGCGGTATTGAGTTGACCGTTATTGATGGTGTTATGACTCAAACTGGTGAGACCTATACAGGTGTTATTCACACATACGCAGCAGAAGAGGATATGTATGTGGCGTTCATACTTACGATGTATGCCGCTCCTGCTACTGTTCTTGAGTTGACCGATGCTATCGTGGCTATCAACGAGGATTTGGGTACTCTCACCTTCAATGTTCCTACTGAGGAAGGTGGCTACTATGCTGAACTCGCTGGCTATACAGCTCCTGGTGTACACGAAGGTCCACAAATCTGCTTGTTTATGACTCCTGAGGTGGTTGCATACACTAACTATGCTGAGACCTCTGTTGCTGACGGCATCATCACTTTGAAGGGTGAGTTTACCAGCTTCATGGGTGCTAAATTTGATGTGACTATCTCTGGTAAATTGCCAGTAGAAGAGCCAGTAGAGAAACCAGAACCTACTTACACTGAGAACGTTCTCAATACTTATGCCTTTGGTCTTGAGTCAGAATTGACAGAAGATGCTTCTGTTTTGAATGTAACCTATCGTTTGAACAACTCTAACGCAACATCTGTAAATGTGTTGGTATACAATGGTGAGCAAGTAGTAGCTACTATTGAGGGTGGTACTTCTATCGGTAAGAACGTAGTAGAGGTAGCTACAGCAGAACTCCCACAAGGTGTTGAATTGACATGGGCTGTTGAGGTTAACGGTACTTCCGTAGAGGTTCCAACTCAAGAGTCTAAGATCTATAGCTTCTACCACCCATCAGGTTTGGATATCGACAACAACCCAGAGAACCCAACCTTTGGTATGCTGCTCATCAACGAGGGTATGCAATCAGTTGCTTCTAAGACAGAG
>JAZOOG010000016.1:0-25192 GCA_045654945.1 Paludibacteraceae bacterium
TAGTAAAACTATGCCAAGATCAGTCAATCACGTTGCTTCGCGCAACCGTCGTAAAAAGATTTTGAGCCTCACACGAGGCAATTTTGGTGGCCGTGCTAATGTTTGGACAGTTGCCAAAAACACTTGGGAGAAAGGTCTCCAGTACGCTTATCGCGATCGTAAGAACAAAAAACGCACTTTCCGTGCATTGTGGATTCAACGTATCAACGCCGCTGCGCGTTTGGAGGGTTTGAGCTACAGCCAATTGATGGGTGCATTGAAGAAAGCTGGTATCGAAATCAACCGCAAGGTCCTCGCAGACTTGGCGATGAACCAACCAGCAGCGTTCAAGGCTATCGCAGAGCAAGCTAAGAAGTCTATCTAATTAGATGTGAACAAGAGTAAATAAGGTGTTTCTGCTATAAGGCAGACACCTTATTCACTTTTTTTGAAATGAGGAAAAAAGTTTTCCTTATTTATTTATGTGCGCGCGGGCGCACACACGTACGCATGCGTAAAAGACTGAAATACAAACAATAATAAATCTATGAAACACTTGAATCTTTGGATGTTGTTGGTAGCATTGACCGCAACAATGGCTGTGTCAGCGGATCCTCTTGCTGGTTTCCGTTATGAGGACGCAACCAAATTCCGTATCATCAACAAGGGTTGGGATAATACCTCCGAACCTTACACACGTTTACCACAGGCCTACATGGACAGTTGTCGCAAGGACCAAAAATGGTTGTATGACCACTCATCGGGCATAGCTGTGCGTTTTGCCTCCAACAGCAAACGCATTGCAGCGCAATGGAACTTGAAAAACAATTTCCATATGCAACATATGGCGATGACTGGTATCAAAGGTACTGACCTGTACAGGCTGAACGAGGAGACAGGCAAATGGGAGTATGTGAATACAGCTCGCCCACAAGAGAAGAATTTTAAGGCAGACTCTATCCAATCGAAACTGTATGTGGACCATTTGGACGGAGAGATGCACGAATATATGATTTATTTGCCACTATATGACGGTATCAACTGGTTGCAGATTGGTGTGGACTCTACTGCACAATTGATTCAACCGCAGGTGGATAGCCCACGTTCGATGGGTAAGATAGTTATCTATGGTACCAGCATTCAGCAGGGTGGTTGTGCCAGCCGTACGGGTATGGTGCCAAGCGCTATGATTCAACGTGACTTTAATCTGGAGTGTGTGAACTTGGCTACTTCGGGTCAAGCGCGTATGGACTTCTATATCGCTGAGGCCATGGCGAGCATAGAGGATGCTATCTGCTATGTATTGGACCCTGTACCTAACTGCACGAAAGATCGTTGCGATACAGCGACATACGATTTTGTCAAGATTTTGCGTACGCTCCGTCCAGAGGTGCCTATCATCATGGTGGATGGTTTGATGTACCCTTACACTCGTCATGATAGTTACCATGCAGAGTATTTGCCACAGAAGAATGAGTGTTTCCGTCGTGGCTATGATGAGCATGTGGCAGAGAATCCTAAGGGCATGTACTATATGACGCATGAAGGACAAACTGGTCCAGATATGGAAGGAACGGTGGATGGTATTCACTTGACCGATTATGGTTTCCGTGCATATGCAGACTTGCTGGAGATTCACCTCAAGGAGGCACTTGATGACACCGATGTGGACTACGATGTGGAACCTGCCTACAATGTGGTACGCAAGAAAACATGGTGGGAGCGATTGAAGGATTTGTTTTGATGTATTGTGAATCAATTGTTTAATTCAATAATAATATGAAAAAAATCTTTATCTTCTGTTTGAGCGCAGTAGTCTCTTTGGCTGCTTTTGCGCAAACATCAGTAAGCGGAACTATTATTGATGCTGAGAATAATGAGCCGCTGATTGGTGTTTCTATCATAGAGAAGGGAACCTCTAATGGTGTAATAACCGATTTTGATGGTAACTTCTCTATATCTGTTTCAACAAATGCAGTTTTGCAGTTGTCTTATGTAGGTTATACTGCGCAAGAGATTAACGTGGGCAAAAAGACAAATTTGGGCATGATTGAATTAGTAGCTGAAGTCGTTGGTCTCGAGGATGTTACTGTTGTTGGTCAGATGGCTATTCAACGTAAAACACCAGTCGCAGTGAGTCAGGTTGCTGCACTTGAGATTGAAGAGCGCCTTGGTGGACAAGAGTTTCCTGAGGTATTGAAGAATACCCCTGGTGTGCATGCCAACAAGCAAGGTGGCGGTTGGGGCGACTCAGAGATTTATATGCGTGGCTTTGCTTCAGAAAACGTGGCGGTTATGGTAAATGGTATTCCAATGAACGATATGGAAAATGGTACTGTTTATTGGTCTAACTGGCAAGGTCTTTCTGATGTAACCAGTGTGATGCAAACACAACGTGGATTGGGAGCAAGTAAAGTGAGTGCACCTTCAGTGGGCGGTACTATCAATATCGTAACAAAAGGCATTGATGCTAAGCGTGGTGGCTTTCTATCATATGGTATGGGTAATGATGGATACAACAAAATAGCTTTCTCTGTTTCTACTGGTTTGATGCAAAACGGTTGGGCTATCACCCTGTTAGGATCTCGTACATGGGGTAATGGCTATATACAAGGTACTGGTTTTGAGGGATATAATTATTTTGCTAATATCTCAAAACGTATCGGTGAGAATCATCAGTTATCTTTTACGGCGTTTGGCGCCCCACAACAACACTGGCAACGTTCAGGTAGTTTAACAATGGCGGGATGGCAAGAAGTGAAGAAATACATGAATAAAGGTGTGCACTTCTCACGCTATAATGCTACTTATGGTTATGATGATTTTGGTAATCAAAAGTCTGGTTCTGATTACAACCAATATCACAAACCACAAATATCATTGAATCACGTATGGCAAATTGATCATAAGTCTAGTTTGTCTTCTGTTGCATATGTTAGTATCGGTCGTGGTTTCGGTAATACAGCAGAGCCTGGTGTCAACTCAAGTTACGCTTATACTGATCTTACTCGCGGTGCTTACAATGGTGCATTAACCACTACTTTCCGTCGCGAAAATGGTACTTTTGATTATGGCAAAGTAATGTCAGAGAATGCTTTGGTAACAGATAAAAACGATCCTCGATACAATGCGGATACTTATACTGGTTCGCAATTGATTATCGCTGAAAACCGCAACTATCACAACTGGGTAGGTTTGGTAAGTACATATTCAACAAACTTTAAGGATTGTATTGATTTTTATGCCGGTGTAGATGTACGTTATTATAATGGTATTCACCAAGCTGTTATTTCTGATTTGATGGGTGGCGAATATTTTATTGATGCTACTCGTACTACCAGTGTGGATCCTAAATATAACTACCACGCAAGTGACGTGAATTGGAGAAACGAGAAACTGGGTATCGGAGATGTGGTATATCGTGATTATGAAGGTCGTGTGATGCAAGAAGGTATTTTTGCTCAAGCAGAATACAATAAAGGCGATTGGGCTGCTTTCTTGAGTGGATCTTTGAGTTGTACAAGCTACAAACGTATTGACCACTTCTACTATGATGAGACTAATAATGAGTCTGCATTAGTTAGTTTTGCTGGTGGTACTATCAAAACTGGTTTTAACTATAATATCAATAGTTGGAACAATGTGTTCGTAAACCTTGGTTATATCTCACGTGCTCCTAAATTCTCATATGGTGCGTTTATGTCATCCAATACGAGCAACGTTCTGAATGTGAATGCTAAAAATGAGCAAGTTGCCAGTGCTGAAGTTGGCTATGGTTTCCATAACGAAATCATCAATGTGATGGTCAATGGATATTTCACAGAATGGATGGATAAAGCCATGACTAAGACAGGTACAACCGATCAACAAGAAGATTATTTCATGAATATGACTGGCGTAAATGCACGTCACATGGGTGTTGAGGTTGAATTTAAAGCCCGCCCAACCAAGTGGTTAGAATTGAGTGCAATGTTTTCTTGGGGAGATTGGACTTGGGATAGTGATAGCGTCAAAGGATATATGTATGATGAAAAAGGCACTCCATTGGCTTTTAACGAAAAGCAAAATGGTGTAACGAGTACTCCTGCATCTGCTATTGGAGCAGAAGACCATGCTTGGGCTATGGTCAATATGAAAGGCATTCATGTGGGTGGTTCTGCACAAACAACTGCTAATGTGGGTGTTACTTTCAAACCATTCAAAGGCTTCCGTATAGGTGCGGAATATACTTTGCAAGCACGCAACTATAGTTATTATAGTTTCAATGGTAGTAACCTTAACGTAGGTAAATCTATGTCTGTAATCGAACCACTGATATTGCCAGTGGGTGGTGCGCTTGATTTGCGCGCAAGTTACCACTTTGAGATTGGTAAGTGCGATGCCACTATTTCTGGTAACATCAACAACTTACTTGACCAATATTATATAGAGAAAGCTTGGAACCCATCTTCCATATCTTCTACTGGTGGAGAGGCAAATATGGATAATATCCACTTCTTCTATTCATATGGTCGTACCTTCAACTTGCGTTTGAAATTGGCTTTCTAATTCATAAACCATTAAAAATCAACAACAATGAAAAGAATATTTAAATACACATTGATTGCACTATCATTGGTTTTCGCTTCTTGCCAAGATTGGTCTATGAATCAATTAGAAGAGCATTTTGGAAAAGGAGAAACAACTATACAAGATGTGCGTACTATCAGTTATACGCTTACCTCTGCTGATTATACTGCAATAGTTAGTAATGCAACGAATCAGAAGATCGCAGTCTCTTTGGAGGCTGACTCAGTAGCTTACAAAAAATTGATGCTCGTAGATTCTCTTAAATATTTCGAGTCGGATTCTGTAGCTGCATATTATTTGCCTGCTTTCATCGCAAATAAGTTTTCTTATCTGGATGCAGGTAGCAATGTGAAGATTGCATTCCAAATGTACAATCCTGCGCCTGAGTATATGAGTTTGATGGATCATATTGAGACGTTCAATATCTCTGATGAAGCATATACCTATGTGTGGGGCAACAATGTAGATGTGCCTTATCTTACACCTGCTACTGAGGGAAAACTCTTGGATATGGTACAAAAATCCTATACGGGTGTTTTGGCAGATGGTGTATATGCTATTCAGTATGATTATTCTACTGCTGAGCCTGCATTTGCTACTGCCGATGAGAAGATTACCCTTTCACATGAGGATTATGTAGCGTTGGCAAAGTATGTGAGCGATAACAAAGATTCTGGGTATTTCGAGAAAAAAGATAAGAAACATGAGATTGATTATTATTTAGGATCAAATAGTAAGCAGAATTATATTAATGCTGATTATGCTACTTGGCGCAAAAAGTTTGATGCGGAGAAATTATATGGATCACTCTCCAATGAAGAATTACAGTCTTTGCATGCTGATCGTTTGGTGGAAGGATTCACACAAGTAGTATTGCCTACTTATTTCCCTAACCCACGCATGGGTGTATATACTATATCTTTCCTAATGGGTGAAGATCAATCTAATGTTACAAGAGAGTTCCTCACCTTCATGTATGCTGGTGAGTATAAGCGTACAGCTTGTTCTTTTATTGATGGCGAGGCTGATGTTGTTACCCCATCAATCGATACTACATCTGTAGGATCACGCGCTGAATTATTCCTTGTTGCTAATGGACAAATTAACTTCTTTACTGCAGATGGCGTAACTCCATTGGTACTTACACCTGCTGATTATCAGTTGCTGGGAGTAGAGGTACTCGATCGCCCAGAGCGCATTATTCCTAAACTGTTGAAGAATAAATTCCCATTTGCTTCTTTCGGAACTACTTATCTTGTTGTTTATCGCAATGCGAACAACGTATTGGCTGCTGGTCGCTACTCATTCAACGGAACAGACTGGAATGTGATAAAGGATAGCAAACAAAAGATTTCTACTTTCCTCCATACGGGTTCAGAATGGAGTGCTTCTACAGCAGTTTATTTGGCTGAAAGTTTCGCTAACCAAAGTCAAGGTGACTTTACCATCCAAAACGTATTGCTAACAGGTTCACTTTCATATGTATGGCAACCTACTGCTATCTATGGTATGAAGGCATCTGCTTATGTAGGTGGTGCTAACAACCAATCAGAGGCATGGGTAGTTTCTCCTTATGTAGATCTTTTGGAAGCATCTAAACCAGTTCTCGTCTTTGAACAAGCTCGCAAATATGGTGTTGATTTCCTCGCGGAGTGCTTTGTGATGGTGTCTGTCAACTATGAAGGCGATGTGACAGAGTGCGATTGGGTACACATTCCATTCAACCAAGATGAGAACGGCAATTATATAGTACCTGATGGTTCTTCATGGGATTTTATGTCTACAGGCAATCTCGACCTTTCGGCTTTTGCTGGACAAAATATCACTATCGGATTCAAGTATACAAGTTCATCCGCAGGTTCTGCTACTTGGGAGTTCAAGAACTTAGTTGTCAAAGAGTTAAAATAATAATATATTAAAAAAATTATGAAGAAAATTTTCTTATTGGCTTCTTTCGTAGTTGCCATGTCGTTAAATCTCTTCGCACAGAACGACACTGTGTACTACATCAGTTTCAAAGAGTCTATGGGCTCTTGGAGCATTGATGACAAAGTTAAACCAGAGGCAGTTAGTACCATTTGGCAACAAACTGCTCAGTATGGTATGAAAGCATCTGCTTATGTAGGTGGTGTGAAGCATGTTACAGAATCTTGGTTCATTTCTGCTCCTTTGGATTTGACATCTTGCACTACTCTTAAGATGGAGTTCAACCAAGCACTCAACTATGCTACTCCTGATTATGTGTCTGTTAAGATAACAAAGGATGGTGTGAATTGGGAAAAATTGACTGTTCCAACAATGCCTGAGGGTAAAAACTGGACTTTTGTTCGATCTGGAGAAATGGATATCACTTCTTATATCAGTGACAAGACCCAAATTGCATTTGTATATACCAGTGATGCTGCTGCTGCTGCTACATGGGAGTTTGATTGGATTCTCTTGAGTGGTGATGGTGAGCGTATCGTTGAGCCAGAGAAACCTGTTGAGCATATCTCATTGGCTGATTTCGTGGCTAAGGCTGATCCTACTACTCGTTATGAGGTGACTGCTACTATTTCTGAAATGAAGGACAACTACTATGGTAACTTCTGGATTACTGATGGTACACACAATGTATATGTATATGGTCTTGCACATGGTGACCAAAATCGCAATGTAGTTGATTCATTCAATATTGAGACTGGTGACGAAATCACCCTCTCTGGTATGTATTTGTGGTACACAAATGCTGCTGGTGAGTCATATGCAGAGTTAATGAACGGACGCTTTGTTGATGTAAAGCATGCTCCTGTTGTTGAGGAAGTGACAATGGATTACTATGGTGAGAGCGCAGATATCGAAGGTGGTCATGAGTTCTTGCTCGAGTGCTTGCGATATAAAGTAGCAAACGGAAACTATATTGATTCTGTTCTTTATACACTCAATTTCATCGCAGCAAGCAAGAATAATATTGAAGGTAAATACACCATCACGAGCGATAGCCTTATTGCTGATTACACATTTATCCAATATGGTACTAACGAAGAAATGTATTTTAACGATGGTAATGTAAGAATTTCTGCTACAGGCAACAAGAAGGATACTATTATTGAGGGCAACACTTATGTGGCTTATGAGCACGTAGTGGATATTTATTTGAAGCAACACACTTATCACGCTGAGATTGCTGATAGCATCGTTGATACAAATTATGAAACTAAGGTGCTTACCTTGCCTCTTATCGCTATTGGTGAAGATGAGGTTATCGTATTCGATGCTTCTACTACTTCTGTAGAGAATATCCAAACGCCTATTATCAACGACAACAAGCGTTACAACTTGTTGGGTACTGTGGTTGATGAGCAATACAACGGTGTAATTATCATGAACGGTAAGAAGTACGTTCAATAATTATTCGATTGATTTCAATAGTTAGCAAAAAAACAGGGTTGCGAGTGTTCGCAACCCTATTTTTTGCATTGTGTGCTGATAAAAGTACTTTTTTTTTTGCATATGTCGAAAAAAAAGTGTACCTTTGCGAGTTGAAATGTGAAAACAATATGAATAAAACGAAATTATTGGTAACACTGTTGTGTTTGTGGCTTGGGCTGATGCCTTTGGCAGCGCAGTCGGTAACGATTACGAAGGAGTTGACGCATGTGCAAATGGCGTCTGTAATGGCTATGTACAAGAACGAGTTTGGTTCGTTTGAGAAGCCCGACCTATTAGATTCCTTCCCCTACGCGGTTATTCGTATGCATTTGGAAGGCAATGCACATGCTGTGACAGCTGCTAAAGAGCGATTGACTCTGTACTTGGGTCAGCAGTTCCGTGTGGAGGCAAGAGTAACGACCTATTCTAATCAGATATTGTTCCTTGTGCGTGCGCGCAGGCCTCAAATATATATCGATTGTGGCGATGGTTGTGATCAGGTGTTGTTGAGCAATATGCAACAATTGCGATCAAACTGTTTGTATGACTGTACAGTGCGATTTGTACCCGAAAAAGAGAATACCGATGAGTTGGCGCAATATGACTTTATGTTCCAAATAGAGCCTGCGACGGCTTTGGTAGAAGTGGTGGTAGATGGCATGAAACAAGTATGGTCATTGGATAGCGGTCGTGTGGAGAAGCCACTCTACGAAGGCTCCTATTTCTACACTATCACCGCAGACCATTATGTAACACAAGAAGGAACATTCAATGTGTCGTCCACAGAGACTTATAAGGAGATTAGCTTACGTCCTGCTTTTGGACACTTGAGTATTAGTGGCATAGAGGGAGATAAAGCAACTATTACTCATCAAGAAACACGCAATATGATCATGATAGATTCATTGCCTATCCACGAACTGCAATGCGATACGGGTGTGTATGTGTTGGAGATAGACAGAGATAAGTACTACTATCGCGATACAATCATCGTTCAGTCGGGTGAAAAGCTGGCTGTAAGTCCGTTGGATTTTCAAAAGCGAAAGGCGAAGATTAATACGTTTGTGGTGGCAGAGTTGGGTTATTCGCTTAGTTCTCAGTTGCAATATGGTGGCATGATAGGTCAGATGTATAATGGCTTGGGTTGGTATGTGAAGGGGCGTTCTAATTTTTCGTTCGGTCATCATGCTACTAATGGTTTGGTGTGTGAGCAAGGCGGGTTGATCAATGGTGAGTTGCCATTCTACTCGGGTCGAACGGCAGCGACAGCGTGGCTGGTCAATGCAGGCTTTGTGGTAGATTTCTTGGGTAAGAAGCGTATGAAGTACAAGAACAATATGATTGGTATGTACGTGGGTGCGGGATATGGTATGCGTGAATTGTTTTGGGAGAAGCGTAATGGCGATTGGGTGAAATATGCGCCAACCTCTGTGGCAGGAGTAAGTGCTGGTGTGGGTGTTATAGGTAGTATTGCGGGCGTTACATTGACTGCGGGTGTGAATACGATACAGTTCAAGTCTATAGAGTTGGAATTTGGTGTAGGTTATACGTTTTGATGTTTATTATAAATGAGAATGTAATGAATAGAAAATACATATACATATTGTTTGGACTATTGCTTGGAACTGCAACAATCATCACCTCTTGCCAAAGGGATGAGGAAGTGATTGTGAGTACGATTACAACGAATGAGCCAAGCTATATACATGCCGATAATGCAGGTATATCTGTTGAATTGGACTATAATGGCACACCTAAGCAATATGGTATTTGCTATAGCACAGAGCCAAGTCCGACGATTAAGAATCAGTTGGCATTGTGCGCTGATTCGGTAGGGCAATTGTGTGAGTTGGTAGGCTTGGAGGCTGCCACGATGTACTATGCTCGCGCTTTTGTGCAGAATAGAAGCGATGTGCTGTATGGCAATGAGATTACTTTCACGACGACTGAGCGTTTGACAGAAGCAGGATACGAGTATGTGGATATGGGATTGAGCGTGAAATGGGCAACGATGAATGTGGGTGCTACAGCCCCAGAGGAAGGAGGCAAGTACTATGCTTGGGGAGAGGTAGAGGAGAAAGAGACGTATATGTGGGACAACTACCACTATGGCAATTCGCGTACTACATTGACCAAGTATTGCGATAGTGAAGCGTATGGTACGGTGGATAATAAGGCGGTATTGGACTTGTTGGACGATGCTGCCTATATGTCTTGGGGAGGTAAATGGCGTATGCCTACTTATAATGAGTGGGATGAGTTGTTGAGAAATAGTACATGGACTTGGGTAGAACAAAACGGTGTAAAGGGTGTGCGTGTGAGGAGTACGAAGAATGGCAATTGCATATTCTTGCCGACTACGGGTTATAAGGTAGGAGCGGATTTGAACTATAAGGATGTGAATATCGGCTTTTGGTCAGGTTCGCTATCTAAAAATGGCTCGTATATGAGTTATGGTGTGTCTATTGAGAACCCAAATAATACGGCTTCTTTCTATGGCTTTAACCGCTACAATGGCTATCCTATTCGTGCGGTGATGGATAATGCGATTACTCCGCCAGCGGTGGATATTCCTACTGTAGTTACAAGTGCAGCGAGTGAGGTAACTAAGAACTCTGCTGTAGTTGGTGGCAATGTGCTTAGTGATGGCGGATTAGAGGTAACGGAGCGAGGGGTGTATTACTCCATGAATGCTAATCCGATTGAAACAGGCACGAAAGTAGAATGTGGTAGTGGATTGGGAGAATTTACCCATAACTTGACTGATTTACAAACAGGTGCCATTTACTATGTTCGTGCTTATGCAAAGAACAAATTTGGTGTGGCGTATGGTGAGGAGATAAGTTTTGTATGTGAAGCCCTTCCTACTGTTACAACCACCCAACCAACAAATGTCTCTTATACCTCTGCTACTATTGGTGGTAATGTGACTGATGATGGCGGATTAGAAGTAACTGAACGAGGTGTGGTGTATGGCACGAATCAGAAGCCAACGACAGCGGATAGCAAAGTAGCCAATGGTAGTGGATTAGGTCAATTTACGTGTAATCTTACAGATTTGCAAGACGGTATGACCTATTATGCTCGCGCGTATGCAGTCAATGCGAAAGGAACTGCGTATGGTGAAGAAGTAAGTTTTACAACGAAACAACAATTTGTTCCCACAATAGTAACCACTCAGCCTACAAACGTTGCATACAATTCTGCAACGGTAGGTGGTAATGTAACAAACGACGGTGGTGCAGAGGTAACTGAGCGCGGTATGGTGTATGGTACAAGTCAGAACCCAACTACAGAGGATGGCAAAGTAGCGAGCGGTAGCGGATTAGGTGAGTTTACATGCGACCTAACAGCTTTGCAAGACGGAGTAACCTATTATGCTCGTGCTTATGCTATAAATGCGAAAGGCATGGTATATGGCGAGGAGGTAAGTTTTACGACCAAACAGCAATTTAGTCCAACTATTGCAACAGTTGAGCCTATAAATGTTACTGCTACGTCTGCTACTGTTGGTGGTAATGTAACAAGTGACGGTGGTGCAGAGGTAACTGAGCGCGGTATAGCGTATGCAACAACGCAGAACCCAACTACAGCGGATAGCAAAGTAACTAGTGGTAGCGGATTGGGGCAATTTACGTGTAACCTAACAGATTTACAAGACGGTACGACCTACTATGCTCGTGCGTATGCGATAAATGCAAAAGGTACTGCGTATGGTGAGGTGGTAAGTTTGACGACATTATCCTTAAATGGTCACGAATATGTAGATTTGGGTTTGAGCGTCAAGTGGGCAACGATGAATGTGGGTGCAAATAGTCCAGAGGATTATGGTGATTACTTCGCATGGGGCGAGACAAGTATCAAGAATACCTACAATTGGAGTACGTATAAGTGGTGTAATGGCTCATCGAGTACATTAACCAAGTATAATACAAGTAGCACTTACGGCACGGTGGACAATAAAACTCAATTAGAATTAAGCGATGATGCAGCTCATGTTAATTGGGGTGGCTCTTGGCGTATGCCCACTGATGCGGAACTGACCGAACTAAGAAATAATTGTACTTGGACATGGACAAGTCAGAACGGAGTAAGGGGTTATAAGATAACGAGCAAGTCGAACGATAATAGTATTTTCCTTCCGCTAGCAGGCTACAGCTACGACAGTTCGCTCTCTGGCACAAGCTACGGCTACTACAGGTCGAGTTCGCTCCTTACATACAGCCCGCTTAACACGTACGGCTTGTACTTCGGGTTTAATACCGTGCTAATAATCAATGACTACAGAACTAGCCGCTACTTCGGGCACTCCGTGCGCCCAGTCTGCCCGTAGAGTAAGGGGTAAAGTGTAGGGTGTAAGATGTAAAGGCCGGAATATGCTCGGCGGGAAATCGTCGAGGTCTGAACAACCAATAGGGGCACAAGAGGTAGTCGGAGAAATCGGAACCGATGGGTGGAGCAAAATGATAGCAGAGATACTTCAAAAAGAAAAACGAAGGCTGCCAAATAAAAAGGTGTACAAGTTCACTTGTACACAAAAACTCAACCAAAAAGAAAGGCTATCCACCGCTTATCCACCGCTTATCCACCCGATAGAGGGTCTCTTTAGTTCCCCTACAATGGAGAGTGACTACGAGCACTTTTGCGTGAACATATGGATATACTTCACAATCTGCTCGAAGAGGAAATCAGCTGTCGGTTGGGCGGGGGTGTCGATGCTTAGGTCATAGAGCTTCTTGCTTATATCCCTGCCTGTCTTGATACCCGCCTTAGTGTACAGCGCCAGGTATTGCATCGTGATATTGGTCTGCTGTGTGAGATCCATTAGCATATCATAATGGCGCGACTGAAGACGCTCACGCACCTCCTTCTTAGGCATACTCGTCAGCCAACAAATCTCCTTCTTGTCGGGCATGGCGCATATTTGTACCTCTTTGCCCGCACTGCGCAACTGCTGCGCGATATGCTCCACTTCCAAACCCTCGTGCAAAATAAGCACCGAACGAATATCCTGCCAAGGATACATGACTACCTGTCGAGCAGCTTGATGGCGCAAATGCCAGCCGAATATCTTTTGTCTAATCGCGTCCATGGAAATAGGGAATTATGAATTTTGAATTAAGAATTTTGAATTAATACCAGGAACTGCTCCTCAGTAAGTATCTCTACGCCTAAGGTCTCGGCTTTCTTGCGTTTCTCAGGACCCATGTTCTCGCCTGCGAGAATGAAACTGGTCTTCTTGCTGACCGAACCCACATTCTTGCCACCATGTGCCTCAATCATAGCTTTGTATTCATCGCGTGAGTGGTGCGTAAATACACCCGATACGACAATGCTCTTGCCTTGGAGAATGTCCGACTGTGGCGCTTGTTCCTCTTCTTGGCTTTCCATTTGCACGCCTGCTTCGCGTAGTCGGTTGATAATCTCGAGGTTGCTCAGGTCGTTGAAGTAGGCAATGATGTTCTTAGCTATCTGTTCGCCTACATCGTCAATGGCGGTCAGTTGCTCCATGGTTGCCCATTGCAGTTGGTCAATAGTAGGGAAACGGCGGGCAATCTTCTTGGCAGTGGTCTCGCCCACCATGCGTATGCCGAGGGCAAACAGCACGCGTGCCCAAGGCACCTGTTTGCTCTGCTCAATACCTGCCAGCATGTTCTGTGCGGACTTATCGCCGAGGCGTTCTTGGCGAGCAATGTCCTCCTGTGTGAGGGTATAAATATCGGCGATATTGTGGAGTAGGCCTTGCGAGTAGAGTTGGTCAATGGTCTCGCTACCCAAGCCGTCAATATTCATCGCCTTTCGCGAAACGAAGTGCTCCATCTTACCCTTGATTTGTGGTGGACAGGTGGCTTCGTTGGGGCAACGCCATGCTGCCTCGCCCTCCACACGCACAAGAGGCGTGCCACATTCGGGGCAGTGGGTGGGGAAGAAGGAGAGGGGAGGATTTTTGGAAGACAACTCAAACAACTCCTGCAGAGCACCCCAAAAATCAGCAGATTTTTCGGGGACCCCGCTGCGCCCAACATTGGCGCTTGCCGAGGATATTATTTGTTTATTATTCGTGCCGCTGAGCAATGTTGGCGAAGCGGAATAGTTGTCTATGTTGTCTTTAGTATTTTGCTCGTTGTCGTGTGGTGTTATTTCTTTGCCGATGATTTTGGGGATAATTTCGCCTCCTTTCTCTACCCAGACCATATCGCCTTCGCGGATGTCGAGTTGGCGGATGAAGTCCTCATTGTGTAGGGTGGCGCGTTGCACCGTTGTGCCAGAGAGTTGTACAGGTTCCAGATTCGCCACAGGTGTCACAACGCCCGTTCTGCCCACCTGATACGTGATGGCGTTGAGGCGCGTGAGTTGTTTCTCCGCAGGGAACTTATACGCTATTGCCCAACGGGGTGACTTAGCGGTATAGCCTAATTCCTCTTGTACGGATAGGTCATTCACTTTCAATACGATACCATCCGTTGCGACAGGCAGGTTCTTGCGCTCGGTGTCCCAATAGTGGATATATGCCATCACCTCCTCCAGCGAGTGGCAGAGTTTGACGGCATCGCTGATGGGGAAGCCCCATTGTTTGGCTATCTGTAGGCGGTCGAAGTGCGTGTTCGCAGGCAAGTCCTCGCCTAACATATAGTATAGGTAGCAGTCCAATCCGCGGCGTGCTACCTCGTTGGGGTCTTGCAGTTTCAGCGTTCCCGATGCGGCGTTGCGAGGGTTGGCAAAGAGCGGTTCCTCCGCAGCCTCGCGCTCCTTATTGAGGCGCTCGAACGCAGCCCAAGGGAGGAGTACCTCGCCACGGAGTTCGAGGAAGGATGGTGTAGAGTTGTGTAGGTTGGTGTAGGTTGGTGTAGAATGGTGTAGGGTGGTGGGGATAGAGGCGATGGTGCGGATATTATCAATGACGTTGTCGCCCTTGGTGCCATCGCCACGGGTGAGGGCTTTGGTTAGTATGCCATGCTCGTACCAGAGCGAAATACTGAGTCCGTCGTACTTCAGCTCGCACACAATCTCCACGTTCGCGGGCAGTTTCTTGAGCCAATCTTCTACCTCCTCTTGCGAATAGGTGTTCGAGAGCGACAGCATAGGATAGCGGTGCGCCACTTGGGCGAAGCCCTTGATTTTGGTGGCGATTGGTGATTGGGTATTGGCGATTGGCGATTGGGTATTGGCGATTGAAACCAGGTCGGAACCGACATGCTGCGTAGGCGACTTAGGGTCGAACATGTCAGGGTATTGCGCCTCCAAGTCTTGCAGACGGCGGAGTTTGATGTCAAACTCATAGTCCGACAGGGTAGGGGCGTTGAGTACGTAGTACTGATGATTGGCCTGCTCCAGTTCGCGGCGAAGCGATAATATCTCCTCGCGTTCGGTAGTATCTATCTGTGAAAACAAATCCATCATGGCACAAGTATTTTGGTCTTTAAGCATTGTCCTTGTCCATACACATTGATGATGTATAGACCTTGCTGCAATCCTCTGATAGCTTCTTCGTTATTGTGGATGGCAGACTGTTTAACCACCTGTCCATCCCATTGATATACCATATAATATCCCCCCTCAGCATTGCGGATGTGTGGACAATTATCGGCATAGTATATCTCCATATCGGGGGCAATGATTTCGGGTATGTAGGTGGCGGTACTGTCCAATAGTAGTCCCACGATGATAGGGTCATGGTCGCTGCTGCGGAACATGGTTTGGTCGTTGGACTTATCGTAGGTATAGCGATCGCTTTCGCTGGAGTTGATGTGGTATGCAACCATACCCGTTACCTGTGGGTATAGGGTGCTGTTGCATAATGCGTGATCCAGATATCCCACTTGTCCTCGATAGACGTAGCTATAACTGCTATCGGCATGGAACGCGCGGTGCAGGTCTTTCATACCTCCTTCGCGAAGCGTGGTGATAGGGTCCTCCATGGCATAGGCGTTCAGGTCGCCCATGATCAGTATATCGCTGTCGCCGTAGAATACGCAATCTCTTGCGTAGTTGTCCAACAGACTCTTGGCTTCTTTCACGCGGTCCGCATTGTAGCTGCCTTGTCCGTCGCCTTGGTCCGCATTAGCACCACTGCCTTTGCCGCTTTTGGCCTTGAAGTGATTGACCGAGAAGAGGAATTTCTCGCCTGTGCTTTTCTCAACGAAAGCTTGCGTCTTCTTGCGGTTCTGTACGCCTGTATTATTGTGGCGCAGGTTGCCGTAGGGTGTCAATACGTCGGTGCAATAGACGAAGCCTGATTTGGTGTAGGTGCCACTGGCCGATCCTCCATCGTTGATATAGGTGAAGGGTCTGCCGGTGTTTCTGCTCAGATCGCTGGCTATCTCTGCCAAGGCGCTTTGTCCTTGTTCTATCTCGACAAAGCCGTATAGGTCGGCGTTGATTTTGGCCAATGCCTTGCTGACCTTGGCGCGTTGTTTCTGGTGTTCGCTGTAGTTGCTGGCGCCCATGTCGCCTCCCAAGTTCTCCACCAAATAGTACTCCAAGTTCATGCAGCAGACGATGAGGCTTGGCACACCGCGTCGTTGAACACTCTCGGTATCGTATCCGTTCTCCAAATCGCTGCGACTATTGCCTTGCCATGTTCCTGAGACGAAACTCACGCTACTTTGGCTATTGACCTTTACCGTCAGATCGTGTATGCGCTCGCCGATACGGTGATAGTCGTTCACATTGCTCAACGTGATATAGCCTCTGGCATTCACGGAGAGCAACTCGTTATACTCCTCGCTCATCGGGTAGGCCTGATTGGTGGGCGTATATATCAATTGGGGCGCAATGGTCATTGTGCTATAGTTATTGGTTACGTACATGGGATTGGTAAACCGAATCGTTTTGCCTACGTATGGCCTCAACTCCGTATAGGTCCAAGTGTCAGGATTATCAATCGTTACGATGGTTTGCGATAGCACACTGGAGGCTATACCGCATATACAAAGTATGATACAAGATAGGTGTCGCATATTGAGTTTAATCGTTTGTATTGAATGTTCTTGCAAATAAGTCGCAAAAGTACAAAAAAGATTTGATTTATGCAAATTTGAACGAAAATTATTGTTTTTTGCACAGAAAATACGTTTTTTTTTGTTTATTTCAGAAAAATACATTACCTTTGCGGGAAAATTGCGAAGAATTGCGAAAAAGTTGCGGGAATAAACAAATAAGATATAACTATGGAAAGAGAAAATTATTGGCAAAAAATCCGTAAGGTGTTGATAAACAAGTATGCAATCACATTGTACGTATTTGCAGTATTGTTTTTGTTCATGGGTAACCACAGTGCTGTTCAGTACATAAAGCGAGCTAAGAAGATACGTGCTGTGGAGCAACAGTTGGACCAAACCAACCGAGATATTCAGGATGCGCAATCCGTGATGCAGATATTGGACAATGTGGATAGTTTGGAGCAGTTTGCACGCGAGAAGTATCGCATGCACGCGCCCAACGAGGATGTGTATATTGTGGAGTGAGTAGAATTAGGAATTTTGAATTAAGAATTTAGAATGATGAAATGGAGTAATATCTTATTGATTGCTGGTTTGGTGGTGCTATTGGCTGGCGCAGTATTGAGCGTGCTGAAGTATCAACCGTATTCAGATTATGTATTAGTGGCAGGTGCCATATTGGTGATTTTTCGCGGTGCACTCCGCTCGCGCGACAAGTAGTTGTCTCACAACAATAACGTAATGCAATGAAACCTATCACGATTAAGGATATTGCGCGCGAACTCAACATCTCTGTTTCTACGGTGAGTCGTGCTTTGCAGAATCATCCTGACATCAGCGTGCGCACCAAAGAATTGGTGCAGGAGTGTGCCAAACAACTCAACTATAAGCCCAACTTGATGGCGAGCAATCTGCGCACCAGCAAAAATACCACCATCGGTGTGGTCATACCTGAACTGAATCACCACTTCTTCTCTTCGGTATTGGACGGTATAGAACAGGCAGCCAATGAGGCAGGATATCATATCATCATCTGCCAAACGCGCGAAGATGTTCAGCGTGAGATAGAGTCGTTGCATACCTTGATAGGTAGCCGTGTGGCGGGTATATTGGTGGGTGTGACCAAGCAAACAACCGACCTGCACCATCTACAGGAGGTGATTGACAACGGTATCCCATTGATACTATATGACCGTCCGTGTCCTTCGCTCAAATGCGATCAGGTGGTGTCGGACGATTATATGGGTGCTTACAAGGCCGTGGAATACTTGATTCAGACGGGACGCAAACGGGTGATGTGCTTCACCTCGTCGATGCAGTTGGAGGTTTCTCGTAGACGTTTCCAAGGGTGGCGTGATGCCCTGCAACGATATGGTATTCAGGTTAATAGCGACTTGGTAGTGGAGTGTGATACACGCATGAAGGCGATTGTGGATACGCCCCATATATTGCAGTCGGACAACCGACCCGATGCGGTCTTCTGTGTGAATGATGACTGTGCTGCGGGTGTGTTGCATGCGGCGAAGATATTGGGTGTCAATATCCCCGAGGAGTTGTCTGTATGTGGCTTCTCGGATGCCCCAATCTGCCGAGCTACCATGCCTATGCTCACTACGGTGCAGCAGCATGGTGTGGAGATAGGCAAACGTGCCATGCTACGCCTCCTGAATCGATTGAACGGAGATGATAAGCATCCGCAAACGGAGATGGTACCCGCAGACCTGATTGTGCGGGAAACGACCTTGTAGTGTTTAGTGGACGCGGCGTTGCCGCTACTGTTTAGTGTTTAGAGATATTATGTTACAGTACAATACATGGACCATAGAACAATTGGAGTGGGATCCAACGCGCGAGTTGGATTTTGAGCAACAACTCACTTTCTCCAATGATTATTTGTGCCAAACAGCGCATTTTGAAGAGCACTATTCGGGTGCTCAGCGTTTGTGCACATATATAAAAGGTGTAGATACGTCTATTCTCAATCTCTCGGCCATCTCTGTGCGCTTGCAGGACGAGCGTTTGGACTTGCACGAGTGGAAGGTTGAACAGTTCTACCGTTGTTTGCATAAGAATCAACCATTGTTAGAACGACATTTTGTGGCTACTTCGCCCAAAGGTCATACGCTCAAAGTGATCGCTCGTCGACAGCTCATGATGGAACAGAAGGAGTGTGTGCGACTGGAGTACGAGGTGCAATCGCTCAACTACACTGGACCTATCACCTTGTTGGCCGTTCTGCATGGCGGCGAGGAAACGCATCAGTGGTATCCGTTGATGAACCATGTGGGCGATGACTTGTGTTGGACATGGTCGCAACTCCATCCGATGAATGTGCAACTCTGTTGTGCGATGAACTACCGCCTCACCAAAAATGGTTTGCTGGTCAATCAACGACCTATCAAGGTGGAAAAACAAGATGTCATTGGTTTTTCGGTTACGCTCAAAGTATCGCCCAACGATACACTCGTCCTGCACAAGAATGTGATAGTGGTCGATTCGCTCCGATACGCTAAACACCAACTGATAGATGAGGCTCTGCGATGCTTGACAAACTTGTAAACGAACATATTATTCTTGGCGTGGACCCTGGTACGCTGTACATGGGATATGCCTTGTTGCATACCGTGGGAAGCAAGGTGGAGATACTTGATTTTGGGGTATTTGATGTGCATAAGATGGAGGACCAGTATGCGCGACTGCAAAAAGAGTTCTTTTTTCTTCAAGATATCATCGATAAGTATCATCCTACTATTCTCGCCATCGAGTCGCAGTTTGTGGACAAAAACCCTCAAACTATGATCAAAATTGTGCATGCGCAGGGAGTGGCTATCGCAGCGGCATTGTCCAAAGATGTGCCAGTGCAGGAGTATTCGCCTATGAAGGTCAAGATGGCCATTACGGGCAACGGACATGCCGACAAACATCAGGTGGCAGGTATGCTCCAACGCTTCCTGCATATACCCGATGAGCAGATGCCTAAGAAACTGGACGCCACAGATGCACTCGGTATTGCCTATTGTCACTACCTACAGTTAGGTTTGCCACAAAGGGAGAAAGGGGCTAAGTCCTGGACAGCATTTGCCAAGCAAAAGGGATTGGTAGATAAACAGTTAACGAGTCCTAATGCGCGACTTTTGGCAGCCATGCAAACTGCGAAGAAGAAAAAATAAATACGATTTTTTGAAAAAATAATCCCTAATATTTGGTACTTTGATTTTTTTGTTGTACCTTTGCAGTCGCATTTCAGAAAAATGAAATATTAATTATTAACTATTAACTATAAATTTTTGAATTATGGCTTACGTAATTTCTCAAGATTGTATCGCATGTGGTACATGTATTGATGAGTGCCCAATGGGCGCAATTTCTGAGGGTGACATTTACACTATTGATGCTGACTTGTGCACAGAGTGCGGCACTTGTGCTGATGTTTGCCCAAGCGGCGCAATTGCTAAAGGATAATTTGCAGATTGACGCATGTTGGAATCCCTGAACGACCGTTCAGGGATTTTTTTTGTCTGAATATACAAAAAAATGTGTTTTTTTGTTAAAAATGTAACTCAGGGGTTGCAAATTTGGAAAAAAAGTAGTACCTTTGCAGCGTGGAAAGAATGGTTTGACTCAAACTTCAAATTTATTAGGTATGTTAGAGGCTTTTAAAAAGACACATAACTATTTAGTGGAACATGTGCAGGTTCCAGCGCGCCGTGTGTTGATGGACGAGATTAATTGGAGTGACCGATTGATAGCTATCAAGGGAGGGCGTGGAGTAGGTAAGACAGAT
Source organism: Paludibacteraceae bacterium (assembly GCA_045654945.1). GTDB lineage: Bacteria > Bacteroidota > Bacteroidia > Bacteroidales > Paludibacteraceae > Colicola. The sequence continues at coordinate 20,686 of JAZOOG010000016.1, forward strand.
TTCTTGCTCAATTATGCCAAAGAGTTGCGCACAACCAACCCCGAGATGAGCAAGCATACGCTGTATGTCAATTTCAACGACTTCTATTTTACGGATCATTCCTTGGTTGATTTTGTAGGCGACTTTGTGGCTGAGGGTGGGCGTACGTTGCTGATTGATCAGGCCTTTAAGTATCCTAACTGGTCGCGCGAATTGGGCCAATGCTACTATCGCTATCCCAATCTGCACATCATCTTTACGGCTTCGTCTGTCATGCGATTGGTCGAGGATAACAAAGACCTGTGTTCCATCGTGCATCCGTATAACCTACGTGGATTCAGTTTTCGTGAGTACCTCAATGTGACGCTTGGGCTGAAACTGCCCGTGTTTACATTGGAGGACATATTGCACCGACATGTTGATATAGCACGTCGTATAACACAAACTATCAAACCATTAGACTATTTTGCTGACTACCTGCACCACGGCTACTATCCGCTCTTCTTGGAACCACATGACTTCTCCGAGTCGTTGCTTAAGATGATGAATATGATCCTTGAGGTGGATGTGCTGCTCATCAAACAGATTGAGGTGTCCAGTCTGCCTAAGTTGCGCAAACTCTTGTACATCATGTTGCAAGAAACGCCTTGTAGCCTTAATGTGAGTAGCATTTCTGAGGCCATAGAGTGTTCGCGTTCTACCACGATGAACTATCTCAAGTATCTGAAAGATGCGCGATTGTTGAATATGCTTTATCCCGAAGGTAAGCAGTTCCCACACAAACCTACCAAGGTCTATATGCAGAACCCTAATCTCTGCTACGCCACCTCTATTCGAGAGATGGATCAGCAGACGGTAGCCGAGACATTCTTCTACAATGCCCTCCACGGCAATCATAAGATCAACGCCACCGACCGTAGTCCTATGTTCATCATTGATGGCAAATACTATATGGACGCCATGGCTACCACGCCTCACAAGACAGGTATCCGCTACTGCGCCATAGCCGACTTAGAGGTAGGTTCGCAGAAGAATATCCCATTGTGGCTCTTCGGCTTCCTGTACTAATGCCTTCGGCATGGTATTTGCCTGCTAGCAGCAGGCTGTTCAACATAGTTCAACATTGTTCAGTCGCGTTTTCCGCTGTTCAACTTTGAACCACATTGAACAACTTTGAACAACTTTGAACCATATTTTAACAACTAAACATACAAAAAAGATGAAAGAAAAAAAGTATTTAACCCTTGATGGTAACGCTGCTGCGGCGCATATCGCGTATATGTTCACCGAGGTAGCTGCCATCTATCCTATCACCCCATCTTCTCCTATGGCGGAGAACGTGGACGAGTGGGCTGCAGCAGGTCGCAAAAACCTCTTCGGCGAGACAGTGTTGGTACAAGAGATGCAATCTGAGGCAGGTGCTGCAGGTGCTGTGCACGGCGCACTCAACGCAGGTGCCCTCACCACTACCTTCACCGCCAGCCAAGGTCTTCTCCTGATGATCCCTAATATGTACAAGATCGCGGGTGAGCTCATTCCATCTGTCTTCCACGTGTCTGCGCGTACTCTCGCTAGCCACGCTCTCTGTATCTTCGGTGACCACCAAGACGTGATGTCTTGCCGCCAAACAGGCTTCGCTATGCTCGCTGAAGGTAGCGTACAAGAGGTCATGGACCTCGCAGGTGTAGCTCACTTGGCTACCATCAAGAGCCGCGTGCCATTCCTCAACTTCTTCGACGGTTTCCGTACTTCTCACGAGTACCAAAAGGTTGAGGTAGTAGATATGGAAGACTTGCGTCCACTCGTTGACATGAAGGCGCTCCAAGAGTTCCGCGATCGCGCACTCTCTCCTATGCGTCCTGTCATGCGTGGTATGGCTGAGAACCCAGACGTGTTCTTCGCGCACCGCGAGAGCTGCAACCCATACTACAACGAGGTAGCTGACATCGTGAGCGACTATATGGACGAGATCTCTAAGATCACTGGCCGCACCTATCGCCCATTCACCTACTATGGTGCTCCTGATGCAGAGAACATCATCATCTGTATGGGTTCTGCGTGCGAGGCAATCAAGGAGGTTATCGACTTCGAGGCAGAGAAGGGCAACAAACTCGGTATGATCAACGTTCACCTCTATCGTCCATTCTCACTCAAGTACCTCAAGGAGGCGCTCCCTGCTTCTGTTAAGCGTATCTGCGTGCTTGATCGCACCAAAGAGCCAGGTGCTAATGGCGAACCATTGTACCTCGATGTGAAGGATGCACTCCAAGAGCTCGGTCTTGGCGATATCCTCGTAGTAGGTGGCCGCTATGGTCTTGGTTCTAACGATACCACTCCAGCGCAAATCCTTGCTGTATACGAGAACCTCGCATTGCCAATGCCTAAGAACCACTTCACCGTAGGTATCGTGGACGATATCACCTTCACTTCTCTCCCAGTAGGCGCAGAGGTAGCTATGGGTGGCAAGGGCATGTTCCAAGCTAAGTTCTACGGTTTGGGTGCGGATGGTACCGTAGGTGCTAACAAGAACTCTGTGAAGATCATCGGCGAGACTACCGATAAGTACTGCCAAGCATACTTCTCTTACGATAGTAAGAAATCAGGCGGTTTCACCTGCTCTCACCTCCGTTTTGGTGACGAGCCAATCCGCTCTACATACCTCGTTACTACCCCTAACTTCGTGGCTTGCCACGTACAAGCATACTTGCAGATGTACGATGTGACCCGCGGTTTGCAAGATGGTGGTACATTCCTTCTCAATACTATCTGGGAGGGCGAGGAATTGGCAAAGAACTTGCCAAACAAAGTGAAGAAATACTTCGCTGACCATAATATCAAGGTGTACTACATCAACGCTACCAAGATCGCTCGCGAGATTGGCCTTGGTAACCGTACCAACACCATCCTCCAATCTGCTTTCTTCCGCATTACTGAGGTTATCCCAGTAGAGCAAGCTATTGAGGAAATGAAGCACTTCATCGTGAAGTCTTACGGCAACAAGGGTGAGGATGTGGTCAACAAGAACTACGCTGCGGTAGATCGCGGTGGCGAGTACCAACAACTCGTTGTTGACCCTACATGGTCAACCCTCACTACTGAACTTTCTGAACTTTCTGAACTTTCTGAACCTGCATTTATTACGAACGTAGTTCGCCCAATAAATGCGCAGGATGGTGACCTCCTCCCTGTTTCTTCATTCAAGGGCGTAGAGGACGGTACATGGCCTGCTGGCACTGCTAAGTACGAGAAGCGCGGTGTATCTGCTTTCGTTCCTGAGTGGACTGCTGAGAACTGTATCGAATGTAACAAGTGTGCATATGTCTGCCCTCACGCATGTATCCGCCCATTCGTTATGGACGAGGAAGAGGTGAAGGGTATCCAAGGCACTACCCGCGAGATGAAAGCTCCTGCTGCTATGAAGGGTATGCACTTCCGCATGCAAGTAGGCGTGCTCGACTGTCTTGGTTGCGGCAACTGCGTGGATGTATGTCCTGGCCATCCTAAGACTGGTAAGGCGCTCCAAATGGTGCCACTCGAGGGACAAATGATCGAGGCTCAAAACTGGGCTTACTGCGCAGATAATGTGAAGTCTAAACAACACCTAGTAGATATCCAATCCAATGTTAAGAACAGCCAGTCCGCTACTCCATTGTTCGAGTTCTCTGGCGCTTGCTCTGGTTGTGGTGAGACTCCATACCTCAAGCTCATCAGCCAACTCTTTGGTGACCGCGAGATTGTAGCTAATGCTACTGGTTGTACCTCTATATACTCTGGTTCTGTACCATCTACTCCTTATACTACCAACGAGAAGGGTCATGGTCCTGCATGGTCTAACTCCCTCTTCGAGGACTTCTGCGAGTATGGTCTCGGTATGCAAATCGCTCACCGCAAGATCCGCGAGCGTTTGGCTGCTCTCATGACCAAGGCACAAACCTGCACATGCTGCACCGAGGAGATGAAGGCGCTCTTCCAAGAGTGGCTCGATAACCAAAACGATGCTACTATCACCAACCGTCTCTACGAGCCTATCGTAGCGGCTTGCGAGGCTTGCCAATGCGATACCTGCAAGGATATCTTGACTTATAAGGATCATATCGTTAAACGCAGCCAATGGATTGTCGGCGGTGACGGTGCTTCTTACGATATCGGTTACGGCGGTCTCGACCACGTGATTGCTTCTGGCGAAGATGTGAATATCCTCGTGCTCGATACTGAGGTGTATTCTAATACCGGTGGCCAAGCATCTAAATCTACTCCTATCGGCGCTATCGCTAAGTTCGCTGCTGCGGGCAAACGCGTACGCAAGAAAGACTTGGGTATGATTGCTACCACTTATGGTTATGTATATGTAGCGCAAATCGCTATGGGTGCTGACCAAGCACAAACGCTCAAGGCTATCCGCGAGGCAGAGGCTTATCCAGGTCCATCTCTCGTGATTGCTTATGCACCATGTATCAACCACGGTTTGAAGGCTGGTATGGGTAAATCTCAAGCTGAGGAGGCGAAGGCTGTTGAGTGCGGTTACTGG
>JAZOOG010000017.1:0-172756 GCA_045654945.1 Paludibacteraceae bacterium
ACGAACTTCAACCGTATCAATTACTTCGCCGCAAGATTTCGCTTTGTATTTGCCCACTTTGCCCAACGAGATGAGGGGAGCACACTCGGTCATACCATAACCTGTGATGAATGGCATATTGATTTGGAATGCCAGCAATTGTTCAATAGCAGGAGGAATAGCTGCGCCACCTGTAGCAAACACTTCCACATTACCTCCCATAGCAGCCAATACTTTCTCACGCAATGCTTCGCTAGGTTGCTCGCCAGCTATCACGTACTCCGCAAATTTGGCTAATATCAATGGCACAGCCAAGAACATTTTTGGTTTGTATTCACGCATCATCTCCTCAAGCACAGAAGGAATAGGCATGCGTCCAAGAATAACCAAGTGCATACCTGTGCAAAGTGGAGTAATCATCTCTACCACCAGACCAAAGATATGTGCGTATGGCAAGACGCTCATATAACTACCGCCCTCGCAGAAAGGCAACAAGTCTTGCAAAACCTCTACATTACGACTGATATTGCGAACGGTCAGCATTACGCCTTTAGGATTGCCTGTGGAGCCAGAAGTGTACATGATGGTGCAGACATCATCCCAATCGCGATGATGGAATGTGACATGATCGGCTGTTATTTCTGCACCGCTGGCGAGTGTTTGTAGGTAGTTAGCATAGGCTTCTGCAAAATTGCCGCGACTAGCCAGTAGCTCGTGCGTGTCCATGTCTATGGCTGCTATCAACGCGGGCATTGCCTCAAAATCCATACCTTGGAATGATTTCTTCTCGGTGTAAAGGATTTTGCTGTCCGAGTGATTGGTAAGTTGTTGTACATCGGCTGGCAAAAACGCATTATAGAGTTGTACGCTAACATATCCACCTGTAAGTGAGCCCATAAAAATCTCAGCCCAGTGGCTTGTGCTGCGAGCGTTGATGGCGATCTTGTCATTTAGTTGCAAACCTGCCTCACGCCAAAGTACGTGCAGTGCAGCAATCTTGTTTGCCAACTGACCATAGGTTTGGGTGGCAATTTGATAGTCTGTAAGAGCGGGTTTGTCCCAATTCTTCTTGATAATGTTTTCGAGATGTTTGGTTAATTTTTCCATGATTAAAATTGTATTATAATGTTAATATTGAGCATAAGGGGGGCTAGGTACAGTGTTTTTGTACCCTAAAAATGGAAATAAAATACTATGTAATACTGCTTTAGATTATTCCATTAGCGGACGATTCTCTATTATTTTCTCGCCATTCACGCGGCCCTATCTGCATGTGTGTTCGGAAGAATTTTCCAAACACAGACGGATTGGTAAATCCCAGTTCGTAACTGATTTCTGAGATGGTTTTGTTCCGCTCTTTCAATGCCTGTTGAGCATGCTGCAAGAGCATTTCGTTGATGGTTGCAATGGCGGTTTTAGATGTGATTGTTTTTACGCAAGACGACACATACCGAGCTGTTAGATTCATCTTTTTGGCGTAGAAACAAACAGCATGTTGTTCTTTGTAGTATTGCTCCAGTAGGCGTATAAATTGCAGACAAACATCCTCTTCGCGCGATTGAGGTGTATAGTTGTTTAACCGTAGGTTGTACGCCAAGCGATACATATATGCTTTGATTAAATGCCGAACAATTTGCTCTTGAAACGGATTATTCGTATGATGTAGCGTGCTGATTATCATGTTAAAACAATTCAGATACACCCCAAAATCTGCACCTTTGAGATGAATGATGGGGTCGCGTTGTACACGCAGGAATAGCTGAACAGCGTTAGGGATATTGAGTGCATCGATGTACTCACGCGACATGAGTAGCACATGTGCCTCAAAATCATCCGACTGATTGATTTTGCGCACTTCTTGTTGCTGAATAATCACAAAGAGGTCGTTTTTCTTGACATGATATTCAGTTCCATCTACGAGGAAATCAGCACTGCCTTTTCTGATCAATGCAGCGCAAACATGATTGAGTTGGAATGTAATGTTTCGATTGAACAACGAGTGGGTCTTTTCGAGCATAATGACGTCGTCATTAATGCAAAGAGTTCCCGCCATATTGCGGTATCTGCTGGCAGACAACCGCGAAATATCCATTATAGATTGTTTTGTTAAAGCCATGTTGTATGGTATATTTTATCCGCCCCTTTCTCATCCTCTTTGTTTATCAAACCCAGTTGCATTTTTTTTGACTATCCCAAAAACTTCATCACACTCAAAAAATGCTATTTTTCCCCTTTTTGTTTTGCGCTGCAAAAGTAGTTTTATTTTAGCGAACTAACAAATTTTTCATACATTTGGAATTATTTTTTGTACAAATTTACTCTTTTTTATCCCATTTTCTTACCAAACAATAAAAAATCGAAAGCGCACGCCCACGCGTGCGTTTCAAACGATCTACTAGCCTAATCCTCAAATCCCTCAAAAACTCTCCATCCCCGAAGCCCACGACATCCTTTAAACCCAGCCAAATCTCACTTTATTTGCACATTTGGAGCAGAGTATAGGTGCTTTTGTGATTTTTATAATAGTTTCTTGAATAGATTTCAAACAAAAAACTCTCAGTTATTATACTTCTCTTCTTTCTTTCCTAGAGTTTCTCCCCAATTTTTCAGTGTGCGTTCAGTACCTTCACGTGTTTTTTGCAAGGGGTATGAAGCAAAATCTCGCATTTCTTTTTGCAAGGAGAAGGGGAACTCTTTCTTGCCTTCGGTTGAGCAGGCTACACATCGAGGAGCTACCAGTTTGGTATCTCCTCTCTTTTGCATATTCTCTTTTTGTTGAGTGTAATTCTCTCATTACTCTTCTTTATTGTCCCAATTTTTGTGTCCACCATACGCAGTTATCTACGCGCCATTGAGCGTTCTCGCGAACTCTTCGCTGCCGCTCGCGAGAACGCTCAATGGCGCTATCGCTCATACTTGAGAATGTTGTCAACTAACTGGAGCAACGAGGAGTAATCCTTAACGATTAGAATCATTAAGGTCCTTACAATACCAAAAGAGCCATCCATTCGGGTGGCTCTTTTGGTTTTTATAGATGCTTCCTGCGGACGTTTTATCTTGTCCACGGACTTCACGAAACAAGATGCAGTGAAGCAAACTCAAGTCCTTGGAGTGGGTGTGAAGACGATTGAAGTCTGGTTGCAGAAATATATCCAATCATCACATATAGAAAGAGTTATATACGATAGTTACCGCAAGGTAATATGTAAAACAGCGTAAATAGGATTTATAGGTTTTTTAGGTTTTTCAGGATTTGCAAAACCTATAAAAACTGAAAAACCTAAAAAACCTAACTCATAGTTTCTTCCTCTCTCGGCATCCTCTTTGCCTTCTCCTTCCCCCCCCCTATCTATACTATGTGATTACTATGTGATTACTATGATATTACTATGTTATTCAAAGCACTTCATGGTAGAATCGTAATCCCATTGATTAAAACTGAAAAAGGTTTACACTATTCCCAAAAGGGTTGCCTATTTCCTTTCGCCCGTTGCCTGTCTAATGCTCGGCGATATTCCGCCGAGTATTCTCTGCCTCTAACCTCTAAACTGTAGGCGCGTAGGGGCGTTCTTTAAACTGAAAATGGTTATTTTTTTCGCTATTTTCTTGCATAAATGAAAAAAATGACATTTTTTGCATTTTTCTTTAGCCACTGACAACTTTTAGCTCGCGTTCGGCAATTGAAGCGCAAACCGATGTATTTATAACCAAACAAAAATATCAATAACTAAATGCAAATTAAATAAAAAACACACAAAATATTTGCATAACTCAAAATAAATCACTACCTTTGCAGTCGAATACGTATTCGCCATTCGCGAATTGCGTAAAATATCATATAATTATCTCATAAACAAAGATATGAAACCGCAAGATATTGTCGTTTTGTTGAAGAAAATAACCCAACAAGGAAAGCCTCTTTCTGCCAACGGATTGGCAGCCTCATTAGGTATGAGTGCCTCAACAGTGAGCGAGTGCTTGGAGCGTTGTAAGAAAGCACAACTTGTTGATCGCAATAAAAAGCGTGTCAACACGTTAGCGTTACAGGAATTTCTCGTGCACGGAATTCAATATGTATTCCCTGCTGAGGCTGGACGCATAGGGAGAGGAATCCCTACATATATCAGTGCATCGCCCATGAAAGAGCAAATTTCAAATAGTAATGAGAGTTATGTGTGGCATGATGTCAAAGGTTCTGCACGTGGGCAGCAAATACAACCATTATACAGCACTATCCCTCAAGCAGTCCAAGAAGACAACGAGTTGTATCAACTATTGGTGATAGTAGATACGCTTCGTATGGGGCGCGTGCGCGAAAGAGAGATTGCTATTGCGGAATTAACCAAACATATCAACGATTATGCAGAAAACCAATAACGAGCGGTTACATACTATTGCATTAGCCATGCAGGAACTCAATGCACGCCTTGTGTATGTGGGTGGTGCGATGGCAGGTGCGTATGCTACCGACCCAACAGCCACGGAGCCTCGAACAACCTTGGATGTGGATTGCGTAGTCGATTCTAACTCGTATGCTGAACATGCTGCTTTTGAAGAACTACTCCGCGAGAAACATTTTCACAACGACCATGACTCTGAGCCACCTGTAATGTGCCGATGGGTATATAATGGTGAGTTAGTGGATGTAATGTCGATGAATGAGCAAAGTCTATCTTTTGGTAATAGATGGTATAGCATCGGCTTTGAACATCGCGAACTATATACATTGCCCTCTGGACAGCTGATTTACCGACTGCCCGTAACCTATTATATCGCTACGAAAATAGATGCACTGTATTCGCGAGGAGGAACAGATTGGCGCGGAGCGAAAGATTTTGAGGATATTATCTATGTGCTTAACTATTGCATGGACTTTCTGGATAAGTTTCACGCAGAACAAGGATTGGTTAAGAATTATCTTGCCGAGCAGTTTGCAGCAATGTTAAAGAGATCTAACCTGGCTGAAGAAATAGAGTGCGCCATCAATCCCGATGAGATAGAGCGAACAGACATGATTCTTGAGATACTTCATACCGTCGCCTCTTATCGTCCACAAAGACTCAAACTCCAGTTTGTTAGCGATTTGCATTTAGAATTTGCGCAGAATAGACAATATCTGCAAGAACATCCATTACAGGTAACGGGTGATATACTACTCATTGCAGGCGATAGTGCGTATCTTGACTTGCCAAATTCCGATCTTGATACATACAGCAGCTATGGATTCTGGTATTGGGCATCAGAACACTACAAACAAGTGATTGTTTGTCTCGGAAATCATGATTTCTATGGGCATTATGACTTGGCGACCATGCCCGATGGCTATTGCAAACAGATTCGCCACAATGTGCATGCCTACTACAATAGCGTTTTGCACTTGCAGGATATAGATATCATCGTTTCTACGCTATGGGCAAAGATTGAGCCATACGATGCGTTTCTCACCGAGCGTAATGTGAGCGATTTCTACCGAATCATGTACGATGGGCATCGCTTAACTGCTGAGGATTTCAATCACGAGCACGAACGCTGCTTGCAGTTTATCAAAAAAGCAGTGGCAGAGAGTCAAGCCAAAATAAAAATTGTGCTTACACACCATGTTCCCACCCACTTATGTACAGCAGAGGAGTTTCGTGGAAGTACCATTAGCGGAGCGTTTACGGTGGAATTGGGTGACTATATAGCAGATTCTGGTATTGACTATTGGATATACGGGCACTCACACCGCAATATAGAGGCACAGATTGGCTCTACGCGCTTGATGAGTAACCAATTGGGCTATATTTCCCACAACGAGCAAGCAAAAAATGGATTTAATCCATCGCGTTATATAGATATTTGCAAATAATTGCTCGCTTTCTTGCGTATGTACATTTTTTGTTGTACTTCGAGGACACCGGTCTCGTGTCCTCTGGACACTCAACCACCTCGAAGCTACGTTCGCGAAATGCAGCCCATACTTCAAAGACGAAAAATTATGCGGGCTATGCCCTCGCATTAAGCGACCAGTTGTACCTTCGGACGCCGCCTTGCTCGTTTGAGCAATTCCCCCGAAGCTACGGTCGCATAATGCAGCCCATTTGCAACAAAATCGCACTTGAAAGTAAACTTTCGCGCAATTTTGTTGCAAATGTTCATTTTTTGTTGTACCTTTGCACAGTTTTTGCTAAACTTGCCTAATAGGCGGAAAAATTGAACATAAGATAACATAAATAACGCAACATAAATATAAAGTAACAATGAAAACAATGATGAAATTACTATTTATGCTTCTATGCATGAATATAAGCATGGTGGCTCTCGCAAACGAGGCACCAGTGACTACCATTGGTCCTGTAGATAACTACGGTTTTCTAACAGGCCCCGACGGCTCTACATGGACATACACCGCGGCATACGCTACGGAAAATGGACACATCACCGGAGCTGAAGTATCCATCTATGACAACCATTACAACTTAGTCGGACAACTTAACGAGACCTTCGAACTGGCTGAAACCGACCTGTGGGTACGCAGCGTAGAAATCAATTCGCTGGTGACACGCAAGTTCTTTAACTCGGATAACAACATCGAGATTATGCTGTTTATCTCTGTAGCTACCAAGGACTACACTGGACGATTCTACAATAGCGTCTATACATTGTCAACAACCAACTCGCAACACGTGTGCAACGTCAATGGCAACCAAGTGCTGGCGAAGAATATCTCCACCAACAGCAACGACAACTACACCATGGTCTTCTTCCGCCAAGAGTATCGTGGTAGCGAATTGTACTACAACTACGATGTCTATGGCAAAGCTGAGTATGGCACCAGCCAACCTGTGTTGAAGCACACCTTTGAGATACCATACCAGCACATAGCTGCGCTCAACGATCCTATGCCTATCTACATGATGCAGAGTGGCAAATATACGATTGACTACATCGTAGCGCAATACGAGAAACCATTCTTTGATCCCAGCATTCCAGTATATGAGGAGCCTATTGTGAATCCAGACAACCATCTGGTAATCACACGCTATGACAATAAGTTCAACCAGTTGTCTGAGGTGAAGATACCTATGCTCCAAGACGAAGATCCTGCCTTCCTCTATACCTTCTACTACTTAGGCGGTTTGGGCGGTCAGAATGACGTGATATTGGACTACAACGGAACAGGCGAGATGGCATTCGTAGTGACAGTGGACAACTACGAGACCGCATCGGATGGTTCGGTATATTCGTACTACCTCTATGATGCTAATGGTAACAAAATCAATACCATAGCAGAGCATGGTCTGGGTACTATCTATATGAGCAATCTGCCCGGTCACTCTACACAATATGGTTTCCTGAAAAACGAGAACGATGTGGAGTTTATCCAAATGGTGGATGTGCCATCGTGCAAGACAGTGGCTCGCATACCATTGTATAACGGCGGTGCTACCTTGTCAGGCAATTGGGACCGTGTGGCTCAAGGCGACTCGTATCAGTATGTAGTATCATTGCTGCAAGGAGAGAATGCTGCGGATGGCACTATTCATCAACGCATAGCATGGTTCACCAACAAAGGCAAACTGGATCACTACGATGACCTCAACCTCGGTCATCGCGTAGAGACTGCTCAGGTGAACATACAGTCAGCTGTGCTCAATCCTCGTCTGTTCCACGCAGATAACGCATACGAATATATGGTGCTGCTCAAGCGTAGCAAAGCCACTTCTTCGGACAAAGAGGAGGTATTGCTCATCTGCAACAACGAGGGCGAGACCATCCTTGAGTTAGGCGCTGATGCTGCCAAAGGTGGCGCATTGAGCATGATCAATGTACTCAACGAGAAGACCAACCCTGTACTGCTCTGCGCATACAACAACGATTCGCAATTTACACTCAACTTCCACGCTTTGCCACTGAGCAAGAACACCCTGCAAGGCGACGGTACGGTGGCTAATCCATATCAGATCACTTGTGCAGAGGACTTCATCCAGATAGATGACCAACCGATGGCGTACTATCAGATTATGAACGATATTGACTTTGGTGGTGCTGCCTTCGGTGGATTGCAAAAGACCTTTGGTGGTAAGTTGGATGGTGGTGATAAGCAACTCACCAATCTCTACTTGAACAGTAGCGGCCTCTTCCGCGAAGTGGTGGACACTGCTGTTATCAAGAATATCCGCCTCATTGAGCCCGTGATGGCACTCAATAGCAATGGTCTGTATGCGGGTCTGGTGGCTAACACCATGCGTGGTGGATTTGCTGATGGCGTTGCTGATGAGGGTGGTACCTTGCACGGACTGAGTGCTATATTGCACAATGTGCATGTGGTTGCTCCTACGATTGTGGGTACGAATTTTGCAGGCGTATGTGGTGGTCTGATTGGCGAAGCATCGCTGTTTGTAGAGATGAGCGAATGCTCGGTGCAAGATGCTATCATTGAGGTGCCTAATGCTGAAGCACTCGGCGGATTGGTAGGTCATATGATGACTTCCTCCAGTATGCAAGTGGCTGCTTTCTCGGGCACACTTATAGGCGGTGCTACTGTAGGCGGTATAGCCGCATCGGTGGATGGCGACAGTCCGATTAAACATGCGCATGTCAATGCCGCTATTGAAGGTGCTACTATCGTGGGCGGTATCGTGGGTTCCAGTGAGCGTGCAACTATTGCCAATAACTATGTAGAAGGTGCATTGTCGCTCGCCTTGGCAACCGACAAGGGTGGAGTAGGTGGTATCGTAGGTGCGTTGGCTGCTGATATTATGGGTAAGGCAACAGATGCTATCGTGCATGACAATATCGTGGCTCTGCAAGCTATCCAAGCACCTCAAGGTGCTATTGCACATCGTGTAGTGGGCTTCTCCAGCTGCAACGATTATGAGTATGACTGGGATAAAGTGGATTATAACAAACCTCAGTCAGAGTGGCCACGCATCTATGGCAATGTTGAGAAATGCTTAAAGGACAACTATGTGACTTCTGCATTGGCGCTCATGGATGCTACCATCGCAGCAGATAATACCACTACCGAAGGTGCCGACATGGCTGCCAACGAACTGACTACCGAATGGCTGAATGCTCACGGCTTTGCGTCAGGCAATAGCGTAGATGCTCCTTGGGTATTGAATAACGGTGCATTGTACTTGTGGTTCGAAGAAGGTCGAACAAATACAGGCATTGAGGACATCTGGACAGATAATACAACCTCTACTGCACGCAAACTGCTCATCGATGGTCAAGTGGTGATTATCCGTGATGGCCAAATGTATAGTGTTTTGGGTGTTAGGATGTAGGTTATCGGATATTGGATATCGGTTATCGGATATCGGATATTGGCGATAGGCGAGGATAGAAAAAGAGTTCGGAAATTCCGAACTCTTTTTCTTATCTCGAGAGGTATAGTTCTTGCCTTTCGCCTCTCGCCTTTAACCTTTCGCCTCTCGCCTTTAACCTTTAACCTCTCGCCTTTAACCTCTAACCTTATCGCCTATTATTGCTTCAGGGATAGCTGTATGCGCCCGCGTGCGCGATCAATATCTATCACGCGTACACGCACGTGTTGGTGCAGCGATACCACTTCATTAGGGTTGCTGATACGGCGCGATGCCATCTCGGAGATATGTATCAAGCCATCCTTATGCACACCCACATCGCAGAAAGCACCAAAATTGGCGATATTCGTGATGATACCAGGCAAGACCATACCCACTTGCAAGTCGTCAATCGTATGCACCGACTCATCGAAGTGAAACTCCTCCAACTGCGTGCGTGGGTCGCGACTGGGCTTCTCCAACTCGTGCAGGATATCCGTTAGGGTAGGGATACCCACCTCGTTGGTTACATAGCGTTTCAGATCAATCTGCTGACGCAGTTCCGCGCGTTGCATCAGGTCGCTCACCGTACAACGCAAGTCCTTTGCCATACGCTCCACGATAGCATAACTCTCGGGATGGACGGCAGAGTTGTCCAATGGATTATCGGAATTGGTGACGCGCAGGAAGCCAGCCGCCTGCTCATAGGTCTTAGCTCCCATCTTAGGCACCTTCAAGAGTGCCTTACGGTTAGGGAAGGGACCATTCTCGCTGCGGTAATTGACGATATTTTGCGCCAAAGCAGGACCTAAACCTGAGATATAGGTCAATATATGCTTGCTGGCGGTATTGACATCTACACCCACGCAGTTCACTACACTCTCTACGGTCTGTTGCAGACTCTCGCCCAGGCGTGTCTGATTGACATCGTGCTGGTATTGTCCCACGCCAATGGACTTAGGATCAATCTTCACCAACTCCGCCAATGGGTCCATCAGTCGTCTGCCGATAGACACTGCTCCGCGCACCGTGACATCCTCATCGGGGAACTCCTCGCGCGCTGTCTTGCTGGCCGAATAGACAGATGCTCCGCTCTCGCTGACGACGAAGATTTGGGGTGTATGGTGTATAGTGTAAGGTGTAGAGGCAATGGTGTCTAAGGACACACGTACCATCTGTTCCGTTTCGCGGGAGGCGGTACCGTTGCCGATGGCAATGGCCTCTATCTGGTGTTGGTGAATGAGGTGCTGTAGCGTTTCGGTGGCCTGCTTGGTGTTAAGGAAGACCACGGTATGGTGCAACAGGTCGCCTTGTGCAGACAATACCACTACCTTGCAACCCGTGCGGAAACCTGGGTCAAGTGCCAAGACACGCTTCTGTCCGAGGGGCGACTCTAATAATAGTTGGCGCAGGTTGTCGGCGAAAACACGAATCGCTTCGGCATCAGCTTTCTCCTTGCTGCTGGCAGCGTACTCCGTTTCGATAGCGGGCTTGAGTAGGCGTTTGTAACTGTCCTCCATGGCCAGTTCTACCTGATAGGAGGCGTCGCTATTGCTGCGCAAGAAGATATGGGCGAGCTTGTCGAGCGATTTCTCTCTGTCGGGCGATATGTCCACACGGATAAAACCCTCGTTCTCAGCACGTCGGATAGCCAGCAGGCGGTGCGATGAGATACGGCGGAGTGGTTCGCTGATGGCGAAATAGTCCTTGTACTTCTGTGCTTCGGGTTCTGACTCTTTGCCTTTGACCACCTTGGTGGTGATGATAGCCGAATAGCCGAACTCGCGGCGAATGCTTTGTCGAGCGCGTTCGTCTTGGTTGATCCACTCGGCTATAATATCGCGAGCGCCTTGCAGGGCTTCCTCTTTCTTTAATTGTGAATTAAGAATTAAGAATTTTGAGCAAAGTTTTTGTAGTGGCTCTTTCTGCTCAATGATAGCTTTCGCTAGAGGCTCATATCCTTGTTCGCGAGCCACATCAGCGCGCGTCTTGCGGTGGGGCTTGTAGGGCAGGTAAATATCCTCCAGTTCGGTGGCGTCCCACGACTGCTCAATGCGTTGGCGGAGTTCGGGCGTGAGTTTGCCTTGCTCCTCAATGGTCTTGAGGATAGTGGCTTTGCGCTCATCCAGTTCCAGAAAACGGTGGTACTCATCGGCTATCTGGCTGATTTGTACCTCGTCCAGACTGCCCGTGCGCTCTTTGCGATAACGGGCGATAAAAGGTATCGTGGCATTCTCATCGAGTAATGCAATAGTGGCTGCCACTTGCGTAGCAGCCACTCCTATGCGTGACGAAATTAATTTCGAAAAATCAGTCATCCGAATTAGAATAAGTAGCGAACACCGATACTAACGTTATAAAGACCGTCTAATCCAAAAGCCGCTTTCCCATCTGTATTGTCAAGACCAATAGTAGGACGTATATCGAGAGAAAGTTGCAAAGGGAACCAGAATTGGTATTCAATTCCCGCATGACCCGCCACACCTGCGTACCAAGCACTTCCTTCTACCTTGTCAAAGATGCCGTAAGCACCCGCAGATGCACCAACGCCAAGATACCAATTCCATGAGCCTTTTTCTGACCAAGGTATTGCAGTACCAAATGGGTTAATCCAATCGTAAGTAACGATACCGCCTAAACCTAACCCGATAGACTCCCCACCTAATTGTAGAGGAAGATTCACAGCAACATCCAACATATTGCTTTCTCCTAAACTGTGTTGGTAGGAAAGACCATTACCAGTACCTAAGTTTAAACCAATCGCACGTGGTTGAGCAACAGCTGCACCTACGCTAATGACTGCCAAAATAGCAGCTAAAATCAAACTTTTCTTCATAGTTGTTAATAATTAATAGTTAATAATTAATAGTTAATATTTGAGAGTTAATATTATTGTAATTTTGCTAATGCTTCTTTCATGCGGCGCATGGCCTCTGTGATAAGGTCTTCGCTGGTGGCGTAGGAGAAACGAATGCAGTTGTCCTCGCCGAAAGCGCTACCCGATACGCATGCCACATGTGCCTCTTGCAGCAGGTAGGTTACCAACTCATCGGCGTTGTGGATAGTCTGACCATTGTATTGCTTGCCAAAGAACGCCGATACATCAGGGAAGAGGTAGAACGCACCTTGTGGCTCCAGCACCTTCATGCCAGGTATCTCTTTCGCCAGTCCGACGATCAGGTCGCGACGGCGATGGAAAGCTTGGCGCATCTCCTCTACGCAGGTTTGGTCGCCTGAATAGGCTGCCTCAGCTGCTTTTTGCGCAATGGTTGTAGCGCAACTGATGGTCTGACCTTGCAGACGTTTCACAGCGGTGAGGAGCTCTTTGTCGTGGCTCGCCATCCATCCGATACGGTAGCCTGTCATAGCGTATGCCTTGCTCACACCATTGATGACGATGAGGCGGTCTTCCAACTCTGGGAACTGTGCCAAAGTCTCGTGCTTGCCTGTGTAGAGGATGTGTTGGTAGATCTCATCTGCCAGTACCACCACTTGTGGGTGGCGCTTCAGCACCTCAACCAATGCCTTCAGGTTCTCCAACGTATAGACAGAACCTGTTGGGTTATTAGGCGAACAGAGCATGAGCAGCTTGGTGTTAGGAGTAATAGCAGCCTCGAGCTGCTCTGCGGTCAGGCAGAAGTTGTTCTCCATTGTGGTGCGCACCAATACGCTTTTGCCTTGCGCAATCTTGACCATTTCTACATAACTGACCCAGCATGGCGTAGGCATAATCACCTCATCGCCAGGACCAATCAGTGCCTCAATCGCGTTGCAGAGTGCTTGCTTAGCGCCTACTGACACAACAATCTCGTTGGCGTTGTAGGGACGTACAGGATAATCTTGTATGTCGCGGTTCAGCGTATCGGCTATGGCTTGACGCAAGGCAGGGAAACCAGGCGTAGGGCCATAGTGTGAAATGTCATTGTTGATAGCATCAATAGCCGCTTGCTTGACATGAGCAGGAGCAGGGAAGTCGGGCTCGCCCAATGATAGTCCAATAACGTCTACTCCTTCTGCACGGAGTTGTTGGCATAGTGCTGCCACTTGCAGGGTTGCTGACTCTTCGAGCGCAGCGATTCGTTGTGAAATAGTCATAAAGATTGTAAAAGTATATTGTTATAGTTTTGTTCCAGTTACACTATAATGTTCACCTTCGTGTACGATTTCTACTTGTCCATGACGGATGATCTTGTGTGTATCCTCTTCGGAAGTAGTAATATCTTGTACAGCGGTCGACTCGGCAAAGGTCACTTGGCATTCTGCTGTGAAGTCACCGAGAATAGCTGTCACAGTGTATGTACCTGCCTTGGTGCTGGTGAGTGTAGCCGTTAGACCATCTGTTTTCAGTTTGGATACGCGGTCGCTTGGTGTTCGGCGCCATGTCACCTCTTGGTCATCAGCGTTAGCAGGGGTGATGATAGCATGCAGCTCAACAGTTTCGCCTACTTGTACGGTGATATTGCTCTCGCTCAATGCGAAATCTTTCACGCGAATCTTGTGTGGTTCTGCGCTCAACTCCCAACCTGCTATACCGTGTCCGAGGCAGTACTCGTAGAGGTTAACTGTCACAGAATCAAGTCGCTCCCACCAGAAGAATGCGCCTACTGATGTGTTGGCGTTGTAGCCACCGTCACCCAATTGCTCTTGGGTGTACATTGGGGTTAGATCGGCGGAAGTCATATCGCGAACAGTCCAACCACCTTTGTAGTGTGCACCTGAGGTATAAACGAACATGTCGTGGCCATTCAATTGGAAGAGTGCACCACCTACGGTATTATTACGTGCTGGAGCTGTTGTACCGTTAGGAGAAGTCAAGTACGAACCCTTATCGCCGTTCTTATAGAGGTGATAACCATTACCACGAATTTGATAAATAAAGTGGTTAGGATTGTTGTCGATAGGAATTACGTATCCAGCGGTAGCGCCTGTCAAGCTAACGGCGCAGGAGGTCGTGGATACATGTTGACCATTGGCAATCTTCACAACTTCGACAAATTTATGTCCATTAGGGAAGAAATATATATAGCCACCCGCTGCGGAGAAGATATCGCCGCTCGCCGTTGGGAAGTTGGTTTGACCATTGTTGTTGAGTGTGAAATTGATTACATGCTCAGTATTGTCTTCTGCTTTATAAACAGTCAGTTGTGTAGGAGTTGATGCGCTCTCAGAGGTGTGGAGAATCAAGTTACCTGCATCGTCGCGGCAAATACCATGGCGGAGGGTAGAGTGCTCAATACCTGGTTCCCATACTTTGCCAGTGGTGTCCACAGCTACTACTTTTCGTGCACTATAATCTGCCATATAGAATGCGCCGTCGATGAAGGCAGCTTCTTGTGCATTGACATAGCTACCTGATTTTGTAGTAGGGAAATTCTCTGGCAAATTACCTGCGGTCTCGCTAAAGTTGAAGAGTGGAGTTACATACAAATGATCCAGTGGAGGAGTAGGTGAGAGAGCCTCCCAATCTATTTCCTCGAGTTCTGGCATATCGGCTGGTACGAGGTAGTCGCAAGTCATGGTGGTGCAACCCATCTCGCCGTGCTTCACGTAGTCAGATGAACTGTTGACGGTCCAGCATGCTACTTCCATGCCAGCTTCGTGGCATTTGCGAGCCATAGCCTTGGTCAAACCGCCTGTTTGTACGCTTGGGTTAATGCCCCATTTCTTGCACCACTCATAGCGTGTTTGTGTAACCTCGTAGCAGAGGAACTGGCATTGCAATGCTGGATAATTGGTGCGCACATACTCCAAAGATGGTTGCATAGAGGTCAAGATGCGTGCTTCTTCTACCAGTCCGTGTTTCTCAATAAGTTTATACAAACCAGGGAAGCGGCTCATGTCGTTGCTGTTAATACCTTCAGCCCACTTGAGCTCAATGATAGGGAATACATTATTCTCCTTGCAAATCTCCAAATAGCGATCCACGGTCAAGATCTTCGCGGTATATTGTACGCCGCTACGTGTTTGGGTCAGTGTCAGATCTTTGATGTCCGCAAACTTGGAGTATGGAATAGAGACATTATGTCCCACACGACTGAGGTCGTCATCGTGCCAACATACATACTCGCCATCGCTGGTGGTTTTTACATCAATCTCCAAACCAGTATAACCATAGTGGTTGATACCATTCAGCATGGCTTCTTCGGTGTTCTCTACGCCGCGGTAACTACCACGGTGACCTGCAAACTGAGGTTTCCAAGCATAGGCTTGGGTGAAAATGCATACAATGCACAAAAGGGTAAAAATTCGTTTCATACTAATATTATTTAAGGTGTGTTGTATTTCTTCTAAACTCTGCCAACACTATGGCAGTGGCGATGCTCACGTTCAGGCTCTCTGAGGTAGGCACATTAGTGGGGTAGGAGGGGATAAACAGTGGGTGCGTCACCATGTCTCTCACCGCGGGTGATATGCCGTTGCCTTCATTGCCCATCACGATGATACCTTTTTCTTTGTTCGCAATAGCCATAGGTTCGTATATATTCTTGCCGTCCAACAAGGTTCCATAAACGGGATAGCCCGCTTGCTGATATGCGTGCAGCACACTGGGCAAATCGTCTACATAGTGTATATGCACTCTTGCCAATGCGCCCATAGTGGCTTGCACCACTTTAGGATTGTAGCAGTCGGCTGTCTCGCGCGAACATACTATATGGTGTATGCCAAACCAATCGCAAGTGCGGATGATGGTACCTAAGTTGCCTGGATCTTGTACGCCGTCCAACGCCAGCCATAACCCATTGCCGATATCCGATAACCGATAACCGATATCCAATCGCCTCTTGAAAACGCCTATCACGCCTTGTGGTGTACGCAATGAGGACATCTGCTCAATCTCTGTGGCGGTGGCATTGTCGGGAGTCACCAGTAAGAGCAATTCAAATGCCTCCTTGAGGTCATTCACACACTTCTCGCCTTCAGCCACAAACACGCCTTCCGCATCGCGGAACTTCTTCTGCTGCAATTGGCGAACCCACTTTATTTGTGCTTTGCTCAGGTGTGACATATCGTGGTAGAATATTTCGACTGCAAAAGTACTAATTTTTTTTGGAATTTGCAAATGTTCGTTGCATTTTTTTGTGTTAGCCCTCCACTTCGCTCAGTTCCAGCCATCGTAATTCCGCCTCGTCCAGTGCGTCTTGCACCTCTTGGTAGCGTTTGGAGGCTTTGGCTATATCATCAGCATGGGTGGCACCGCCCGAGAGCAGGGCTTCCAATTGTGCTTTTTCGGCTTCCAATTCGGGCAACTTTTTCTCCAAGTCCTCCAGTTCGCGTTTCTCCTTGAAACTTAGTCTGCGCTTCTGCTCCGTTTTGGTCTTCGTGCCTTTCGCCTCTTGCCTATCGCCTTTCGCCTCTTGTCTAATAGACTCATCGCCTTTCGCCTCCAAGCGATACTGCGTGTAGTTGCCAGGGAAGTCCTGCACATTGCCGTCGCCGTGGAAGACAAACAGGTGGTCCACCACGCGGTCCATGAAGTAGCGGTCGTGGCTCACCACGATGAGGCAACCTTGGAAGTTCATCAGATAGTCTTCCAACACGTTCAGTGTGGGTATATCGAGGTCATTGGTAGGCTCGTCCAGTATGAGGAAGTTTGGGCTACGCATCAGCACCGTGCATAGGTGCAGGCGTTGGCGTTCGCCACCCGAGAGTTTGCCCACAAAGTCGTACTGCTGACTGGGGGAGAAGAGGAACATCTGCAGAAACTGGCTGGCAGTCATCTTTTGCCCATTGCCCAAGTCCACCACTTCGGCTATATCGCGCACTACGTCTATCACTTTCTTGCCTTCATCGAACTTCAGGCCTGTCTGCGCGTAGTAGCCAAACTTGACCGTGCTACCCACATCCCAACTGCCACTATCCAAAGGCACTTCGCCCAGCAGCAGTTTGATAAAGGTACTCTTGCCCGTGCCGTTGTTGCCTATGATACCGAGTTTCTCGTAGCGTGAGAAGACGTAGTTGAAGTGCTGCAAGATGACTTTTTGCTCACCCGTGCGGGGGGAAATGTATGTCTTGCACACATCTTTGGCTTCAAAGATCTTGTTGCCGATATAGCCTGACTTGACAGCCAAGCGCACTTCTGCTTCGTTTCGTTGCTGTTTGGCTTTCTTCTCTATCTCATAGAAGTTGTCGATGCGGTATTGTGCTTTGTGTGCGCGTGCTTGGGGCATACGGCGCATCCATTCCAGCTCGGTGCGGTAGAGGTTACGCGCTTTCTCCACTTCGGCGTTTTGTGCCTCGATGCGCTCCGCGCGTTTCTCTACGTAGTAGGCGTAGTTGCCGTGGTAACTATAGAGCGAGTGTTCGTCCAACTCAAATATATCGGTGCAGACGTTGTCTAAGAAATAGCGGTCGTGGGTCACCATGAGTATGGTGAGGGCTTTTTCGCCTCTTGTGGTACGATTGCGCAGGTATTCCTCCAACCAGACTACTGTCTCAAGGTCCAGATGGTTCGTAGGCTCGTCCAGTAGCAGAATATCGGGTTCGTCGTCTAATACTTGTTGCAAGAGCAGTTTCTTCTGCTGTCCACCGCTG
Organism: Paludibacteraceae bacterium; assembly: GCA_045654945.1. GTDB lineage: Bacteria > Bacteroidota > Bacteroidia > Bacteroidales > Paludibacteraceae > Colicola. Next base: position 17,802 of record JAZOOG010000017.1, read on the forward strand.
AGTTTCTGGAACTCCTCTATGCTCGCCTCATCGCCCAATAGCCTTATCGCCTCCTCACCTAATAGCCTTTGTGGCAGATACTTAACTTTCAGGTCTTTGCGCCAAGTGATTTTGCCACTATCGTAGTCGGTTTTGCCCATCAGTATGTCCAGCAGGGTACTCTTACCAATACCATTGCGTGCGATGAGGGCGATGCGTTGCCCTTTGTTCACAGCGAAACTGATATTGCTAAACAACACCTTCGAACCCACCGATTTCGTGAGTCCTTCTACCAATAGATATGGTGTAACGGATGCCATTTTGTAGTTTATGGTGTAGGGTGTAGAGTGTAGGGTGTAGGGTGTAGGGTGTAGAGTGTAGAGTGTAGAGTGTAGGGTGTAGGGTTCTCGCCTCATCGCCTCATCACCTCATCACCTCATCGCCTTATTCAATCGAGTCCTGTGGAAGAGACAGTGTATAGAGTATGGCTTCTGCTTGGCGCAGGGCGGTGCGTTTCTTTTGTCCAGCAGCGTAGAGGAAGGTCTCTGCGGTCACGATGCGTCCGTTTACTTGATCCAGACGGGTGTGGCTGACGTATGGACCACCCATGGCTTCGCCGTTCATGATCTTCCACAGTCCGCGCACTTCGGTCGCTTGCTCATCTTCTTGTACGGTGATATTGCGCTTTTGAGGAGGCATGACTTTGTATTCGGTACCCATATACGAACCCTCTACACTGGCGCTCACTACGCGGCTGAGTACTGCATCACGTTTGTCGTTCAAATACGCTAAGGTGAAGCTGTTCTCATCAGTATAAGGATAGCTATATACCACGATGTCGCGGCGCATAGGGCCTTTGTTGTTGCAGCACCACATGAGGCGCACCTCTGGGGCTACGGTGATAGGGTTGCGCAGACTGAAGGTGCTGGCTCCGCCAAGTACGGTATCCATGATGAGCATATAGTCTTCAGGAATCAGCATATCGTAGCCCTGTGCTTGCAGGATAGCACGAGCATCTTTGTTGGTGCTGGCACGGTAGAACTTGGTCTGACGCTTAATTTCTTGATTGACAAACCACTCGCGAATCTCCTCGCCATGCTCCAGCCAGTAGCTGACGAACTCCTCCTCTGAGGGTGACTGTATGCGGCACAAGGCTTGTGGTGTAGACCAATAGTCGTTGGACACTTTGGCTTTGAGTTGGGTGTACTTTTGTGGGTTGATGTCCACGAATAGTATGTTGCGCGTAGGTTTGAACATATCGTCAAACTGTGCAGTTGCCACTTTGGTTACGCGGAAGTAAGGCTCTACCTGTGGCATGCAAGGCATGTCGGCACCCATGATGGCTTCTACCAAATCGTATAGGCTTGCTATGGGTTTGGTATAGCCCGATGCTTCGTTGACCAACGACAGTTTGGCTACTTCGTTGCGTTGCTCTTGTGTTAGAGGCTCATCGTTCATCACGACCAGACACTCATATACCGAACCCGTTGCGGAGGTCAGGGTACGCCCTGTACTCTTACCGCAACCTACCATTGTCATGGCTACTGCTACCATGAGCAGGCCTTTGAAAATACTTTTTTTCATACTTGTCGGATATTAATTGCAATTTTGCCTGCAAAGGTACATAAAAATATGCATATATGCAAGTGATTGCGCGAAAAATTGTTGTGAGCGAGTAGGAGGAGGTAAGGAGGAGAAAAGATACGCTTCGTAATACCAAAGAAAAAAGCCGTCTCTCGACGGCTATTTTTCCACGGTATTAGTCTGTTTGATTTTTTAAGGTACAAAAAAGATTGAATTGTTTAATTCGGGTGCAAAGGTACTGCTTTTAAGGAATGTGCACAATAGCAATTTTATGTTTTGCAACACCTTTTCTTGTTTTTTCACCTCAAAAAATGTTTAATAACATATTTACCGTTATTTTCTATCCAGTTCAATGACCTCCAAATCGCGTATTTCTGCGCCATCTATCACAAATCGCAAGAGTGTTTGCACGGTCTGCCAACCCTGTTTACCTGCTGCCCCTGGGTTCATGGTGAGCATCTGCCATGTAGGGTCGTACTGCACTTTCAGGATATGGCTATGTCCACAAACGAAGAGCTGCGGTGTCTCCTTCTTGAACATGGGTAAGAGCCATGGATTGTATTTGCCAGGGTAGCCGCCTATGTGGGTCATGAGTACATTGACCTCTTCCACACGAAAGCGATAGAACTCGCTGAGCGAGTAACGCACATCACCGCTATCCATATTGCCGTATACCGCGCGGGTGGGTTTGAACTCACGCAAGTGTTGCAGCACCATGGCACTGCCAATATCGCCTGCATGCCAAATCTCATCCACATCCGCGAAATGCTCCAGTACGCGTGGATCCAAATAACTATGTGTATCGCTCAATAAACCAATTCGGGTCATAGGGTGTAGGATGGTTAGCGTCGTTCGGCGCGGTTCATGATAAGGATACTCACTACTATGGCAGCCACAGCCACCGACAGGAAGAATACTATATCTCTGAGATCCACTACGCCACGCGAGATGCTGCTGTAGTGGTCTTGCAGTACCACCCAAAAGAGTACAAAGCAACTCACTCCGCCCAAGATGAACGATACCAACTGGCTTTTGGTCAGCGTACTGCAGAGCAGTCCTATGCCTGTGAAAGAGGCACTCAGGAAGACCAGTCCCATCATAGAACCCGCGAATTGTCCGCTATCAATATTGCCCATGGGTTCTGCCATATAATAGACGATGAAGTAGTGTACTAAGCAGGGCAGCAGCGCCAATACGGTCAGCACAAAAGCTGCCATGTATTTTCCTACGACAATCTTCCATAGCGCAATGGGCTGCGCTCGGAGTAGTAGCCATGTGCCGCTCTGTCGTTCTTCAGCAAAGAGACGCATGGTCAGTGCGGGGCATACCAACATGAGCAACCAAGGCGCAATCTGAAAGAGTCCATCTACTTGTGCATAGCCTGACTCGATGATATTCCATTGTCCGGGTATCACCCAGAGGAACAGACTCACTGCCAAGAGGAACAACCCAATTACGATATACGCAATCGGAGTGGAGAAGTAGTATGATAATTCTTTTCTAAACATGATATGCTGTGTTAAAGTCCTTTTATGCCTGTCTATATACCATGCTACCGCTGGCTTGATGGGTTGCCAGCACCAGTACTTCGGCTATCTGCACGTGTTCGGGAGCGTTGGCAGCGAAATACACTACTTCGGCTATATCTTCGCCAGTCAGCGGTTTGATGCCTTGATACACTTTGTCGGCACGCTCTTTGTCGCCAGCGAAGCGGGTCACACTGAAGTTGGTTTCTACCAGTCCAGGCTTGACGTTGGTCACGCGCAGGGGTGTCTCCACAAGGTCCATGCGCAGTCCATCGCTCAGCACTTTGACGGCTGCTTTGGTGGCACAATAGACGCTACCGCCAGGGTATGCGCCATCGCCTGCTACCGAACCGATATTGATGATATGTCCTTTGCCACGTGCTACCATGCCTGGGACTACCAGACGGGTAATCATGAGCAGGGCGGTGATATTGGTTTCTATCATGGTGTCGTAGTTCTCCTCGGTGCCTTCGTACTCTTTGTCCATGCCCAATGCCAGTCCAGCGTTATTGACCAGAATGTCTATGGCTTGGTATGGCTCGGGTAGGGTAGTGAGTGCATGTGCTGCTGCTACGCGGTCACGCACATCAAAGGGGAGCAGTTGTACATCTACGTGGTAGGTGGATTGCAGTTCTGCTTGTAGTGCTTGCAGTTTATCTACGCTACGCGCGTTTAATAATAAGGTATATCCTGCTTGTGCGAACTTGCGTGCGCATGCGGCACCAATGCCCGACGATGCTCCTGTGATAAAGACGATTTTTGCCATAGTGTGATGTATTTGATTGTGTAATCCAGCGCAAAGGTACAACAAAAAATGCACATTTGCAAGTGATTGAGCGAAAAGTTTACTTTTTGGTGCAATTTGCTTGCAAAAATGAAAAAAATGTAGTACCTTTGCGGGGTTAAATTTATAAAAGAATAATGAGAAAGATAAGATTATTGGTGACGCTCTTGTGCTTGTGGTTAGGAATGATGCCATTGGTAGCTCAGTCGGTGCAGATTATTAAGGAGTTGGAGCAAAATCCCTTTGCTTCTGCTGTGGTACTATACAAGAATGATTTTGGCTCGTTTGAGAAGCCCGATCTGATAGATACTTTCCCATACGCTGTTATCCGTATGCACTTGGAGGGCGACGCCCATGATGTGCGAACTGCCAAAGAGCGATTGACTTTGGACGTAGGGCAGATGTTCCGCGTAGAGAGCCGAGTGACTACCTACACCAATCAGATTGTGTTTCTCGTTAAAGCCAAACGCCTGTATATGTTGATTGATTGTGGCGATGGCTGCGAGAAAGTAGTGCTGAATAATATGGAGCAACTGAAATCCAATTGCGTCTATGATTGTACAGTAAGGTATGAACCAGAGAAATTGAATAATGAAGAGGCGATTGATAAAGAAAAACTAAAGCAAGAACTGTTGGCAGAATTAGCAGCAGTTTTGAAAGAGCAGGGCGGTAATAATATTACACAAAATACCGATTTACCTACATCAGCTCCATCTAATCCTCAAACATCTAAACCTAATAAAGATAGTTATGAGACTCCTGATTTACAGCCAAATAAACATAATGGGCATGAGTATGTGGATTTGGGTCTGAGCGTAAAATGGGCAACCTGCAATGTAGGTGCCAATAGCCCTGAGGAGTATGGTGATTATTTTGCATGGGGTGAGACCCTACCAAAATATTCTTATGATTGGGATAGGTATAATTACTGTTATTGTAATAATTTAACAAAATATTGTACCAATAAAAAATTTGGATATAAAAAATTTGTTGATAACAAAATTACACTTCTTTTGTCTGATGATGCTGCACGTTATAATTGGGGTGGATCATGGCGTATGCCAACAGATGCTGAACTAACCGAATTGCGTGAGAATTGCATATGGACATGGACCAATCAAAACGGTTTGGAAGGGTACAAAGTGACTAGTAAGAAAAACGGCAACTCTATTTTCCTTCCCGCTGCGGGCTGCCGCTCCGACAGTTCGCTCAACGGTGCTGGCAGCTACGGCTTCTACTGGTCGAGTTCGCTCAGCACGGACAACCCGGACAACGCGTGGTACGTGGCCTTCCATTCTGGCGAAGTGCGCTGGACCAACTACAATCGCTACTTAGGTCTATCCGTACGCCCAGTTTGCCCGTAGAATTTATTGCTTATGTACGGGCGATAGGCAAAACATGCAAAATACAAAATATAAGAGAGGTTCGGCGGAAAGCCCAAGACTACAGTTATCCTGCTTGTCTGCAGTCTTACCCATTACCACTCCGTTATCACTCCGATATTGTCCAATACTTTCCTCATAGCTTGGCGAGGTGGAGACAATGCTGTCAATCTGTTATGTGACACTGAGACACTGTGACAGTACATTTCTAAAACTTTTATATATTGTATAGCGCGTATAATATTTATAAAAACTACTGTCTCACTGTCTCAGTGTCTCACAATCAGGTAGCAAAAAGAACACTGAACGACCACTATCCACCGCTTATCCACCGCTTATCCACCCGATAAAACCTTTAACAAAAAATCGCCACCTATGTTCGAAACATAAGTGGCGATTGAGTGTATATAAGGAGGGTTATTTCTTGACAGGCGTCTTGGGGAAGATAGCCCAGAACGCTAAAGCTACGACCAAAGCAAAGCCCGCAAAGATATACCAACTGGTTTGCCAGCCTTGCCAGATAGCCATTGGACCTGCTGCAATAACAGACTCCGCGTTCACGAAGTGGTTGACAATAGCCTGAGCAGCCAACGTACCAATAGTGGCACCAAAACCGTTGGTCATCATCACAAACAAACCTTGTGCGCTGGAGCGTTGGCTTGGGTCGGTCTCTTGATCCACATACAACGAACCAGAGATATTGAAGAAATCAAACGCAAAGCCATAGACAATACAACTCAGCACGAACAAAATCACACCAGGCATACCTGGATCACCCGCGCCGAACAAACCGAAACGCAATACCCATGCCAACATAGCCATCAGCATCACCGACTTGATACCAAACTTCTTCAAGAAGAATGGGATAAACAAGATACACAATGCCTCGCAGATCTGCGAAATGGAAATCAAGATATTCGCATGTTGCACACCAAACGTATCGGCAAACTCCTCAATGGCTCCAAAACTGGTGATAAATGGGTTAGCATAGCCATTGGTGATCTGCAAACACATACCGAGCAACATGGAGAAGACAAAGAAAATGGCCATCTTCTTTTGTTTGAACAAGGCAAATGCCTCCAGTCCCAATGCCTCCACGAGCGATTTGTTCTCCACATGGCCCTTGACAGGACACTTAGGCAAAGTCAAGGAATAGATAGCCAGCACAATGCTCAATGCACCGCTGACAACAAACTGCTTAGGTGTAGCCTGGAAACCACACAAGTCCACAATCCACATGGTCACAATAAAGCCCACAGTACCCAATACGCGGATAGGTGGGAAAGCCTTCACTGTGTCGAGGTTGGCTTGCGTCAAAGCGGTATAAGCCACGGAGTTGCTGAGCGCGAGGGTAGGCATGAAGAATGCCACCGAAGCGGTATAAAGCGAGAAGAGGGTAGAGAAGACTACCGCATCGCCTGCCATCAGACCATACAAGCCCGTGGCAATCATAAAGGTACCCGCGAGTGCGTGGCAGAGACTGAGTGCCTTCTCGGCAGGAATCCAGCGGTCAGCCACAATACCCATGAGGGCAGGCATAAAGAGACTCACAATACCTTGGATGGAATAGAACCAGCCGATGTTGGTAGCCATACCGTGCGTAGCAAGGTAGGTACCCATAGATGTTAAATACGCTCCCCAAACGGCAAATTCGAGGAAGTTCATGACGGTTAGTCGAAGTTTGATGTTCTTCATATTCTGTATGTTTTTAGTTAAAATTCACTGGTGAAGTGGAACTTGATGTTCTTGTAGTCGTTCTGCGCCATTTGCAGGACATAGCCACTATCTGCCATGAAGACATCGCGACCCTCCTTGTCCTTGGCCATATACTGCGCTTTGCGCTTCTTGAACATCTCCAGTTCTTGCTCGTTGTCGGACTCTATCCAGCATGCCTTGAACATCTGCAATGGCTCCCAACGGCACTTGGCTTGGTACTCGTGCTCGAGGCGGTGCTGGATCACCTCAAACTGCAATTGACCCACCGTGCCGACAATCTTGCGACCATTGAACTGGCTGATAAAGAGCTGCGCCACACCCTCGTCCATGAGCTGGTTGACACCCTTGTCGAGTTGCTTTTGCTTCATCGGGTCGGCGTTCTCGATATACTTGAACATCTCTGGCGAGAAGGATGGCAAGCCCTTGAAGTGGAGCATCTCGCCCGCGGTCAGGGTGTCGCCAATCTTGAAGTTGCCTGTATCTGGAAGACCTACTATATCGCCTGCAAATGCCTCATCTACCGTCTCCTTGCGTTGCGCCATGAAGCAGGTAGGGGCAGAGAAACGCATCTGGCGGTTCTCGCGCACGTGTTTATAATAGGTGTTACGCACGAACTTACCGCTACAGATCTTGAAGAACGCAATACACGAGCGGTGGTTAGGGTCCATATTGGCGTGGATCTTGAAGCAGAACGCCGTGAAACCATCTTCCATGGGTTCGACTTTACGCTCCACAGCCTCCACAGGGCGTGGCGATGGGGCAATCTGCACAAAGCACTCGAGGAGTTCCTTGACACCAAAAGTGTTCAAGGCAGAACCAAAGAACACAGGAGCAAGGTCACCTGCGAGGTAATCCTCTCGGCTGAAAGGATTATATACGCCCTCGATCATCTCCAAGTCCTCTTGGAGCTTCTGTGCATCTTGCTCGCCTACGAGCTGGGCAATCTGTGGGTCGGTGACATCGTCAAAACGCAGCGACTCCGTGACTTGGGTCTTGTTAGGCGTATAGAGGTCGAGGGTGGATTGGAAGATATTATACACGCCCTTGAATCGCTCGCCGCTATTGATTGGCCACGACAATGGGCGCACGTGAATACCGAGTTCGCTCTCCACCTCGTCCATGAGGTCGAAGGGGTCTTTACCCTCGCGGTCCATCTTGTTGACAAAGACCATCACAGGCGTCTTGCGCATACGGCAGACTTGCATGAGACGACGGGTCTGCGTCTCCACACCCTTGGCGGAGTCGATGACGATGACCACGGAATCCACGGCAGTGAGCGTGCGGAAGGTGTCCTCGGCAAAGTCCTGGTGACCAGGGGTATCGAGGATATTGATATGGTAGTTATTGTAGTCAAAACCCATGACAGAAGTCGCCACGGATATACCGCGCTGCTTCTCAATCTCCATCCAGTCGGAGGTAGCGGTCTTGCGGATCTTGTTCGATTTAACGGCTCCCGCTACGTGTATAGCACCTCCGTAGAGCAGGAGTTTCTCGGTGAGGGTAGTCTTACCTGCGTCAGGGTGCGAGATAATCGCAAACGTTCGGCGACGCAAGATCTCTTGTTGTTCGGCGTTGGTTAACACAATGATATAATTTACAAATTTGACAATTTACAATGTACTATTTATTTACGAATTTGATTATTTACAATTTACCTTTTGCATTATGTCAGCAATGGTGCGGGGGAGGAGGCGTTTCTCCTCTTGCTGCACACGAGCGGAGAGGCTCGCGGGGGTGTCATCGGGTAGCACAGACACAGTGGCTTGCGCAATGATACTACCACCATCCACCACGGCACTCACGTAGTGTACCGTACATCCCGCCTCCGTATCACCTGCTGCCAATACGGATTCTTGCACGCGGATACCATACATACCTTTGCCACCATGCTTGGGAAGCAGCGAAGGGTGGATATTGATGATACGATGGTTCCACTTCGCACAGATCCACTCGGGGATGATAGACAGATAGCCTGCCAGTACGATGAGCTGTATCTGATGGTCGGTCAGAGCCTTGTCGATCTCGCACCAGTCTTTGGAGAGCAGGGCAGGGATGCCTGCTGCTTGTGCACGCTGCTGCGCTTGGCATTCGCGATTGGTGACGACCAAAGCAACATGATAACCACAGGTGTGTTGGTTATCTATCAGGGCTTGCAGGGTAGTGCCTGTGCCTGAAGCAAAGACGGCTATGTGGTTGGTGGGCTGCATCAATGTCCTCGTACAAATACGCCTTCGGCTTGATTATCCATAAAACAACATTCGTCCGAATGCTCTTCGGCGAATGCTGTCTGTTGTTCGTGTATGTATTCCTCGTAGGTCATCAACGCAGTTTAGCACCGAATTTATCCTCGAAGATCTTTTGCAACTTAGCCATGATGGCTTCTATCTGTTTGTCCTTGAGGGTGTTCTCTGCATCTTGCAGGATAAAGGAGAGCGCATAACTCTTCTTGCCCGCTTCGAGGTTCTTGCCCTCGTACACATCGAAGAGGTTGACAGCCTTGAGCAGTTTCTTCTCGGCAGCCAAAGCCGCTTTAGCGAGGTTAGCAAACTTAACGGACTTGTCCACGAGGAGCGCGAAGTCGCGTTTTACCTCTGGGAACTTAGGCAGGTCGTTGATGACAGGTTTGTATTGCTTGTTGAGCTTCAAGAGCATGTTCCAATCGAGGTCCGCGTAATAGACAGGATTGTCGATGTCGAAGGCCTTGAGCAGTTTGCTATTGACGATGCCCATGAAGCCAATTGGTTTGCCGTTGGGGGCCTTGATGATCATACCATCGGAACAGAGTTCGCTCTCCAATGCCTCCATCGTGCAGTTGGCGATATTGATGCCCAGACGGCGGAGTACATTGTTGACATATGCATGGAGGGTGTAGAAGGATATTTTCTCCTCTTTTTGCACCCATGATTGTGCAGTCTTGTTGCCTGTGAGCCAGAGTGCCAAGTGTGGTTCCTCACTATAAGCATAGAGTGGATCGTAGGTCCAGTGTGGATCCTTGGCTTGGCGGTCAGCAATCTTCTGTGCGTTGTAGTGGTAGCAGTTGCCAAACTCGTAGAACTTGAGGTCGGCATTCTTGCGGTTGGCATTGCGTTGGATACTCTCCAGACCGCCAAAGAGCAAGGTCTGACGCATCACACCGAGGTCTTGGCTCAGTGGGTTCATGATCTTGACACAAATAGCCAGGCTGAGTTGCTCGAGTGGCTCGTAGTAGGATACCTTGGTGAGGGAGTTGTTGAGGATCTCGTTGAAGCCCTGTGCGGTCAATTGCTCGGATATACGGATCTGCAATGCCACTGGGTTAGGCTTTGGGTTGTAGCTGAGTGAGGTGTTGAGTTTCTCAGGGAACTCCACATTGTTGTAGCCGTAGATGCGGAGGATATCCTCTACCACATCGCACTCGCGTTGCACGTCCACGCGGTAGCGAGGCACGCCAATCTGCCAAACGTTGTTCTCCTTGCTGTATATCTCTACTTCCATTGCGCGCAGGATACGCTCGATGGTCTCTTCGCCAATCTCCTTGCCGATAAGGGCATGTGCACGGTCAATATTGAACGCTACTGGGAATGGCTCGAAGGCGGTCTTGCCTTGGTCTGTGATGTCCATGGCAATCTCGCCACCTGCTACCTCTTGGATGAGGAGTGCGCAGCGTTTCAGTACATAGAGGGTGTTGTTAGGGTCGCAACCACGCTCGTAGCGGAAGCTGGCATCGGTGGAGAGCTGATGACGGCGAGCGGTCTTACGGATGCTGACTGGGTCAAAGTATGCGCTCTCGAGGAAGACATTGGTAGTGGTCTCCGAGATACCTGAGTCTTGTCCGCCGAACACACCAGCGATACACATAGGCTCATTGGCGTTGCAGATCATGAGGTCAGCAGCGGAGAGTGTGCGCTCTACACAGTCGAGGGTCACGAATTTCTGTCCTTCGGTAGCGTTCTTAACGATGACTTTGTTGCCTTTGATCTTATCTGCATCAAAAGAGTGGAGTGCTTGTCCCATCTCGTGGAGTACGAAGTTGGTGACGTCCACCACGTTGTTGATAGGGCGGATACCGATGGTGTTGAGGGCTTTCTTGAGCCAGTCGGGTGACTCCTTGATGGTCACACCCTTGATGCTCACACCTGTGTAGCGTGGGCATGCGTCAGTATTCTCTACCACTACCTCGATAGGCAACGCATTGCTTTGTACACGGAAGTCCTCTACGCATGGTTTGGTGAGTTGGATATCGATGCCTTTAGCCTGATAATACGCATAGAGGTCGCGTGCTACGCCATAGTGGCTGGCACCATCAGCGCGGTTAGGAGTAATATCTACCTCGATGAGGGTATCGTCTTCCACACCGAAATATTCTTTAGCAGGCATGCCGACAGGGGTGTCCGCAGGCAGCACCATGATACCGTCGTGGTTGGTTCCAACGCCAATCTCATCCTCGGCGCAAATCATACCGAGCGACTCCTCGCCACGGATCTTGCCACGTTTGATGGTGAACTTCTCGTCGCCGTCATAGAGCACAGTGCCTACGGTAGCTACGATAACCTTTTGACCAGCAGCCACGTTAGGCGCACCGCAGACAATCTGCAGAGGCTCTGCATCGGGTGCCACACGGGTGGTGGTGATATGCAGGTGGTCGGAGTTGGGGTGATCCACACAGGTGATGACTTCACCCACCACGAGGCCCTCAAGACCGCCTTTGATGGTTTGCACTTTCTCTACTTTGCCTACTTCCAATCCGATGGAAGTCAATATTTGTGCTACTTGCTCCGCTGAATCGGTGAGCGCGAGGTAGCGTTTTAACCAGTTGTACGAAATATTCATATTGTAGTGTTTATTTTATACTAAAATAATGGGCTTATCGGGCCTTGGCTATGCACTATGAGCATAAATCACCCAAATAGGGTGCAAAGGTACAAAAAAAAATGCACATTAACAAAGAAAATGCACAAAAAAAGTTTTTCTGTGCATTTTCTATCTATAGTCCACTAATCCGATTGGTGCCCTGACCTATATATCTTTTACCAGGCGAACAGAGTAGCCCTTATGGTGCATGTCCCCATAGATGATGATACATTGGCCTGAATCAAAGAGCATACAATACACATAATTTTCTCGACTCCTCACACTTGACCAACAAAAAACTACATGGCCTACATTATGCACAGTGGTTCCTTCGCGATGACCTGCGGCTGGAAAGAATATCGCACCCGACCGCTCGAGTAACGCCCATTGCTCCTTGTCGATTTTCTGATGGAGGCTAAAGCCATTTATATAACTACCTTCATAGAAGCCTGACTTGAAGTTGACCTTATCGGGGCACGTCCAATCATCGGGCAATAAGACGAAACCAGCTACACCATCAACCATTGCCACACCTTGCAGTTTGACCGCATTGGCACGCTCAAATATCACATAATACCATTCTTCTAAGGTTAGGGTGCGCCATGTGTTGGGGGATTCATCATCGATGGCATTGCTGCCCCAATCCACAAAGGTAGCGTAGTCTGCATTATTCATGCTGGCGTTTGTGGGATTGTCACCTGTTCCCCAACCAAACAAATCTATCCAACCATCGTATGTGGGAGAAATATAATTGTTGGAGTAACTAACATAATCCAGTTGGCTGGGCGCAAAACGCCACTCATCATTTTTAGGGTGGTATTGCAAGTTGCCTTTGGAGAAGTACACTTGATGTGATGCGCTAACTGAAAAGGCTTTCTCGGTATAGTTAGTTGATTGATTATCTGTGGTTTGAGGAAGTGTGGTGAATGTTTTGATATTGCCGAATTTGTATTGTGTATGATTCAGTAATATATAGGCGCAATAGTAGTAATCGGTGTTGGCAGACAGGTCTTTGAGACTTACTTCATAGTGCTGTTCTCCTGTCTTAATGGCTTGGTAATACTCACCATCATGGTTCTTGATTTGTGCTTTGGTATGTGAAATAATAAAGCCAACTTCCACGTGTGAGTATTCGTGAGGGGCTATGTTGGTTGCACTATGTAATACCGCAGTGCTTGCTGTGATATCCGTAGCGTCCCCCGTTACTACTTTGCGAGATGCGGTTGGAGAATCAGGATCGCAACCCATCAAGAGTGTTGCCATCGCATATAGTACTAAAATAATCCACTTCTTCATAATCAGAATATTGAGTTTGTTTTTATCTTTTTTCTCTGCCTGCGTTCCAAAGTTGGAAGGAGTTTAATAGGTTTTGCCAAATAATATATGCTGCGGGACCTATGGCTGCCAAGGGATTGAGAAACATCTGCGCCATCCATACGCCTAAGGCAGTGTTTTTTTGTCCAAAGGCTTGGCCTGCGGTGATGCGACTCTTCTCGTTGATGGTATAGTTGGCCGCCTTTGGGTTGATGAGAATGTCTTGATAATCAGTACCATGACTCTTGGCTGGGAAACGATAGCCTATCCATCTACCCAAGGCAAACTGCATGAGGCATGTGAGCAACGCACCTGCACACAGTATCAGGATGGTTCCTCCTGAATACGTCTGGGTGAGCAGTGTATGTGTGATGCGACTTATCAGCACTACCAACAACACAATCCACAAATAGAATGGCATAGATGCCCATGTCTTGTTCAGCGCAAATGCACGCGCTTGACCCTGATGGCGGTAGTAGGCCTCGAAGCCCAATCGCAATACCCATGCTGCGATGAACGGACCCAGTAGTAATGGCGCTACTCTGCACAATATCAGCCACATAGATGGCAAGAAGGAGATGCCTGCTGCGGGATTGACCACTGGGAAAAACGCAGGTACGATGATTGCTGTAGCGATATTGCTCAGCAGCGAGAAGGTAGTCAGGTTCTGTATGCTACCGCCCAATTTGCCCGCAATGATAGGGGCTGCAGTGGCAGTAGGCATAATCACACACATCATCAAGCCTTGTGCCAATATCTGCCAATCTACCGTAGATCCGACGCTTCGCGAAGCAATGAAGTGGATACCATAATATACTATGGCCGTCAACAACATCTGCACTCCTAATACAATCCAATGCCATGGGCGCAGGCGCAGGTCAAGCGGGTTGATCTTGCAGAAGGTGAAGAACAGCATGAAGAATATCAGTGGCGACAATAGCCAATCTAAGTGGCGAAACCACGGATACCCTACTGCCCCCACTACCATAGCGATGATGAGCGCATACCGATCTATGAATGTTCTCAGGGACATCAACTACAAAATGCTGTTGAGTTCTTCTTGTGTGAATGTTATATTGTTGATAGCTTGTAGGTTATCATCCAACTGCTTCACGCTGCTGGCACCAATGATGACGCTGGTAACATCCTTAGCCAATAACCACGATATGGCCATTTGTGCCAATGTTTGACCGCGTTCTGCCGCTATAGCACCCAAGCGTTGTGCGCGTACTACCGCTTCGTCAGTAATCTGCTCAGGACGCAGGAAGACATTCTTGCTTGCGCGGCTACCCTCAGGGATACCATGGAGATAGCGGTCGGTCAGCAGACCCTGTGCCAAAGGCGAGTAGCAGATGAAGCCCGAACCATTGTCGGTTGCCACAGGCAGGTTCTGCTGCAAGGTCTCGGGAAAAGCGATGCTGGCTTTGTATTGGCTGATGACGCAAGGCACATGCGCTGCGTGAAGATAGTCGTATGCCTCTTTTTGCTTGTCAGCAGGATAGTTGCTGATGCCTACATATAGTGCTTTGCCCGCGCGGACAATATCCACGAGCGCCTGCATGGTCTCCTCAATAGGTGTTTGAGGGTCATAACGGTGTGAGTAGAAAATGTCAAAATATTCTAATCCAGTACGTTTGAGACTTTGGTCGCAGGAGGCAATCATATACTTGCGCGAACCACCATTGCCATAAGGACCATCCCAACCCCAATAGCCCGCTTTGGAGGAGATGATCATCTCATCGCGATGCGAAGCCAAATCCTCGCGCAGTACACGACCAAAGGTCATCTCCGCGGTGCCTGGTGCCGGGCCATAGTTGTTGGCGATGTCAAAATGTGTTACGCCTTTGTCCCATGCATGCAGCAACATGGCGCGAGCCGTGTCAAAAGGATCCTCGCTACCGAAGTTGTGCCAAAGACCCAGGGATATTAGTGGCAACTGCAGGCCACTATTGCCAGAAAAACGATATTCCATAATAGTAATGTATTGTGTGTTTCTAAAATTGCTGCAAAGGTAGTGAAAAATTTGCATATATCAAAAAAAAGTTGTACTTTTGCAACGATTTTGAACGATCGTTAAACCCTTTTGAACAACTTAGAATCATGAAAAGCGTTTTTATGCTGGCGTTTGCCATTCTCTGTAGCCTGTCTTCTGCATGGGCGTGTACATCGTTTATCATTAGTGGTAAAGCCACTCCTTCGGGCAAACCGCTGATGTTCAAACACCGTGATACAGGCGAACTGAACAACCGTATTGCCCATTTCCAAGGGGAGAAATATGCTTTTATCGGACTGATGAACTCGCCCACTCTGGATGGCGAAGTATGGTCGGGTATGAACGAGGCGGGTTTCTGTATCATGAATACTGCTTCGTATAATCTGCGCGAAGATACGCTTGATTGTCAGATGGATAGAGAGGGAGAACTGATGTATAATGCATTGGCCCATTGCGCCACAATAGCCGACTTCGAGGCATGGATAGAGACCTATCCTAAGCCATGGGGCGTGGAGGCAAACTTTGGTATCATTGATGCACAAGGTGGTGCAGCTTACTACGAGATGAACAACGACCGCTACATTAAGTATGATGTCAATGCGGAGACGGATGGCTACCGTGTGGTAACCAATTTCTCGTTTGCAGGTCGCTATGAGGATTATGAGGGTTGGGAGCGTTATCAGACAGCATGCGCTGAGATGAAAGAGAACTTCTCACGCGAGAAAGAGATGACGGCAATTGATGCCATCAATATCTTCTCCAGACAATATCGCCACGAGGTGTTGGACTTGAACTTTAATAAGGACAATGCGCCTGAGTTTACGGTAGATCAGGACTTTATTCCTCGCCGTATCACTTCTGCAGTGGTGTGCTTTGAGGGTGTGAAGGCAGGCGATAAACCCTTGCATACCATTATGTGGACGGCATTGGGCTATCCTGCATGTGCTGTGGCAGTACCTTTGTTGATGCACAAAGATCACTTGCCAGCGTATATGAAAGCACGCAACGAGCATGCTAAGGAGGGTAAACAACTGAATGCAGAGATTTGTGATAAGTCATTGCAAATCAAAGATGAATGGGCATTCCCTTTGCATATTAGCAATGGTAAGAAGTATGTGAGTACACAGACTATTCTTCGTGGTGCGGAGGGCAAACCTGCGTTGATTGATTGTGCACAGGAGGTAGAGAAGAAGATTGTGAAGGATTTTATGCCATTGTACGAGCAATGGGCAACAGGTGCACTCTCTGACCAAGTTTTCTTTAAGTGGTACGACCAAGCTGCTAAACAATGGATAAAAAAATACGATGCAGTCTTTGCACCGTATTTGTAGTTTTATTGTGAAGTTTACACCTTACACTATTTCCTCACAGGATCACACGTGAGGTCTATGCTGAGTTTGCGGAAGATTTTGCGATCCACCTCAGAGAGCATGACTGTACTATGCACTTGACAGCCAGCCAGTTCAGGTAGGGCTTTGAGTGTCTTGCGGCAGTTCTCATCGTGCAGACTCAATACAGACAAAGCTACCAACACTTCGTCCGTATGCAAGCGTGGATTGCGTCCGCGTAGATAACTAATCTTGGTATGCTGAATAGGCTCGATCATCTCCTGTGGAATAAGCTTCACATCGTGGTCAATACCAGCGAGGTACTTAGTTGCATTGAGCAGGAGTGCTGCGCTCGAACCGAGTAGGGGAGAGGCTTCGGCTGTGATGATATGTCCGTCGTGCAACTCTATGGCTGCCACAGCAAGAGCACCCGTACGGTCTTTACGTTCGTTGGCTGCTATGGTGGTAGGGCGATCGGCAGTGCTGATGCCTACTTGCTTGAATAGGCGAGCTATGCGATTGACAACTGCTTCGCTGACATCGCCATTGGCGAAGTCATTGAGTGCATGGTAATAGCGACGAATAATCTCCTGCTTGCTTGCCACACAGCATGCCGCATCATCTTCGATACAGAATCCCACCATATTAACCCCCATGTCGGTAGGCGATTTATATGGATTGTGTCCGTAAATGCCTGTAAACAAAGCATCTAATACGGGGAATATCTCCGTGTCGCGGTTGTAGCTGACGGCAGTTTTGCCATACGCTTCGAGGTGGTATGGGTCGATGAGATTGACATCATTGAGGTCGGCAGTAGCTGCCTCATAAGCCATATTGACAGGGTGTTTGAGAGGGAGGTTCCATACGGGGAAGGTCTCAAACTTGGCATAACCTGCTTGGTTGCCTCGTTGGTGCTCGTTGTAGAGTTGGCTCAGGCATACGGCCATCTTGCCACTACCTGGACCAGGAGCAGTAACAACTACGAGTGGACGAGTCGTCTCGATATAATCATTCTTACCAAAACCTTCTTCCGAGTCAATGAGAGCCACATTGTGTGGATAGCCCTCAATGGTGTAGTGGTAGTAGGTTTTGATACCGAGGCGTTCGAGGCGTTGACTGTAGTTTTGTGCAGACGCTTGACCACTGTAGTGGGTGATGACTACCGAGTTAACGAGAAAACCTTGGCTCATGAACTCCTCTCTAAGTCGCAACACATCCACATCGTAGGTGATACCCAAGTCTTGGCGCACTTTGTTCTTCTCGATGTCGGCAGCAGAGATGACGATGACTATCTCCATCGTGTCACGCAGTTGCGTGAGCATTGTCAGCTTGCTATCGGGCTGAAAACCAGGCAGTACACGGCTGGCGTGAAAGTCATCAAAGAGTTTACCTCCAAGCTCAAGATAAAGTTTGTTGCCAAACTGCGCAATACGCTCTTTGATATGCTCCGACTGTATGCGGATGTATTTCTCGTTGTTAAAAGGAGTCATAATTATTAATTGTCACTTGGGTTGCATCCATCGAAGCAATAGGTGCAGACTTTGCACTTTGGTAGTCCGATAGCTTGTATAAGATCCTCGATGCGAGTATACTTGAGCGATTTGAGTGCAAATCGATCGCGCAATGCACGCATGAGTCGTTGATATTCAGGCGAATCGGTTGTAGCATATGCTTTCACACGCTCTGGATCGTTGGCAGCCTCAATACCCTCAAACTCAGCAATGAAACGGCGAGTGATGAGCTCTAAATCCGATTTAGAGGTAGTGAAATTGGTGAATGGGCAACCATACATGATAGGTGGGCAAGCAATACGCATATGCACCTCTTTGGCTCCTGCTTCCAATAGGCAACGAGTGTTGTCGCGCAACTGTGTACCGCGCACGATGGAGTCGTCGCAGAAGAGGATGCTCTTTCCGCGAAGGATGGAGTAGTTGTGGATAATCTTCATCTTAGCCACAAGGTCGCGTGTCGCTTGTTGCGAAGGAGTGAAGGAGCGAGGCCATGTAGGCGTATACTTGGTGATGGCGCGTTGGTAAGGCACACCTGAAGTATGGGAGTAACCAATTGCCATGGCAATACCCGAGTCTGGAATACCACAAACGATATCGGTTTTTACATCATCGTTTCTACCCATGGCTCGACCACATGCATAGCGTACTTGTTCCACGTTGCGACCTTCGTAGTCAGAAGTAGGGAAACCGTAATATACCCAAAGGAAAGAGCAAATCTGCATCTTCTCATTGGGTTTGCGCAGTTGCTCTACGTGGTCGGCATACACGCGGACAATCTCGCCAGGGCCGAGGAAATACTCGGTTTGGAAGCCAAGGTTGAAGAAGGATGACGACTCGCTGGCAATCGCGTAGGCACTAGCACCCCACGAACCCTCGTGGTTCGTCGGGGACCCCGCACTGTCTCTTTTACCTAATATAATAGGTGTGCGTCCCCATGAGTCACGGGCTGCAATGATACCGTCTTCGGTGAGGATGAGGATAGAGCAAGAGCCTTTGATTTGCTTGTACACATTCTCAATGCCCTCTACGAAGTCTTTGCCTTGTACGATGAGTAAACCTACTAATTCTGTGGGGTTTACGCGTCCGCTACTGAACTCGGAGAGGTGTACTTTTTGCTCGAGCAAGTGAGCCACCAAATCGTCTTGGTTGTTGATCTTGCCGATGGTGCTGATTGCAAAGCGACCGAGGTGCGAATTGATGAGCAGTGGCTGTGCATCGGTATCGGAGATGATACCAATGCCCGCGTTGCCACTAAACTCGTCCAACTCGTGTTCGAACTTCGTGCGGAAGTGTGAGTTGGAGATATTGTGAATGCTTCGTTTGAAGCCGTTCTCCTTGTCGAAGGTTGCCATACCCGCACGGCGTGTACCGAGGTGGGAATGGTAGTCGGTGCCATAGAAGACATCGGTGACGCAGCTTGTTGTGGAAATAGTCCCGAAGAACCCTGCCATATTTATTTTGTTAAATAGTTAGTCAAGTTGTTCTCAATACGAGCAGCAATATCCTCAGTCTCTGCATCGAGGACGAGTTTTTCACCTGTGATACCCTCATAGAGTTCAATATAGCGAGCGGTGATACCTGCTACTACTTCGTCGGTCATCTCAGGTACTTGTTGTCCCTCTTTGCCTTGGAAGCCGTTGTCCATCAACCACTCGCGAACGAACTCTTTAGAGAGTTGCTTTTGTGGCAAACCTGCCTCAAAACGCTCTTCGTAGCCCTCGGCATAGAAGTAGCGGCTTGAGTCTGGGGTGTGTACCTCGTCCATGAGGAGGATTTGGTCGCCGTGCTTACCAAACTCGTACTTGGTATCCACGAGGATAAGTCCTTGTTTCGCAGCGATCTCTTGTCCACGGTTGAAGAGAGCAAGGGTGTATTTCTCCAATTGCTCGTACTCTGCCTCTGGGATAAGTCCTTGAGCGATAATCTCTTCGCGAGAGATGTCCTCATCGTGTGCACCGATCTCTGCCTTGGTAGTAGGAGTGATGATAGGGGTAGGGAACTTCTCGTTCTCGCGCATACCCTCTGGGAGTTGTACACCGCAGATCTCACGCACGCCGCTCTTGTAAGCACGCCATGCAGAACCGCAGAGGTAACCGCGAACGATCATCTCTACTGGATAACCCTCGCAACGAACACCTACGGTTACCATAGGGTCGGGAGTGGCTTGCTTCCAGTTAGGAACGATGTCCGCTGTTGCATCGAGGAACTTAGCCGCGATTTGGTTGAGGATTTGACCTTTGAATGGAATACCCTTTGGCAGGATCACATCAAAAGCAGAAATACGGTCGGTGGCTACCATAGCGAGGCAGTCCTCACCGATGAAATATACATCACGCACTTTGCCGTGGTACACATTGGTTTGACCAGGAAAGTTAAAATTGGTTGCTGTTAAAGCGTTCATTATCTTGTCTTTAAACTCTAAACATTAAACTTTAAACTATTTATACTCATCCCACGATTGGATAGCGAGGTCGTTGACATCAACAGTGCAGAAGGCGTTGATGAATGCTGCTGCAAGGCGTGCATTGGTGAGCAATGGCACGTTGAGGTCAATAGCCGCACGACGAACGTGGTAGCAAACATCGTTTTGTGGGTCGGTTACGATATCCTTTGGTACACTCACCACGAACTCAATCACGCCCTCGCGCATGAGGTCGATGGCTTGTGGAGTGCCCTCCTCCGATGGTTGATAAACCGTCGTATTAGGGATACCTGCCTCTGTGAGGAAGTGGCTTGTACCAAGGGTAGCGTAGATATTGAAGCCCTTCGCGATGAGTTGGCGTGCAGACTCGAGCATCTGTGCTTTTTGCTTTGGCGAACCGATGGAGAAGAGTACATTCTTCTTAGGTACGCGCATGCCAACGGACAGCATAGAGGTCAAGAGGGCAGCGTTAGCATCCTCGCCGAGGCAACCTACCTCACCCGTAGAGGTCATGTCCACACCGATGACTGGGTCGGCCTTTTGCAGACGGTTGAAAGAGAACTGCGATGCCTTGACACCCACATAGTCGAAGTCGAAGAAGTTCTTGCTTGGTTTCTCCACAGGGAGACCGAGCATGATACGAGTCGCTATGTCGATGAAGTTGATCTTCAATACTTTAGATACGAATGGGAAGGAGCGTGAAGCACGGAGGTTACACTCAATCACCTTGATCTCGTTCTCGCGAGCGAGGTACTGGATATTGAATGGACCAGAGATATTGAGCTCGCGTGCGATTTGACCAGAGATCTTCTTGATTCGGCGCACGGTCTCTACATAGAGTTTTTGTGCAGGGAACTGAATGGTTGCGTCGCCAGAGTGAACACCTGCGAACTCTACGTGCTCGGAGATAGCGTATGCGATGATCTCGCCATCCTTAGCCACAGCATCCATCTCAATCTCCTTGGTGTTGAGCATGAACTTAGAGATTACGACTGGGTGCTTCTTGCTGACGGTTGCTGCCATCTTAAGGAAGCGCTCGAGCTCCTCTTGGTTGAAGCAAACATTCATCGCAGCACCAGAGAGCACATACGATGGACGAACGAGCACAGGGAAGCCCACCTTGTCGATGAAGGTCTTCACATCTTCCATAGAGGTCAATGCGCTCCATTCAGGTTGATCTACGCCAATGCGGTCGAGCATTGCAGAGAACTTATCGCGGTCCTCGGCGTTGTCGATACTGCGAGCGGTAGTACCGAGGATAGGCATATGTTGTGCATCAAGCTTGAGTGCGAGGTTATTAGGGATCTGACCACCGGTAGAAACGATCACGCCGTGTGGGTTCTCCAATTCGAGAATATCCATCACGCGCTCGAAGGTGAGCTCGTCGAAATAGAGGCGATCGCACATATCGTAGTCAGTAGATACGGTCTCAGGGTTGTAGTTAATCATCACAGAGCGGTAGCCGTTCTCGCGGATGGTTTTGAGCGCTTGTACGCCGCACCAGTCAAACTCTACAGATGAACCAATACGGTATGCACCCGAACCGAGTACTACGACTGACTTGCGGTCGTTGAGGTACTTCACATCGTTGGCTACACCGGAGTAGGTGAGGTAGAGATAGTTG
This sequence comes from Paludibacteraceae bacterium, assembly GCA_045654945.1. GTDB lineage: Bacteria > Bacteroidota > Bacteroidia > Bacteroidales > Paludibacteraceae > Colicola. The sequence continues at coordinate 39,795 of JAZOOG010000017.1, forward strand.
GTTTGAGCAGGGAACTCTGCTGCGAGTGTATCTATTTGTTTTACAACTGGTTTAACGCCCAATGAGAGACGATGCTTGCGGGTTACGAGCACCGCAAAATCCATATCCATTTGGTTGCCTAGTCCAACGGCTTTCGCGATTTGGAAGTCAGAGAAACCTTGGATCTTGGCTTTGCGCATCAAGTCCTCGTCAATGTTTTGGAGACTGCCAGCAGCTTTCAGCTCGTTGTCGGTCTTAACGATATTTTGGAGTTTCTCAAGGAACCAACGATCGATCTTGGTAAGCTCGTGCAAGCGGTCTATGCTATAACCCGCATGCAATGCCTGCGAGAGGAAGAAGATACGCTTGTCGGTTGGAGCAGCCAATGCGTGGTCGAGGTCGTCCACATGCAGTTGCTTGTTCTCAGTGAAACCGTGCATGCCTTGACCAATCATACGCAGACCCTTTTGGATAGTATCTTCGAAGGTGCGACCGATAGCCATCACCTCGCCCACTGACTTCATGCTGGAGCCGATCTCGCGATCTACTCCGCGGAACTTACCGAGGTCCCAACGTGGCAGTTTAGCTACGATATAGTCCAGTGTAGGCTCGAAGAAAGCTGGAGTATCTTTGGTGACAGAGTTTTTGAGTTCGAAGAGGCCATAGCCGAGGGCGATCTTTGCTGCTACGAAAGCCAATGGATACCCCGTTGCTTTCGATGCCAATGCAGAAGAGCGAGAGAGACGAGCGTTCACCTCAATCACGCGGTAGTCCTCTGAATATGGATCGAGTGCGTATTGTACGTTACACTCACCTACGATACCTACGTGGCGAACGATCTTAATGGCCAAAGCACGGAGCTTAGCTGCCTCTGATTTGGTGAGTGTTTGGGTAGGAGCAATCACGATGGATTCACCGGTGTGAATACCGAGTGGGTCGAGGTTCTCCATGTTGCAGACGGTGATACAGTTGTCGTATTTATCACGAACTACCTCATACTCAATCTCTTTCCATCCCTTGAGTGATTTCTCAACGAGCACTTGAGGAGAGAAGGAGAACGCTTTCTCAGCGATGATATTGAGCTCTTCCTCGTTGTCGCAGAAGCCAGAACCGAGTCCACCGAGTGCGTATGCTGCACGGAGGATGACAGGGTAACCAAGTTCTTTGGCTGCAGCACGAGCTGCTTCAATGGTCTCGCAAGCTTCGCTTTGGATGGTCTTGACGTTGATCTCGTCGAGTTTCTCCACGAACAGCTCGCGATCCTCAGTGTCCATGATCGCTTGTACTGGAGTACCGAGTACTTGTACATTATATTTCTCCAATACGCCGCTCTTGTAGAGTTCCACACCGCAGTTGAGTGCGGTTTGTCCACCGAAGGCAAGGAGTACGCCATCTGGACGCTCCTTGGCAATCACTTTCTCCACAAAGAATGGGTTTACAGGCAAGAAGTAAATCTTGTCTGCTACACCTTCGCTGGTTTGTACAGTAGCGATATTGGGGTTGATGAGTACGGTATAGATACCTTCTTCACGAAGGGCCTTGAGGGCTTGTGAACCAGAGTAATCGAACTCACCTGCTTCACCAATCTTGAGTGCTCCAGAACCGAGCACCAATACTTTCTTGATATCTTTTTTCTCCATGGCCGTTATTTGTTTAGAAGTTGGAAGAAGTTATCGAATACAAATTCAGAGTCTTTTGGACCGCAGTTCATTTCTGGAATAAACTGTACTGCCATCCATGGTTTCTCTGCGTGGCGGATACCCTCATTGGTGCGGTCGTTCATGTTCACAAACCACTCTTTCCACTCAGCAGGTAGGGTAGTGCCGTCCACTACATAACCGTGGTTTTGTGCGGTGATATAGCAACGCTCACCACCTACTATTTGTACAGGTTGGGTAGCACCGCGGTGACCGTATTTATGCTTGAGTACCTCAGCGCCTGCTGCGAGAGCCAAGAGTTGGTTGCCGAGTCCAAGACCCAACAAAGGTTTATCTTCGCCTTTCTCGAGGAAGGTCTTGATGTTCTCTATCGTCACAGCGCAATCCTCTGGATCGCCAGGACCGTTGCTGAGCATCAGGGCGTCAAACTCCAATGTGTTGAAGTCATAATCCCAAGGCACGCGTGTCACCTCTACGCCGCGAGCGAGTAGGTAGCGGATGATACCTTCTTTCACGCCGCAATCCACGACTACCACTTTCTTGCCTGCACCTGCGTTGTAGGTCACTACCTCTTTGCAGGATACTTGTGGCACGAGGTTCTCGTCGTTAGCCACAGGAGTAGTGTCGTCGCCTTCGAAGATGAGAGTGGCTTGCATGGTGCCGTTCTCGCGCAGATGCTTCGTGAGTTCACGGGTATCTACTCCAGTGATAGCAGGTATCTGCTCACGAATCAGCCATGCTGCCAAATCCTCGTTGGCATTCCAGTGGCTGTACTCAGGGCTGTACTCGGTCATGATGACTGCTGCAGGGTGGATGCGGTGGCTGTCCATAAACTCGGACAAACCATTCTCCAAACTGCTGCATGCAGGCACGCCGTAGTTACCAATCAATGGATAGGTCATCACCACGAGTTGACCTTCGAAGTTCGCATCGGTCAGTACCTCTGGATAACCAATCATGGTGGTATTGAATACGAGCTCTCCGGCTACATTCTTCTCGTAGCCAAATGATGTACCTTGGAAGCAGGTTCCATCGGAGAGTTTCAATGTTACTTTTGACATATATTCTTGTTTTGTTCAAAATTGTTCAATGTTGTTCAAAGTGGTTCAATGATGTTTCGCGTCGTTCAATGTTGAACTATGTTGAACGCGAAGCATTGAACTATGCTGAACGACTATCGCAAGATAGTCTCGCTACGATCTGGACCTACCGACACTACATCAATGCTTACACCAGTCTCTTGCTCAATGTATGCAATATACTCTTTGAGCTCTTTAGGCAGTTCCTCGTATCTGCGGCATACGGATACATCGCACTTCCATCCTGGGAACTCTTTGTAAATAGGTTTGATGTTGTCGGCGTCAGCCTCAAATGGGAAGTAATCGATCTTTTCGCCATTGAGCTCATAGCCCACGCACACTTTGATGGTGTCGAAGTCGTTGAGGACGTCGCTCTTCATCATGATGAGCGATGTAGCGCCGTTCATCATCACGGTGTATTTGAGTGCCACGAGGTCGAGCCATCCGCAACGGCGTGGACGACCAGTAGTAGCGCCAAACTCGTGACCAATCTTGCGGAGTTCCTCGCCTACCTCGTCAAAGAGTTCAGTTGGGAATGGACCTTCGCCTACGCGTGTGCAGTATGCTTTGAAGATACCATATACCTCGCCGATATGTTGTGGAGCCACACCAAGACCTGTACAAGCGCCTGCACAGAGGGTGTTGCTGGAGGTTACGAATGGATAGGTACCGAAGTCGATGTCTAGCAATGAACCTTGTGCACCTTCTGCCAAGATTCCTTTATCCTCGCGAAGCATTTGGTTCACCACGATTTCGTTGTCCATGATAGGGAACTGCTTCATCTCCTCAATAGCATGGAGCCATGCGCTATCATCTGGCAACTCAATACCGCCCAATTGCTCTTGGTGAGCAGCGCGGAGGGCGTTGTAGCGCTCGAGGAAGTCAGGACGCAGGATATCACCTACGCGGAGACCGTTGCGAGCAATCTTATCGGTATAGGTTGGACCGATACCTTTGCCAGTGGTTCCTACTTTCTTATCACCTTTCTTCTTCTCAGAAGCGGCATCCAACATACGGTGGGTAGGGAGGATGAGGTTAGCGCGCTTACCGATTTGCAAACGGGTTTTCACATCTACACCCATTGCCTCGATAGCGTGGATCTCCTCCATGAGGATGATAGGGTCAATCACTACACCATTACCAATGATATTGGTAGTACCATCACGGAATATACCTGATGGAACGGTGTGGAGAACGAAACTCTTGTCACCGAAGTACAAGCTGTGACCAGCGTTTGGTCCACCTTGGAATCGTGCAACTGCTTCATAACGTGGGGTCAATACATCGACGATCTTACCTTTGCCTTCATCGCCCCATTGCATGCCTAATACGACATCTACTTTTTTCATATAATCTGTGCCTTTAAACTTTACACTTTAAACTCTAAACTAAATTCCCACTTGCTCGAAGATATAATCCACATTCTTCATGTAGTAATCCAAGCTGAAGCATGCATCAATCTCCTCGTTAGTGAGGTGTGCTGTCACACCCTCGGTGAGTTTGAGGTTCTCTTGCATCTCGCCACCTTCCATTAGCGTCTTCATTGCTACAGGTTGCACGAGGTCGTATGCTTGCTCGCGTACAAAGCCCTTCTCAATGAGCGCGTTCATCACGCGTTGTGCAAAGATGGCGCCGTGGGTCAAACCGATATTGTGGAGCATGTTCTCTGGATACACTACGAGGTTGTCGAGGATACCCTCGAAGCGTGCCAACATATAGTCAAGCAACATCGTTGCATCAGGCAATACGATACGCTCGGTAGAGCTGTGGCTAATATCACGCTCGTGCCACAATGCGATGTTCTCGCTTGCGGTGCACATGTACCCACGCATTACGCGCGCGCATCCGCATATATTTTCAGAGGAGATAGGATTGCGTTTGTGTGGCATGGCAGATGAACCTTTCTGTCCTTTCTTGAATGCCTCTTCCACCTCGCGCACCTCTTGGCGTTGCATATTGCGTACCTCCAATGCCATTTGCTCCAAGGTGCCAGCGATGACTGCCAAAGTAGCCAAGTAGAACGCATGGCGGTCACGACCCAACACTTGTGTAGCGATAGCCGCAGACTCGATGCCAAGGTGCTCGCATACGTATGTTTGGATAGCGGGTGGAATGTTGGCGTAGTTACCTACCGCGCCAGAGAGCTTACCTGCCTCTACGCCCTTAGCAGCCATCTCAAAGCGCTCGATATTGCGGCGCATCTCCTCGTACCAGAGAGCCCATTTCAAGCCGAAACTGCTCACATCGGCGTGCATACCGTGGGTACGACCAATCACTGGGGTGTACTTGAACTCGTTCGCACGGCGTTTGAGTACCTCGAGGAAGGAGTGGAGGTCCTTGCGAAGGATCTCGTTGGCTTGTTTCAAGAGATAACCATTAGCAGTATCTACCACGTCGGTAGAGGTCAATCCATAGTGTACCCATTTGCGCTCCTCACCCAAACTCTCGCTCACGGCGCGGGTAAATGCTACCACATCATGACGGGTGATCTCCTCGATCTCGTGGATGCGGTTTACATCAAAAGTGGCTTTTTCGCGAAGCAACTTCACATCCTCTGCTGGGACTACGCCCAAGGTGCTCCATGCTTCTGCAGCCAAAATCTCTACTTCGAGATAAGCGTTGAACTTATTCTCTTCTGTCCAAATGTTGCGCATGACTGCGCGGCTGTAACGTTCGATCATATTGTATGTAAGTCTTTATTTTCTACTTTGATTTTATTGAAGGCCTCAATCGCTTTCGCTACGGCTTTGTCGGTGTTCTCGTCGGTAGCGAGGATAACGCCATAACGACGGTGTCCGTGTACCTCTGGTTTGCCAAAGAAACGCACTTGTATGCCTGACATTGCCAAAGCTTCCTCCACGCCGCTGAAGACTACTTCAGTAGCATCGCCTTCTACCACGATGGCTTTGGATGCACTCGCGCCGAAGAAACGTACCTCAGGAATTGGCAAACCAAGTACCGCACGTGCGTGCAATGCGAATTCTGATAAGTCTTGCGAGATCATGGTCACCATACCTGTATCGTGTGGACGAGGGCTCACCTCTGAGAAGATTACATGGTCACCCTCTACGAACATCTCCACGCCGAAGATACCATAGCCGCCCAAGGCGTCAGTTACTTTCTTCGCGATATCCTCTGCTTGTGCAATAGCCGTCTCGCTCATGGCTTGTGGTTGCCATGACTCGCGGTAGTCGCCATCCACTTGGTGGTGACCAATTGGCTTGAGGAAGGTGGTTCCAGCTGCATGGCGCACGGTGAGGAGAGTGATTTCGTAATCAAAATGTACAAAGCCCTCTACAATCACGCGACCAGCACCTGCACGACCACCCATTTGTGATTCGGTCCATGCTGGCTCTACGTCTGCTTGGCTTTTCACAGTCGATTGACCATGACCAGAAGACGACATGATTGGCTTCACTACACATGGGATACCGATCTCCTCAATGGCTGCGAGGTACTCCTCGTGGGTGTCTGCAAACTTATATCTGGCAGTAGGTAAGCCCAACTCTTCGGCAGCCATGCGGCGGATGGCCTCACGGTTCATAGTTAAAAAAGCCGCGTTAGCCGTAGGGATAACGCGGTAACCTTCTTTTTCTAATTCAACGAGAGTAGGGGTAGCAATAGCTTCTACTTCAGGGATAATCATAGTTGGTTGCTCAGTTTCAATCACTTGGCGGAGCTTAGCACCATCCAACATATTGAATACATGTGAGCGATGTGCCACTTGCATAGCCGGAGCATTGGCGTACTTATCGCACGCAATCACTTCCACGCCATAGCGCTGGAGCTCGAGGGCAACTTCTTTGCCCAATTCGCCACTGCCGAGCAGGAGTGCCTTGGTGGCTACAGAGGTAAGGGGAGTTCCGAAATTCATGTAAATATAATGTTATATTGTTGTCCTTATTTCGGGTTGCAAAGGTACTACTTTTTTTTGAAATATGCAAATCGTTTTTTATAATTTTTCAAACAATTTTTAGATTGCCTTCTGTACTTGTCAGTTCTATGATATGGAGTGTGTGTTTTTTTGAAAAAAGATTGATTGTAGCCGCAAAATCTGTGTATTATTGCTATTTTAAGCCGCATTATGGTGTTTTGAGGTTACTTAGATTGCTTTCAATAGCTGGGCATTGATGCGGGACAAGGCTGGACACCAGCCGGTATGATGACTAATCCATGATATGAGATTGCGCAGATGGCTTGTTTACCAGCAAGATACAAACGAAATGGAGATTCTGAAAAGAGTACAGAGAGATTATCCTGTGGCCAGCTGTCCAGCAATTTCTCAAAATATATACATGTACCCGCGCGCGGGTGGAGTTATAGAAACAGCTGGGCAGCTGGGCAGCTGTCCACAAAAAGTATTAGCGAATAACTATTAACCGCTATTCTATGAAAACCCAACAATTGACCACTCAGGAAACCCTTTACTCACGTATATATAACACGCGGGAAGTGTAGTGTTTACTATGCTTCCCGCGTGAGGTATTTTTTTGAAAAAAGTTTTCGTGTGCCGAAGATTGTGCCGAAAGGTGAGTGGTTATATCCGTAGTAGGCTAAATGTGCGATAGAACATCTTTATTGCTATTCTATATCATACCAGCAACAAAAAGGATAACTTTTATTTATTAACCGAATAGAGGGTCCAGCAAGAACCACAAGCAAAAGATAGCTATAATAATGTCAATAATCCAGCATAATAATTCGTCCATAGTAATCATTTTTGAGGGTTAAACATTCATTTTTTTGAATTACGCTGCAAAGGTACTGCTTTAAACTGCTAAAACTTGTCAGTATATCAATAAAAATGTAAGAAAGCATCAAAAATTTGAATTATTTTTTGTTAGATTTGCATTTTTCGTGTAACAAAGCAATATTTGTTCGTAATTCATTTAATGTGCGTGCTGATACATAAGATTCTTGTTCTAAAATGCCAAGGTTTTTATCTAAATGTGACATAACATCTCCCTTATTTTTAATTTTTACCATCTTAGGTGACGGTAATTTGCGTTTTGACACAACTTGCTCATTAAGCAACTTGATTATTTTCCGCGTTTCAGATATTAGTCTATTCAAATAGTTATTTCTATATATTCCCTTAGGGGGTAATGGCAAGTCATTTAAATTATATTTAATAATTTCTGCTATTTGTTTTTCTATTCTTTTTTTATTTCGTTTAATTTTCTCTGCTTTTATATCTTCTTTGCTCTTTACCTTGTTCTGAACTATCTCTGGATTGAATGTTTTTACTATAGGGATGTTATCTATATCTGTATCTATTTCGCTAACATTATTTTCGTACCCTAAGTAAGTTTTAAGAATTCTACTACGCTGAGACACTTTAAGTCTACGTATCGCTTTTTCGTAAATACAGCGTACTCGTTCACGGGTAAGAACATATTCTATACCGATTTCTTCATATGTCTTCTCATTTTGACCGATACCGAAACATTTGCGAATAAAATCTGCCTCACGCGGTGTTAAAGTTCTCAATGCACAATCAATGTCGCAAGCTAATGACTCATACCATAATCTCACATCTGCATATTCCTCACTTTCTAAGTGATCAATATCAATGTTAATATCATGAGAATCCGCTGTCGAATAATTCAGTAATTCTCGGCAATACCCAATTCTTTCTATAGATTCTCCCAATTCTAAAGACAATTCCTCTAATGTTATAGGTATTCCGTGTTGGACGATGTATTTGTATTCAATTCTTATCATTCTCTCCATCGTGGTTGCTACATCGTAAGGTATATGTATGAGAAAACGATAAGATAAGATACATTCCTGCATGCGGAATTCAATTCCACGCATTGTATATGTTGCAAAAGGAACATTGAAAGATGGATTATAGGTTCTTAGCGCATTACATAAAGCAATAACACCTTCTCCGATTAAATCCTGGATATCAACAGTAGGGTATGAGGCCACATATTTTTCAGCAACGGCGTAGATAAGGGGTAAATTAGATTCTATAATAGCGTCTTTGGCTTTTTCATCTCCGTTTTGAAATTGTAGAAACAAATTCTTTTCTTCTTGTGAATTTAAGGGTGATTTAGAAGTAATGAATGATATATATTTATCTCTAAAAGTACCTTCTTTGGGAATAAATGCCTTATCGTTGGAGAATTCTGCATGTATATCCTCCACAATTGCCTTATCTTCAGTGGTTTGATATAGGCTTTTCTCTATGGTCTCTTGAGGTATCAAGATCTTAAAAGTTTATTCGATACTAAAATTAGTTTCTATAGAAATATTAGCAACAAAAAAGCGGGACTGCACTGTTGCTGTTCCGCTACTTGAGGCTCTGGTATTGCCTATTGTTCCGAACAAGCAACACCGAAGCCCACGCCGATATGTACGCACACGCACACACCTAATTACAATGTGTGCGGATATGGATATACATACCCCGAGGACATCAAAATGCTGCAATGTGTTGGAACAATGTTAGAATTTACCAGATTCCAAGTAGCCAACTACAAAGCGCTTATGACGCCTTTATTATGTCTGCAATTACCCCAATCCGAAAGACATAATCCCAAGGCGTGGGCTAATTACGGGTGCAAAGGTAATCAATTATTTTGGATTGAGCAAGAAAAGAGCAATTTTTTTGCGTTTTTTGACTCGGCGAACCTCCGCCGAGCACTTGACAGGTGGCGGGTTGTCTCGCGGGGAAGTGCGCTTTGTGTCACGATGATCATACGGTGAGGTCACGATGAGGTCACGATGAAGTCACGATGAGGTCTCGATGGAAATAGGTGGTAGATAAGGGGCAATAAATAGGGGAATAATAGGGGAACTGATACTATAACTAAAAACAACAAGAGTTATATTTTAATCAACAACACCAACAACATAATCCAACAACTTGCAGGGCAATCAACTCCCTGCCCTGCTCAAGAAACACATGCATAGTTTAAAATCACGATTGTTTGCGGACAAGAGAGATTTCGTGTTTGATGAAATCGTATAATCGGGCAGGTACTGGTGGTTTGCCTTTGGCATCGGGCATACGCTGGTGTTTGCTTGCTTCGCGCAATGCTTGCAAATGCTTCTCGTGCCAAAGCGCTTTCTGTTCTGGATCGCGCAAAATAGCACAAGCCTCCTCGTTGATACTGCGGAAGTTCTGTACGACAGGATGAGCTGCCATCTCTTTCTTCTTGGCTTTGGAATACTCAGGCTTCTTGCAATACGCTGCCCAGCCCGTTCTGCCAGGAATAGGGCGAAGATAGTGATCCTTGTCAATGGAGCCACCAAGACTCTCTAAAAATGATGCTACGTGTACAATCATAGTTGTGGATTTAGGTCACTTCTATAAATTCAACATTTTAGAAGAACGACCATTATAAGTTAAATATTAAAATTTTTATATGCTTTTGGCTTTTTATTGGTATATTGCTTGTTGTTAATCAGTTGCGTAGCTCGCTACGTGCCTTCTTTCCGCCAAGCAATCTATTCAATAAAAATCTCAAAATCATTATAAATCAATTTATAGAAGTAACCTATAAAAGTTAGTATTAGATTATGGATAGAGTGTAGAATGGGTATCCTACACTCTATCAAATGATTAAGGGATAGCCCCTTGGGGTGTAATTACTTGTTATTCATGCGATTGAGGAAGCACTCAATGGTGTTGCGCATGAGCATGGTGATGGTCATAGGGCCTACACCGCCTGGGACAGGGGTGATAGCACCAGCCACTGGCAATACTGCCTCATAATCCACATCGCCCACGAGTTTGCCGTCCTCGGTGCGGTTGATACCTACATCAATCACAGCTGCACCTGGCTTCACATACTCGGCAGTCACCATCTTCGCACGACCTACGGCTGCTACGAGGATATCCGCTTCGCGGCACACGGCTGCCAAATCTTTGGTGCGACTATGCGCGATAGTCACAGTAGCATTGCGGTCAAGCAAGAGTTTAGCAACAGGTTTGCCCACGATATTGCTGCGGCCAATGACAACGGCTTTCTTGCCTGCCATCTCCACGCCCGCTTGGTCGAGGAGTTCGATGATACCTTTTGGGGTACATGGGAGGATGCAATGTTGGTTGAGCCAAAGGCGTGCCACGTTCTCAGGATGGAAGCCGTCCACATCTTTCTCAGCAGAGATAGCTGCGATGACTTTGTCCTCAGAGATATGTTTTGGCAAAGGCAATTGCACGAGGATACCGTCCACGAGTGGGTCGTTGTTGAGTTTGTCGATCTCAGCGAGGAGTGTTGCTTCGCTCACATCCTCAGGGAGTTCCACGAGGTGGCCGTCGAAACCGCAGTACTCGGTTGCTTTGATCTTGCCGCGCACATAGGAGCGGCTGGCTGGGTTGTCACCTACAATGACGACCATGAGGCATGGGCGGCGACCATATTGCTCCGCCAATGCATCTACTTCGATTTTCATCGCATCCTTGAGGGATTGCGAGATCACTTTACCGTCGATTATCATAAGTTTTAGTTCAAAATTGTTCAATATGGTTCAAAATTGTTCAATATGGTTCAAAATTGTTCAATATGGTTCAAAATTGTTCAATGTTGTTCAAAGTGGTTCAATGTTGAACGAGGTTGAACGCGAAGCGCTGAACAGCGACTTCAGTCGCGTTGAACAATGTTATAGTGCCCAGTGGGCAATGTCTTTTCGGTAGAAGAGGTTATCGCAGTGGATCTTCTCTATCTCCTTATATACTTTAGCTTGTGCCTCGGCGATGTCCTTGCCCGTAGCAATACACATCATCACGCGACCGCCGTTGGTCTTCAGTACGCCGTTGTCGTTCTTCGTTCCCATGTGGAAGACAGGGCCGTCAAACTGCTCAACGCCTTCGATGACAGCACCTTTTGCATAATCGCCAGGGTAGCCCTTAGAGGCGAGTACAACACCGATGGTGGCTTCATTGCGCCATGCCAATTTACTATTTGACAATGTACCATTTACGATTTCGCCCGTCGCAATGCCGTAAAAGACATCGTATGCGTCTGACTCGAGAAGAGGGAGAACGACTTCGGTCTCTGGGTCACCAAAGCGAGCGTTGAACTCGATGACCTTCACGCCTTGTGCGGTCTTCATCAGTCCGCCATAGAGTACGCCTGTGAGTGGCAATCCCTCTTGGCACATACCTTTGGCAACGGCTTCGAGGACATATTTGCGGGCAAAAGCCTCGTCTTCTTCGGTCACGAAGGGTAGGGGAGTGTAGGCACCCATACCGCCTGTGTTAGGACCTTCGTCGTTGTCGTAAGCACGCTTGTGGTCTTGTGAGAGTGGCATAGGATAGACATTCTCGCCGTTCACAAAACACATAAAGGAGAACTCTGGACCTTCGAGGTAATCTTCGATCACCACTTTGCCTTTGCCGAAGGCCTCATTGCAGAGCATGTCTTGGAGAGCAGCGTCTGCTTCTTCAAGCGTAGTAGCGATGACTACGCCCTTGCCTGCTGCCAATCCATCGTACTTGAGGACGGTAGGCAGAGTGCCTGCTTTGACGTAAGCCAATGCCTCGGCATAGTCGCTAAAGGACTGATAACCAGCAGTAGGCACGTGGTATTTGTCCATGATGATCTTGGCAAACTCCTTGCTGGACTCGATCTGTGTAGCAGCTTTGGTGTGACCAAAGATAGGCATACCTTCCGCGCGGAAAGCATCTACTACACCAGCGGCAAGAGCCGCTTCAGGACCAACTACGGTAAGGTCCACTTCGGTCTCTTTGGCAAAGAGAAGCAAACCCTCAACATCGGTGTCTTTGATAGCAACGCACTCAGCGAGCTGGGCTATACCTGCATTACCTGGAGCGCAGTAGATCTTCTCTACTTGTGGGCTGCGCGAGAGAGCATACACGATAGCGTGCTCTCGTCCGCCTCCACCTATAACTAATACTTTTTTCATTTGCAATTAATGTTTGAAGTGGCGTGTGCCAGTCATGAGCATGCAGATGCCGAGTTTGTCAGCTTTCACTACGCAGTCGTTGTCGCGGATACTACCGCCTGGTTGAACGATAGCGGTTACACCATATTGTGCAGCCAAAGCTACTGTATCGTCAAATGGCAAGAAGCCATCAGAAGCGAGGATGAGACCTTCGGTCACACCAGCAGCGTGCGCTTGCTTCATAGCAATCTCAGCACTACCTACGCGGTTCATTTGACCAGCACCTACGCCTAATGTTTGGCCGTTCTTCACCACTACGATGGCGTTGGATTTCACGTGCTTAACGATGTTCCAACCGAATTGCATATCTGCGAGAGTTGCAGCATCAGGTTGCACCTTGGTAGCGCACATGTCGGCTGTGATTGTCTCGATTTGGGTATCGAGGTGTTGAACGAGCAAACCGCCGTTGACGCTCACATATTGGTCAATGGCCTCGGTGCTTGGAGTCATATCCACTTGAATGACACGGAGGTTCTTCTTGGTTGCGAAGATCTCCATTGCCTCATCTGTGAAGTCAGGAGCGATGACGATCTCGAGGAAGATTGGTTTCATGCCGAGGGCAATCTCCTTGGTGATGGTGCGGTTGCAGATCACGATACCGCCGTAGATACTTACGGTGTCTGCCTCGTATGCCTTTTGCCATGCCTCTTCGATGGTAGCTGCCACAGCAGCGCCACATGGGTTCATGTGCTTGAGGGCTACGCAGAATGGCTCTTGGAAGTCGCGAGCGATATTGAGGGCAGCGTTAGCATCTTGGATATTGTTGTAAGACATCTCCTTGCCTTGGAGTTGTTTGCCTGTGGCAAGTGAGAATGGGATAGCCTTGGTAGAGGCGTAGAACTTAGCCGATTGGTGAGGGTTCTCGCCATAACGAAGACCTTGCTTGAGGTCAAACTCGAGGAAGAGTTTCTCGTTGAGGCCAGCTTTCTCGCGCATGTAAGTAGCGATGCATGCGTCGTATTGCGCAGTGTGGGTGTATGCCTTGGCAGAGAGTTGGAGACGAGTCTCGAGAGTGGTGTTGCCCGTAGCATTGATCTCAGCAAGGATAGTGTCGTAGTCTGCTGGATCGCAAACAACGGTCACATCGTTGTAGTTCTTGGCTGCAGAACGGAGCATAGATGGACCACCTATATCGATGTTCTCAATAGCATCTGCCATGCTTACGCCCTCTTTGGCGATGGTCTCGCGGAATGGATAGAGGTTCACGCACACGAGGTCGATGAATGAGATGCCGTTCTCCTCCAATGCCTGGAGGTGAGATGGTTCGTCACGGCGTGCGAGAAGGCCACCGTGTACCTTAGGGTGAAGGGTCTTAACGCGTCCGTCGCAGATCTCAGGGAAACCAGTTACATCGCTGATACCGATGGTGTTAACGCCTGAGTTCTCTAATAACTTTTGTGTACCGCCTGTGGCGATGATTTCCCAGCCCGCTGTTTGCAGACCTTTCACGAAATCTACCAATCCTGATTTGTCGCTTACGCTGACAAGAGCTCTTTTTGCCATATCTTTTTTATACCTTAAAAAATTGAATTACTAATTAAATGATCTCGTTTGCGCCTTCGATGACTTTGCCGATGATTTGCGCTTTGTCGCCATGCTTAGCGAGGATAGCGATGGCTTTCTCAGCATCAGTAGCAGGCATAGCAATCACCATACCAATACCCATATTGAAGATATTGAACATCTCACGGTGAGGGATATTACCCCACTTCTCTAAGCATTGGAACACTGGAAGAATCTCCCATGAGCCCTCGGTTACGCTGAAGCCTTGACCCTCTTTCAAGATACGAGGGATATTCTCGTCAAAGCCACCACCAGTGATATGGGCTACGCCGTGTACATCGCAATTGTGGATCACCTCCAGCACTTGCTTCACATAGATGCGGGTAGGAGTCAAAAGCACTTCGCCGAGTTTCTTGTCTGCGCTAAGCTCTGGATAAACGGTGTGGAGGTCAAGACCTGCATCGCTAACTACCTTGCGCACGAGACTGAAACCGTTGCTGTGAACGCCAGAAGAAGAGATACCTACGAGTACATCGCCTACAGATACCTTGCTTCCATCAATGAGTTGAGATTTCTCCACTACACCCGTGGTGTAACCTGCGATATCGTATTCGCCATCGCCGTACATACCTGGCATCTCGGCGGTCTCGCCACCTACGAGTGCGCAACCTGCTTGGCGGCAACCTTCTGCCACACCAGCTACGATAGCCTCTACCTTCTCAGGGATGTTGTGACCGATAGCCACATAGTCGAGGAAGATAAGTGGTTCAGCGCCTTGTGCGAGCACATCGTTCACACACATAGCCACAGCGTCAATACCGATGGTATCGTGCTTGTCCATCGCGAAAGCGAGTTTGAGTTTGGTACCTACACCATCGGTGCCGCTGACGAGGACGGGCTCCTTGATGTTAAGTGCCGAGAGATCGAACATTCCACCAAATGAACCGATATTGCCCATAGAGCCAAAGCGGTTGGTGCTTTTTACATGCGATTTAATACGACTTACTACTTCGTATCCGGCTTCGAGGTTTACGCCGGCTGCCTCATAATGTTGTGCCATTATTGTATAGTTTGTTTTAATATTTATCTGTTGATTTCCCAGTATCCATTGCGTTTGCCATTGCGTCGTGATATGATACCTTTATTGGTTAGATTCACCGTGAGCGTTTTTACCGTTCGCTCCGATTTGCCAATAGCTGCTGCTATTTGCTTTTGCGTAGCAGACGGGGTTTGCTGTAAGATCCGCAATACCGCTAATTCTTCTAAAGTGCAATTTTTGCACTTTGAAAGCACTACTTCGTCTTCTTTTGCACTTTGGTTTGCACTTTGAACTTGCTCATGGTCATTTGTCGCCTGCCAATCGAGATGCAGTTCTCTATTTTGTAGAGGATGATTCTCGTTTAACAACATGTTGCGGAAGAATCGCTCCAAGAACAAAGGGTTGTAGCTAATACCTTGTAGTACATTGGTGTAGTTAGCACGCACAAGCGCGTTACGGAAGTACCATGAGTTATTGGCAAATATTTCGTTGTTTACCTTAAACCCTAATGTCGTTAGGTATTTGATCATAAACACAGCTGTGGTGCGTGTGTTGCCTTCACCGAATGGATGGATTTGCCATATATTACTACAAAATGTTGCGAGGTGAGCAATTGCTTCATCTACAGAAACGGAGGAATAGTTGAATGATTTTTCTTGTTCAAAATCATATTTCAACGTCTCGCTAATCATATCAGCGCCCGCGTAGTAAACGGTATCGCCGCGTAGCACCCATTCGCGTTTGGTAATGTTGTAATTGCGTATTTTACCAGCAAATTTATAAATGCCAGTAAACAGATGTCTGTGAATAGCAATTAATTGCGAAGGGTTAAAGGCGAATGTCTTTTCTGATAGTAATTCCGCAATACGAGCAGATACCTTGTCGGCTTCTTCTGTTGCTTCGCTCTCGCTATTTTGGCGCACTTGTTGTGATTGATAGTAAGAGTCAATGAGTTCTTTCGCTTTTTGAAGCGTAATATCGCCTTCGATATGCTGTTTAGCTGTCTGCAATAGGTACGCTGAGGTATTTAAGCCATCTACTTGTTGCAATCCTATAGCAGTCTGCCATATCTGCCCACGCTCTCGTTGCATGGGTTCGCCTTGGCGGATGTACTCCTCCAGATTTGGCATACTGTGTATAGTAGGATTGTTTATCATTATAATCTGATTTCAGCAACTTTTTCGCGCAAATTACTTTCGGGTGCAAAGTTAGTTATTTTTTTGCATATATACAAGGAAAAGGGCAGAAAGTTTTTTGACAATCTACATTTTGTCAAATCGGGTGTGAAATTCTCTATAAGTTTCGAGAAGAAGGAGTGCAACGGAACGCATTCCGAGCGTGAAGAAACTAATTGACTATTAGCTTCGAGTTAAGAATTGTACTAGTGTAGATTGCAAGGTGTAGAGTGTATAGACAAGGATAAAAAATAGAGCATATCGGTGTGATATGCTCTATTTTTTGGTATATAGGTAGGATTACTTTTTTCTAAAGTATGCCACTGCGTTGTCGAACAGAGGTTGGCACTTGTTGCCAGCGATATTGGTAAATACGCCATCTTCCCAGCGCTCGGTGTGACCCATCTTACCCAGGATCTGACCGTTCTTGGAGATGATACCCTCGATGGCATAATACGAACCATTAGGGTTGTAAGGTGCTTCCATAGTCGCTTCGCCCGTCATAGGATCAGCATAGCGGAATGCCACTTGTCCGTTCTCGAACAGCTCCTTCGCCAGTGCCTCGTTTACCACAAACTTACCTTCGCCGTGACTGACTGCAATGCTATGAGTATCACCTACTTGCATACCGCGAAGCCATGGGCTGGCGGTGGTAGCTACAGTAGTTGTTACCATCTGCGAGATGTGGCGATTGATATCGTTGCGGAACAGGGTTGGAGAGTCTGGAGTAACCATACCGAGTTTGCCGTAAGGCAACAATCCGCTCTTCACCAATGCTTGGAATCCGTTGCAGATACCCAGGATCAGACCACCGCGGTCGATGAGGGCTGTGATAGCTGCGCCGACTTTTTGGTTGTTGATCACGCTGGCAATGAACTTGCCACTGCCGTCTGGTTCGTCACCTGCAGAGAAACCACCCGCAAACATCAAGATATGGCAGCGGTTGATATGCTCTACCATCTCGTCGATACTTGAGAGGACATCCTCGCCCGTGAGGTTGCGGAAGATAGTAGTCTCCACCTCTGCACCTGCCTTGCGCCATGCCTTGGCAGAGTCGTAGTCGCAGTTCGTGCCTGGGAATACTGGTATATAAACCAACGGATGCTCAACGGCTTCGCCCTTGTAGGTTAAAGGCGAAAGGGTAGAGGTTAAAGGCAGGGTATCCGCTGGCATCAATGCTTGATGCTGTGCAGGAACAGCGGATGGATAGATCTTATCGAACTGACCACAGCATGCCTTCAGCAATGCCTCGCGCGATACGCGCTCGTTATTTACAATAAGGTGAGTACCCTCAACGACCTCGCCCAAGTATTGTAGGCTATTGGCAATTGGCGATGGGCAATTGGCGAGAAGGTCTTCGGTTGCCTCTACGAGGATAGAGCCGTAGTTATAGTCGAAGAGTTCGTTCTCGGCGATTTGGACATCGACTGCCAATTCGTTACCGAAACTCATCTTGGCCAATGCTTCTGCTACGCCACCGAAGCCAATAGCGTAAGTAGCACAGATCTTGCCCGATTGGATAGCGTTGGTAGTATAAGTCCAGTTTTCTTTCAATTGCTCTACGTTAGGCATATAGTTCGCCAATGCGTTGTGCTTGATGAGATAGAGCTTGTTGCCCGCTTTCTTGAGGTCGGTAGAAACGACTTTGTCGGCAGGCACGGTGGTGATACCGAAAGCAATCAAAGTTGGAGGTACGCTGATGTGCTCAAAAGTACCCGACATAGAGTCTTTTCCGCCGATACTTGGCAAACCGAACGCCACTTGCATCTTGAGTGCACCGAGGAGTGCAGAGAGTGGTTTGCCATAGGCATGCTCGCTGCTCATACGCTCGAAGTACTCTTGGTAAGAGAAGCGCATCTTACTATAATCCGCTCCTGCTGCCACTACCTTCGTGCAAGCCTCTACAACTGCATAAGCAGCGCTGTGGTAAGGGCTCCAGTCGGCAATGAATGGGTTGTAACCAAACGCCATGATGGAGGCGGTATTGGTATAGCCGTCGGTTGGAAGTTTCTGTACACTGACTTGTGTCTCAGAGAGTTGTGTTTTACCGCCGAATGGCATAAGTACAGTACTACGACCGATAGTCGCATCGAAATTCTCAATCAAACCCTTTTGTGAAGTGACATTGGCGTCTGCCATCACCTTCACCATTTTCTCTTCGAGGGTAGCCCCTTCTACGGTTTGCGCAAATGGGTTCTTCTCCTCTACAGGCAGGATAGCGGCAGAAGCAAAGTGCTTAGCACCTGCGCTATCGATAAACTCGCGGGTGAGGTCGGCGATGAGTTCGCCTTTATAGAACTGACGCATACGACCGCTGTCGGTGACATCTGCCACATGGGTATATTCGATATTATCGAGGTGGCAATAGTGCTCCATCTCGGCACGATCTTTGGCCTCGATGACTACTGCCATACGCTCTTGTGACTCGCTGATAGCCAATTCGGTAGGATTCAAACCGCTGTACTTAGTAGGCACACGGTCAAGGTAGATATCCAAGCCATCAGCCAACTCGCCAATAGCTACGCTGACACCACCTGCACCGAAGTCGTTGGACTTCTTGATGAGGCGAGTCGCTTCTGGGCGACGCATGAGGCGTTGGAGTTTGCGTTCTTCAGGTGCGTTACCTTTTTGTACCTCGCTACCGCAGGTCTCGAGCGATGCTTCGGTATGCTCTTTGGATGAACCCGTAGCGCCACCTACGCCATCACGACCAGTGCGACCGCCAAGGAGGAGGATGATATCGCCTGCTGCAGGGCTCTCACGGCGGATGTTGCTGGCTGGAGATGCACCTACTACGGCGCCTACCTCAAGGCGTTTAGCCACATACGATGGGTGGAAGATTTCACGCACATGGGTAGTAGCCAGACCGATTTGGTTGCCATAACTGGAGTAACCAGCTGCTGCCTTGCGAGAGATGATCTGCTGTGGCAGTTTGCCAGGCATGGTCTCTGCTACTGGCTTATAGATATCGCCTGCGCCCGTTACGCGCATGGCTTGATAGACATATGCACGACCAGACAAAGGGTCGCGGATAGCACCACCAAGACAGGTACTTGCGCCACCGAATGGCTCAATCTCGGTTGGGTGGTTGTGGGTCTCGTTCTTGAATTGGAGCAGCCATTTTTCGGTCTTGCCATCGACATTCACATCAATGAAGATAGAGCATGCGTTGTTCTCCTCGCTGACCTCCATATCATCGAGAAGGCCTTTCTTGCGCAGGTAACGCGCGCCGATGGTAGCGAGCTCCATGAGGCACAATGGTTTCTCTGTGCGACCGAGTTCAGCGCGGATATCGTGGAACATACCGAGGGTGGACTCAATCTCGTCTTTCACGAAGGAATCATCGATCTTGATAGACTCGAGGATGGTGGTGAAAGTGGTGTGACGGCAGTGGTCAGACCAGTAGGTATCGAGGATTCGGAGTTCGGTCTCGGTAGGATTGCGTTGCTCCTTTTGGAAATAAGTGACTACCTCGTGCAGATCGTCGGTGTTCATTGCCAAGCCCCATTCTTTGCAGAATGCCGCATACTCTTCGCGTGGCATGGTGATGAAGCCATCGAGTTGAGCGAGTGGCTTGACATCGGCTGTTTGGTTTTGTGAGAGTTGAGAGAGGTCTTTCTCGCGTGACTCTACGGCATTGATGTAGTAGTGACGGATCTTATCGAGTTCGTCAGCGGTGAGTTGCTCGTCAAAGACGAGGAGACGGCTGGAACGGATCTCGACCTCCGCATTAGGGTCGATGAGGTGTACACAGTCCACAGCCGATGATGCGCGTTGGTCGAACTGACCTGGGAGGTACTCTACGGCGAGGTACTTCTTGCCTGTAAGGTCGCACTCGTTTGATACCGTGTCGGTTACGGTCTCGCCGAAGACGCTATAGCGGCACTGCTCAAGGAGCTCAGGTGTAAAACCAAAGAGGTCATACACATTGATATAGCGGAGTGATTGCAGGTGGAGTTGTAGGTTCTCGTTGAGCTCGTTCTTGAGACTGCGAGCCTCTACCTGAAATGCTGGACGCTTTTCTACGAAAATTCTATAGTTTGCCATGATTAAATAACGGTATTAACTACTTTCTCGGTTTGTTGTTTGCGGAATTCTTCAAGTTGAGCGAGGAGAGCGCTGTCTTGCAATGCGAGGATTGCTACTGCGAGAAGGGCAGCGTTCTTCGAACCGTTGATAGCTACGGTAGCCACAGGAATGCCTGCTGGCATTTGAACGATGCTGAGGAGTGAATCCAAGCCATCGAGTGTTTTGCTGCGAATAGGTACACCAATCACAGGGAGTGAGGTCAAACCAGCAATCACACCTGCGAGGTGTGCTGCGCCGCCTGCACCAGCGATGATGATGCTCAGACCACGCTCGCGCGCAGACTCTGCCCACTTCATAAGCTCGTGTGGAGCACGGTGCGCACTGATGACGCGTTTATCTACTTCAATTCCGAATTGCTCGAGGGTCTCAATAGCGGGAGTCATTACTTCTAAGTCGCTGGTTGAGCCCATTACTACGCCTACTTTCATACTATTGTATAGTTGTTTTAAAGTTAATTTTTTTCGAAATATTTGTCTCTGACAAAGACGCTACAAAGGTACGAATAATTTTGCACATACACAAGTAAAATAGAATAAAGTTGGAATTAAAATTGATTTTGCAAAGTTGGTGCAGCATAAATGAATGCATCTTGTCTCTGCCATTTTGGCAGTAGAGTAGTGTGGAAGGCAGTTTGGCAAGGATTTTGTATAAAGATTAGCAAGAAAGTATAAAACGTGAGAAACGATTAAAATCATTATACATTTATGAGCAAAAAAGGTAATATTGGGGTAACATCGGATAATATTTTCCCCGTCATCAAGAAGTTTCTGTACTCAGATCACGAGATTTTTTTGCGTGAGTTGATTTCCAACGCAGTAGATGCTACGCAAAAGTTGAAAACCCTTGCTGCTGTAGGTGAGGCTAAAGGTGAATTGGGCGACACGCGCGTGCGCGTAATCCTTAATAAGAATAAGAAGACGCTCACTGTACAAGACCACGGTATCGGTATGACAGCTGATGAGGTGGATAAGTATATCAACCAAATCGCATTCTCGGGTGCAGAGGAGTTTGTTAATAAGTACAAGGATAATGCCCAAGCTATTATTGGTCACTTTGGTCTTGGCTTCTATTCTGCTTTCATGGTAGCCGACAAGGTGGAGATCTTCTCGCTGTCGTACCAAGAGGATGCAAAGGCCGTGCATTGGTCGTGCGATGGCTCGCCAGAATACACCATGGAAGAGACCATCAAGGCTGAGCGTGGTACGGATATCGTGCTGCACATCAACGAGGAATACGCTCAGTATCTGGAAGATAGTACTGTAGAAGGTTTGTTGAGTAAGTACTGCAAGTTCCTTCCTGTGGAGATTGCTTTTGGTATGAAGAAAGAGTGGAAGGACGGCAAGCAAGTGGAGACTGGCGAGGAGAATATCATCAACGATGTGAACCCCGCATGGACACGCAAGCCAGCCGACCTCACCGATGAGGACTATCAGAAGTTCTACCACCAACTCTATCCTCATCAGATGGACGAACCTCTCTTCCATATCCACCTCAATGTGGACTATCCGTTTAACCTAACGGGTATCCTCTACTTCCCTCGTATCAAGAATAATATTGATATTCAGCGCAATAAGATTCAGCTTTATTGCAACCAGGTCTTCGTGACCGACGAGGTGGAGAATATTGTGCCACAGTATTTGACTCTCTTGCATGGTGTGATTGACTCGCCAGATATTCCGCTCAATGTGAGCCGTTCGTACTTGCAGAGCGATAATAATGTGAAGAAGATCTCCAGCCATATCACCAAGAAGGTGGCTGACAAATTGGCAGAGATATTCCGCAATGACCGCGAAGATTTTGAGAAGAAGTGGGACGATATCAAGCTCTTTATCCAGTACGGTATGCTCAGCGATGAGAAGTTCTATGACCGTGCCGTGGGCTTTGCGCTCTTGAAGAACTTGGACAGCAAGTACTTCACTTTGGAGGAGTATAAGGCTGAGGTCAAGGAGGCACAGACCGACAAGAACGGTGACCTCATCCTGCTCTATGCGCAAGATGCAGACGCAAGTTACGCCTATATCCAACGCGCTAAGGAGAAGGGATATGATGTGCTACTAATGGACGGCGAGTTGGATGTACACGCTATGTCTCAGTTCGAGCAAAAGAGCTATGGCGATAGTTCAGACGATAAGAAACAGATGATTCGTTTCGTTCGTGTGGACTCAGATGTGATCGAGAATATCATCCAAAAAGAAGACAAAGCGAAAGTTGAACTCACGGAGAATGAGGAGAATGCTTTGCGCTTTAGTTTTGAGACTCTGTTGCCAAAAACCGATAAAACCCGCTATGATGTAAGTTTGGAAGCTGTTTCGGCGGATGCACTTCCTGTTTTCCTCACCCAAAATGAGTTCATGCGCCGTATGAAGGAGATGTCGGCTCACCAACAGGGCATGGCGTTCTATGGCAATATGCCTGACCAATATAATTTGGTCATCAACACCGCTAACGACAAGGTGAAAGACCTGCTTGCAGAGATCACAACTGCTTGTGCAGAGGGTACTGCGCCTATCGTGGAGCAGATTGCGGCTAAGCAGGCCGAGGAGAAGACCTTGCAAGAGGCACAGAAGGGCAAGAAAGATGCTGACCTCACCCAAGAGGAGAAGGATGCTGTGACCAATGTGACCAAGGAGTTGGCAGCTCTCAAACAACAACTCAAGGAGCAATATGCTGCTTATGCAACGGGTAGCGACAAACTGCACCAACTTGTTGATATAGCTATGTTGGCTGCGGGTCAGTTGAAGGGCGAAGCCTTGGCTAAGTTCGTCAATCGTTCGGTAGAACTTCTCTAAACACTGCAAGTAGCCCGAAGGGCGTTCAATAAACAAAATCCTCACTCAGCAGAGTGGGGATTTTATTGTAACAAATTGTAGAAGCACAACGCCATTTACACCATGAGCAGAATTGAATTGGCGATTTTTTTGTAAATATGTTGCACGAATGAAAAAAATGTAGTACCTTTGCAGTCGCAAAGCAATTCAAGGCAAGTTAGTTAAAAAAATGACAACTCCTCATTTTATAAAAAGAGAAAATATGATAGCCGATACTGAGTATATCCAATGGTTATCGGATGTAAAAAAGCGCTTTCGCCAGAGTCAAGGACGTGCTCTTGTAAAAGTAAATGCAGAAATGCTTGACTTTTATTGGAGTATCGGTCGTGACCTTGTTTTGCTCAAGGCAGAAGCACGCTGGGGAGATAGTGTTGTTAAACAATTCGCATTTGATATGCGAGAAGCTTTTCCAGAAGCAACTGGTTTTTCGGATACTAATGTGAAGTATATGAAGCGTTGGTATTCGTTTTATAATGAGAAACTTATAAAAAGTCAACGACCCGTTGATATTTTTGCGAATGGTGAACAAATTTCAAGACATAAACAAACCTCTTGGCGTGGCTACATATCAATTAGAAGAAGTCGTAGAACGTACTGTGAAAGAATTAGAATTGAATAAAAAATGAATCACCATTTATCACGGACAAGACGGTAAAGATGGTCAAAATGGTCAAAACGGAGCAGATGGTAAAGATGGTCAAGACGGACAAAATGGCGCCGATGGCAAAGATGGCTCTACTCCTGTGATTGGTGTGGCACAAGACACCGACGGAGTATATTATTGGACATTGAATGGCGAATGGCTATTGGATGACAATGGCAACAAACTCCCTGTTTCAGGCAAAGACGGTCAAAACGGTGCCAATGGCTCTAATGGTCAAGACGGTGCAGACGGTAAGGACGGACAAGACGGCGAAGATGGCAAAGATGGTGCTGATGGCAAAGATGGCGTAACTCCTCAGTTGAAGATTGAGGATGGCTATTGGTACATCTCTTATGACAATGGTGCAACTTGGACACAATTAGGCAAAGCTACAGGCGAAGATGGTAAGGATGGTCAAAATGGCTCTAATGGTACAGATGGCAAGGACGGCAAAGACGGTCAAGACGGCGACTCCATGTTCCAATCTGTAACACAAGATGATGACTATGTTTACTTCACTCTTGCTGACGGTACAGTTATTAAGATTGCAAAGGGTAGCGGTAGCAATAATCAGCTAAGTAACGAAGATATCATTGTCTTCCGAGATTTGGCAGTCAAATCTGGTTTGCTCAAATTAGGGGTAGATACAACGGGTGATGGTGAAATTTCTTATGGCGAAGCTACACAATATTCGGGTACACTTTCTTTTGGAAGCAACACAAAAATCCATTCATTTAAGGAATGCCAATATTTTACTAATGTAAAATCTTTCGCATTTGGCTACTGTTCAAATCTATTTGAAATAGATCTCCCTGAAAATATAACTAGTATTGATCCTGGCGCATTCAAGGAATGTTCTTCCTTAATTTCACTTACGATTCCAAATAGCGTAACAAAAATTGGAGATGGTGCATTTATGCGATGCTCAACACTTGTTTCAATGACACTTCCTGAAAGTGTAATTAGTATTGAATCTAATGCTTTTTATGGTTGTGTTTCTATGAAAAATATCAACATCCCTTGTAATATCACAAGCATTGGGTCTAGTGCATTTATTGGTTGTTCCAATCTTAATGTATTATACGATGCTAAAAATTGTAGCTATTCTGAGTCTTCTCAGATTTTTCCGCAGGCACTTTCAATTACACTGGGAAATAATGTAGAATATATTCCTGCATATATGTTTTATAATGATTATAGATTAGAATCTATTGATATTCCTAAAAATGTAAAATCAATCGGAACCAGGGCATTCCAATTTTCTCAGCTTGCTTCTGTTACTTTTTCAGAAGGATTAGAAACCATAGATACATATGCTTTTTCAGGAACAAACTTGACTTCAGTACAGATTCCAAGAAGTATTAAAACTATAGGCTCATATGCATTTACTCGTGACAATTTCACAACAACAGGTCCTAGTCAGATATATTGCGAAGCGATAACTCCGCCTACAATATCTGGTGCTCCATTCAATGTAAATGCAACTATATATGTCCCACGTGCTTATGTAGAAGATTATAAAGTTGTTTGGAGTGCTTATGCTTCGCGAATTGTTGGATATGATTTTGAATAAGGAATACTATGTTTAAGAGAGGTTATGTTTATGAAGTTTGCGAAAATGGTCAAAAGATGCATCCTATAGTTATTATGGAAGATGCGCCGTTAAATAGTACGATAATTAAAGCGGTTGCATTTACACATAATGAACAAGGAACTCATGTCCATCGTAATCAACCATTTCCTAAAGAATATGTCATCAAGAAGCATGCTAAAGGTATGTACAAATTTCAATGGCAAAAAACAAGAAAAGGTAGTACAAGTATTATAACAGATGGATTCCTAAAATCTGTCACTATAATTAATCCTCAACACATTGGTCGCATAAAGAAATCTGGGTTAATATGGATTGAGCAAATTGTTGGTGACAACTATGTAGAAATTATTGGACATATTTATAATGCAAGAGTAAATTAGGAAATACATCTTATATTATCATTCTCACTCACCCCGCTACTCATTCTAAGATGGCGGGGTGAGTTTTTATATTCTTCTTGCTCGTATCAATGCTCGTATTCAAGTGATCCTTCGGCAAAGGTTTGGTATCCCTTCGGGAAATGGAAGGTTAAACGAGTCTCTATGGACAACTAAAAAAACTACTTTTTTCTCTACTTTATCCTGCTTTCCAGCAGTCTTACCCGTTACCACTCCGTTATCACTCCGATATTGTCCAATACTTTCCCCGTAGTTTGGCAGGGTGAATACAATGCTGTCACACAAGAAGGTAACAAAATGAACATTGAACGACCTCCATCCACCGCTTATCCACCGCTTATCCACCCGATAAAGACACAACAAATTTCGCCTAAAAGTAAACTTTTCGCTCATTTGCTTGCAAATGTGCATTATTTGTTGTACCTTTGCAGGATAATTTGGTGTAATATGCAATCTAATATAAAAACTATGGATAAAAAACAAAAAACGGGTATCGGAAATCGGGTATCGGGAAACGAAAGATTTAAGAAAACATTTGCTGCATGGTTCTGGAGCCTTTTTGCTACGGGAATGGTGGCTGTCGTACTGCTATTTTGGATGATTACCAAGGGTTGGTTGGGCTATTTGCCTCCGTTGGAAGAGTTGCAGAACCCCAAGAATAAGTATGCTACTGAGGTTATCTCAAGCGATATGCAGTTGCTCGGACGTTACTATCGCAACGAGAATCGTGTCAGCGTGAACTATACCGAAATCTCGCCCAATATGATTAATGCGCTGATTGCTACTGAGGATGTACGCTATTATGACCATACGGGTGTGGATATCAAGTCATTGATGCGTGCGGTTATGAAACTGGGTAGGGCAGGTGGCGGTAGTACACTCACCCAGCAGTTGGCTAAGCAATTGTGGTCGCCTCGTGCGAACAATATATTTGAGCGTGCGCTGCAAAAACCCATAGAGTGGGTGATTGCCACCAAACTGGAACGCCTCTATTCCAAAGAGGAGATACTGACAATGTATCTAAACCAGTTTGATTTTCTCTATAATGCGGTGGGTATCAAGTCGGCAGCACAGGTATATTTCAGCACAACGCCTGCGGAACTCAACTTGGAGCAATCGGCCATGCTCGTTGGAATGTGTAAGAACCCAGCTCTCTACAATCCTCGTCGTCGCCCTGAGAACGCGCTCAACCGCCGTAATACGGTACTCAATCAGATGTGCAAATATGATTACATCACTGAGCAGGTGTGCGACTCGCTCAAACAACTACCTATAGAACTCAAATACCAATCGGTGGACCACAAACAGGGCATGGCACCTTATTTCCGCGAGTATTTGCGCCAAATGCTGACTGCCAAGGAACCCAAAAAGAGCAACTATTCGGAGTGGAATATGCTGCAATATGAGATTGATAAACGCCAATGGGAGGAGAACCCGCTGTATGGTTTTTGCAACAAGAACCACAAACCCGATGGTATGCCTTATGACTTATACCAAGATGGTTTGCGTGTTTATACCACTATTGATTCGCGTATGCAGCAATACGCTGAGGAGGCGGTGAGTGAGCATATGCAAGACCTACAAAAGAGTTTCTTCCGCGAGAAACGCAAGAAATCATATGCTCCTTTCTCCAAGGATCTTACACCCGAGGAGATTGATGGTATCATGAATCGCTCTATGCGTCAAACCGATCGCTATCGTGCATTGAAAAAACAAGGAATGAACGAAACTGCTATCAAGCAGGTGTTCAATACGCCTGTCAATATGCGTGTGTTCTCGTATAACGGACTGATTGACACCACTATGACGCCTATGGATTCCATCCGCTGGAACAAACATTTCCTGCGTTGTGGTTTCATGTCAATGGATGCCCATTCGGGTGCAGTTAAAGCCTATGTGGGCGGTCCTAACTTTGCTCATTTCCAATATGATATGGTCAGTACAGGTCGCCGTCAGGTAGGTTCTACAATCAAGCCCTACCTCTTTACATTGGCAATGGATGAGGGTATGTGGCCATGCGATAGTACTGTGAATGACTCTATTACCCTGATTGATGGCAATGGTGTGCGTTGGACTCCGCGTGATGAACACTTGGCTAACCAAGGCGAGATGGTTACGCTCAACTGGGGATTGGAGAAATCGAGCAACTGGATTACTGCCTATCTGATGTCACTCTTTACGCCTGAGCAGTTGGTGCGTATGATGCGTTCGTTTGGTATAGAAGGCCAACTCGACCCTGTGGTCAGTCTCTGTTTGGGACCATGTGAGGTGAGTGTGAAGGAGATGGTGGATGCTTATACCACTTTCCCTAATAAAGGTATCCGTGTTGAACCGTTGTATGTCACTCGTATTGAGGATAATAACGGCAATATATTGGCTACCTTCACGCCTAAGACCTATGAGATTATCAGCGAGACTACCTCCTATAAGATGATCTATATGTTGCGCAATGTGATGGATCATGGTACGGGAGTGCGTGCGCGTTTCCGTTATGGACTCAAAGCTCCGATGGGCGGCAAGACGGGTACTTCGCAGAACCACTCTGACGGTTGGTTTGTAGGTTTTACGCCATCGTTGGTGAGTGGTGTATGGGTTGGTGGCGAAGACCGCAGTATTCACTTTGACAATATGTCCGCGGGTCAAGGCGCTAATATGGCATTGCCTATTTGGTCTATTTATATGCAGAAGGTATATGCGAATGAGGAGTTGGGCTATAGCGTAGAGGAGCAGTTTGATGTGCCCGAGTGGTTCGATGCCGAGGCAGGATGTAAGTGACGGTTATAGGCTAAAGGCGATATGGCGAGAGGTTATGAGAAGGATATTGTACATAGTATTGGGTTGCTGCATGAGCGTGATGAGCGTGGCGCAGTTGAACACCGATCGCATAACGGCTATCGGACGCAATGCGCTGTACTTTGATGATTATGTGCTGAGTATTCAATATTTCAATCAAGTCATCAAACTCAAGCCATACCTGAGCGAACCGTATCTGTTGCGTGCGATAGCCAAGATTCAGTTAGGCGATTATACGGGTGCTGAACAGGATTGCCATGCAGCGATCAACCGTAATCCCTTTCAACCAGGCGCTTACTACACCCGCGGATTTATCTACCGCCAGACCGACCAACTGGAGAAAGCCGAACGTGACTTTAGCGAAGCACTCATCTTTGCTCCCGAAAATAGGACGTATATCGCCATGCGTGCCGATGTGTTGGCAGAACTGGAGCAATATGATCTGGCTTTGCAAGATATTAACCATTTGTTACACCGCGATCCACATTCGGCAGCTTTGCACTTTGAGAAGGGTAGTATCTGCCTGCGCAGCAATGACACTATTTGCGCGCTCAATGCTTTTGCGCAAGCGACCGAATATGACTCGCAGAACCCAGCGAACTGGTCGGCATTGGGCTTAGTGCAACTGATGCAAGATAATCAGGATGATGCCCTGATGTCGCTGAGCAAATCCATTGAGTTCGGTAGCAAATGGGCTGGCGACTATATCAACCGTGGTATCATCTACTATCGCAAACACAACTATCGTAGTGCCCTTGCAGACTACGATAGGGCTGTGTCGCTCTCGCCACGCGATGCACAATGCTACTATAATCGTGGTGTGTTGCGACAGGAACTGGGCGACTACAATCGTGCGTTGGAGGACTTTACGCAAGCCATTCACTTTGCTCCCGAAAGGATAGAACTGTACTATCAACGCGGTATGGTTCAACTGCAATTGCGCCAATGGCAAGAGGCACTCAATGACTTCAATACCATCATGGCGCGTTATCCGTATTTCCTGCCCGCGTACTATCTGGCAGCTCAGGCAGAGACATCGCTTGGACATGGCAAAGAAGCTACTCTACTGCGTCAACAGGCATACCACCTCGAGCAAAAGAAAGACAGTATCCAGTCACTACAGACCCATATGCAGTTGGCGGATAACCAACCGCAACAACGCGATCGCCGAAAGGAGTTTTCTACCCTCGCAGCGCAGAACCAAGAGTCGAACGAAGAGGAGAATAAATACGAAAGCGACACTCGTGGTGCCGTACAAAAACGCTTTGCTGATGTGGTGAACGAGCCTAATATATTCCTCTCGTATTATGCAAGCAACACGAATGCTAATGCGTTGCGTCAGACCAACTATTCGCACGCTACGGTGGATGCCTACAACCGAGCGCTACGTCTGCCTGCACCTTTGCGTTTTACTACACAGGAGATCAATTTGACAGCGGATATGGTGAATCAGCACTTTGCTCAAATCAGCGATCTCTCGCACCAGATTGACCTGCTGGAGCAGATGGCACAGCCAGGTTCCACGAATAACGACTTGCTCTGCGCATCCTATATCGCGCGCGCTTTTGAGTTTGCGTTGGTGCAAGATTATTCCTCAGCATTGGATGACGTAACTCGTGCCATATTAATGGATAGCAAAATGTATTTTGCCTATTTCTGCCGTGCTAACTGGCGGTATAAGTGGTTGGAATATAAGCGAGCTATAGGCGAACCTACTGACAAAGCGGACTTCGAGTTGATGATGCGCGACTATGACTATGTCATCAACCATTTACCTGACTTCTCGTTTGCCTACTATAATAAGGCGAATATGCTCTGTATCCAACAGGACTTTAAGGCTGCTATCTCCTACTACACCCAAGCTATTGCAGCTGATGGTGATTTTGCCGAAGCATACTTCAATCGTGGCTTAACCTATATCTATATAGGTGAGAACGACAAAGGTATTGCAGACCTGAGTAAGGCAGGCGAATTGGGTGTGTATCAAGCGTATAATTTGATTTCCCGATTCCAGTAAGGTAGATATTGGTATACAAAAAAAAGCGCATTGCTGCGCTTTTTTTTGAGGTATCATAAACACACTACTGTGTGATATATCCGATAGGATTACTCCCACTCGATTGTTGCGGGTGGTTTTGCAGAGATATCATAGCATACGCGGTTGACACCTTGTACCTTGTTGATAATCTCGTTAGACACCTTAGCCATGAACTCGTATGGAAGACGAGCCCAGTCAGCCGTCATAGCATCCACAGAGAGGACTGCGCGGAGAGCTACTGGATGCTCGTAGGTACGCACATCACCCTTCATACCCGTACTACGAACGGTTGAGAGGAGGATAGCACCAGCTTGCCAAACCTTGTCGTAGAGCGCAACGCCGTTCTCATCTTTCCACTCGCGAAGCATGTTCACATAGATAGCGTCAGCCTCTTGGAGGATGCGTACTTTCTCAGGAGTAATATCACCCAAGATACGAACACCAAGACCTGGACCTGGGAAAGGATGGCGACCGATAAGGTGCTCAGGTACACCCATATAACGACCAATACGGCGAACCTCATCCTTGAAGAGGAGCTTGAGTGGCTCGCAGAGCTTGAGGTTCATCTCTTTAGGCAGACCACCTACGTTGTGGTGAGACTTGATGACCTTACCAGAGTGGTTGATAGACTCAATGATATCTGGGTAGATAGTACCTTGACCGAGCCATTTAGCATCGGTGATCTTCTTAGCTTCCTCATCAAATACTTGGATGAAGTCGCGGCCGATAATCTTACGTTTTTGCTCAGGGTCAGTTACGCCAGCGAGGTCGCCATAGAAGCGAGCTTTGGCGTCCACACCAATTACATTGAGACCGAGGCACTCGTAGTCGCGGAGTACGTTTTCGAACTCGTCCTTGCGGAGCAATCCGTGATCCACGAAGATACAGGTGAGTTGGCTGCCGATAGCACGGTTGAGGAGCACAGCTGTGATAGAGCTGTCCACACCACCAGAGAGGGCCAGGATTACGCGGTCGGTACCGATTTGCTCCTTGAGCTCTGCTACGGTAGTCTCTACGAAGTTAGCAGGAGTCCAGTCTTGTGCGCTATGGCATGTGTCAAGCACGAATGGACGAAGCTCCTCTACGGTAGGTTGTTCGCCTTTAGCAATGTTGAGTACTGGGATGCAAGAGCAGAATTGGCTGAGGGTGTTTTGGAGTACCTCAGGTTGTTCTACAGCATCCTTATCGCCCGAGAGGATAAGACCAATGATGTCTTTGTCATCCTCTGGGTATTTGTTGTAAGGAAGGACCTCGCAGAAGGTATCCAGTTCGCGCACACGGCGACCGATGACTTGGGTAGTTTCTGATCCGAGATCGAGAATAATGATTTTTTGCATATGTTCTTTGTTTTTAAAAGTTCAATATGGTTCAATATTGTTCAATGTGGTTCAAAGTTGTGCAATGCTGAACAATGTTGAACGCGAAGCACTGAACAATGTTGAACAAACGGCAATGCCGCTTATTGTCCGCGGGTGTAGTTAGGAGTCTCAGAGGTGATGGTGATGTCGTGTGGGTGACTTTCGGTCATACCAGCAGCAGTAACACGCACAAACTTAGCCGATTTGAGTTCCTCCAAGTTGTGAGCACCTACGTAACCCATACCAGAGCGAAGACCGCCCATGAGTTGGAAAATAGTCTCAGAGACGTGACCTTTGTAAGGTACACGACCTACGATACCTTCTGGCACGAGTTTGTTGACATTAGTCTCTTTGCCTTGGAAGTAGCGGTCCGCAGAACCTGCTTTCATGGCGTCGATGGAACCCATGCCACGGTAGGATTTGAACTTACGACCGTTGTAGATGATTGTGTCGCCAGGAGCTTCTTCTGTACCAGCGAACATTGAGCCGCACATCACGCAGTTGCCACCAGCAGCGAGGGCTTTGACCACATCACCCGAGTAGCGAAGACCACCATCTGCAATCATTGGCACACCAGTTCCTCTGAGGGCATCGGCTACTTCGAAGATAGCTGTCAACTGTGGCACACCTACACCAGCGATGATACGAGTAGTACAGATGCTACCAGGACCGATACCGACCTTCACACCGTCAGCACCATTTTCTACGAGGTACTTAGCGGCTTCCGCTGTAGCAATATTACCTACTACTACATCCAAGTCAGGATATGTGGCTTTGATAGTACGGAGTGCGTTGACGATATTTTTAGAGTGACCGTGGGCTGAATCGAGCACCACAGCATCCACGCCCTCTTTATAGAGCGCAGCTACGCGATTCATAAAGTCGGGTGTGATACCTACACCTGCTGCACAACGCAGACGGCCTTTGGCATCTTTGCATGCGTTAGGGAAGTCTTTGAGTTTGGTGATATCCTTATAGGTAACAAGGCCTACGAGTTTGCCTTGGTTATCCACGACTGGTAGTTTCTCTACTTTGTGTGCTTGGAGAGCACCCATAATCACTTCGTTGTCGGTCGATGAGATAGTGATGAGGTTCTCGCTGGTCATCACTTCGCCAATTTTGCGTGAATAATCGGTCTCAAAACGCAGGTCACGATTGGTGACGATACCCACGAGGTTATTGGCTTCGTCTACCACAGGAATACCACCGATGTGGTTGTCGTGCATGAGTTGCTCTGCATCGCCTACTGTTTGGTCGGCAGTGATGGTGATAGGATCGGAGATGAGTCCGTTCTCCGCACGCTTCACGCGACGCACTTCGGCTGCTTGTGCAGCGATAGACATGTTCTTGTGAATCACACCAATACCACCCTCACGAGCAATAGCAATAGCCATCTTAGACTCGGTCACGGTGTCCATAGCAGCCGATACCACTGGGATATTCAGACTGATATTGCGGGTGAATTGGCACTTAAGGTTTACTTCACGAGGAAGTACCTCTGAATAGGATGGGACAAGCAATACATCATCGAATGTGAGTCCCTCTTGCAAAATACGAGAATTCATATCTTATTTCAGTTTATAGTTGACAATTGAATGTTTATAAGCGGTATTTACAATGCGTGGTCGCAGTAGTAACAGCGTAGGACACCATCTGCATCTGTATACGCTTTTTTCTCCACAGGTTCGGTAGTGACGATACAGCGGTCGTTGCTACATAGTTTATCTGTGAGATGTGTTTCTACTTTGTGTGACTCCTCGGCATCTTTCCATGAGAGCAGGGTGTAGATGAGTGCCATACGCACATACTTGCCATTCTCCACTTGGCGGAAATACGCAGCGCGTGGGTCTTTGTCCACATCTACGGTGATCTCGTTCACGCGAGGTAGTGGGTGCAGCACAATCATATCGGCTTTGCCTAATGCCATCTTTTCGGTATCAAGTATGAAGGCATCCTTTAGGCGTTCATACTCGGCAGGGTCGTCGAAGCGCTCCTGCTGTACGCGCGTCATATAGAGGACATCCAACAGAGGCATTGCTTCCTCAATGGTGGAGTACTCACTATAGTTGTCACCCAACTCGTGCTTCATATAATCTGGCAAACGCAGTTCTGTAGGAGAGATTAGCACAAAATGCACACCCTCGTAACGCTTCATAGCCTTGATGAGCGAGTGTACGGTGCGACCGTACTTCAAGTCGCCACATAGACCTATAGTCAAATGGTCAAAATGTCCTAATTCTCTGCGGATTGTGAGCAAATCGGTCAGTGTTTGAGTAGGGTGCGAATGACCACCATCGCCTGCATTAATAATAGGGATTCGCGAGTATTCTGATGCCACGCGAGGTGAACCCTCTTTGTAGTGACGCATGGCGATAATGTCGGCAAAACTGCTGACGACACGCACGGTGTCAGCCACTGTCTCTCCTTTGCTTACGCTACTGCTCTTAGCATCGGAGAAACCCAAGACATTACCTCCAAGCTCCATCATGGCTGCGGTGAAACTAAGGCGCGTGCGAGTGCTTGGCTCATAAAAGAGTGTTGCGAGTTTCTTGCCGTGGCATGCCTCAGCATACATCTCCTTGTTGTTGATGATGTCCAATGCGCGGTTGATGATGATATCTACCTCTGCAGTGGTAAAATCGGTTGGGTCAATTAAGTGTCGCATTGATTAATAATTAATAATGAAGAGTTAATATTTTTATTGCGATATAAGCCAGTTGATGCAGTCGGAGTAGAGGGCTGGGAAGTCCTTTACCGATTCCAACATAAATGGCAATATAATCATTCTAGTTTTATCATCTTGGTATGCCACACCTGCATTCACATAGGTGTCGTCATAGCGAGCAATACGTACACCACCTGTCATTGGTTCAATGCCGTCTGGCCACTCACATTCAATCACTTGTGGATTAGGCTTGGTGTAGTATTCGTATTGCTTGGTCGGCAGGATATTGTATTGGAAGTTGATGCGTCCGCAGGTCGATGCCTTCTCTGTTTTGTAGCGATAGTGCAGTACGTTGTGTGTAAAGGCAGTGTCGCATGTGTGGCGCATGTCGCTGGCGATATACGAACCAGAGAGGAGTAACTTACCTCCTTGCTCTGTATATGCCTCGATTGCTTTGCGCAGATGCATAGGTATGCAGCCTATGGTATCAGTCTTCTCGCCTTTCTCCTTACCCATAATGATATCCACAAGGGTGTATGGCGCGAGGGATTCGACTGCGTTGATAGATGATGATACATACGATATTCCCATTTGTGCCAGCGCATCGCCGTGCATGCTTGGGTAGTCGAATGTGTTACCTATGTTCACCTCTTTCTGTTTGTCAGCATGGCACATGCCAAAACCGCAGTCGTCATCGCTCTCCCACATATTGGTGCGGTCATAGTCGAACTGCTCGCCCAGGAAACTAATCTCCTTGCCGTAGGATACGGCATACGAGCCAGGTACAACACCACCTGTGATGCTATCAATGCCGAACATTTCAGGTGCATCCACACGGTGGAAGCCATTGATGATGAGCGCGAGCTTGTTGTTGTATTGAGGGGCGATATAGGCGCTCAGCACTTCGCTGGGCAGACTGACACCACCGTTATTTCCTGCACGCACCATGAAGTCGTACTTCACGCCACGTTGAATAGGCAGGGTGGCATTAGCATCGCTTACGCGGATACCATTATCCCAGTCGGAAGTTTGCCATTGGCCATCTTTGAGTTGGCTCGTGCGCGTGTATACAATATAGTAGGTTGGGGTGGCAGTTGGCTCGAGGCGATCTACGCGTTCTGCCCAACGGATATGCAAACTATCGTTGTCAGCATAACTGATGTTCATTTGCTGCACAGGCAATGGTTGAACCACGTATGGAGTACCCGTTGTCTGGTGAATGAAGCGGAGCATACCTTTGTAGATAGCACGGCTGACAATGAACTTGAACTTAGGATCCAATCCGAAGGTCATGTCATAGTAGTTGTGGTGGCTAAGCAATTCAATGATGGTGGATGGCACTTTCGGATTGCGCGTCTCGGACATTGACTTATGCATGAGGTGGCGTTTTTGCCATGTTGGCATCATGGTTTGACGAATGTCCTCTACGATTTGCGTTTGGAGATAGTCCGCAAAGTCGCGATTACAAATGCGGTCACCGCCCGAAGGATAGGTGGTCTCTTGGTCATCGTCTTTGATGGTGTAAAACATAAATGTACCCACGAGTTTGTCGGTAGGATGGCAACCTGCATCGCTGTGGAAAGCGACACTCATGTTGACAGGTATATTGAGTCCTGGACCCTCTGGATAGGCAGCACTACCACCTGCAAGGTAG
Organism: Paludibacteraceae bacterium; assembly: GCA_045654945.1. Lineage (GTDB taxonomy): Bacteria > Bacteroidota > Bacteroidia > Bacteroidales > Paludibacteraceae > Colicola. The sequence continues at coordinate 76,206 of JAZOOG010000017.1, forward strand.
TTCACCCAACGTCCGCGACAGCTGAAGTCGTCGGTGTAGTCATTCTTGCTACCTGTATAGTTATAGACGCTGTCAGGGATACCCGCATACTGCAACCAATAGCGTGCGCCTTCGATATAACGAGGATAACCACTGGTGGTGGCAAATGCTTGGTTTGCAATATGCAATGTGGAATCGGTGACAACTTCTTGTGAGTGGGTATCTTTCTTGGTGTAGAAATCATCGTCGCCAATCTCTGGGTGAGGGTAGCGAGCCACCGAACCCCAACCGCCACCAAATTTGATAGCATCGGTCGTGGTTATCTGTTTGCCTTTATGCGTAAGGGTCACATAGTTGCTATTCGCATCGGTGCCAAAGTCAAAGGTGCCGAGGTATATCCATGTGCCGCCACCCATTTGTTGGTTGACATGATAGGTGGTGCTGATGCCTTTGTGCACCACGGTGTATTCGGCTTGTGGGTTGCTCTTAGGCAGAGATTTGTAGCTCACATATACGGCATACTCGCCCGCTTCGGGGAGCTTCGGGGTATATTGGGCAGTACTCTTGACTGTGCTATAGCCACCCATAGCAAATGGATTGTCGCCTTCGAGCAATGGTTTCAGAGGTCGTCCCCAACCTGTGCCTTCGGCGGGTGTGATACCAGTGGCAAGTTGCGAGTCGTCCACGATCACCTCGTGCAATTGCGTATCGCGCTCACGCGGCTGAAGTACTACAGCACCTGCGTTCTCAAGCATAGGCACGAGGAAAGGCATGGTGTAACTGCTGGTGTAGAGGTCTTCGATGGTCGTCCAAAGGCGTGCGCGTTGCCATTTCCACATGCGATATGCCTGCACGTAGTAGATACCATGGCTACCCCATAAGGCGATATGCTTGCCGTCTAATCCCTGTTTCGCAGAGTAGGGTTGCGAGGCATTGTGCACCAATGGATACTTGGCACTGGCAGGTTTGTATTGCAATTTCTTATCGCGTTTGCGGTATAGGGCGGTCACCCATTCGTCCAGTTCTTTGCCGTCCGAGATAATTTGCACCTCGGCTGTAGGCGCACCGCCTACCCATTGACGAACCGACTCTTTGAGCCCTGCAATCTCCTCTGGAGTGAGTGAGATACAAGACAATCGGTTGCAGGTGGTGATGGTGATATTCTTCTCATCTATTTGAATATCACTGACTTTAACCTTACCTAAATAAGCGCGTTGGCTGGCGAAGACATTGAGTGAGTCCGCCAATTCTTGGGGGGTGATTGCAAAAGTCATTGTCGCACAAAGCGCAGCAATGGCTAAGAAGAATGACTTTTTCATATCCTTGCCTTTAAATCCTTACCTTTAACCTATAACCTTTAACCTTTAGCCTAACATCACGCCATCCAACTCTCGTCAGAAGGGTTGTTGCGGAATTTGATCAGACGCTCTTTGTCTTCTGGAGCGATATATGCTTTGTCAGCAGCTACTTCGACGAGGGTGTCGAGGTCGCAAAGGCTGACGTTCTTTACTTCGGCTGCTGCCAAGCGCTCGAGGCCCTTCTTCATACCATAAGTGAAGATGCTCACGATGCCGAGTACATCAGCACCCGCTTCGCGGAGGACATTCACTACCTCGATGCAGCTGCCACCAGTAGAGATAAGGTCCTCTACTACAACCACTTTCTGACCAGGAAGGAGTTTACCTTCAATTTGGTTGCCACGGCCGTGATCCTTAGCTCCACTGCGTACATAACCCATAGGCAGGTCGAGGATAGTAGCCGTGATGGCTGCGTGAGCAATACCTGCTGTAGAAGTACCCATGAGGACTTCAGCTTGAGGATAATGCTCGCGGATGAGGGCTGCGAGGCCGTTCTCTACGTCGTTGCGCACTTGGGTGTCGCTCAGGGTGAGACGGTTGTCGCAATAGATAGGACTCTTGATACCACTGGCCCATGTGAATGGCTCGTTTGGACGAAGGAAGACAGCTTTAATCTTCAGCAAGTCTTCAGCAATAAGTTGTTTCATATTGTTAGTTTTTTAGTTCAAAATTGTTCAACATTGTTCAATGTGGTTCAACATTGTTACAATACTGAACGCGAAGCGCTGAACAATACTGAACTATGTTGAACTATGAATTTTGCTTATCCGCAAAATTCTGCTACGCAGCGTTGGTAAGCAGCTACAGGGTCTTCGGCAGCGGTGATGGGGCGACCTACGACGATGAAGTCAGAGCCAATCTCGCGTGCTTTGGCTGGAGTAGTGATACGCACTTGGTCACCTACTACGCCATCGGCAAAGCGGATACCTGGGGTAACGGTATAGAAATCCTTGCCGCATGCCTCTTTCACCATACCTGCCTCCAGTGGCGAGCAAACCACACCATCCAAACCAGCCGCTTGGGCGTTCTTCGCGTAATGTACTACCACATCACCAATATTGCCTTGGATAAGCAAGTCGTTGTGCATACGCTCCTCGCTGGTAGAGGTGAGTTGGGTAACAGCCAAAAGCACGGGACGAGTGCCGTCCTCGCGAGTGAGACCCTCAACAGCAGCTTTCATCATTTCGATGGTACCTGCGGCGTGGAGGTTACACATATCTACATCCAGGCGACTAAGCACCGACATGGCTTTCTTGACGGTATTAGGTATATCGTGGAGCTTGAGATCGAGGAAGATCTTGTGTCCGCGGCGTTTGAGTTCGTGCACGATGGCAGGACCTTCTGCGTAGTAGAGTTCCATACCAATCTTTACGTAGGGCTTCACATCGCCCATCTTGTCAAGGAAGCGATAGGTCTCTTCTGCCGAAGCGAAATCGCATGCAATAATCACATCTTTATTCATGATTTACTATTCCTATTATATCTGTGAGTTTATCTATTTTCAGTTCATCCATAAGGGCTGGCAAACGATCTACAATCTCTTTTGCCACCATTGGGTTGGTGAGGTTAGCTGCGCCAATCTCCACGGCTGTCGCGCCTGCCATCATCATCTCTATCACATCTTCTGCGCTGCTCACGCCACCGCAACCGATGATAGGCAAGTTGATCGCGCGTGCCACTTGGTTCACCATGCGGAGGGCGAGTGGGAAGATGCCCGAACCCGAATAACCACCATATCGGTTGGCTATCACAGGACGGCGGCGACGAATGTCGATGCGCATACCCAGCACGGTATTGATGAGGCACAATCCATCTGCTCCCGCAGCTTCGCATGCTTTGGCAATGGCTACGATGTCCGTCACATTAGGCGACAGCTTCATATATACAGGTTTGGTAGTCACCGCCTTAACGGCTGCTGTCACTTCAGATGCTGCCTCAGGACTGGTACCAAATGCCATACCTCCGTTGTGCACATTAGGGCATGAGATATTCACCTCGAGGATGTCGATAGGTTCTTTGTCTAGTAAGGCGCAAGTCTCTACATAGTCTTGCACAGAGAAACCGCTGACATTTGCCACAATACAGCCGTTGTAGTGGCTCTTGAGGCGAGGCAACTCGTGGGCAATGACATGTTCCACACCAGGGTTTTGCAAGCCCACTGCGTTGATCATACCGTAGTTGCCGCACTCAGCAATACGAGGCAATGGGTTGCCGTAGCGTGCCTCGCGGGTGGTGCCTTTGAAGGATATACCGCCCAGACAGTTGATATCGTATAACTCAGCAAACTCATCGCCAAAACCATAGGTTCCCGATGCTGGGATGATCGGATTGGCGAGGGTGATGCCAGAGAGGGATATTTGTAGTTTGTTGTGTAGCATTGTGTAGTGTTGTGTAGAGTTGTTTAGAGTTGTAGGATTTCTGCGGGGAATACGGGGCCTTCTTTGCACACGCGTTTGGGTCCTTTCGTTGTTTGTATCGTGCAGCCCATGCATGCGCCGAAGCCGCATCCCATACGCTCCTCCATGCTCACTTCGCCATGGGTACCAACGGCTTGCAGTAGTGCTTTGATCATGGGCAATGGTCCGCAAGTGTAGTAGTAGGATTGTTGTCCGTCCAGAGCGTTAGTCACAAAGCCCTTCACGCCATGACTGCCGTCCACGGTGGTGACAGTCACATCGCAACCCAAGGCACGAAACTCCTCCTCGTAGAAGACTTCCTCCTTGGTGTTGAAGCCGAGGATCACGCGCACCTTTTTGCCTGCTTTGCGAAGTTGGCGAGCCAGCATGTACATAGGAGGTACGCCTACGCCACCGCCGACCAGCAAGGGTGCGTCGCCTGCTTTGCTCAGGTCATAGCCGTTACCGAGAACAGTGAGAACATCCAGTTGGGTGCCGATTGGCAGTTGGCTCATAGCCTCGGTGCCTACGCCCACTACCTTATATATAATGGTGAGCACACCTCTCGCCTCTCGCCTCTCGCCTCTAACCTCTAACCTCTCGCCTTTCGCCTCACTAATATCGCATACCGAGATGGGGCGGCGGAGGAATTGACCTTGCACGCGGATATTCACGAACTGCCCAGGCAGTATGCCCGCAGTATCGCCTCCAAGCTGCATGCGATAGACATTCTTGGCTATCTGTTCGTTGGATTGTATTTCAAATAATCTTTGCTTCATAATTCTTGCCTTTCGCCTTTAACTTTTCGCCTTTAACCTTGCACATTATATACTGTTATTCCGTTGACGATGGTTTTGACGCACTTGCCATATACTTCCCATCCTTCAAACGGCATCGCTTGTCCCATGGAAAGGAAGTTCGCTGGATCAATCTTGTAGCACGCATCTAAATCGAAGTAGGCAAATGAACCCGTATTGTCCAAACCGATAATACGAGCAGGATTGGTGGACATGAGTTCGATAAGACGCTCAAAAGTGATGATACCCGTCTTCACAAAATGCGTGTACATCAGCGGGAAAGCCGTTTCCAGTCCCACGATACCAAACGCACTTTTCTCCAATCCACGGCTCTTCTCCTCAGCGCTATGAGGCGCGTGGTCGGTGGCGATACAGTCTATAGTGCCATCTTTGATGCCCTCGATGAGCGCGAGGCGGTCTTCCTCAGCACGCAGCGGTGGGTTCATCTTCCACTTGCCATCCTCTTGCAGGTCATTGTCGGTCAGCAGCAAATAGTGAGGTGCAGTCTCGCAAGTCACAGGCAGTCCTTTGGCTTTGGCCTCACGGATAAGCGCTACACTCTCCTTGGTGGAGATATGGCATATATGAAAACGACACCCTGTCTCTTCTACCAGACGGATGTCGCGTTCTATCTCTTGCCACTCGCTCTCAGACACGATGCCACGGTGATTGTGTTTTTTTGCATACTCACCTGCGTGGATATAGCCGCCATTGAGTAGCGCCTCTACTTCGCAGTGAGCCACCATCACACGATCTACCGCACGAATTTGTTTCATCGCCTCGCGCATCAGTTCTTCGCTTTGCACGCCGCGACCGTCATCAGAGAACCCTTTGACGTATGGCGCCAATGCCTCAAAATCAACGAGTTCGCCTGCACCTTTCTGCCCCATGGTAATCGATGCAAACGGATAGACGCCTGTGTAGGTGTCGCGTTTGATAATGTCCAACTGCTCTTGCAGATGCTCTACGGTGTCTGGCACCGGATTGAGGTTAGGCATGGTGAATACTGCGCTGTAGCCAGATGCAGCTGCTGCCATACTACCCGAAGCAATAGTCTCTTTATACGAAAAACCCGGCTCACGAAAGTGGACATGCAGGTCCACAAGAGCCGGAATCTGTACTATGTTGCGTGGAATCGCCATCTTTGGTGCAAATTTTAAATTTGCATGCAAAGTTACTGCTTTTTTTTGAAATATGCAAGTGTAGAAGAGATTTTTTTTTGTTCAAGTGCTTTTTTGCCAATTCTACTTATCAAATCCACCCATCGCCTATAACCAATAGCCCATCGCCCATACCCAATCGCCTATACCAACTCCTCGATGATGCGATTCAGTATATGAAAACCTTTAGTTGTGGCAACTACGCGTGTGCCTACTTCTTTCAGCAATCCCTGTTGGATATACGCTTGTGCTTTGTGGCTGTCAATATCCTCCATGGCTACACCCCTATTGGTGCGCAGCCCTAACATCACGCGCTCAGTATGTCGCTGTTCATCAGTCAGCCATTCTGTTTCGGGCTGCAACTGATGCCCCATAGCTTGTGCTATATAGCTATCAAGATCGCTGATATTCCAACTCCTGACCTGTCCATCGTAGCTATGTGCCCCTGCGCCCAAACCGATATAGGGCGTGTTGTTCCAGTAACTGGAGTTGTGTTGCGATTCGCGATTCGGCAGCGCAAAATTGCTCACCTCATAATGGATATACCCCTGTGCCGTCAGCTCTGCCACGATATAGTCATACATCTGCATCTCCGTATCTTCGTCCACTGCTTCTATCACACCGTGGTCGAGCAATGTCGTCAGTGCGGTGCCTTCCTCGTATATCAGTCCGTAGGTGGATATATGTTGCACGCCCAACTGCAGTGCCTCAGCCACATCCTTCTTCCACATCTCCATCGTCTGCGAGGGCAGGGCATACATCAGGTCAATGGATATATTGTCAAATCCCGCTGCTTGTGCTGTCGCCACTGCTCTGCGGGCTTGCTCGGCGTTGTGCCGTCTGCCTATGAGTTGCAGCAGCTCGTCATGAAAGCTCTGTATGCCTATGCTCAACCGATTGATACCCATCTCTCGCCACGCGCGAACTTTCTCTTCGGTTATATCCCCCGGATTGGCTTCCAATGTAATTTCTTGCCTCTCGCCTCTCGCCTCTCGCCTAATAGCCTCAACGATAGTTTGCAGGTCTTCCACCTGCAACGTACTGGGCGTACCACCACCTATATATATAGTGGATATTGGGTATTGGCTATTGGATATGGGTAGTCGGTCCTGCATTTCCATGAGCAGTGCCTGCACGTACTGCGATTGTTTCTCCAAATGTGTAGTGGAAAAAAAATCGCAGTACTTGCACCGACTCTTGCAAAATGGTATATGTATATATATCCCTGCCAACTTCTTGCCTCTAACCTCTCGCCTTTAACCTCTCGCCTTTTGCATGCAGCTTTGCCGCTATCCGTGCCTCTACACTCTACACTCTACACCCTACACTCTACACCCTACACCCTACACTCTACACTCTAAGCGACAGCGCCATCACATCGCCTCGTAAATCGCATTCGCCAGCGTTTGGAGGAAGTGTGGGTCGTACTTATAGCCATTGGTCATTGCCACAATGCCCCATTGGTCTGCAGGACTCCACATCATGATGCTGCGCAGTCCGTACGCATCGCCCGTATGTCCTACTGGGTAATGACCTGGTTTGTTGTATTTCTCGTCGTTCAGAAAATCCACGAACTCCTGCAAGCACAGTCCGTATTGGTCTTCCCACTCGTGCATGTTTTGTATGTACCACACAGGTGTCTGCATCGTCTTGGCGCTCTCTTCTGAGATGATACGCACGCCATCCAGTTCGCCGTAGTTCATGTGCATCATCATATAGCGTGCCAAGTCGTGTGCCGATATTTTCACACCGCCAGTAGGCGAGAACATTGGTGCGGAGTAACCCATCACGTATCCGTCCAAACGGTGTGCCACGCTGCCGTAGGCAGCAGACTTCACGTATTGACCGTTGCGGTAGTTATATATGCTGGCCAGTTTGCTTTGGTCCAACATGTCCACATTGTGTCCACCGCACAATCCCAAACGAGTAATAATACTGTCTTTCACGTATTGGTCAAAGCGTACGCCCGATACTTTCTCCAGTATGGTACCTGCCAGGTTCAGACCCAAGTTAGAGTAGTTATATCCTTCGCCTGGCTTGTATTCGTAGTATGTCGCAGCGCAGTCGCCATTCACGGCTGGGTTGAGATGGTCGAGGGTGGAGTAGTTCTCTGGATCGCGGAAGCTGGCGGTGTGTGAGAGCACCATGCGCAGCGTGATAGGCACCTCAGGGTGATGAGGGTTACGGATAGTGAATCCAATGAGATCGCTGATGTCGTCATCCAGCGAAATGATGCCTTTCTCTACGTGTTGCATCAGTCCCGTAGCGGTAAAGGACTTCGAGATGGATGCAATACGCATCATGTGGTCGTTCTCGAGGGGTGTTTGTGTCTCCAGGTCTTGGTAGCCAAACGATTGGTTATAGACTATCTTCCCGTTTTGTACTACGGCGGCGGAGATACCGACGCACTCAAACTGTTCCATGACTTGCTCAATGGCATTGTTGATACGCTCTTCTTGTGTTGGCGCGCAACTGGTCAGCAGCATACTCGCTGCCACAACCCACATTAATTTGTTCCTTTTCATATATATTACTTTTAAAGTTAATTCGTGCCTCTCGCCTTTCGCCTTTAACCTCTCGCCTCTAACCTCTCTCCTCTCCCCACAGATACCTCATCCACTCCGCCATTTTCTGTTCTTGCGGGCTGCCTTGCGCCTGCCAGAGTCGTGTGCCTTGCAGCGCATCGGGCATGAACTGTTGTTTGACAAAGTGGTTCGGATAGTCGTGCGCATACTTATATCCCTCGCCGTATCCCAACTCGTCCATGAGCTTCGTGGGCGCATTGCGCAGATGCAATGGCACTGGCAGGTTGCCTGTCTTCTCCACCAACTCCAGTGCCTGATTGATTGCTAAATATGCGGAGTTGGATTTCTGCGAAGTGGCGAGATACACTGTCGCCATCGCCAGCGGTATGCGTCCTTCGGGCCAACCTATTTTCTGCAATGTGTCGAAGCATGCGTTGGCCACCAACATCGCATTGGGGTTCGCCAACCCTATATCTTCGCTCGCGGAGATCACCAAACGGCGGGCTATAAATTTCGGGTCTTCGCCTGCGGCTACCATGCGTGCCAACCAGTACAGTGCTGCATCGGGGTCGCTGCCGCGGATCGACTTGATAAACGCGGAGATGATGTCATAATGCAGTTCACCGTCCTTATCGTATGCCACGGGGTTCTGCTGCAGCTGCTTGGTGACGGTCTCGTTGTCCAGTATTTTGACCCCTGCATTGGTGACCAATTCCACGATGTTGAGCAGTTTGCGTGCATCGCCACCCGAATAGCGTAGTATGCTTTCTGTCTCGCGCAGTTCGATATGCATACTGCGGATATACGCATCTTCGGTCAGTGCGCGTTGCAGCAGTTCCAGCAGGTCCTCTTTCTCCAATGACTTCAGCACATACACTTGACAGCGACTCAGCAGTGGTGTAATAACCTCAAACGATGGGTTCTCTGTGGTAGCACCTATCAGGGTGATAGTTCCATCTTCTACTGCGCCTAATAGACTGTCTTGCTGCGACTTAGAGAAACGGTGAATCTCATCGATAAACAATATCGCTCGCCCGACTCCCGATTCCCGATTCCCGATACCCGATTCCCGATCTCCAAACAACCCTCTATCCATCGCCGCAAATCGTTTCGCTTTATCGATCACCTCACGCACTTCTTTCACACCGCTGGTAACGGCGCTGAGGGTGTAGAACGGACGTTCCAACTGGTGTGCGATGATGCGTGCCAGTGTGGTCTTGCCCACGCCTGGAGGCCCCCAAAGGATAAAGGACGACAGACTGCCGTTCTCTATCATCTGTCGTAGGACGGCTCCTTCGCCTACCAGGTGCTTTTGTCCTATGTATTCATTGAGCGTCTTCGGACGCAATCGCTCTGCTAATGGCAACATCTGTTTTTAGTTTTTAGTTTTAAGTGTAGAGTGTAGGGTGTAGAGTGTAATGGCTGGTAATATGCGGCTTTGCCGCTATTCGTGCCTTTAACCTTTCGCCTTTAACCTTTCGCCTTTAACCTCTCGCCTTTAACCTCATCGCCTCCTCGCCTATATCCTCCTCATTTTCTCTATCTCCTCCTCATGCTCTTCAGCGCTCAGTTCGCGGATATGTGTTTCGGTGCGGACCTCTGTATCCTCTTTATATACTAAGTAGTGGTGTTCGCCTTTCGTGGCCACCTGTGGCAGGTGGGTGATGCTTATCACCTGACGCGAGACGGCCATCTGCCGCATGATCTCACCCATCTGACTGGCTATCGCTCCGCTCACACCTGTGTCTATTTCGTCAAAGATAATCGTCGGTAGTCCGTTATTGCGGGCTATTAACGCTTTGATACACAGCATCAGTCGGCTGATCTCACCGCCCGATGCCACTTCCGCTACGCGACGTAGCGATTGGTTCAGGTTCGCAGCGAACATAAACTGCACATTGTCTTTTCCCGTCTCTTGGTACTCTTCTGTGGGCTGAATCTCCACGGCTACTTTAGCGTGCGCTACACCCAATCCCTGCATATCCTTCACCAACTGCTCTGCTATTGTCTGTGTCACTGCTTGGCGCGACTGCGTCAGCTGGCTCGCCTCTTCGCTCAGTCTCTCCAGGGCCTGCTCCGCTTGCGCTTGCAGTTTCTCCAGTTCCTCGTCCATATTCTCCAATCGTTGCACCTGTGTCTCTAATTCGTCGCGCAATGCTATCAGTTCCTCCACAGTCTGCACATGGTGTTTCTTCATCAGCGTCTGCAGCATACTCAGTCGCTCCTGCACCTGCTCCAGGCGCATAGGGTCGATCTCTGTGCGATCGTACTGGCGTTGGATATCCGATACTATATCTTTCAACTCAATCTCTACACTGCTGAGACGCTCTTCTATCTCCGATGCCCGATTTCCTATACCCGACCTACTGGCATGTATGAGCGACAATGCGCCCTGATCGCTATCCAATTGCTGTAGGGCAGTCGCGAGGGCAGACTGTATCTCTTCGGCATGTGCCAAACGATACTCCTCTTCTTCCAATGCCTCCATCTCGCCTGCCATCAGCTGAGCTTCTGCCAACTGATGGTATTGCCATTGCATATAGTCCGCATCCGTCTGCGCTTTCTTGGCCATTGCTTGTGCTTCGCGCAGACTGGTCATTGCTGCCTGATAGGAGGTGTACGCTTCGTTATATGCCTCGCGCTCGGCTCCGTTGCCTGCTATCGCATCCACCACTGCTATCTGAAACAGGTCATCGCCTATCATCAGACTCTCGTGCTGCGAATGGATGTCTATGAGTTGGCGAGCCAATGCTTTCAGCTCCGTTTGCGTCACCACCTCGTCGTTCACGAACGACCGCGAACGTCCATTCTGATTAAGTTCCCTACGGATAATTACCTCTCGCCTCTCGCCTCTCGCCTCATCACCTTTAGCCTTTAGCCTCTCGCCTTTCGCCTCCTCGCCTTTAGCCTCTCGCCTCTCGCCTCTCGCCTCATCGCCTTTTGCCTCAAACGTCGCCTCTATCACGCATCGCTCCTCACCTTCGGTGATGCTCTTGCTGTCGGCGCGAGCGCCCATCACCAAGTTCAGCGCACCCAGTATGATGCTCTTACCGGCACCCGTCTCACCCGTCATAACGGAGAATCCCTCACGGAAATCAATGTCCAAATGAGAGATAAGTGCGTAGTTGCGTATGTGTAGATGACTTAGCATAATTTCGCTGCAAAGGTACAAAAAAATATGCATATATGCAAATTCAATCCCAAAAAATACGAAAAATGTAGCAATAATTACGAAATGTTTGGTTATTTCAAAATTTCTTTGTACCTTTGTCCGCGAATTTTTAATAATACAGCTTATGGATATTTCTACACTCGAATCGTTTTATAATTTCCTCTTCGTGCTATTCCTTGTCGGATTAGTAGTTTTTGTGGCATTGTATTTTGTGGATGCGGGTTATGGCAAGATGCGTTCAGAGAAGTGGGGCCCCGCTATCAATAATAAGGTGGGTTGGTGCCTCATGGAGATGCCTGTCTTTGTGGTGATGCTCTATCTCTGGGCGTTGTCCGATGTCAAGTTCCAGTTGCCTTATTTGGTCTTCTTCTTGATTTTCCAGTTCCACTATTTTCAACGCTCCTTCATCTTTCCTTTCCTGTTGAAGGGCAATAGCAAGATGCCACTGATGATTATGTTCTTCTCTATGGTGTGGAATTTGGTCAATGGCTATATCCAGGGCTATTGGCTTTTCCATTTGGCACCTGTTTTTGCTTCGCATCTCTACACGCCTGCGTGGTTCTCTGACCCTCGCTTCATTGTAGGTGCAGTGATTTTTGTGGCTGGTTGGGTCATCAATATGCACTCCGACCATGTCATTCGTCATTTGCGCAAACCGGGTGATACCAATCACTATTTGCCTAAGAAGGGTATGTACCGATTTGTCACCAGTGCCAACTACTTGGGTGAAATCACCGAGTGGCTCGGCTTTGCTATTCTGACTTGGTCTTGGGCAGGACTAACTTTCTTCTGGTTCTCGTGCTGCAATCTGGTTCCTCGTGCCAATTCTATTTACAACAAATATAAACAGGAGTTTGCTTCCGAGTTCGACGAGAAACGCCTCAAACGCATCATTCCGTTTATCTACTAAGTCTCATAATTCAAAATTCATAATTCAAAATTTGATGAGCAATCTCCTTTTCACCGAGCACCAGCTCGGACCTATCACCTTGCGCAACCGCGCTATCCGTTCGGCTGCTTTCGAGAATATGGCTTACGGCAACCGTCCCAGCCAGGACCTCTATAACTACCACACCGCTGTGGCGCGTGGTGGTGCAGCTATGACCACTGTGGCATACTGCTCTGTCACCCGTTCGGGCGTCTCTTTCGATGGCCAACTCTATATCCACGACGAGATCAAGGACGACCTCAAGCGCCTCACCGATGGTATCCACGCCGAGGGCGCCAAGGCCAGTATCCAGCTCGGTCACTGTGGCAATATGACCCACTTCTATACCTGCAAGTGCCTACCTGTAGGTGCCAGCACGGGCTTCAACCTCTATTCGCCTACGCTCCACCGCGCGCTGCGCAAAGACGAGATTCAGGACATCGTCCATGCTTTTGGCCATGCCGTGGATTTCTGCCGCGAGTGTGGTTTTGACTGTGTGGAGATCCATGCAGGCCATGGCTATCTTATTTCGCAATTCCTCTCGCCTTATACCAATCACCGTCGCGATGAGTACGGTGGCTCGCTCGAGAACCGTATGCGTTTCATGAACGAAGTCATGGCGGAGGTCATGAAGCACGCAGGCAACGATATGGCGGTGGTAGTCAAGACCAATATGTACGATGGCTTCAAGTCGGGCTTGAAGGTCGAGGAGTGCATTCGCATCGCACAGGAGATTGAGAAGCACGGCGTGCATGCATTGGTGTTGACAGCTGGCTTCGTGAGCAAGGCACCTTTCACCGTGATGGGTGGTGCTATGCCTATCAAGACCTTGGCGCACTATATGAATCCTTGGTCTTTCTGGTGGTTGCGTTTGGCGTTGCGTTTCGTGGGTCATCTGATGATTCCTACGGTGCCTTTCAAGGAGCTTTTCTTCCTCGATACGGCCAAGCAGTTCCGCAAGGCGCTGAAGATGCCGCTTATTTATGTGGGTGGAGTCATGGGTCGTGAGAATGCGGAGACGGCATTGGCGGCGGGCTTTGATTTTGTACAGATTGGCCATGCTCTGGTGCGTGATACGGATTTTGTGAATAAGATGCGTGAGGAGCAGTATCATTCGGAGTGTAAGCGTAGCAATTATTGTGTGGCGCGCATGTACACTCTGGACATGAAGTGCCATGAGTGCGATAAGGATATCCCAGCTTACCTCAAGCGCGAAGCGCTCAAGTACGAGCAGATGTGGTATCCCGAGAAGAAGTAGTTTCTCGGCTATTGGCTATTGGCTATCGGCTATAAGATTAAGCGGTTGAGCGCAGCGTTATTCGGGGATTTTTTTATATTTTTGTAGCGAAGCGTATTTTGTATGAAAAGATAATTGATTTTAATTGTCTCTCAAGTTGTCTAAGTTGTCTGATAAATAATCATTTTTGTTTTGGGTTGCCAGCGACGTGTCGCTCTTCCAACCCAAACAAAAAATCCCCCTTGAATTGACAATAATTAACACCTTAATTGACGTCTATTGTCTTAAAAACATAACCTGTTATTTATATATATTTTTGTAGCGAAGCGTATTTTTGTATTAAAAAAATAAACTAAAAAAGAACATGCTTTCACTTGTCACAGGCGCCTCATCGGGCATTGGCCTCCAATACGCCACCCAGCTTGCGCGCGATTACCATACCGACCTCTTGCTGGTCAGCAACCAGCAGCAGGAGCTTCAGCAGGTAGCCACCGAATTGGCTGCTCAATACGGTGTTCGTACGATTCCGCTCTACGCGGACCTCTCCCAGCCAGACGCTGCGGAGCGCTTGCACCAGTATTGTCTGGACAACCACCTCGTGGTGGATATCCTCATCAACAATGCGGGTGTCTTTTTCTTCAATCCCTATTGCGAGACCTCGATGAAGCGTATCGAGTTGATTCTCAACCTCCATATGATCACCGTGGCTAAACTCTGCCGCTTGTTTGGCGAGCAGATGATCCATCGCCAGTTGACTGCCGACGAGCAGTCGCAGACTATCTGTGGCAAGGCGCGCCAGAAGGGTTATATCCTCAATATGTCTTCCATGTCTGCATGGATGGCTATGCCGGGTATCCAGTCTTATAATGCTACCAAGGCTTTCATCTACAATTTCTCCAAGTCCTTGTGGTACGAACTGCGCCCTAAGGGTGTGTCTATCACTGTCATGACACCGGGTGCGGTAGATACGGCGCTATTTGGTCTCGCGCCTCATCTGCGCCGTCTGGCGGTAGCCTTGACGGTCTCTATCCCGCCGGAGAAACTGGTCAAGCGTGCATTGCGTAAGATGTTCCGTGGCAAGAAGGCTGATATGCCGGGTGTCATCAACTGGCTGGCGACTCCATTGCTCAAGCACACCCCGGACTGGCTGGTGTTCTTGGTGATGAAGTTCATCGGCAAATACCAAAAATAATTCCTAATTCAAAATTCATAATTCATAATTCAAATGAAGACCGCTCTTATTACAGGTATAACGGGTCAAGACGGCTCGTATTTGGCAGAATTTCTCTTGGAGAAAGGCTACGATGTGCATGGCATCATTCGCCGTAGTTCAGTGGACTACCGCGAGCGTATTGCGCATCTCGAAGGTAAAGAACATTTCCACCTCCACTATGGCGATATGTCCGACTCCATGGGCCTCATTCAGGTGATTGGTAAGGTGCGTCCAGACGAGATCTACAACTTAGCAGCGCAGAGCCATGTGCAGGTCAGCTTCGACTCGCCTGAGTTCACCGCCGACATCGATGCTACGGGCGTTCTGCGCGTCTTGGAGGCAGTGCGTGCCTGCGGACTCACCCACACCTGCCGTATCTACCAGGCTTCTACTTCTGAGCTCTATGGCAAGGTAGAGGAGGTGCCACAAAACGAGAATACGCCTTTCCACCCTTATTCGCCTTATGCTGTAGCCAAGCTCTATGGCTATTGGATTGTCAAGGAGTACCGCGAGGCATATAATATGTTCTGCTGTTCGGGTATCTTGTTCAACCACGAGTCGGAGCGCCGTGGCGAGACTTTCGTAACGCGTAAGATCACCCTCGCGGCAGCGCGCATCGCACAGGGCAAGCAGGAGAAACTCTATTTGGGCAACCTCTCTTCGTTGCGCGATTGGGGCTATGCCAAGGATTATGTAGAATGTATGTGGCTCATCTTGCAGCACGAGACACCCGAGGATTTTGTTATTGCTACGGGCGAGCAGCACTCGGTGCGTGAGTTCTGCGATTTGGCTTTCCGCGAGGCGGGTATCACCTTGGAGTTCCGTGGCGAGGGTGCTGAGGAGACGGGTGTTTGCGTAGAGGGTCCTAAGCATTTGTTGGGCAAGACATTGGTAGAGGTGTCGCCTGATTTCTATCGTCCAACGGATGTGGTGAACTTGTGGGGTGACCCTACCAAGGCCAAGAAGGCGTTGGGTTGGAATCCATCGAAGACTACTTTTGAGGAGTTGGTTCGTTTGATGGTGCGCCACGATATGCAGAAGGTGGCTGCGGACCACGCAGCGGAGCAGGCTCGTGTGAATCTTGCCGAATACCTCGAACGCGGCATTGTTAAGTAGTATCCTTTCCCCTCCCTTCAAGGGAGGTTGGGAGAGAATCCTTGAAATTTCCGAAGGACATTGTACAATAGTGGTAGTGAGTAGCAGCATTTTTTAATATTTTTGTAGCGAAGCGTATTTTTGTATGAAAGAATAATTGATTTTAATTGTCTCTCAAGTTGTCTAAGTTGTCTGATAAAGCATCATTTTTGTTTTGGGTTGCTAGCGACGTGTCGCTCTTCCAACCCAAACAAAAAATCCCCCTTGATTGACAATAATTGACACCTAAAATTGACGTCTATTGTCTTAAAAAATATAACCTGTTATTTTTAAATATTTTTGTAGGCACAAAGTGCCGTATTTATGTATTAAAAAAATGGAAAAAAACGCCAAAATCTACATCGCAGGTCACCGTGGTATGGTGGGTTCTGCTATCATGCGCGAGTTGCAGCGTCAGGGATACCATAATATTATCACGCGCACGCACGCGGAACTTGACCTTTGTCGTCAGTCGGAGGTAGAGTCTTTTTTTGCTACCGAGCAGCCCGAGTATGTGTTCTTGGCGGCGGCTAAGGTGGGTGGTATCATCGCCAATCAGTCGGCATTGGCGGACTTCATGTACGACAATATGATCATGGAGATGAATGTCATCCATTCGGCTTGGCAGAACGGTTGCAAGAAGTTGCTTTTCTTGGGCTCCAGTTGCATCTATCCTCGTTTGGCGCCTCAGCCTATGAAGGAGAATTGCCTCTTGACCAGCGAGTTAGAGAAGACCAACGAGGCGTATGCTTTGGCTAAGATCTCGGGTCTTAAGTACTGCGAGTATCTCAATCGCCAGTATGGTACGGACTATATATCTGTCATGCCTACCAATCTCTATGGTCCTAACGACAACTACCATCCCGAGCACAGCCATGTCTTGCCTGCTCTCATCCGTCGTTTCCACGAGGCTAAGGAGAGTGGGGTAGAGTCTGTCACCTGTTGGGGCGATGGCAGTCCATTGCGTGAGTTCTTGTATGTAGACGATTTGGCTAACCTTTGTGTTTTCCTCATGAATCACTATTCGGGCAACGAGACGGTCAATGCGGGTACGGGCAAGGAACTCAGTATCAAGGCATTGACGGAGCTGGTGGCTAAGGTAGTGGGGTACGAGGGTCGTATTGAGTGGGACACTACTCGTCCCAATGGCACGCCTCGTAAGCTCTTGGATGTCAGCAAGGCTAAGGCTTTAGGTTGGGAATATCGTACTGAGTTAGAGGATGGTATCCGTCTGGCGTATGATGATTTCCTACACAACCCCATGCGTGCCGAACGCTAAGTGTAGCTTCTGCTATATATATCTTTGGTTCCGTGTAGTTCAGTGTCGTTCAGTGGTCAACCATAACCGCAGAAAGACGTCCCTCCGTGTGAGATAATACCTCCCACAGACAAGCACGGACAAGCACGGAAACACAGAACTTTCCTCCCTTCAAGGGAGGTTGGGAGAATCCTTGAAATTTCCGAAGGACATTGTAAAATAGTGGTAGTTAGTAGCAGTATGCTACGTCAATGGATGGTAGCTTGGTCGATGAGGAAGTTTACTTACGCCATCGCCCAAGATAGCGTCCATAGGAGATATGAGCATCATATCTCAACTACCACTTACATCCTGATATTTTTAAATATTTTTGTAGGCACAAAGTGCCGTATTTTTGTATTAAAAACCATCCCGCTTAGCATTATTTATTGTTTTTTTTCAAAAAAAATGCTCGCTTTATTTGCATATTCGCATTATTTGTTGTATCTTTGCAGCGTCAATTCAAATGAAAACGGTTAAGACACTCCACTTTGATGCGATCAACACTATGTATATGGGCGCCAAACGCATGTTTTTCTACTCTTTCTGAGTTGGAGTGTTTGTGTGTGTCTTAGGACGATAGACGGTGGTCTGTCGTCTTTTTTGTGTTGACAACCAGACGCTTGATTGTGTTCTTTTGTTGTTTCGGCTACATAGCGTATCTATGTTGTCGGGTATGCTGTTTTTTGTTAAGTAGCTATCAATGATCTTGTTTCGACCTTGGGTCATAGAAACGGACATATATTTGCACATAGAAAAACACACTTCTTTGAAGTGTTCTAAGATATATTAATATAGGGGAAAAGGGGTTGAAATAGCAGGTTCGTGGTGTTTGTGATGTAACGATACCACATCGTTACCACCTCGTACGTGCTCGTACATGGAAAACAGATTTTATGGTATCAAACAAACGTCCCTTTGTTTGCTACATGAGATGCACCATTTGTAGCGAAAACTACCTATCTGTTTCGCGACTGTTAGGCGACCATGATAGGACATCTATAGGACATCTATAGGACTTATATAAGACAAATAAAATAACAATATACCCCCCCCCAGAAGAAAGGGGAATTACCAACAACCTAAATCGAACTTTGCGAGTTCGATTTAAGAGGAGGGATGACGGCGAGCCAAACTCGTGTAAATGAGTTTCTTCTCGCAAGTACATTCCGACGAAGGCACAGGTCATTGGGTTGACCTCTGCTCACAAAATAATGTTACAGGTTCAGAGCGAAGCGATGAGGTTAGTGCCTCTAACCTCTCGCCTTTAGCCTCTAACCTCTAACCTAAAAAATAGTAAACAAAGAACATAAGATATTATGAAACAATCTACTACTTTCGCCAGCGTGGCAAATAAATTTTCAAAGGTATTGCAAGGGTATACTATGGGTATACGATTCACTGCCATTTTAACCATACTCCTCACAATGGGAATTGGACAAGTATGGGGTGCACCTTCCGCCAGGTATTATCTAATCGGAGATCCCACAGGGAGCTGGAATAAATCAGAAACGTATAAAATCAAAACATGGTACAATAAAGATGGTCAATACATTTTATATGTTTACGCCAGCAAAGACAGCTTCTTCCGTCTAAAAAAAGATGATGATGCAAACTATGGACCATCATCTGATCAATCCACTTCACAAGGTTATGGTGCTTACAACGAGAATGCATGGAAGTATAATGGGAATTCTGGTATAGTTCGTTTTGGTGTAGATGAAACTGCTGGTAATAATGGCGAACATTATCCTTATGTCTTTTGGGAAAAAGTTGATATTAAAATTAAACACGGTTGGAATGGCGGTGACTGGACGTCTCAACAAATGGAAGCGCAAAGCGATGGAACATATACTTATATTGGTCAATATAGTGGAACCCAAGGTGCCAACTTTGGTATAGAGGGTAGTCAAGCTACATTCAAATATATTTCTGACACTAAATTAATTGGATCTCCTCAAAAGGGGCATAGATGTTTGTTTACATACAGTCCTGTAGGATATATTGGTTATGGCTCAGAAACGCAAAATACAGGTTCTGCAACTATCACTCGTCTCTATACGATTACATACAACGGAAATGGTCACACTGGCGGTACAGTACCAGAAGCGGTTGATAAAAAGCACGGAACAAACATCACACTATCCAATAGCACTCCAACTCGTACTGGATATACTTTTACCGGATGGAATACTAAACAAAATGGCACAGGTACTTCTTATGCCAAAGGTGCAACCTATTCAACCGATGCAGATGTAACATTATATGCACAATGGAAGGGTAATAATTATACAGTTACTCTTAATGATAATGGTGGTTCGGGTGGTTCAGGAACAGTTTCTGCCACTTATGGTTCCGCAATGCCTGCTATTAAAATACCAACTCGCAGCGGTTATACTTTTAATGGATATTGGACGGGAACAACAGTTAATAGTACGCAATACTACAAAGCAGATGGTAGCAGTGCAAAGAACTGGGATAAAGCAGGCAATACTACCACTCTCTATGCACTTTGGATACCAAACACCTTTACCGTACATTTTGACGGCAATGGCAATACAAGTGGTTCAATGACTGACCAACCATTTACTTATGATGTATCACAAAATTTAAAAACTAATGCATTTGAAAAAACTGGTCATACATTTGCAGGTTGGGCGAAAACATTAAATGGTGCTGTTGTATATAGCGATAAACAGAATGTTAAAAATTTAACTACTGATAACAACGCTACTGTTACCCTCTACGCTCAATGGACACTCAACACCTATCCTGTCAAATGGTATGTCAATGGTGAAGAATTAACAGGTGCGGCGACAACCGTCGCTCATGGCAGCAAGGTGACTACTGTCCCAGAGGTTGATTTGAATACCTATTGCGAAGGTAGTGATGTGCTTGCTGGTTGGACAACAGCTCCGATGGAGAACGCTAGTGTCACGGCTCCCGCTCAACTATATAAGACAATAGATGACTTCCCGACAGCGGAAAGACCTCAAACGTTCTACGCCGTCTTTGCGAATTATGTTGAATAAAAGCGAAAAGAAAATAAATAGTATTAACGATTAAACAGAGAAATGATTATGAAAACTTTACATACTATATATACGAATTTCGCAAAGCGTAACTTAGCAAGATTCCTAACCGTGTTTACTATCCTCTTCACCATCGGAATAGGACAGATATTGGGTGCGACTGCGAGTTATACGTGGGATTTGACTTCCTCTTCGGCAAATTGGACGAGTTCTAATTGTGAAACCTATTTTAGTCAGCCTTATGGCATGAAGAAAAAAGATGCATATATAATCAATAAAAACATAGATGACTTTAAACAATACGCGGCTACTGCAACATCCATTCAAATAGGTGTAAAAAGTTTGTGTAATGGTGCTACAACTAGTAAATTAACCATATATCTTGTGGATAAAGATGGGAATATGGTTGGTTCTGGTATGGAAATTACTCCTGACAATAAGAGTAGCGCTTCTAATACAACATATAAGTATGTTACATTTACATCAAATCTCTCGACTGCGACAGGATATAAAATACAATGTACCACATTTGGAAAGAATGTCTTAGTTAATGGAAGTAGTTATGAGATAACATATGATGACTCTTCATCAGGTAGCGGTTCTGGCAATATCGGTGGAGGAAATGATTCTGATGGTTGCACATGGGAACTTGTAACTGATGCTTCTACTCTTGCAGCAGGTAATCGTATAGTAATTGCTGCTGCTGGATATGATTATGCAATGGGTGATAATTCAAGTAACGGGGAATATCGAATACGTACTGCAATTACAAAGAATGAAAATAAGATTGCTATAACCAATGATGTTCAGATTATAATTCTGGAGGAAGGTACAAAGACTAATACATTTGCATTCAATGTGGATGATAGTTATCTCTATGCCGCATCATCAAGTAGCAACCACTTAAAGACCAAAACCACACTTGATGACAATGGTAGTTGGAGCATAACGATTGCTAATAATAGTGTTGCAACGATTAAAGCACAAGGTACTAATACACGTAACTGGATTAGATATAACGCTAATAGCAGTCAAGAACGTTTCTCCTGCTATGGTAGCGGTCAAAATGATGTGGTTATATACAAAGAAATCTGTGCTAAAGAAGTAATTGTAACATTGAATCCTGATGGTGGTACAGGTACATTCACAGATTGGACTACTAGTGGTGACAATTACACAATGACTGTAGATGCTGGTACAGAAATCACATTGCCTACTTTACAGAAAATAGGTTATAATTTTGCAGGTTGGCATGACGGGACAGCAACGGTTACTTCGCCATATACACCAACTACAGATATTACTCTTACAGCTCAATGGACTGCGATCGAATACACTATCACATATAACGATACAAAAGGAGCTACCAACACTAACCCTGCAACTTATACCATTGAGGATGAAATAACCTTCTCAGACCTTACCAATTTACCCAAAGGCTACAACTTCACAGGTTGGAATCCTGCCTCTATTGCTAAAGGTACTACAGGTAATCAAACTGTTACTGCCCAATGGACTGAAAAACCCCTCACGAGATACCGTACGGATTGTGATGCTTGTATTCCATTAGATGGTTTTGCCTCTATTGATGGTACATACCATTTCTTCCCTGGTGAAACAATTACTATGACTGTTACACCACCTGCGGACGATGTACCTTACACCTACAAATGGCAGAAATTCGTGGAGGACGAATGGGAAGATATTGACGGAAAAACCACTACTACCTATACTAAAGCTGAAGCCACAATAGAAGATGTCGGTCACTATAGATGTGTAGTGTCGGCTGAAGGCTATTGCGATGCAATTGCAGAGTATAACGTTAAATGCCTACAATTGAATGTGTACTATAATGACCATTCCTTTGCATTTACTACACCATTAGAGAAAGTTGATGCAACAACCGCTTCTATCAGTGTTGATTTGCAAAACGCAAATTACACATACTATTTTGAGATTACAGACGGTTGTGAAAATTTCTATGGCTTCAACGGAGATATACATAGTGATTGGTATGAGAATGTAGAGTTGAATGCGATGAATAGTTCTACTCATTGTGGTTTGCAGACTACTAAGTTTGGTACATACATATTCACCGTAGATCATTCATATCTAACAGATAATAGCAAATTTTATCCTATTGTAACAGTTACGTATCCTGCCTCTTTGCAGGAAGCAAACAAAGTGATTTATTTGGATAATAATGTCCTCAAATGGACCCATTCAAATAATGCAGATGGCACAAACAAAATTTACTATCGTATCGGTCGTGGTAATCATAACAATAAAACTGCGATGACATTGGTGCCTGGTACTGCTAATCTCTATAAGGTGACAACAAGCAAGTATGATAACTTTGACGTATGGCATATCGCGAATAATGGTTGCTGGTCAGAGGATAATTCAATCTTTAAAACAAAGACAGGTGATGAATGGGCAGCTACACAAGCTACTGCATTTGAAACGCTTCCTGTCACTTTAGCAGCAGTAACAGTTACCCCTACAGATTTACGCTCCGTGGGTGGTGATAACGACAACAATAACTGCGAGTTCTACAACTACAACATCACCGAAGGCATGAAGACTTGGAATGCCAAGATTGTAGAACCTACTAATGGTACAATCACGGTTTCATACACCCATCACGATGGTACAGCGGTTAATAACTTCACTTCGGGCAACCGTGATTTGGCACATACCTGTCTTTTGACTATCACTGCTACGGCTAATGAAGGATATTCACTCGCATCACTGACGGTGAATGATGTGCCTTTCACTTCGGGCAATATACATACGCTGACTGGAAATGCTGTTATCAAAGCCACTTTCACCATTAACTCTTACACTGTTACATGGAAACTTGACGGAGGTAATTGGGGGGGTGATGCAAGCAATAAAGTGGTAACACATAAGTTTGGCGATGAGATACAAGCACCCGAAAAACCAACGTACGATTGCCACGAATTTGTAGAGTGGAATCCTACATATACTGCAGGTATGAAGATGCCCGCTAATAATTTGGAGTTCACTGCACAATGGAACAAACTCTCATATACCATCACTTTCAAAGACTATGATGGCACAGTGTTGAAAACCTCTACTGTGGAGTGTGGCGAAACCCCAACCCCTCCTACATCTCCAACTCGTGGACAGGATGCAATGTATGAGTATGAATTTGCAGGTTGGAGTCCTGCTATTACGGAAGTTACTGGCAATCAGATTTATACTGCTACATACAATCAAACCAAACGCCAATATACAGTCAATTGGTATGTGAATGGAGTGCAACTCCACTCCGAACTAGTCGCTGCGGGAGATGAGGTTACCGCTCCAGTGGTCAATCCAATTCCTTGTGGTGCTGTATTAGCTGGTTGGACAGATGCGGAAAATGGTGTGTATGAACATGAGGTTTCTGAATTGCATGAGGGTGCGCAACCATCCATTGTGATATTAGAAAACAAAACCTTCTACGCCGTCTTTGCGGATTACGTGAACGAATAATGCGAAATAAATATTAGTATCAACAATCAAACAAAACAGAAAGATTATGAAAACTTTACATACTATATATACGAATTTCGCTAAGCGTTTGGCAGTGACAATGATGGTCTTGGTGACTATCGGTGTCGGAAATGTATGGGCAGATACATATACATGGACTTTGAATACTGGAGATTTATCCGCAGGTTCTTCATCTGTCACAAAGGGTTTACCACAAACAACATGGCAAACTACATATACTTGGACTACTTCTCAAACTTATTTTGGTTTTGATAATCAATTAGGTAGAGGTTTACAAATTGGTTCTGCAGACAAATCTTGCCAAAAAGCAGTCTTTACAACTAATGGTATTTCTGGTACTATTAATAGCATTAAGATAAATAGTTCTGGTAATGCCAATGCTACGATTAATGTGGCTATCGGCGGAGAATCTGTCATATCTAAAAATCTAACTACTTCTGCAACAGATTATACATCAGGTGCAATTAATAAAAGCGGTACAATTG
This sequence comes from Paludibacteraceae bacterium, assembly GCA_045654945.1. GTDB lineage: Bacteria > Bacteroidota > Bacteroidia > Bacteroidales > Paludibacteraceae > Colicola. Next base: position 100,441 of record JAZOOG010000017.1, read on the forward strand.
AAATAACGCTTTCCAATAATGGAGAAACAAAAGCACTTTATATGAAGTCAATTGTTATCGAGTACACACCAGATGGTAGTTCTACTCCTACTCCAGAACCAGACCCAAACTATACATATGTGGCAACTTTGGTGACAGATGCTTCTAAATTATCAGTTGATGATCAAATCATCATTGTGGCAAAAAATACTGATGTTGCTCTCAGCACAACGCAAAACAACAACAACCGTGGACAAGCAACCGTTAAGAAAGAGAATAGTTTGGTATATTTCAATGATGATGCACAATTGATTACACTTGAGGAGGGTACAAAAGAAAATACTCTTGCCTTTAATGTAGGCAACGGTTATCTTTATGCGGCATCATCAAATAACAACCACTTAAAAACACAACAAACTAAAAATGACAATGGAAGTTGGAGCATATCTATCACTAACGAGGGCGTAGCCACTATTAAAGCGCAGGGAACTAATACTCGCAATTTGGTGCAATATAATTCTAATAATAGTCTCTTCTCATGCTATAGTAGTAGTCAACAATCTGTTGCTATATATAAACATGAATCTTGCACCAATTCAGTTTCCATCGAACAAGGAACGATGGAAAATGTCAATACTATGACATTCAGTACAGAAAGTATAAAGACCTGTACCGATGAGGATGAGGATCTACAAGTAACAATAAGCATTACTCCAGAATCATGTTATACTGTTCCAAATGATACTCGCTTAACTATCAGCGGAACAAATGCTACCTATGTAAACGGACCAATTGACGATGGCAATGGCAACTATACATTTGTATATCAATTTGCTAAAGACGCTACAGGTACTTCCTACTTTTCTGCGTCATTAGATACCCCAAAGACATATACAATTAATTACAAAAAAGGAGCAAACGGACAAGGCGAAGATGCTTCTGACACCAAAATATGCGATGAAGATTTGACTCTCGAAGGAGTTATATTTACTCGTTGGGGCTATGACCAAGTTGGCTGGTCAACAACTGATGGAGGTGATAAAGAATATGAATTGGGTGGTACGTATTCAGCTAATGCCCAGACGACCTTATATCCTGTTTGGGAGAAAAAAGACCTCACTAACTTCCGCACGCTTTGTACTTACGAAATTATCTTAGATAAGAATGGCGGTACTACCGATGGTTCTGCACTTGTGACTGCTTCCAAAACTGTTTTAACTGCAATCAATCTTCCAGTATATGCAGGTCATCAAATAGCAGGTTACTACGCGGAACCAGGGTGCACTACCTTGATTGCAGACGTTGCGGGCAATTTGCAACCTAATACTCCATACACCAACGCTAATGGAGGATGGACCGCAGGTGAAGTAACCCTTTATCCAAAATGGGAAGCGTTGGAATATACTGTCACATGGAAAGTTGGAGGCGAACCTTTTGCTACATCCACGGTAAGTGCAACTCAAGCTCTTGCACTCCCTGTCCCAGCACCTGCTGACGATGCGCTCGGCTGTTGCGCAGAGAAATTTATTGGTTGGAGCACATCTACCACTCCTACCAAAGCGCAAGTATTTAGCGACCTTGCCAACGCTCCTGCTATCACAGGTGATCAAACTTTCCACGCTGTCTTTGCGACACCAGTGCCTGGTGCAGGCAATTCACTCGTTACATTCAACGAAATGGGATATGCTAACGAGGAAGCGGTTGCTTCTGTCACATTAGGCGATGGCATGGGCAATGGCGATGCTACTATCACCTTTGCCAAAGGTACCGCAGCTACATACGCTCCTACCTATTATAATATAGGTGAGGCAGTACGCACTTACGCTGGCAACACCATTACCGTGGCAGCTACATACGCTAACACCGTTCTCACACAAATTGACTTTGCATTTGCTAAGGGCGAGAACGCCAATGCCATTACTGCCTCTACAGGCACTATCACCGATGGTGTATGGACGGGCAATGCACAATCTGTCACCTTCACTATAGACGGTGCTACAGGTCATAGAAGAATTGCTTCTGTCGCTATTACAACCGCTGTTACAGGTGACCAATACACCAATTATGTTACCAAGTGCGATTTGTCTGGCAGTGCTTCTATCGGTGTAGGTACAATTACATATGCTAATAGTGCAACAACTATTGATACCAAGTGCGGTCAGCGTTCTCCTGCGAGCAAGGCAGCTACGCTTACCTTCGCTTCTGCACAAGACCTCACATGTCCTTTGACTATCGAAGCAAGTGCTGGATTCCTTGTTTCTACCAATAAAAACGACAACTCTAAGTATGCGTCCAACATCACCGTTAAACCCGTTAAGACAGGTGCTAACAAGGGCAAACTGCCAACTGTATATGTTCGCTATGAAGCCAACAACGGTGCTTCTGGTCAAATAAATGGTACAATTACCGTAACAGGCAGCGAAATTACAGAAACTACCATCAATGTACTTGCCAATGTGACATGTACCCAATACTCCCTCACCGTAGTTAATCACTTGGGCGAAACTATTAGCACAGCCGAGTACTACGAAGGCGGTGAGGTGACAGAAGTCGCTGCCCCTGCTACTGATGACTGCTCAAAAGATTATACTTTTGATGGTTGGTCAGAGACTTCAGTAGAATACGGCTCCCTTATATATAATAAGGTGTCCTTCCCATTCACCATGCCTGCAAACGATGTTACTCTTTATCCTGTATATCGTGTAAATGACACTGAGGATTATCACCGCGTAACCTACGACCTTGGCGCTGATAATTGGGCAGGAGATTATTTGATTGCGTTTAGCAACACTATTTTTGCCGATGGGCGGATAGGTGGAATAGGAGCAAGTGCTATTGGTGCTTCTGGTAATTTCGTAAATCCTGAAACGGATTTAAAAGGCGATATGGTACAAGGTCATTGGGGGGACACATATAATGTGAAATTAGTTGAAGTGGATGGTGGCTATGTAATGCAAACAAAAGATGCTCTATATAATTATGTGACTGATAATCAAAATATACAAAGTACAATAACAACAACTGCAAATATAAGTACTGCAGGCGGTTATCCTTTGACAGTAACGTTCAAGAGCATATCCGATATAGAAATTAAAAATCCTAACAATGGTGCTGTCTTCCATTGTGGTTCTTTCTTCCGCTTCTATTTAGTTACTCAAAATCATCACCCCGTTTACCTCTACAAGAAATCTCCTCTCTACACCACACCGCTGATTTGTGGTTCTATTGAGGCAGAAGATGCAGTAGTCACCTCTACCGCGGGTCAGACTATCAAGGTAAATGTGCCTATCACAATCACTTCTTTGCTGAGCGGAACAACCAACATTACCGCAGATAGCGACAATGACCACTTTACGGTAACGCCTTTGGAGAATGTAAGCGAAGGCGAACACGCTATTGCCGTGCATTACACACCTGATGCTACAACCGACGGCACTGAAACCGCCAATATTACCCTTACCGCTTCGCACGGCAACCGCGCTACCACCACTTTCCAAGTAACAGGTCGCCACTTGCCAGAGAACTTTGTGATTGCAGCGAAATGGGGAGAGAATTGGTATGTATTACCTGCTGACATGACCAGCGAAAGCATCACTGAAGGTCTGCTCATCGAGGTGGACGATTCTTCTAACCCAACCAAGGCACTGGCAGCACCAAATACAACCAAATATGGATTGAAGTCTGTATATACTTCCAATAGTTCTGCCGATAGATTTGCTGCTAACGGCAATCGCCTTGTCTTCGTGGAGGACGTTATTGAAGCAACTCCAATAACCAACAAAACGCTCTACAACGGTGGCGATGGAAGCAGCAGCAAAACGAACATCCAAGTCTATGCGCAATATACTGGTTATTACACTACTAACCCAGATCGCTACGAGTGGATTCCTACCACTACCGACCTCAAGGATTACACACTAACCAGTGCAACTGTTTTGACGGGTGATGCCGCTGGACGCACCGTCAGTCTGGACAATCACGGCATCTTCGGCACACTACTGCAAGACAAGTCCTACAACGGTATGGTTCGTCTGCTGCCGGTAGATAATTTCTACGAGCCAATCGAATTGCAAGTGGTAGAGTGGAAACAACATAGCGTATCTGTCATGTACACGGGTGCAGGCACCAAATATACTACCAAGGTGGGCAATAATGCAGAAAGCAGCGTACAAGCACTTCCCGCAATCGACCATGCTGTATATAGTCTTTCTACCAGCGACTTGACCACTGCCACCAACCAACCACTCATCATCACAATCAAAAATGATGCAGATGCTACCATCGGTACTGTCAAACTCACCATCCCTGCTGTCGTGGCAACCAACGCTACCACGACAAGCCTGGTAACCAGCAATGACATTGCTAAAGCAACCAGCATCGTTGTCTTAAACGGTGCTACATTGACTGCTGATGCTACCAAATACACCTACGATGACATCACCGTTTATCCTGGTGGTAAGCTGGTCATTGGTCAAAGTGGTCAATTGGGTATGTATACCCTGACCCTCCGCGCTGGCTCTACTTGGGGAGCTGCGGACTACGAACACAAGTATCCACAATTCGTGCTCAATAATCAAACAGAAGGCGCTTACAGCAACACCTCTGGACAAATCAACCTTGACTACGTGACAACCAAAGAACAGTACTATACCTTCGTGGCTCCATTCGATGTAAATACCAAAGACATCAAATATCCAGTTGATATCTACGGCAGCAATGTGGCCAAAGCCAACTCGGGTAGCTTCGAGTTCCAATACTACGACGGAGCAGCCCGCGCAGCAGGCTCACCAGGTTGGAAGGTAGTAGAGGAGGGTGCAGAAGGCGCAACGCTCAGAGCAGGTCAAGGCTACACCTTCCTCGGTATGCCAAAGAAGATCAATGACACCCGTCAGAAATATGGTATCCACCGTATTCCTATGAAGGTTGCTGCTATTACAGCACAATCGCATGAGACTGCCGACCAAACCGTGCCGCTGAGCGTACACCTTTCCGCTAAGAACAACAACTCAGGTTGGAATCTTGTGGGTAACCCATACATGGCTACTGTCACAGGCCTCACCAATAGCGATATCCAAGTAGGCAAATTGGTTCACACCAACGATGCTAATGGCAATTGGACAGGTGGCTGGCACTGGGACGATCCTACTACTGGTCAACGCTTCCTCGTTATACCGAGCAACGATGGTCACTCCTATTCCGCTGTGCAAGCCAGCCATGCTACACTGCCTGCGTTCAAGAACTTCTTCGTGCAGATTAGCAACGCCAATGCCGACGCCATGAGTGTTCCTGTGGCAAATCGCGAAGATAAGCACTTGGCACCAGCCCGCCATGCAGATACGCCGCTGGCGCACGACATCGAGCTGGCTATCGTGCTGGAGCAAGATGACGCGCATGTCGACCAACTCGATTTCTTGCTCAACGACCTATATAGCGCGGCATTTGACTTCAATGGCGATTTCACCAAGATGATGAATGCTACCCTTCTGAATCTCTATGGCGTGCATACCGACGACAATCTCAGTTTCGTGGCTGTGGATCACCATACGGCTCGGCAATCCATTCCTATTGGTTATCAGGTGCCTGCTGCGGGCGAGTATACGCTCCGCATGTCTGACCAACCATATGTGATGTGGGACGAGATAGAGGCGCTCTATGTCACCGACCATGAAATGTCGCCTGCACTAACAACCGACCTCATGAGTACGCCTTACACCTTCTTTGTCCATCAGGCAGAGACCAATAACGAGCGTTTCACCCTTTCTGTTCAAACAAAGGCTAAGACCGAGAATGGCGCTACCGATTTGGATAATGTGCTTTCGGAGGGCGAACAAATCCACAAGTTTATCTACCAAGACAAGATCTTTATCCTGCACCATGGTGTGGTCTATGATGCAACGGGTAAACGAGTCATAACTATCAATAAATGATGATATAAGGTTGAAGGTTTAATGTTTAATGTTTAAAGACATGGAAACAATGAAAATTATGAAAGCAATGAGATTCTTATTGATAGTTCTTGGATTATCCACCGTATTGACTTTGTCGGCTCAGTCTTTTGCTGAGCAACCTGTAGTGCAGATGCATTCCACTTCTGCTATGATGGGGTCGGGTAGTGAACTACCTCAGGCTGCTATTACGGGTACGTACACTACTTATTCATCGGGTTCTGGTTCATCTTTTTCTCCCCGTGGTCCGCAACGTTCTTTAGAGGACGGCGAGGACAAGCCAGACGGCTGGGACGAGCCTTTCGACGAGCCAGTGGGCAACGTGCCTTGGTTGTTGATGCTTCTCCTCGCGCTGGGCTACGCCCTGCGCGTAAACCTTCCGAAGGACATTCAAAATAGTGGTAGTGAGTAGCAGCATGCTACGTCAATGGATGGTAGCTGTATTACTGCATTTCTAACCCATCAAAAAATCGTGCCAACCTTGCGGGAGGCACGATTTGCTCTTCTTTTTACACTGCACAGTCCAATATCATCATCAGCACGAAACCCACCGTGAACCCCAACGTAGGGAGATTGCTGTGCGGCTCAGCCTGCGACTCGGGAATCAACTCCTCCACCACTACATACATCATCGCACCTGCTGCAAAAGCCAACAAATAAGGTAAGGCGATGAGGCTATTAGGCGATGAGGTGATAAGCCATGCCGTCAGCAATGTGGCTATCGGCTCCACAACTCCCGACAACGCACCTATCGCAAAAGCCTTGCTCCGCTTCATACCATCCGCATACAGTGGCAAAGACAATATCGCTCCCTCGGGCAGGTTCTGCAACGCTATACCTATCGATAATGCCCATGCCGCAGACATCGATATAGCCGAACCTTCCGCCATCGCAGAACCCAACAATACACCCACTGCCATGCCCTCAGGGATATTGTGCAACGTCACCGCCACCGACAACATCGTCGTGCGCTGCCACTGCTTGCGCTGTGGCAAACCCTCGGGCTTATCTGCCCCCATATGCAAGTGCGGAATCAGCGTGTCCAACAACAATAGAAACAGTATTCCTGCCACAAAACCCACTGCCGCAGGTATCCATTCGCTACCACCAGACTCCACCGACATCTCCATCGCCGGCAAGATCAATGACCATATACTGGCAGCCACCATCACACCCGAAGCAAAACCCAACAGCGTCTTGTGGGCAATAGGCGATGACGCAATAAGGCGATGAGGCAGAAACACCATCGCTGCACCCAATACGGTGCCTAATAAGGGGAGTAGTAGAATAGGTGGCATATAGTTTCGTTTAATGTTTAATGTTTAATGTTGAAAGGCAAGGATTTTCGGATTCCAACTTCAGATCATCTAACCGAGCAACAAAGGTACTGCATTTTCCTCACACGCGCAAGCGCGCACGCACGCGTATATATAAAAAAGGAGTGAAATGAATGTTTTTTTGCAAAAAAATGCAAAAATATTTGGTGGAATGAAAAAAAAGTTGTAACTTTGCACGATTTTTCGTGTATAGTGTGGAATATACTATGGGTTTGATACAGGAGAATGAGGATGATTTTGGGGCTAACTAATTAGAAATAAACTAAATATAAAAATACAATGTCAAAGATTTGTCAAATTACAGGCAAGAAAGCCATGGGTGGATGCAATGTGTCTCACTCAAAACGTCACACCAAAAGGACGTTTGATGTGAACCTCTTCCACAAGAAGTTCTACTGGGTAGAACAAGATACGTGGATCATGCTGAACGTGAGTGCAGCTGGTCTGAGAACTATTAACAAGATCGGATTGGATGCAGCGCTTAAGCGTGCTTCCGAGAAGGGTTACATTTAATTAAGGAGGATTCGTTATGGCAAAGAAAACCAAAGAAGCGCGTGTCCAAGTAATCTTGGAGTGCACCGAGCACAAGGCAAGCGGTATGCCAGGTACATCACGCTACATTACCACTAAGAACCGTAAGAATACTCCTGAGCGTTTGGAACTCAAAAAGTACAACCCAATTCTCAAGAAGTACACCATCCACAAAGAAATTAAGTAATTAACCATTTTAATTAAGAAAGGCTTAGTACTATGGCAAAGAAAGCGGTCGCAACCCTTCACACTGGTAACGCGGGTCGTAACCATACCAAGTGTATCAAGATGGTTAAGAGCCCTAAAACAGGTGCTTACATCTTCCAAGAAGAAATTGTTGAGAACGAAAAAGTTGCTGCTTATTTCAAATAATCGAAAAAATCAGCATAAAATAATTAAAAATGCACACTTTTTTGGTAGTGTGCATTTTTTTTTGTATCTTCGGACTCCGCCTGCGTATGGATATTCACATACGCATTCCCCCGAAGCTACTGCAAAAAAATGTAGCCTATGGCAATAAAAACAAATTTTTCTTGCACATATACATTTTTTTTTGTACCTTTGCAAACGATATGGAGGAAATATGGGAGGAAATATGAACTGATTATGGCGTAAGCCACTGTGGAATACTATGTTAGGAATTATTATTAACCCAAAATCAGGTAAACGCGCATTCCGTATGCAACGACTTTACCTGTGGAGATTGCTCAAAGCACGTCGTCAACCTTTCATATATCGCGTGACTAAATATGCTAACCACGCTATAGAACTGGCACGAGAACTCGTAGAGGAGAAAGCTTGTACCCAAATCCTCATATTGGGCGGCGACGGCACACTCAGCGAAGTCATCAACGGCATCATGCGCGCCGAACTCACGCCCGAACAACGTGCCAATATCCAGTTTGGACTCATGCCCCGAGGTACTGGCAACGACTTCGCAAGACACTGGGGACTCAACAAAGACTTCAAACGCTCGTTGGACATCTTCTTCCAAGGAAAAACCAAACCCATAGACGTGGGTTGCGTCACCTATTGGCGAAACAATATACCGCACCATCGCTACTTCATCAACTCCCTGGGCTTTGGTATCGAACCTATGGCCTGCCGATACGCCGAGAGTCTAAAGTACTATATCGGTAGCCACCATGTCAACTACCTCTTTGCGCTGGTATGGTCGCTGACCAAGTATAAGAATCCACACTTGCGCTTGGATGTAGATGGCAAGACCATTGTTGAAAGCAAGATGTTTGTTACCAGCATCGCCAATGGCTCGTTTGTCGGTGGTGGCATGAGGCTCAATCCCGATGCCGACCCTTGCGATGGCGTACTACATGCTATGTTTATCACACCGCCCACCTTCAAACAGATCTTGCAAGCCATACCTCGTCTGTTCAATGGTAAGTTGCACGAACTCTCCTTTGTTCATCCTGTCGTATCAGACAACCTGCTCATGCACACCAAGCAGCACCAGTCCTTTGAGGCGGATGGCATCGTGATGGACGTCACTGGCCCATGCCAAGTAACCTGCATGAAAGGAGCGTTGCAGATGATAGTCCCATAGCCTCTCGCCTCTCGCCTTTAGCCTATAGTTAAAGGCTGGCAGCAAAGGCTTCGGCATCAGCCAGTTGGTCGATCTTACCCACATCCATCATACGATAATTCTCGGGGATAAATGCCCTGAGAATTTCTTTTTCGGCTATACTGAGATAGAGATCTATCAGCGAGAACTTCTCGCCCTTCTCCTCTACCACCTTATCCATCACTTCAAAGATACGTGGATTCAGCACCTGCATACCCGAGAAGGCTAAGTTTCGGGTTTCGGGTATTGGATATTGGGTATTGGCTATTGGGCCTCGTGTCTCTCCCGTGGCGATATTCGTCCAACCGCAGAGGCGGTGAGTCTCATCAAAGACCAAATAGCGCTGTGTATCACGCGGATAGACTACCACCACACCCATCTCCTCCGGATTATACGCACGGAGTAGGGTAGGAATGTCTATATTGGATAGTATATCCACATTGCAGATCAGTATAGGAACCCCCTCCGACTCCCCCTGAAGGGGGAGAGAGGTGGGTGATGAGGATAGGAGTTTTTGCGCTTTGCGCAGACCGCCACCTGTCTCGAGTAGCATGTCGCGCTCGTCGCTCACCTGGATGTTGCAACCAAAATTGTTGTTCTCGCGCAGATAGTCGATAATCAAATCCGCAAAATGGTGTACATTGACCACTATATCCGTAATACCTGCGGCTTTCAACTTCTCTATCTGCCATTGCAGCAATGTCTTACCTGCCAAAGGCACCAGCGCCTTGGGCAGTGTATCGGTTAGCGGTTTGAGTCGTGTGCCCAATCCCGCTGCAAAAATCATCGCTTTCATTATTCGGCTGTCGCTGTAGTCGTTTCGTCGGTCTCCTCAATGAGTTTTTCGCCCTTCAGATCCTCGTAGAAAGCGGCGCGAGCAGTAGACATATATGGCTCAACGAATATCATACCCAATCCTGCGGTGAGCAGCGCAGCCAGTATCCAGCCGATGAAGCTAAGGTCAAGCACAAAGAGTTCCCACTTCTGACCACTCATCATCTCGCGGCTCAGTTTCATAGCCTCGCGTGGAGTGAGTTCGGGATAGTCGTGCAGGAGGTATGGCACCATCATATACATATACTTCACGATAATCGCACCTATACCCAAGGTGAAGATAGCTGCTACCATGCTGATGAGCATGATGAGCAAACCTGCTACCAGAAAACGGGTATTGGCGTATGCCTTGTTGAGCGCGTATTGTAGCGTGAAGTGAGTCAGCTCTTCCTCGCTACCACGTGTGCGCTCCAATAGCGAAATGTAATAAGCATATTGCAGCGGTAGTATCAATATGGATAACACTGTGGTGAGGCTTCCTGCCCATTCTGCCATGAGCGATGGGGCGGAGATCAGGATAGCTGCTACCAAGATAATGAGCGATACAATGGCCGCTTCACCCCAACGGTTCTGGAGTGCCTCGCGCGCTTGCGCGCGATATTCATAAGGAGTCTTCATGATGGATAATGTTTGAATGTTGTAATTTGCATGCAAAGTTACTGCTTTTTTTTGATATATGCAAGCGTAAGAAAAAAAAGAATTAGTTATGACAATATAAATCAACAACTATTGCGCGCTCGAGGGAAAATATTACAAAAAAAGACACCCTATTGGATGTCTTTTTTTGTGTCCTCCCAGGGACTCGAACCCTGGACCCACTGATTAAGAGTCAGTTGCTCTACCAACTGAGCTAGGAAGACCTGCTTCATTGTCGAAAGCGAGTGCAAAGGTACTGCTTTTTTTTGACATGACCAAATATTTTTGAAAAAAAGTGAAATTTTTTGCATATTTCACAAAAAAGTAGTACCTTTGTAGCGTATTTTACATTAGATAATTATGGCGCAATCGTTAAGTCAATTATTTTTTGAAGCCACAGGCAAGAAGGCTGGCGAACAGATAGCCTTGACTGCCTCGGGTAGTAATCGTAGATACTATCGTATCATGAGTGAGGATGGTAGTGCATCGCTGATAGGTGTACAGGGTACATCACGCGATGAGAATCATGCCTTTCTATATATGGCACAACATTTCTTGCAATTGGGGCTGCGCGTACCACGTGTACTCGCCGTCAGCGATGATGAGATGAACTATGTGCAACAGGATTTGGGCAATACACTGCTCTTTGATTATATAGCCGAAGGACGCAAAACGGGCGTGTTCAGCGCACGCGAGAAGGAGATGCTACGCAAAACGGTTCGCGGATTGGCGCAGTTCCAAGTCTTGGGAGCCAAGAGCTTTGACTTCAAACAATGCTATCCACAGCCCGAATTTAATCTGCGTTCCATCTTGTGGGACCTGAACTACTTCAAGTATTGCTTCTTGAAGGCCACAGGCTTGGACTTCCAAGAGGATAAATTGGAGAATGAGTTCGAGCGTTTGGCATACATATTGCTCAACAACAGCGATATGACCGCCTTCATGTACCGCGACTTCCAGTCGCGTAATGTCATGGTGGTCAAGGATGAGAATGGCGAGGAAGTACCATACTTCATTGATTTTCAAGGTGGACGCAAAGGCCCTGTCTACTACGATGTGGCATCCTTCCTCTGGCAAGCCAAAGCCAACTTCCATCCCGACTTGCGCGAGGAGTTGGTGGAACTCTATATCGAGGAGCTGCAAAACTATCTGCCTGTAGATAAAGAGACCTTCTACGAGACACTCAAGCATTTCGTCCTCTTCCGAACCATGCAAGTGCTGGGTGCCTACGGATTTAGAGGCTATTTTGAGAAGAAACCACACTTCCTACAGTCCATCCCCTTTGCCATTGACAACCTGCGCCACCTCCTAAAATATGCCAGCGAGGATTATCCATACCTGATTCAGGTACTCAAGGAGATGACCGAGATGAAGCAGTTTAAGGACGTAGGTATGCGCAAACCATTGGTGGTCAGAGTATTGAGTTTCTCCTACAAGAAAGGTATACCCGCCGACCCATCGGGCAACGGTGGCGGATTTGTCTTCGACTGTCGCGCTATCAACAACCCTGGTAAGTATGAACGCTATCAATTCTTTACTGGTATGGACGAGCCTGTCATCACCTTCTTGGAAGAAGACGGCGAGATATTCCCATTCCTGGAACAGGCATACGATATGGTGGACTTCTCGGTGAAACGCTATATGGACCGTGGGTTCCAGAACCTGATGGTGTCGTTTGGTTGTACCGGTGGTCAACACCGTTCGGTATACGCTGCTGAGCAGATGGCTGAGCATATCAACAAGAAGTTTGGTGTGGAAGTACAACTCATCCACCGTGAGCAGAATATAGAGCGTGTGCTCAACGCTACCGTTTAGAATGATGATGATATTGACCATATTGTTGTCGGTGTTGACGCTCTTGAGAGATGGTATGTTTCATACCGCCTACGAAACGGATGTGCAGGCCACAGCCGAAGCGTGCAATGCGGTAGTGGATGATATGATATATCGTCTGCAGACCAACCCTGAACACCTTTCGGAGAAATACTTTGCGGGACTGGGCATGCAGGACGATACCCAGAAAAATGCTTTTTATTTGGTATGGAAAGAGTCGTCGTATGATCCTGAACAACAGTATAGCAAATTGCTGTTGGATGTGTTGGTCAACGAGAAACCCTTCCTCAAAGATGTGGTGATAGAAGCGATGGTGGCAGATAGCCTCGTTGGTGAACGCCGCGATATACGGGTGGATATTCACTATGCAGGCACGCTGATAAAGGAGGCCTATGGCTCCTTCCATGTGCAACCCACGGGTGAGAACACAGCCAAGATAGGCATGGATGTGCATGTCAAGTTCGGTTGGTTCTTCCGCATTTTCATTTCGCGCAAAGTCTATAGCGATACTATCGACTGGCGACTGATGCGCTTCGTGATGAACTTAAAGTTGCGTTCGGAGGGCATTGTTCCCGATGATGCGTATTGGAATGCTGTTGACAAACAGCCCAGCCTATAAACTTTCAACTTTACACTTTCAACTAAAATAATGGATATATTAGAACGAATAGATGGACTGGAGGCTAAGTTTCACGAGGTGAGCTTGCTCATCACTGACCCCTCTGTGATTGCCGATCAGGCACGCTATGTGCGTCTCAATCGCGAGTACCGCGACTTGGAACGCGTATTGGAGTCGGCTGAGAAATATAAGAAAGCAGTCAACAACCTGGCTGAAGCCAAAGAGATTTTCTATAACGAGTCGGATACCGACTTGCGCGAGATGGCGCGTGCGGAGATTGACGAACTCGAACCACAGATACCTGCCCTGGAGGAGGAAGTCAAACTCATGCTTCTGCCTCAAGACCCAGAGGATGGCAAGAATGTGGTCATGGAGATTCGCGCCGGAACAGGTGGCGATGAGGCCTCGATTTTCGCTGGCGACTTGTTCCGCATGTACAGCAAGTATTTTGAGACCCATGGCATGAAGATGACTGTCAGCAGTTTCTCTGAGGGCGCAGTGGGCGGATTCAAAGAGATCATCTTCAACGTGTCGGGCGAGAATGTCTATGGCACCTTGAAATACGAATCGGGCGTACACCGCGTACAACGCGTGCCTGTCACCGAGACCCAAGGGCGTGTACACACCTCTGCTGCTACAGTGGCCGTTCTGCCCGAGGCAGACGAGTTTGAAGTGCATATCAACGAGGGCGAGATTAAGTGGGAGACCTTCCGCTCAGGCGGTGCAGGTGGTCAGAACGTCAACAAGGTGGAGTCGGGTGTGCGCTTGCGCTACAACTGGAAGAACCCTAACACGGGCGAGGTGCAAGAGATACTCATCGAGTGTACCGAGACCCGCGACCAACCTAAGAACAAGGAACGTGCGCTCTCGCGCCTGCGTACGCAGATCTACGATAAGGAGCACCAGAAGTATATCGACGATATTGCTGCCCGTCGCAAGACAATGGTCAGCACAGGTGACCGCTCCGCGAAGATCCGCACCTATAACTATCCACAAGGGCGTATCACCGACCACCGTATAGGCTATACCATCTACAACCTCACCGCCTTTATGGATGGCGAGATTCAAGGTGTGATTGATGCATTGCAAGTGGCAGAGAACGCTGAACGTATGAAAGAGAGTGAACTCTAATAGATTCGCCACTGATCTACCACGCAAGGTATCTGAATAGTGCGTATATTGTGCGTGTATAGTGCGTGTATAGTGCGTGAATTGTGCGTGAATAGTGCGTGTATTGTGCGTAACTGACAATGTAAATATAAAGGAAAAACGATTATGTATTTGTTTTATACACCAGATATAGAAACAAGTCATTTCCTCAGTGAGGAGGAGTCGGCGCACTGCGTGCGTGTGCTGCGCTATGACCGTGGCGATGAGATTTTGCTCACCGATGGGCGCGGGACAACCTACCATGCGCGTATCACTAATCCGCACCCCCGCCATTGCGAGTTTGAGATCCTGAGCCAAGAGAAGCAAGAGAAGACGCATAATATCTATTTGCATGTGGCGATTGCTCCTACGAAGAATATCGAGCGACTAGAGTGGATGGTGGAGAAATGCACCGAGATAGGTGTGGATGAGATTACGCCCTTGCTGTGTCGCTTTTCCGAGCGCAAGAACCTACGCAATGACCGACTGGAGAAGATCATCCTTTCGGCTGCTAAACAGTCGCTTACGCCTTATCTGCCCAAACTGAATCCGCTGACGGATTTTGCTACCTTGATGGAGATGTACAAGCCTACCCATAACCCCTCCCTAAAAGGAGGAGAACTCGATGAGGTAAGGGACATGGATAAATTTATCGCCCATTGCTACAAGGACGAGAAGCGCGAACTAAAAGATGCGCTGCGTAAGGGTAGGGATGTGCTGATTTTGATTGGACCCGAAGGCGATTTCTCGGAGCAAGAAGTAGAGATGGCCATTGCCAACGGATTTGTTCCCGTCGGATTAGGGCGTTCGCGGCTGCGCACGGAGACCGCAGGCGTGGTGGCATGCCATACGGCAGTGCTGCTCAATGAGAATTAGGTTAAAGGCGAAAGGTTAGAGGCTCAGATATGTTGGAGCAATTGATACATATGGACACAGAACTGCTGTTGGCTATCAACGGTTGGCATGCGCCATGGGCGGATACTGTGATGTGGATCATTTCGGCAAAGGAAACATGGATTCCGCTGTATGCACTCATGGTTGGCTTGCTGATATGGCGTTATCGTGAGCCTGCAAAGTCGAGCGTGAAGTGGCTACAGAGAGTGCCTGCATGCGTGGTGATGATAGTTATGATAGCAATGGCAGTTGGGCTTGCGGACTTTATCGCATCGGGAATATTGAAGGACCTCGTGGCGCGTCCACGTCCTACACGCGTACCCGAACTGGAAGGCGTCTTGCACCTGGTGAATGGCTATAGGAGTGGACAATATGGCTTTGTGAGTAGCCACGCCGCCAATACGATGGCCGTAGCGCTGCTCTTTTCGCTGATTTGGCGCAAAAAAATAACCACCTGTGGCTTAATGCTTTGGGTGGCGGCGAACTGCTATAGCAGAATGTATCTTGGCGTGCATTATCCCTTGGATATCTTGGGCGGACTTATGGTCGGGATACTGGTAGCGGTAGGGGCGTATGGTCTATTGAAGAAGTCTGGGGTGCTGTGTCGTGGTGCTGCAAGGTGATGATTCGGCTGTAAGAAGATTTAGGTGTGCGCGGTGCGTGGTTCAACTGGCGGTTCATGAATGTGGCAAATTGCTCGGGCGTGAGTAGCTGCTTCAACTCTTCCTGCATTTGCAACATGCGTTGTAGAGCCTCAGAGCGGGTATTGCTGATGTCGCGCATTTGGGCATATTTCAGGTGCATCTGATACAGTTTTTTACACAATATTGTATCGCTACTAACGCCCAATTCGCTGACCAACATCTTGGTTTGCTTGATAGCAATATCTACCGCAGTGCGTTGTGGATAGGTGGTATCCTGAGCACTTAGCACAAGCGAAATATACGCCAAAAAACATAGTATGTGGATAAAACGAAGCATACGCGGAAATGACCACAAAAATTATGCCAAAGGGGCTGAAAATTAAGAATTTTGAATTAAGAATTAAGAATTAAGAATTAGTATAAACTGTATATGCAGGATACAGAGTGGAAAATAGCGCAACGCTTGTATTTCTCAGAGGAGAATCATCAGCGTTCATCGCGTCCCGCAGTGCGTGTTGCACTGGGCGGAATCATCATTGGTGTGCTGGTGATGATAGTCGCCATTAGTGTGGTGGTGGGCTTCAAACAGGAGATTACCCAAAAAGTTGCAGGCTTTGGTAGCCACATACAGGTGGTGAATTTTGATAATAATTCCACCTATGAGTTGCGACCTATCTTCGTATCGGATTCCTTGTTACAAACGATACGTTCGATTCAGCATGTGACACATGTGTCTACTTTTGCTTCTAAACCTGGTATCATCAAGACGGATAGTGCCTTTCAAGGCATAGTATTCAAGGGAACGGACTATTGGGCGTATTTCGAGCAGAATATTGTAGAGGGCGCATTACCCTCAGCACCCAACGAGATATTGCTATCCACCGAGTTGGCAAAGCGTTTGCAGTTGCATGTGGGAGATAATATATTGTGCTATTTCATACAGGATGATTTGCGCGTAAGACGCTTATACATAACGGGTTTGTACAACACCTGCATGAGCGAGATGGATAAGCTCTTTATCTTGGGCGATATCGCACTGGTACGCCAACTCAACGCATGGCAGCACAATCAGGTGTCGGGCATAGAGGTGCTGGTGGATGACTTGCGCCACCTGGAGCAGACTACGCATGCTGTGTATTTTGCTACAGCCAATCGATTGGATGAGAATGGCAATACCATGTACACGCAGAATCTGCAACAACTAAATCCCAACATCTTTGGTTGGCTTGACCTGTTGGATATGAATGTGGTGATTATCATATTGTTGATGCTTTGCGTGTCGGGCTTTAGTATTGTCACTGGATTGATTATATTGATTTTAGATAGCGTTTCGCTGATTGGTACCCTGAAGGCTTTAGGCGCCGATAACCAATTTGTCAGACGCATTTTCATTTATCAGGCTATCCTGTTGATAGGCAAAGGCATGCTCTGGGGCAATGCTATTGGACTGGTATTGTGTGCTTTGCAGTATTTTACACATGCTATTCCGTTGGACGCTGCATCCTATTATGTGAGCTATGTGCCTATGGCCTTCCCTTGGGGCTGGTGGCTGGCATTGAACATAGGTACCTTGCTCCTGTCTTGGCTCATATTGTTGGCGCCATCTGCTATTATTACGCAAATCAGCCCCGCCAAGGTCATGCATTTCGAATAGAGAACTCAGCAGTTAAATCGCTGCGCTATTATACGTAAAATAATGAAATTATATACAACGGTGGATATAGCTCCTTGCGAGAAGCAGATTGGCTATGGCGACAATATCCTGTTGCTGGGCTCATGCTTCGCCGATAATATAGGGGCTAAGTTTGGGGAGTACTATTTCCAAACAACCATTAATCCCTACGGAACGCTCTACAATCCTGCTTCGATAGCCCAAGTATTGTCGGACATCTCGGACATAGGAAGCCAAGAGCCCGGACTCAAACTCGTTCAGCATAACGGTCTGTGGCACTCTATGATGCACCATGGAACATTCTCTGCCGTGGATAAGGAGCAGCTGATAGCCCGTTGTGAGCATAGTAGTACGCAATTGCGCATAGCCTTGCAACAAGCCACCACGCTGATTATCACTTTTGGTACGGCTTGGGTGTATGAATATCAGGGTCAGGTGGTGGCTAACTGCCATAAACTGCCTGCCCAACAGTTTGTTCGCAGGCGTCTGACCGTAGATGAGATAGTGGATAGGTGGCAACCCATTATCGCATTAATGCCTGATAAACATTGGATCTTTACGGTTAGTCCTATTCGCCATATCAAGGATGGATTACACGAGAACCAACTCAGCAAAGCCATTCTCTTGCAGGCCATTGATCGGCTCACTGCCCAGCCTCTCACCGCGCAGCAGGTGTCCTATTTCCCCTCCTATGAGATTATGCTGGATGAACTGCGCGACTATCGTTTCTATGCCGAGGACATGGTACACCCTTCTCCAGTGGCGGTGGAGCATATATGGCAGCGGTTTGTGGATACCTATTTCTCTGCCCATACGCAAAACGAGATGCGCACTTTGCATCAACTCTGGCGCGACAGACACCATCGCTTCTTGCACCCCGAATCGCCTGAAGCGCAGCTCTTTGCAGAGCGAACAAAAACGCGATTGCAGGAGCTGCAACCGCGTTATCCGTGGATAGAATGATGCGCATTGCTTCTACAACGAAGCGATATTCTTTTCATTCATAAGTTCTTTGCCCTCAGTAGTATAGGCGTATTCGATGCGGTCGGCATAGTATTCCTCTACCTTGCCACGCACAATCTTCATCGTGGAGTTTACCATATGATTTTGCTCGGTAAACGCTTCGGGCAATACGGCTATGGCCTTTGGCAACCACATCTCGGGGAACATACCTGCAAACTTACCATTGCGGTACTCGTTGACCTCATCCTGAATCTTCTGCAACATGGCCTTTTTACCTTCCAAGGATTGAGCATCCAATCCTTTGTGCTTGATAAACTCGCGGAGCGTATCTTTGTTGGGTACGATGAGCACAATGGTATAGGGGTCCTGATTGTTGTGTAGGATGACTTGCTCTATATACTTGCTACCGTCTGTCAGGCTGTCTTCGAAGCCCTCTGGACTATACTTCTCGCCGTCGGCGCTGATGAGCAACGATTTGAAGCGACCCACTACCCACAAATAGCCTGGGTGTTGATCGCTGATATAGCCCATATCGCCTGTGTGCAACCATCCGTCTACAACGGTTTTGGCAGTCGACTCTGGGTTCTTCCAGTAGCCTGCCATCACATTCTCGCCTTTGATAACAATCTCGCCCTTCTGACCATGAGGCACTTCTTGACCCTCATCATTGCATATCTTCAGGTCAAGTGGTTGTACGATTCGTCCGCTGGAACCAAATATAGCATGTCCCATCGAGTTAGCACAGATGATAGGTGTGGCCTCGCTCAGACCGTAACCCTGAAACATTGGCATGCCCACGGCACAGAAATAGCGTTGCAACTCAATGTCTAACAATGCACCGCCACCCACAAAGAAGCGCATGCGTCCACCAAATCCCTCGCGAACGGCTTTGAAGATGATCTTATCAAACAGCTTCATCAATGGCCAACGCCACGCTTGCCAACCGCCACGGTTCCAATACTCCTTGTTATAGGCTATCGCATTATGGAGCGCAAACTCATAGAGTCGCTCTACTACTTTGCCCTTGGCCTTGATGTTTGTTTCGATATTTTTGCGGAAATTACGTGCCAGTGCAGGTACCGACAGCATCAGCATGGGTCTTACCTCGCGGATAGCCGTAGGTATATTCTTGAGCGTAGCGATAGCCGTCTTGCCAATAGGTACTGTGGCTATACTGCCTCCGTATGACATCATAGTATAGAAACCTGCCACGTGCGCAAAGCAGTGGTCCAGTGGCAGTATGATAAGCATCACATCGCCCTTTTCGCAGGTGATAACGCTACTACCTTGCTCCACATTGGCTGTATAGTTGCGGTGCGTCAACAATATACCTTTGGGGTCGGCTGTCGTACCTGAGGTATAACTGATATTGGCGTAATCATCGGGTTGAATCGACTCATATACCGCGCGGAAATCATCTGCGTACTCCTGTAGATACGCCTCACCCATAGCTATGACTTCGCTGATAGGCAACTCATTGGCTTGATAGTCCACTATCGGATCCAACACGATGATTTTCTCCACCTTAGGGCAATCCGCAATGATTTTGCGTATTTTGGGCAACTGCTGTTCACTGACGATCACGAAACGCGAATCGGAGTGCTGAATACGAAACAGCAGATCGGTACTCTCGGTAAGCTTGATGCTCAATGGCACATTCACGCCACCTGCATATAGGATACCCAACTCGCTGGTTATCCACAGGTTGCGACCTTGTGAGAGTAGCGACACTTTGTCGCCTTTCTGCAGCCCTAATTGCATCAAGCCTGCGCCAATGCGATAGGCTTCTTCGCGCGTCTCGCGGAAGGTGGTCTCTGTCCAAACACCATCTACCTTCTCGCGCAGAAAAGTCAGCTCGCTATATTCGTGGGTGTACTTTTCTACAAAATCAATGATAGTCATTTTTTTCATAAGTTCTAATACCTTTTAGGTTGATTACAAAAAACGTGCCGCAAAGGTAGAGTTTATTTGTCGAATGAATTTATAATTTCTAAAATTTCTTTAGGTTGATCAATCAGGAAGTCTGGTTTAAAAGCAGATAGCAGTTCTTTTTTCTCAAATCCCCATGTACAAAGTGCCAATGTGCACCCTGCTGCTCGTGCTGTATTGGCGTCCACCAATGAGTCGCCTACATAGAGATACTTGCCATTCAACTCTAAACTGTAGGCAGCCTTGCTGCCGTCCTCTAAACTATTGATGATGTCATATACGATCTGTGGATCGGGCTTACGCGCCACATTTTCTCGTTCGCCTAATACCACATCAAATATATTCGGGAAGAGTTGTGCCACTATTTTCTCTGTGGCTGCTTGGTACTTATTGGACGCCACTGCCAAACTGTGTCCTGCTGATTTGAGTCCTGCCAACAATTCGCGAATACCATCGTAGGGACGAGTCAAGTCGCAGTTGTGCGCATCGTAGTAGGGTACGAAGTGCTCGCGCAGACGAAGCACTGTGGCTTCCTCACGATGCTCCTCGGGCAGCGCACGTTCTATCAGGCGGTTGATTCCATTACCTACCAATCGTGGGTAATCTTCTATCTTGTGTGTCGGAAAACCACATGCAGACAGCGCATGATTGCATGCCTGCCCCAGATCATCAATCGTGTTGATGAGTGTCCCATCTAAGTCAAAAATGATTAGCATCCTCGTTGTCTAACTGCTTCGTACAACATTACGCCTGCGGCAACGCTGACGTTGAGCGATTCTATCACGCCCGACATGGGGATACGCACTTGGTGCGAGCATATACGTAGGTTCTGTTCGTAGATACCTTTCTCCTCGCTACCCATCACGATGGCCACAGGAGCAGTCATATCCACCTCCGTATAGTTAGCGGTAGCGTGCTCGGTGGCTGCCACCACATGAAAACCCGAGTCGCGCAGATACTGCAATGCATTTTGCAGATTCTCCACCTTACATACTGGCAAATGGTACAACGCACCAGCCGATGTCTTCACCGCGTCACCATTGATAGCCACACTGCCGTGCGAACCTATTATCAATGCGTCTGCGCCCGCACACGCACATGTGCGTGCTATGGCACCAAAATTGCGCACATCTGTCACACCATCCAGCACCATCAGCAACGGTGTCTTACCCTCCTCATACAGAGTAGGGACCAGCGTCTCCAGCGAGCAAAAGTCTATCGGACTGAGAAACGCAATAGCACCTTGGTGATTCTTGTCGGTATACTGGTTCAGTTTCTCCACTGGTACTTTCTGCACAGGGGTAGTCGTGCCCATCAGTTTCTTGAGCAACTCTTTGCCAATGGTGGAGGTCATATCGCGGCGCAGCAGAATTTTATCCAAGGTCTTGCCTGCATCTATCGCCTCTATAATGGCGCGAATACCAAATATCATCTCCTTCTCGGGTGGACGGCGGGTGTCGTAAGAAGTCCCCCTTGCTCCCCCCTGAAAGGGGGAAGAAGAACGGGATGAACTATGATTTCTCGAAAATGGTCTTTTGTTATCTTGTGAATACATACTATCTATAATCTAAATTCTAACAGTGCAGCAGTGTTAGTATTTTAACCAATCAAGGAATTTCTCTATATCTTCATCGTAGGCATAACTACCTTCCACGATTCGGTTGCCATCAGCGTCCAACTGTACGTAGTATGGTTGCGCATTCGATTGATAGTGAGCGCGTTGCATGTGGCTCCACTTGTCGCCTATAGTCTTGAGCGTCACGCTCTTGCCATTCTCTTCCACTGTGATGGGCTCCGCCAACTTGGTCTTGTCATCCACAATCAGCGATATGAGCACATACTTGTGCATATGTTCTGCCACCTCAGGCTTGCTCAGCACAGCAGCCTCCATCTTGCGGCAGTTCACACAACCAAAGCCATTGAAGTCCAAGAACACGGGCATATTATTCTCCTTAGCGTATGCCATACCCTCCTCATAGTCGGTAAAGGTGATTTGTCCACCGTGGTTGGTCATGGTGGCGTAGCCCTCGCCTTTAATCTCTAAACTTTCGCCAATAACCTGACCGCCAGGTGTCATCACCCAGTCTTGGGTGGTCATTGGTGGCGCAAAGGCAGAGATGGCACGCAATGGTGCACCCCACAAACCAGGTACCATATACATGGCAAATGCCAACGAAATGATTGCTAAGAACAGACGACTCACACTGGTCTTGCGGTGATCTTCATCATCGTGTGGGAAACTGATCAAGCCCAGCAAATAGCAACCCAACAGTGAGAAGATTACTATCCACAACGATACAAACACTTCGCGGTCCAGTATATGCCATCCGTATGCCAAGTCAGCCACGCTCAGGAACTTCAATGCTAATGCCAACTCCAGGAACGCCAATGTCACCTTAAAGGTGTTCATCCAGCCACCCGACTTAGGCAATTTCTTCAAAACCGATGGGAACATCGCAAACAGCGAGAAGGGCAATGCTAATGCTATGGCGAAGCCCAACATACCCATCGCAGGTGCGAGCAGAGACTTGCCTGCTGCCTCTACGAGCAGGGTGCCAATGATAGGACCTGTGCATGAGAATGATACAATCACCAGTGTGAACGCCATCAGCAATATACTGAGGAAACCTGTGGTGTTGCTTGACTTGCTATTCAGTGCTGTGGACCATGAACTGGGCAAGGTGATCTCAAATGCACCGAAGAACGATGCCGCAAATACCACCAGTATCAAGAAGAATATGATATTCACCACCGCATTGGTACTCAATGCGTTCAAAGCCGATGCGCCAAAGATGAGCGTTACCAGCAGTCCCAAACCTACATAGATAATCACAATACTCAGTCCGTATAGTATAGCATCGCGCACCACGGTAGCATTGGTTGTGCCTTTCGCAGCACCGCCACGCTTGATAAAAAAGCTGACCGTCATCGGTATAATAGGCCATACGCATGGGGTGAAGATGGCCAGTAGACCACCCAACAATCCCATCACAAATATCCACCAAATGGATTGACCTTCGCCTTTCGCTTCATCACCTTTCGCTTTATCGCCTACAGCTACAAACTCCCATGTCTCGGGCGCTGTACACATCTTATCGTCGCATGCGTTGTAACGCACACGAATAGTGTCTGCTTTTGCGACTGTCTCGCTGAAGGTACCTTCATACTCATCCATGTACAGGCCATCACCCAGTTCGATAATGTTCAGGTGCCAACCTTTCTCTATGGTGGCTGTCAGGTGAACACTGTCGCCTTCCACGGCGCCTGTCCACTTGATGGGTTGCACAATCTGTGCTCCTGCGGTCAATGCTATCGTCATCACCGCCAATATAGTCATTAGTTTTTTCATATTCTTTTGTTTGTTTTATGATTCTACATAATCACGCTCACATCGCTTGGCATGCGCAGATCGCCTCGTGGCGAGAGACTCACGCCCACTATTTTTGGTCCGTCAGGCAGGCAGCTGCGTTTGAACTGCTGTGTGAAGAAACGGCGCATGAAGATGCCCAACCAGTGCTGGATAACTTCCTCCGTATATTGACCCTCAAAGGCTATGCTTGCCATATACGCTATCTTCTCGCGCGTAAAACCATAGCGCAGATAGTAGTACATAAAGAAGTCGTGCAACTCATATGGACCCACTTTGTCTTCGGTTATTTGTGCTATATTGCCATCCTCATCTGTAGGCAGTAACTCTGGAGAGACGGGAGTGTCTATCACATCCAGCAGTATCTCGCGTAGGCGTTCGCCAAAGATGTTTTCTGCGGCGTAGCGCACCATGTAGCGCACCAGTGTCTTGGGCACGCCTGCGTTCACACCGTACATCGACATATGGTCGCCACAATAGGTGGCCCAACCTAATGCCAACTCGCTCATGTCGCCAGTACCTACCACCAGACCGTTGTACTTGTTCGCCAGATCCATCAGCACGAGCGTGCGGATACGCGCTTGCGCGTTCTCATAGGTGATGTCATGCTCGTCTATGCTGTGACCTATGTCCTGTAGGTGCTGTGTGGCCATGTCGCGGATAGGTATCTCGTGAATGCTCACTCCCAATTGCTCCATCATGGCCATAGCGTTGCTATAGGTGCGACCACTGGTGCCGAAGCCTGGCATTGTTACACCTATCACCTGGCAGCGGTTATAACCCAACCTATCTGCTGCTAATACGCTCACTATCAACGCTAAGGTAGAGTCTAATCCGCCTGATATACCCACTACCAATGTCTCAGCGTGGGTGTGTTGCCAACGGCGAAGAAGACCATGTACCTGCAGGTTCAGCACATCTTCGCAATACGCTATGCTCTCTCTCTGCTTAGGCAGAAATGGTGTCTTCGTGAAGTGGCGATGCAGCGGTCCCTCACCAATAACACCCTTCCCTTTAGGGAGGGGGTAGGCTTCTTCCAAAGGAGCGACCTGTATATGGCGATAATGGCCGTGCTTATCGTGCGTGAAATTGGTGTTGCGTTGGCGGTCAATACGCAGACGCTCCACATCTATCTCGTTGATAATCATACTACTCTCCATCTGAAAGCGGTCGCCCATCTCCAGCATATCGCCGTTCTCGGCTATATAGGTACTGCCCGAGAATACGATGTCCGTCGTCGACTCGCCTATGCCTGATGAGGTATATACATATCCGCAATGCACACGGGCCGACTGTTGGGTAATCATGCGCTGACGAAAAGCGTGTTTACCCGTCACGCAGTTGCTGCTCGAGAGGTTGAAGATGATTTCTGCACCCTGTATTGCCAACTGCGTGCTGGCGGGGAGGGGAGACCACAGGTCCTCGCAGAGCTCTATGCCAAAACTATAATCGCGCGTAGTGAATAGCAAATCAATACCAAAAGGCACATCGTTGCCCCATAACTCAATGGTCGGAATGCGAGGACGGATACTATTGACATTATTCTCCAGCACATCGCGTCCAGAGGAGAACCAACGCTTCTCATAGAACTCGCCAGTGTTGGGCAGGTTTATCTTGGGTACTACTCCCACCACATCGCCATCGGTCATTACGAAGGCACAGTTATACAGGTTGTTGTCCACTTTCAGCGGAGCACCTACCAATACGATGATGGGCAGGTCGCGTGTGTATGCACACACTTGCTCTAAAGCTGTCAGGGCATCGCGCTGCAACTGTTGGGTGAAGAACAAATCTGCACAGGTGTAGCCTGTTATACTCAGTTCCGGAAAGCATATCACCTCCACACCTTCGTGCACAGCTTCGTTAATCTGTTTCTTGATTTCTGAGGCGTTGTATGAGCAGTCCGCCACACGCATATGGGGTACGGAGGCTGCCACGCGAACATATCCAAAGTTTGCTGCCATATTTCTCTAATGCCTAATATTCCAAATATCGTGCAAAGGTACAACAAAAAATGCGAATTTGCAAGAAAATCGAACGAAACTTACAAAAAAAGATAGATTTTTTATGCAATTTTTTGTCCTTTTTCTTGCGTATGTGCATTTTTTGTTGTACCTTTGCAGCCCGAAATGAGGAAAGTTGTCTGAGTGGTCGAAAGAGCCGCACTCGAAATGCGGTGTACACATTGCGTTGTACCGGGGGTTCGAATCCCTCACTTTCCGCAAACGAAAAGTTTGAGATATAGTAAAAGCAGAGAAATTTTCTCTGCTTTTTTGTGTATAACTTTTGGGTGTACTTCAGAGGTCGGTGCCCTCGAATCTCATACACGCTCCCACACTACCAGAATAAAAAATCAGCGACAGACTGTCGCTGTTGGTAGTGCTACGGGGACTCGAACCCCGGTTTACGGCGTGAGAGGCCGTTGTCCTAGGCCACTAGACGATAGCACCGTGACCTTATGTCATACTTCCTTTTCGAAAGCGAGTGCAAAGGTACTGCTTTTTTTTGACATGACCAAATATTTTCGCAAAAAAATGCAAAAAAAGTGCATTTTTTATGTTTTTTGGCACTTTTTTGACTCAAAACACGCTGCAAAACCGATTTTTTTCTGCAAAATGCTCCTTGGGCAATCTTATCTTTCTCCTCACTCCATCACCTTGTTGAGCAAATGCAATGCGCCAGAGATGGTCTTGACTTGCTGTATCACGACATAGCGTTTGCCCGTCGGTTTGCCCTGACGGTCCTTGTCCTCCACCAGTCGGCAACGCTCCAGACGCGTACAAGCATAGTGCAGTATCTTTTCGAACACCGCTGACTGATAGTATTTAGGATTATGACTCATGAGGTATAGCGACATGCGTTCTTGCTTGAGAATAACCTTCTCTATACCCATACGACAGCAGAGCCAACGAAGTCGCACCACATTGAGCAACTGCTTTGCCTCTTCGGGCAGAGTGCCGAAGCGGTCAATGAGCCGCTTCTGGTATGCTAGAAGAGCATCTTCGTCGGGCAAACCATCCAATTCGCGGTACAAACTGATGCGCTCCGAGATATTCTCGATATACGTCGGCGGGAAAGACAAAGGCAAGTCGCTCTCCAAGAGACTATCGTTGCACCAGTTTTTGTGGCGATTTGTTATTGGCGATTGGGTATCGGCGATTGGATATTGGCTATTGGGGGCTTCCATCTCTTCGCGGATCTCTTCTACCGCCTCGTTCAAAATGCGTTGATAGGTGTCATACCCCAAGTCGGCTATGAATCCGCTCTGCTCCGCGCCTAACATGTTGCCCGCTCCGCGGATGTCCAGATCCTGCATAGCCAACTGGAAGCCCGAACCCAATTCGGCGAAGGTCGTCAGCGCGTTCAGTCGTCGGCGTGCATCGGAGGTCAACAACTCTTTCTCGGGAGTCACTAAGTAGCAGTACGCTTTGCGGTTGGAGCGTCCTACGCGACCGCGCAACTGGTGCAAGTCCGAGAGACCGTAGTGCTGTGCCGAATGGATAATAATCGTGTTCACGTTTGGTATATCCACGCCCGACTCGATGATGGTCGTGCTGATGAGTACGTCATAGTCATAATTGATGAACGCCTCCAGCGCCTCCTCCATCTCGCCCGCAGGCATTTGTCCGTGGGCTATCACGGTGCGTGCCTCGGGACACAGACGCAAGATACGGCTCTCGATACGCGGCAACATCTCTATGCGGTTGCAGACTACATACACCTGTCCGTTGCGCTGCATCTCCAGCTGGATAGCTTCTTGCATGATATCCTCGTCATCCAGCGTGATACATTCCGTCTGAACGGGATAACGGTTGGGTGGGGGTGTATTGATAATACTCAGGTCGCGCGCACCGAGCAAGGAGAACTGCAAGGTACGCGGGATAGGTGTGGCGGTCAAGGTCAGCACATCTACATTCGTGCGGAGCGACTTGAGTTTGTCCTTGACGGCTACGCCGAACTTCTGTTCTTCGTCTATGATGAGCAGTCCTAAGTCTTTCCACTTCACCTGTTTGCCCACCAGTTTGTGCGTGCCGACCAGGATGTCTATCTTGCCCTCTTGCAGGTCGGTGAGTATCTCTTTGACCTGTTTAGCGCTCTTGCTGCGGCTCAGGTACTCTATGCGCACGGGGAAGTCGCGAAAGCGTTCGCGGAAGGTGTTGTAGTGCTGCATAGCCAGCACGGTCGTAGGCACCAGTACAGCCACTTGCTTGCCGTCAGCAGCGGCTTTGAAGGCGGCACGCATCGCCACCTCCGTCTTACCAAAACCCACATCGCCACACACCAGTCGGTCCATAGGCATCGGACTTTCCATGTCGTGCTTGATGTCGAGGGTGGCTTTGGCTTGATCGGGTGTATCTTCGTAGAAGAAGGATGCCTCCAGCTCGTGTTGCATATAGCCGTCGGGCGAGTAGGCAAATCCTTTCTGCTGCTTGCGTGTGGCGTATAGACGTATCAGGTCGCGGGCAATGTCCTTGACCTTGTCTTTGGTGCGCTCTTTCATGCGCTCCCATGCTCCCGAACCCAAGCGCGAGATGGTCGGTTCGCTACCTTCGCGCCCTTTGTATTTGGATATGCGGTGTAGGTTGTGTATGCTGACAAAGATGGTGTCGCCATCGCGGTACGTGAGTTTGATAGTCTCCTGCCGACGGCCGTTGAAGTTCGTCGTAACCAGTCCTGCAAACTGTCCTATACCGTGGTCAGAATGTACCACATAGTCGCCAATCTTGAGCTGGTTAATCTCTTTGAGCGTGATGATGGCTTTGCCTCTTCGTGCATTCTCCGAACGCAGTGTGACGCGATGATAACGCTCAAATATCTGGTGGTCGGTGTAGCAACATATCTTCGCAGCATGGTCCACAAATCCTGCGTGCAGTGTCTGGTTAATAGCCATGAAGCGTATCTCCGACTCTTTGTCCTCAAAGATGGCGCGCAGTCGGTCGGTCTGTTTGACTTGGTCAGCCAGAATATATACCTTATAATCGTCGTGTATGCGTGCGCGTAGGTCGTCAATGAGTATGTCGAAGTTCTTGTTGAACGATGGCTGAGGCATGGTGTCGAAGGCGATGGTGTCGTATGTATCAAAACTGCTCTTCTGTGCCAGCTCGATGGTGCGGGCGTTGTGTCCTAAGGTTTTGAGGCGTTCGTCGGTGCATTTGTAGTGCACGAGTGCAAAGTCATTGCTCGCCCATATCGTGTTCTCCGGCAGGTAATGGAGGAGCAGTGCTTCTTCTGTTTGTTGGTTTTGATGGCCAACGATATGTATGCTGGTGAGTCTGTCGCGTGAGAGCTGTGTCTCGATGTCAAACTCGCGAATGCTGTCTATCTCGTCGCCGAAGAAGTCCACGCGGTAGGGGCTCTCGTGGGCAAAACTGAAGACGTCCACTATGCCGCCTCGAATGGCAAATTGTCCGGGCTCATAGACGAAGTCCACGCGTTGGAACTGCATCTCTATGAGTTGCTGGATGAGTGCTGATTGGGCTATCTCTTGCTCCGTGGCAAGTGGTATGGTCTGCTGTTGTAGGCTATGGGGAGCAGGCACGCTCTCGTTGAGCGCCTCTGGGTAGGTGACTATAATCCTTGTCTCTAACCTCTCGCCTCTCGCCTCTCGCCTTTCGCCTACCAGTGCCGTCAGCACCTCCGTTCGTTGTACGGCCATGGCCTCGTCCGTGCCCTGGCGTCTGCGATGCGATGAGGGGAAGAAATACACTTCTTGCCCCGCACTCAATGTGCGTAGGTCGGCGTACATATACTGTGCCTCATCGGCGTTATCCAGTACGATGACACATACCTCTCGCATCATCACCTCATCACCTAATCGCCTCATCGCCTCATACAGCAATATACTTTGAGCAGAGGCATACAAATTACTAAGTAAAAAATGCTTTTCGCGTTTTCTACTTAATTCTTTTGCCAGTACATCTATCTCGGGATGCAGGGCAAACAACTGAGCTAACTCCTCAATCTGCATGCTACATGCCTTATTTGGCTGCAAAATTACAAAAAAAAATGCAAATACACAAGTTTTTGCCTCCTTTTTCTTGCATATATGCGAACTTTTTTGTACTTTTGCACCCGCAACCTTATCAGAATTTATAAAAATAACCTTTTAAAATTCTATTGCCATGAAGATCTCTAAACGAGCACAGAGCATGCCGCAATCGCCTATTCGTAAATTGGCTAAGTATGCTGAAGCGGCGCACCGTAATGGTGTTCACATCTATTCCCTCAACATTGGCCAGCCCGACATCCAAACGCCCGATTGTGCCAAAGATGCTATTTCGGCCTTCCAGCGTGACATCTTGGCGTATACGCCTTCGCAGGGTGTGTTATCGCTGCGTGCGAAGATGGTGGGCTATTATGCCGAGTATGGTATTGACATCTCGCCCGATGAGATTATCATTACCTCTGGCGGTTCGGAAGCCATCATGTTTGCCTATATGGCATGCCTCAATCCTGGCGATGAGATCATCATCACAGACCCCAGTTATGCCAACTATATGGCATTCGCGGTCTCATGCGGTGCGGTCATCAAACCCGTGAAGACGAATATCGAGAACGGCTTCAAACTGCCTTCGGTAGAGGAGTTCGAGAAGCAGATCACCGACAAGACCCGTGCCATCCTTATCTGTAACCCCAATAACCCTACGGGCTATCTCTATACCAAGCAGGAGATGATGCAAATCCGTGATCTCGTCAAGAAGTACGACCTCTATCTCTTCTCCGACGAGGTCTATCGCGAGTTTATCTATACCAAACGCCCATATATCTCGGCTTTCCACTTGGAGGGCATAGAGGACCGTGTGATACTCATTGACTCCGTCAGCAAGCGTTATTCTTTGTGCGGTGTGCGTATCGGAGCGTTGATTACCAAGAACAAGGATGTCCATCAGGCGGTCATGAAGTTCTGCCAGGCGCGTCTCTCGCCTCCATTGATTGGTCAGGTTATTGCGGAGTCGGCATTGGCTACGCCGCATGACTATCTGGAGGAGGTGTACGATGAGTATCTATCGCGTCGCAATTTCCTCATTGACCAGCTCAATCAGATTCCGGGTGTGTTTGCGCCTACGCCTATGGGGGCGTTCTATGTCATGGTGCATCTGCCAGTGGACGATACGGATAAGTTCTGCCAGTGGTGCTTGACCGACTTCCAATACGAGGGACAGACGGTTATTATGGCTCCGGGTAGCGGCTTCTATACCAATCCCGAGGATGGCCGTCATCAGGTGCGTATGGCGTATATATTGAATAAGGAGGACTTGGCTAAGGCGGTTGTTGTACTCCGCAAAGCATTGGAGGCCTATAACCAGTCCACCTCATCCTGATGTACTGCTAATTACGCGTTGCCGATCAGCATTTCAGCACCAGTATATCGCGCAGATTGGTCGTATAGCAAGGGGAGAGTTTCTCGCGTTTGGTGAGCGGTTTGTCCGTGTTGAGTACTTGTGTCGCTACTTTGACCGCCTTATTTCCGTACTGGCTATTGATGCGATCGATGGCTTTCTGTAGTCGTTCATCGCGTTCCTTATCTCGCTCATCAAACAGCATTTGTTGGGCATTGTCTGCTGAACTAAGGTTCATCAGCACTACACCTGCTTTTTTATACGGAATTATCTATTTTAGACTTGTTTTTATTTGGTTTTTTCAAAAAATAATATTATATTTGTAAATGAGAACAAAAAATCATATACAAATATGACATATTTTGAATTTACCAAACGCTTTCCAGACAAGACATCTGCTATAAATTTTATAGTAGCAACGAAATATAAAAATGGATATGTTTGCCCAAAGTGTGGTTGTGTGCATAAGATTTACCACCAACATTATGACCCAAGAAAACTCTATTGCAACAACTGCAAGACAGAATGGTCTGCATTGGTAGGAACAATTTTTGAAAATACACATCTTGATTTGAGAATGTGGTTATATGCGATAAATCTATGTATGATTGCAAGAAAAGGAATATCTGCTCTTCAACTTCAAAGAGAACTTGGAATGGGGTGCTATCAATCTGCTTGGAGAATGTTGCATTTAATAAGGAAAGCAATGGGTAAAGAGATGTATAAAGACACTTTTGAGGCGATTGTGGAGATTGATGAAACATATGTTGGTGGAAAACCAAGAAAAGAGAATAAACATTCAGAGAATGATGATTACACACGAAACAAACGCGGTCGTGGAACGAGTAAAACCCCTGTTGTTGGTGTTGTAGAACGTGGGAGTGGAAGAATATATGCAAAGGTGGCATTACCCAACAAAGACGGTAATAAATTGAGTGGAAAGCAATTGCTGAAAATCCTTGATGATGTATGCAAGAAAGATACAACTGTTATGACAGACCAATTTACTAGTTATGGGATATTGGATGGTAAAACGAACAAAGATTTCATCCATATAAGGATTGACCACAACACTACATATTCACTTGGTGGAGGGAAACACACCAACGGCATAGAAAGTTGTTGGGCAGTATTGAAACGCTCTGTGTATGGAATATTCCATCACGTTTCCGTGAAATATATGCAACAATATGTGGATGAGTTCTGTTTCAGATTGAACAATAGGGACTACGACGCTGCATTTTTGAAGTGTGTAGGGCTGGCGGTGGCATAAATACAAATAGAGATGCATAAATAATTAAGAATATTGACATTATAACGATATGGAAAAAATTAAGAATTTTAGCGAGTTTGTAAATGACGGAATATTAAGTGAAAAAACTTTTGAAATAAACGATGAGATGCTGATGGAAATGGCTACCATCGGTTATGTTGATAAATTCAAGATAATTGTATGGTCAAATGAAGGAGGAAATATACCTCATTTTCATATCGTTGATACATCAACATTAGGTCGTTCTTTTCATACTTGTGTAAAGATAGAAGTGCCCGAATACTTTCATCACGAAGGAAAGACAGACACATTAAATAGTAGCCAAAGAAAAGCGTTGGTTGATTTTTTGAAGAAGCCATTTGATGAGGATACATCTAATTGGGAATATCTTATTATGACGTGGAATATTAATGGATCAGGAAAACGTCTTTCTAAAAAAATGCCAATTCCAGATTATACTAAATTAAAATAATATGATATATTATACTAATGCGAAGTAAATCAACAAATATAACTTAATTATAATAAAGTAGATAATTCAGAAAAAAAAACATAATTTGATATGAATGACAAGATTTTAACTTTTGAAGAATATACTATGGACAGTATTAAAAAGGTTCTCAATGAAGAACCACAAATGAATACTGATTTAATAACAGAAATGGCTCGTATAAATACAGATGAGTCAAATCTATTCCATCATAATTCGTATGAAATTCAAATATGGAGTGATGACCATATGCCACCTCATTTTCATATATTAAAGGATGGATGGGATGTTTCTTTTTTAATTGAAAACGGTGAGTTGTATAGAATAAACAAAAAAGGAAAAAACAAACAGATATATAAATATATGTTAGCAAATATAGGAGAATGGTTATCTGCAAAATGTGCAGTATTGCCAATAGCAACCAATCAACAAAATGCTAATGCTATATGGAAACAGTTACATAGATAGTAAATTTAATCCATATACGGATTACTTGAACTACTAATTTGACAATTTATAATTGTAGATGTTTTAATTATATTTAATACTACAAGACTAAAATAAGAAATATTCACAAAAATACAAACAAACGGAATATACTACATATTAATCACAAGTTTAAAGTAGATAATTCCGAAACTTTTTGAAGAGCGAAACGTCCGCACCATTTGGGATGACACACAAGAGAAATGGTATTTTTCAGTAGTGGATGTAATAGCAATCTTGACAGATAGTGCTACGCCTCGTAATTATTGGAAAGTACTAAAAAATAGATTAAAAAAAGAGGGTAATGAGTCGGTTACAAATTGTAACCAACTGAAATTATTATCTTCAGATGGAAAAAGATACCTTACCGATGTTGCCGACCAAGAGCAACTGTACAGAACCAACGGGTGGAGCAAAGAAAAACACGGCGGACCACCGCCGTGCACAAGACAGCCAAGAGGGAGCGTAGGGTGTAAAGTGTAGGGTGGAGAAGCCTATCCTAAATCTATTTGTTCTATGAATGTCCATTCAGGACATTCAATCGAGCCAAAGGCTCTTCACCCTTAAAGGGAAGGACTTTGAGACGCAAAAAGCCGCCTCGATTGGCGAAACAAAAAAGAAGTTATTAACCATAAAAATAGAAAGATTATGAAGAAAAAAACTAAAATTATTAGTGCTATTGTTGCAGGATGGTTTATCCTTGTTTTCAATAGTTGTATGATGACCAATTCACCAGTAGCATCTTCTTCTGATATAGGGCTACCTATGATAGAAATTCCACAGTTTGATTTTCAATATAATAATATCTTTTATCGCATCATTAGTGATACTACGGTAGAGGTTGTAGCCTCTGTCGAAAACCCTAAACTACAATTTAACTATCATAAGATAACAAATATACTTATTCCATCCTCAATCACTTATAATGAAACTACCTACAAGGTAATTCGCGTAGGTGATTATGCTTTTTATCATTGCAATAAGTTGACTTCTATTACTCTACCAGAAGGCATAGAAAGTATTGGTTCGATGGCATTCTGTGAATGCAGAAAACTTGGTTCAATCACAATTCCTAATAGTGTGACAAAAATCGAATTTAGAGCTTTCTGGGGGTGCTCATCATTAAAAGAAATTTCAATCCCCAAGAGTGTAATAGAAATAGGCGGAGAAAGTTTTGAAGAAACTCCTTGGTATCAAAGTTTGCAAGATACTATGGTGTACATTAATGATATGTTGTATAAATATCGAGGCTCAAATCGTTTAAATACCCCTATCAAAGTAAAATTTAAACCAAATACCAAATCTATTTCAGATTTTGCATTTGCAGGTTATAAATCATTGGATTCCATAGCGATTCCAGAGAGTGTGTCTAAGCTTGGTGTTGCTGCATTTTGGCATGCGAATATAAGATGGGTTGATATACCTGATGCTGTAGAATGTATACCTTTTAAATGTTTTGCAATCACATGGTTAGCATCTGTTACTATTCCTAAAAATGTTAAGTCTATTGGTGAGCGTGCTTTTGCTTATTGTCTTTTTCTAAAGTCGGTTACTTTGCCTGCAAGTTTAACAGAGATAGGTAATTTTGCTTTTTTGGGCTGCGAAAATCTTGTGGAACTTCGTTACGAAGGCTCGATGACGCAATGGAACAATATAAAGAAATGTCAATTTTGGAATAGATATGTTCCTGCTACTGTCGTTTACTGCATAGATGGTGAAATACAATTATAATGAATACAAAGAAACGAGTCTTTTTCACCAGACACTATGAATATGGAAAAAAGAAATAGCCCATATCCCATCGCCAATAGCCCATATCCCATCGCCAAAATCTATGTTAGGAGCAATTATCGGTGATATTGTAGGAAGTCGTTTCGAGTTTAATCCAACCAACGACTTTGATTTTGAACTGTTTACAGATGAGTGTAGTTTTACAGATGACACTATCTGCACTATCGCTGTAGCTGATGCCATACTCAAAGGTATCGACTATGGCAAAAGCATACACACATGGTGCCGTCGCTATCCCAATCCTATGGGCGGATATGGCATGTCCTTCCGTAAATGGGTAATGAGTAACAATCCTCAACCCTACAATAGTTATGGCAACGGAGCTGCCATGCGCGTCAGCCCTATAGGTATGTGGTTCGATGATAAGCAAGTGGTAATGCAGGAAGCAGAGAAATCTGCAGCTTGCAGCCACAATCACCCAGAAGGCATCAAAGGAGCGCAAGTCGTAGCATACTCTGTAATGAATGCCAACAACCGCTTTAGTGAGCCACTATCATCCGAAGAGTTTAAAAGCCAATTGCTTGATGTTGTCGAATGGGGAATACGTGAAGGAGATTACGATAATGAAATCAACTACGAAGATTACCGTAATAAATTTGATGAGACATGTCAAGGCACTGTTCCAGTAGCGTTGGATATCATATTGAATAGCGATAGCTTTGAAGATTCCATCCGTCGTGCCGTATCCCTTGGAGCGGACGCAGACACACTCGGCGCTATTGTCGGTAGTGTCGTAGAACATATTTGGGGCATACCCGAATGGATAAAAGAGAAAGCACTCTCCTATCTGCCCGATGAAATGCAGCAAGTGGTGGGTGCGTTTTATAATACCAGAGGGAGGGGAGAAAGCCTATCCTAAATCTATTTGTTCTATGAATGTCCATTCAGGACATTCAATCGAGCCAAAGGCTCTTCACCCTTAAAGGGAAGGACTTTGAGACGCAAGAAGCCGCGCCCGATTAGCGAAACAAAAAAAGAAGTTATTAACCATAAAAATAGAAAGATTATGAAGAAGGTATTATGTATTGTTGTAATGGCATTAGTTGCAGTATTTACAGTATATGCTCAAGAAGATGCGTATACTGCAAAAATCATTAACTTTCAAGCTCATGTTGATGTTTCCGCTGTGTATTCATCTAAATATTTCTTTAGAACTGACATGACGCTTCATGAATTTGCATTTGCAGGACCCACAGTGGATTTAACATTAGGAGCTAAAATTACAAAGTATTTTTATTTAGGTGCTGGTGTTGGTTATCATACATTAATGGTAGATATAGATATGGACAGAATACATGCTGCAGTCGGTTCTTTCCCTAGCCAATCATGGTTCGTCTATAACCATTATTTACCTATATATGCAAATTTGAAAATATATTGGCCTGTTTCTCCAAAATTTTTACCTTTTATTGATACTTCTTTAGGTGGATATATTGGTTTTCCTGAAATGATTTATACCAGTGGAAGTAATGATGAATATGGCAAACTAACTCATAGATTTAATCTATCTAATGGATTTTATCTACGAGCAGGTTTAGGTATAGATGTTATGAGATTAAATATAGGCATTGGATATGAATTACTAAATGCGTCAAGACCATATTATCACCATGGATATGTAAAACTCGGCTGGAGATTTGGTTAATGTCTAATAATGACAAACCGCCGAGCACTAAACCAGTTGCGGGAGTGTAGGGTGGAGAGTGTAGAGGCGGGGAGAACTCGAATGATATTCGAGGCAATAAAGAAAGAAAAAAGCGGGGATTTACTCGGGGAATACGCCGAGGGTTTAACCAATGACAGGAACTTGCTCGGCGGGAAATCGCCGAGGTCTGAACAACATAGAAATACCCGAATGACATTCGTCTAACACCCCATGACGCAGGCGTCATCGGGGACCCCGTGGGTAATAGACATAGAAGAACTCGCGGGGTAGCCGTGAGTACAGAACCAACGGGTGGAGCAAAGAAAAACACGGCGGACCACCGCCGTGCACAAGACAGCCAAGTGTAGGGTGTAGAGTGTAGAGAGAAATACAATGAGAAGTAGTATGTCGGAAATTCCGACATACTACTTCTCATAATTTTACCCCATCAGTCGCATGAGTGCCTCGTCTCGGATTTGGCAAATACGCGGGCTACTGATCCCTAAGAGCAACGAAACCTCTTGCACACTCAGCGCCTCTTGCACACCAATGCCATACAACAACTCAAGCACCTCTCTCTCCCTGCGCGTCAAAGACTTCAAAGCATACAACAAATAGCTACGCCTCTCATCCGCCATCATCTCCTCCTCTGCATTCGCAAAAGAAGCATCGCCCAACACAGTCGCCTCGTCTATCAGCATATCCGCTTGCGTAATATACTCCTCCGAGTTCTCAAAGACAGGCGTATCCAAGACCAGCAACTCGTCGTATCTCTTGCGTACAAAATTCAACAATTTGTGCCTGATACAAATCGTTGCAAAGCCAGCCAAACTATTGTCAGCAGAGGGCTCGTATGTATCTACCGCTTGTATCAGACCTATATTCCCCTCTTGTATCAAGTCCAATAGCTCGGCTTGATTGTGCCACCTCGGATGCTTAGCCATACTTACAACCAGATGAAGGTGGGATTGGATTAAACACTCGCGGGCAGACATGTCGCCCGCATGCATACGCTCGATGAGCGATTTTTCTTCGTCAAGAGATAAACGCTTATAAGCGCGTATCTCCTGGTAATACAATAATTCGATAGTTGCCATAATTATCCGATGATAAGTGTTACTTTTTCTCCGCGTTTGAGGGCGGCGTGGACACGTTGATAGAGTTTGCGATGCATCTCAGCGGCTTGAAGAACAAGCCCCGATAATTGATATACGCCCACTGAGATTTCGCCCCTCACGCTCTTCATAGGGCCATTACCTCGCTGGAAATAGCGTGAGAATAATCGCTTGGTTACTTCATGTTCGCCCATAGGGCGGTAGAATGTAGGATGTTCTACGGTGTCGCAGAATTTGGTACCGTTGATGTAACATTCGCCGTCGACTCCCCAAGGCGAATGGTGCTTGCGTTTGATGTAGATGTTCATGTTGGTGTAGGGTGTAGGGTGTAGAGGCAGGGATTTAGAGTTCCTTGTACATGATGCCGAAGATATAGCCGTAGAGGGTTGGTAGTTGGTCGCCTGGCAGGAGGGACTTGCCAAGGCGAGACAGATAACGCTTCCATTGGCGCATGTAGATCTTCGTTAGGACTGGGTCACGCAATACGGACCAGGTGGCATGCAATGCCAACGTGAAACGGTCCTGAGTGGTCAATTGTTGAGGTTTCATAGAATTAATAGTTTATAGTTAATATTTTTTGACGGGTGGAACGGTGGAACAGTGGAACAGCTAATTCTATAACTTCACCCGTACGCGGGTATATGTATATATTTTAGAAAATAGCCGTTCCGCTGTTCCACATTATTCTTTTAGCAGTCTTTTTAGGCTATCTATTTCATTTGTATCTCTCTGATAGACAATCCATCCGCGCGCTCTGGTTCCGTTGATTCTTCTGGACACAGCTCTGTACCCCGCCTTGCCCAGCAGCATGCCCAGCTGTGACACGGACATCGGTTTCTTGATGTTGCCGTAGGGCACCGAGGAAATGCTTGACTTCTATATTGACCTCATGAAGCGACAGCGACTCATGTAACGCCGCTCATTTTATATGTAACTCCCACAGAGACGAAAAAAGCGATGCTCTGAGATGAAAAATGCGATTTGCGAAAGCAGTCGCATTTTCTTGTTTATCAGTGTGTTATGAGGACCTTTTAACAAAGTCGGCGAAAATACCCCCCCAAGTCGGCGAAAAACCTTAATTTTTGCCTACCTCGTTTGTATATACATAGTGTAGGACGTGCACAACTACACGGTAACTACTCGGTAACTACCCGAGTATGGAAACATTAAACTTAAACCCTTAACCTCTCCCACGGCATGGAGGATA
This sequence comes from Paludibacteraceae bacterium, assembly GCA_045654945.1. Taxonomy (GTDB): domain Bacteria; phylum Bacteroidota; class Bacteroidia; order Bacteroidales; family Paludibacteraceae; genus Colicola. The sequence goes on from JAZOOG010000017.1 coordinate 139,699, forward strand.
ACGAACATGAGAGTGGATTTAACGACGGGTGCGGATTAATTAACGACAATATCGACAACTTGCGCCCAAATCAATATTCCTTGGGCGCTCATGGAGAACATAATCCTTGCCGCGGCAGGAGTATTGATTGCCGCGGAACATTGTCACCATTGTCGTCAAAAAACAAATCCCCTTTGTCTTCTTACTCTCTGTTCGATTGCCGAAACGAAATGGCAAAAATTCAACCGATGGACTTGGTGAAATCCATGTCCGGCAAATTGTGTAGCCACTCGGACATCTCGTTCGCGAAGAAAGGCGACACGCAGTACACGATGAAACGCTGCAACAAGCGTACTTCCGATCCCTCCGTTGCGGAGCTGGCACAACGTGCGAAATTTGCGGCTATCAGCGCCGCAGTCAATGCGCGAGTGAAAGCCAATGACCCTGCGGACTTGGCGGCCTTCAAAGCGCAAAAGAAGTACAAGACCCTGCGCAAGTACTTGTGGCAACTGGAGACCGAAAATTACGAGCAAGCGAACGCGTAAGGAAGCCTACCCGTAAGAAGGCGAAAGGCGAGAGGCGATAAGGCGATGAAGCGAAAGGCGAAAGGCAGGAAGTAGCGGCACAGCCGCATATGACCAGCCTTTACACTCTACGCTCTACACTCTAACCTTTAACCTTTAACCTTTAGCCTTAAACCTTAACTCCTTAAACCTTAATTCCTTAAACCTTAACCCCCTCCCACGGCATGGAGGATAACGAACAGAGGAGTAACGACGAATGCGGATTGTTTGAACGACAATGGCGACAAAATTCCGCTCGCAATCAATATCCCTGCGAGCGGCAAGGATTATCTTTATCAACAATACCAACAATGAGGAATTAACAATAAAAACAATTCCTTGGCAAGGGACAGATGGCACAAAAAAAAGACATCCGTAAAGGATGTTGAACCGCTGGCCGGACTCTGCCGCTCTGGTTAGTTTGGCTCATTGACTTGCTACGCAAGTAGGTTCGCTGCAACTAACCTTCGCTCCTCCCCAAAACGCCACGAGCGTTTAGGGGGCCCCTTTACGGTTCTCGTCCGTGACAGGTGGCAAAACAAAAAGACACCCACAAGGGATGTTGAGCCATTGGCCGGACTCTGCCGCTCTGGTTAGTTTGGCTCATTGACTTGCTACGCAAGTAGGTTCGCTGCAACTAACCTTCGCTCCTCCCCAAAACGCCACGAGCGTTTAGGGGACCCCTTAACGGTTCTCGTCCGTGACAGGTGGCAAAACAAAAAAAGACATCCGCAAAGGATGTCTTTTTTTGTTTTGAGCCACTGGCCGGACTCGAACCGGCGACCCACGCATTACGAATGCGTTGCTCTACCAACTGAGCCACAATGGCAAGAGCGTCGTGTAGGGTGGTGTAGGATGGTATAGGATCGTATAGCATTGTATAGCATCGTATACACCAACTTACCGAAAGCGGGTGCAAAAGTACTGCTTTTTTACGAAATATGCAAATTTTTTTGCGTATTTGAGGATTTTTTTGTAATTTTGTCGGCGAAAAGGATTTTTTGTAACAAAAATATTGTCAAACTTAAACATGAAAAAGACACTTATTCGTACACTCGCGTGCATCGCAGGAGCGGCTATCATAGCTGCCCTCGGACGCGCATGCAACAATAATCAAACAACCCATAATATGAACCCTTCGTATCCCATGCACGTAGATAGCACAGAACTGCTCACCATCTACGACATTACTGACTGTCCGCTCGATCTCGCCTGCGGACAAATGCCCGACACAGCACAAGAAAATGTCCTACTTTGTGCCGCTGCTGCCTTCACAGGCAAATGCCTTGATCACTTCGAACACAGCAATATCCTCGGACCACATATTTCGGGTGGAATACTATACGAAGGGTATACGGAAGATAAAGGCGGGATACCATTCGCAGAGCGATATGCGCTCTTCGTATGGGAAGGTAAGGACTTGAATGGCAATTTGTTACCTAAGAAAATATATGGTTTCCCATGCGAGAGTGTACTACAAGATGCCGTAGCGCATGGTGGTATGGCATTTACCCAGCATTGGGTGATCAAAAATGGAGAGATATTTGAACACAAGATTCAGCCAATGGACAGGGTAGAGCATTTCCGTTCGTTGTGTCAGAAAGGCGAAAGATTTTACGTAATTGCCAACCGCGAGGAGATGGCCTATCAGGACTATCTGCAAGCGCTTTTAGACGCTGGCGTGGAGCATGCACTATACATGGATATGGGTGCAGGATGGAATCATTCGTTCTACCGAGATGCGGAAGACAAAGTGCATATATTGCATCCAAAAGGACATAGTTATCCGACAAACTGGATCGTAGTTATGCGGTAAGGAACACGACAATTTTTGAAACAAAAATACGGCTTCTCTGGAGCCTACAAAAATAATTAAAAATCGAGGGGGATTTTTTAAGACAATTGTTGTCAATTTGGTTGTCAATTTATGTCAATTCAAGGATAACTTTTGTTTTTGCTCTAATGAAATGCAGCAAAGCCGCATTTGGAGAGTAAAACAAAATGAAAGGAACAATAACAACAATGATCCTCCAACAATAACAACAATATGAAGAAAATATGGATAGTTATATTGCTGGTGATGGCGATGGGGAGTCAGGCGCAGCATAGGACACAAGTGCTGGACAGCGACATACGCACGCTGCGCATGCGGTATATGATAGAGGCATTAGAGCCTTCGGGACATGTAGTCAGACCCTATTTGGTGCTGCCTGAGAGTGGAGTGATTGATGGTAGCGAAGATGAAAACACCCTTGAGATATCCTTCGACGAAATGAGCCATGATGTGCATCAATACTCGTATCGCGTGGTGCATTGCAACAGCGATTGGACCGAGAGCGACATCAGTAGCTACGAATATGTGGACGGCTTCACCACCGCCGATATTGTGGATTATGAGCACTCTATGAATACCCAACAAGCCTACACGCACTACACATTTGCTTTCCCGAACGAAGATATGCAACTGAAAGCGAGCGGCAACTATGTGGTGCAGATCTACGAAGATGGCGATCAGGAGAATGTAGTGGCAGAAGTGTGTCTGAGAGTGGTGGAACCGCTGGTAGGCATTGAGGCACAAGTGCGTGCGAACACAGACATAGAGTTCAATGGCAGGTATCAGCAATTGGACATCGATGTAATGACCAAAGCGCTGAATATGCGCGATGCAGGAGAAGTGTCGGTTATCGTTGAGCAAAATGGCAGATGGGACAACCAGGTGCTGCTACAGAAACCGACTTTTGTAGAGCCCAACCGACTGCGTTATTTGAATCAGAAAGCACTCATCTTTGAGGGCGGAAATGAGTATCGACACTTTGATATATATTCGGCGTATTATGCAGGTTATCATGTGGATAGGGTAGTGTATAAACAGGGCGAATACCACGCGCTATTGGATACGGATGAGCTACGCGGAACTATGGGAAAAGGTGCTGGTCGAGAAGGTACAACCTATCTGACTGATATGGATGCTAACGGACAATGGGTAGTAAACTGTGAGAAGTCGGATTATGTGGACACAGAGGCGGAATATATGTGGGTACACTTTGTGTTGCCTGTGGATCAATATGTGACAGATGGACATGTGTTTGTCGGTGGCGAACTGTTTGGTAATCAGTATGGTGCTCAAAATAGAATGGAGTATGATGCCGAGCAGAAATGCTACTATCTGTATGCATATCTCAAGCAAGGCGGATATGACTATATGTACTATGTTTGGGGTAAGAATGGTGTAAGTAGTTTATTGCTGGAAGGTTCGCATTGGCAGACGGAAAATGAGTATGCTGTGTGGGTGTACCATCGACCATTTGGTGCAAGGTATGACCGATTGGTGGGAGTATGGAGGAGATAGGTGATTGGGTGTTGGCGATGGGATATTGGGTATTGGCAATTGGATAATAAATTAAATATTTATTAAAAAATCGGAAAAATGCAGATAAGTTTGCATAATCCGATTTTTTTTTGTACCTTTGCACGCTTTTTGTAAATAATACTTTAAACTATTAAAGGAACGGATATGAATACAGGAGGTAAAGTACTGACGACGATAGCAAGTGTGCTATTGATTGGATTGGCAATTTTTGTGTATGTCAAATTCTTCTTTGTGTATAGCGAAGGCACGAACGAAGGCGATATTAACTACTTTCAACGTGAGGGCTTCATCTTTAAGACCTACGAGGGTAAGATGATTCAGACGGGCTATAACTCGCACAATACGAGCGCAACGATTCAGTCGAATGAGTTTAAGTTCTCGGTTGTGGACGAGAATGTGGCTCAGCAGATAGACAATAACTCAAGTCGTCAGATAAAGCTGCATTGGAAGCGCTATTTGGGCACCTTGCCATGGCGCGGCAAAAGCCAGTTCGTGGTGGACTCCATTATCTCCGTTAGGCAAGCAGCACCGCAGGTGGAGGATGACCTGTTGGATATGCCATTGCCCGTAGAGAATTAAAAAAAAGATAAAAATAAAGACAAAACAATATGTTGACAAAACCAGAAGAAAATTTGATTAAGATATACGAGAACTCGTTCCGTAAGAACTGGGATCTCGAGGCAGTAACCGACTATGGCACCAGTGTGACCTTGACCTATGGTCAGATGGCTGAACGCATAGCCTACCTGCATCTGCTCTTTGAGCGCGTGGGCATCCAAGAGGGCGACCGCATTGCCGTGATGGGTAAGAACAATAGCAATTGGGTTACTACCTACTTGGCTGCTGTGACTTACGGCGCTGTAATCGTGCCTATCCTGCAAGACTTCAAGGCCAACGATGCTATCCATATTATCAACCACTCGGAGAGCAAACTGCTCTTTATCACCGATCAGATCTGGGAGAATATAGACGTGGATCAAGTGCCAGACTTGCAAGCCGTTATCTCGCTGAACACGATGGACTTGATTGTTGCAGGTCTGCCTAAGACTCAAGCTGTGGATAAAATGACCATTGAGGAGATGTTCGCTGAGAAATATCCTAACGGCTTTACCAAAGACGATGTGCAATATATTGAACGCAGCAATGCAGAGTTGGCAAGCATCAACTATACTTCGGGTACCACTGGCTTTAGCAAGGGTGTGATGACACCAATGAATGCCTTAGCTGGCAATATCGTCTTTGGCTTGACAACGAAGTTGGTTTATCCAGGTTGCCGCCACGTGGCGTTCTTGCCATTGGCACATGCGTATGGTTGCGCGTTCGACTTCTTGGCATGTTTGGCAGCTGGTGGACACAGCTACTTGATTGGTCGCACCCCTTCACCAAAAATATTGATGAAGGCCTTCGCCGAAGTGAAGCCAACTGTCATTTTGTCTGTGCCATTGATTTTGGAGAAGATCTACAAGAAGATGATTCAGCCACAGATCTCGAAGAAACCAGTGAGTTGGGTGCTGAAGATGCCATTGTTGGACAAAGTGGTGCTCAATAAGATTCGCGAGACGCTGATGGAGGCTTTTGGTGGCGAGTTCTCGCAAATCATCATTGGTGGTGCGCCATTGAACGCCGAGGTAGAGGCATTCTTGCGCCGAATTAAGTTCCCGGTGACCGTAGGTTATGGTATGACCGAGACCGCTCCGCTCATCAGTTTTACGCCTTGGACGGAGTTCCGCAGTCAGTCTTGCGGACAAGTGCTGAAGGGCTTAATGGACGCACGTATCGCTCATCCAGATGCCGATGGCGTGGGCGAGATACAAGTGCGCGGTGAGAACGTAATGGCAGGTTACTACAAGAACGAACAGGCTACTGCCGAGTCCTTTACCAAGGACGGTTGGTTGCGCACAGGTGATTTGGGTGTGATAGATGAAGATGGCTTTATATATATTAAAGGTCGTTGCAAGACCATGTTGCTCGGTCCAAGTGGACAGAATATATACCCAGAGGAGATTGAAGCTAAGATCAACAATATGCCATACGTGCTGGAGTCATTGGTGTTGCAGAAGGACACACGCTTAATCGCATTGGTTTGCCCTGATTTTGAGGCTGTAGATGCCGACAAACTGAGCCAAGAGCAATTGGAGGTAGTCATGGAGGAGAACCGCAAGCTGGTGAATGCCGAACTGGCTGCATACGAGCAGATTAACGAACTGAGAATATATACACACGAGTTTGAGAAAACGCCGAAGAAGAGTATCAAGCGCTTCCTTTACGAAGCGTAAGCGCAGAGTGCTTGAGGTTAAAGGCTAAAGGCGAGAGGTTAAAGGCGATAAGGTGATAAGGTGATAAGGTGATAAGGCGAGAGGTGAGAGGCATGAATTTGTGTATTGATCAGGGAAATTCGAGGACAAAGGTAGCGCTGTTTAAGGATGGTGTTATTGTGAAGAACCTGCTGTATCGCTCGTTTACGAGTGTGGATGTGGAGCGATTGTTCTCGTTGTATCCCATCACGCAGAGCATCGTGTCATCGGTGGCGAATATGGAACCTGCGGTCATCAATGCACTCAACCGTTTGTCGAAACGATTTGTGTTGTTTGACCACTTGACACCTTTGCCCATCAAGAACTGCTATCAGACACCCGAGACCTTGGGACATGACCGCATAGCAGCAGCCGTCGGCGCAGCACATTTGTGTCCAGGTCAGAACCTACTGATAGTGGATGCTGGCTCGGCGGTGACATACGACTTTGTATCGGCAGAGCAAGGCTATTTGGGCGGTAATATTGCTCCTGGTATCAAGATGCGACTGACATCGCTCAATCAGATGACCAAGCGACTGCCTAAAGTGGAGGTAGAACCCGATGCGCTAACACCCCTGTTCGGCAAGAACACCAAAGAGGCTATGGCTGCTGGCGTAGTACGCGGACTGGTCTTCGAGGTGAAAGGGTATATGCGAAGCTTGAAAGAACAGAAGATAGCGTTCAAGACCTATATCACGGGCGGGCACGCACCTTATATATTAAATGCGATGAAGCAGAAGGATGTTGTGGGCGAACCGCACTTGGTGTTGATTGGGCTGAACTGCATTTTGAGTAGTTTAGGGTGTAGGGTGTAGAGCGTAGGGTGTAGAGTGTAGAGGCAAGAAAAATAGAGGGTGTGTCAAAATGCTGACACACCCTCTATTTTTTGGTTTATCTAAAACTGATATATCGTTTATCTCAAAACTGAGCAACGTTTATCTCAAAACGGGAACTGCGATTATTGGTACAAGATAGCAGCTGACTGAGGAGCCACGCGGATAGTACCAGAAACAGCTGCATCGCAGTCAGCAGGGCACTTGCCGTCCACACATGCATAGTGGAACTCACCCTCTGGCAATGCTACCTTAGCAGCTTTCTCCTGACCATTCAGTACCACAACAATCGTCTTCCAACAGTCGCCTACTGCCTCACCATTCAACTGATATGCCACAACACCCTCTGCTACAGGCAAGAAGTGTACGTTCTGGCGCACCAAGTCCGCATCACCCATATGGAAAGCAGGGTGCGCCTTGCGGAGTGCAATCAGACCTTGGTAGTAGCGGAAGAGGTCGATGTTCTGCGCCTTCAAGGACCAATCAATAGCATTGATCTCGTCAGGACTGCAATAGGAGTTGTGCACACCTTTCTTATCACGTGCAATCTCCTCGCCACACCAGAGGAATGGCATACCTTGTGAGGTCAAAACCGCTGTTTGCGCCAACTTGCTGAGGCGTTGCAACTCGCCCGCACGCAACTTCTTATTGGCTTTGAGGCGGTCAGTGAGCATCATATCATCGTGGCAAGATACATAGCTGATACATTGAGTAGGTTGAGCTGTCCAAGCTTGTTTGGAGTAGTTGACCTTGTTCATATCCACCTCTGGGTGCGCGATACAGCCTACCAAACCAAACTTAATACTCTCTTCGTGGCCCTTCTCGCCAATGAGGAAAGCACCTCGGTTGTTATCGGAGAAAGGACCACGCAGCGCATCGCGCATGTCATCGCAGAAAGCACCGATATTAGGCAGTTTCTGCATGTTGGCCTTCATTGCCAATGAGTCGCCCTTGTAGAGTGGACCACCCGCAGCCCAACCCTCGCCATAGAGCAAGAGCGATGGGTCGATGCTGTCCATCATAGCGCGCACTTGGTTCATGGTCTCCACGTCATGGATACCCATAAGGTCGAAGCGGAAACCGTCCATGTGATACTCCTCAATCCAGTAGCGACAAGACTCCACGATGAACTTACGCATCATAGCGCGCTCACTGGCTGTCTCATTGCCACAACCCGAAGCGTTGCCCAAGTCGCCATTCTCGTGCAAGCGATAGAAATAGTCAGGGCAGGTCTGGGTGAAGTTGCTGTTCTCCACATTGAAGGTGTGGTTATACACCACGTCTAAAATCACGCGGATACCCGCTTGGTGAAGAGCCTGAATCATCTGCTTCATCTCGCGGATACGGGTAGCAGGGTCGTATGGGTTGGTGCTATAGCCACCATCAGGCACATTGTAGTTAACAGGGTCGTAACCCCAGTTGTAGCGGTTGTCGCTGAGGCGAGTCTCATCGACTGATCCGTAGTCGTAGGAAGGCAGGATTTGCACGTGTGTCACGCCCAACTCGATGAGGTGGTCAATACCTGTGGAGAAGCCCTCCGCTGTCTTGGTGCCATGCTCGATCCACTGCACGAACTTACCCTTGTTAGCCACACCAGAAGTAGCGTGGATAGACATGTCGCGGTGGTGCATCTCGTAGACGATAGCATCCTTAGCCGTTCCAAAAGCAGGACGTATATCCTCGTTCCAGCCCTCTGGGTTGGTTGCAGCAAGGTCAATAATCGCAGCACGGCGACCATTCACGCCCACAGCCTTAGCGAAGATACCTGGGGTCTCGTGGAGTGTCCAACGAGAAGTAGGCTCAACAATCAGGAAGGTATAGAACTGACCATTCAAATCACCTTTTACGGTTTTGGTCCAACTGCCATCCTTCTGACGGCACATGGTCAGGCGCTCCAATGGCTCAACCGTAGTAGCATCTGCATAGAGACTAAGATACACCGTATCCGCATTGGGACTCCATACAGAGAAGGTTGTTTGCTGAGGTGAATAGGTCATCTCAGCGAGCGAACCTTGTTTCACAGGGTACTGGTCCACACTCTCATAATGTGGTTTCTTGGCACAGCAACCGATGAGGGTGGCTGCAATAGTCATCATAATAATTGCTTTTTTCATGTTTATCGTTTTTTATGTAAAGTGTAAAATGTAAGGTGTAAAGGCAGGAATCACTATTCCCCACTCAAGGTGAGTGTATTTAAATTGGCTTTCTCGATGCGTTGTGCTGCATAGTCCTTCGTCACCTCAAAGGTCTTCTTGCGACTTTTAGAAGAAGGCAGATCGTACATCACATCGATCATGACCGTCTCCATCAAGCCACGCAAGCCACGTGCGCCCAACTTATACTCAATAGCCTTATCCACAATATAATCGAGCATATCAGGTGCAAAAGTAAGCGCGATGCCGTCCATAGCCAACAACTTTTGGTATTGCTTCACCAAGGCATTATTGGGTTCGGTGAGGATATTGCGTAGGGCTGCTTTGTCCAGCGGTTTGAGGTAGGTGAGGACAGGAAGGCGACCGATAATCTCGGGTATCAGTCCAAAGGACTTCAGATCCTGTGGCGCAATATACTGCAAGAGGTCACTCTTGTCAATGGCCTGTGTCTTCTTAGCCGCATCAAAACCTACGACCTGAGTGTTCATACGTTGGGCTATCTTGCGCTCGATGCCGTCGAATGCGCCACCGCAAATGAAGAGGATATTCTGAGTGTTGACATGGATAAACTCCTGCTCAGGGTGTTTGCGTCCGCCTTGAGGTGGGACATTCACTACGGAGCCCTCGAGCAGTTTCAGCAATCCCTGTTGCACGCCCTCGCCCGACACATCGCGGGTGATGGATGGATTGTCGGACTTACGCGCAATTTTGTCGATTTCATCGATAAAAACGATACCTTTCTCGGCTTTCTTGACATTGTAATCCGACTCCTGCAAGAGGCGTGTGAGCAGACTCTCGACATCCTCGCCCACATAGCCCGCCTCGGTCAGCACCGTAGCGTCTACGATGGTGAAAGGCACTTTGAGCAGTTTGGCAATCGTGCGCGCAAGGAGCGTCTTGCCAGTACCTGTGGAGCCAACGAGGATGATGTTGGACTTCTCAATCTCCACTCCACCCTCTTCGCGAGGCTGCAAGACACGTTTGTAGTGGTTATATACCGCCACCGACAAATAGCGTTTGGCATCGTCCTGACCGATGACGTACTGGTCAAGAAAGGCCTTAATCTCTGCGGGTTTAGGCAGTGTACTGAGTTCCAGACCCTGGATGTCGGTTTCGTCCTCCATATACTGCTTCATCTCGCGAATCATCTTGTGACCCGCCTCGATACAGTCATGGCAAATCAAGCTACCATCATCCCCACGGAACATATGCGGCATCTCGCGACCGCAAAAAGAGCATTGTTCTTTCTTTTTTGCCATAATCTTCTATTATTTCTCGCGGCGATACACCTTATCAATCATACCATATTGTAGTGCCTCCTCAGCGGTCATCCAATAGTCGCGGTCGGCATCCTGACGGATCTTCTCTACCGTTTGACCTGAGTGGTCAGAGATGATTTGATAGAGTTCATCTTTGAGTTTGAGAATCTCGCGCGCAGTGATCTCGATATCGGATGCTTGGCCTTGGATACCACCCAATGGTTGGTGAATCATCACGCGACTATGGGGCAATGCGGCACGCATACCCTTCTCGCCTGCCACCAGCAAAACAGCACCCATGCTGGCTGCCATACCGGTACAGATAGTGGCTACGCGTGAACGGATGAACTGCATGGTGTCATAGATGCCCAATCCAGCATACACCGAGCCTCCAGGGGTGTTGAGATAGATATTGATGTCGCGGTCAGAGTCCACAGAGTCCAAGTACAACAACTGCGCTTGAATGACATTGGCGGTATAGTCGTTGACCTCAGTGCCGAGGAAAATGATACGATCCATCATCAGACGCGAGAAGACGTCCATCTGCGTTACGTTGAGTTGACGTTCCTCAAGGATGGAAGGACTAATGTAGCTGGCAGATGCATTCATGGCATTCTCCACATGCATCGAGTTCATGCCGTTAGAGACGGCAAATTTCAAAAAATCATTCATTTTTGTTCGTTTAGTGTTTCGTGTTTAGTGTTTAATGTTATTCCTTTTCAAGTACTGCCCGACTTATGCCGGGCAGTACCTTATAGATTATGTGCGCACGCGCCTACGCGCGAGGCAGCATTATTTCTTGAGTTCAGCTTTCTTAGCTTTGCGACGCTCCAATGCCTCTTGGATATCGTAAGCCAAAGGAGTTGCTACGCAGAGTGAAGAGTAGGTACCTACAACTACACCGATGAGCAATGCGAATACGAAGCCGCGGATAGTCTCACCACCGAAGCAGAAGATAGCAATCAATACTACGAGGGTTGACATCGAAGTAGAGAAGGTACGGCTGAGGGTGTGATTCAACGCGTCGTTGATATTTTGCTTGCGGTCGCGTTTTGGATACAAACCAGTATACTCACGTACACGGTCGAAGATAACCACAGTATCGTTGATAGAGTAACCGATAACGGTCAAGATAGCAGCGATAAACGCTTGGTCAATCTCCATAGAGAATGGCATCACCTTCCAGAGAAGCGCGTATGCACCCAGTACGATGATGGTATTGTGCGCCAAACCAGTCAACGCACCTACAGAGAATGCGAAGTTGCGGAAACGTGCCAACACATAGAGGAAGATACCTAGCAACGCAGCCAACACAGCCCAAACAGCAGATTGGGTGATATCGTCAGCGATAGCAGGACCCACCTTTTGTGATTGCATGATACCTACAGTTGGGTTGATCTCAGTAGATTTGAACTCATCCAGTGTTGTACCCTCTGGCAAGAACTGTTGGCAACCAGCATAGAGCAATGCCTCAATCTCGTCATCGAGTGTCTCAGAGTTGTCGTTGATACGGTAGTTGGTAGAAATACGCACTTGGTTAGCATCACCGATAGTGATTACGTTGAGTGCGAAAGTCTCCTCGTCACCTGCTTGTGTCTTAGCCTCCATGAAGACATTGTCCAAAGCAGCATTGACCTCTTGTGTATTAACTGGCTCAGCGAAGCGAACGATATAGTTGCGACCACCAGAGAAGTCAATACCAAGGTTGAGTTTACCCATGATATGTGGGTTCACACCCAAGATACCGATAACAACCAAAACGCCTGATACGATATAAGTCACCTTGCGTGCACCAATGAAGTTAGCAGCGGTGTTTTGCAAGAAGTTTTGCATGAGTTTAGTGGTGAAGTTGAGCTCCTTAGCATTCTCTCTCTTAGCATATGCTTCGAGCAACAGACGGCAGATGAATACAGCGGTCAAGAAAGAAGAAATGATACCAATCATATAGGTAACGGCGAAGCCCTTGATAGGACCCGTACCGAAGATAGCCAAGATAGCACCTGTCAAGAATGAGGTCACGTTGGAGTCGATAATCGCAGAGATAGCGTTAGAGAAACCATCCTCAATAGCTTTGCGCAAGTTCTTACCTGCACGACGCTCCTCGCGGATACGCTCGTAGATAAGTACGTTAGCATCCACCGCCATACCCATGGTGAGCACGATACCGGCGATACCAGGCAAGGTCAAGACAGCAGAGAAAGAAGACAAGATACCTGCGAGCAAGAATACGTTGCAGAGCAATGCGAAGTCAGCAATCAAACCTGCGGTCAAGCCGTAGTACATGATCATGTAAACGAGAATGAGGATGAAACCAATCACGAAGCTCCAAAGACCATCGTGGATAGCCTCTTTACCAAGTGATGGGCCAACTACGTCCTCTTGGATGATGCGTGCAGGCGCAGGCATCTTACCAGAGTTGAGGGTGTTAGCCAAGTCCTTAGCCTCTTCTACGGTGAAGTTACCAGTGATTTGTGAGTTACCACCAGCGATCTCGTTTTGTACGGTTGGGAAGCTATATACATAGCCATCGAGTACGATAGCGATAGATTTGCCGATATTGTCGCGTGTGATGCGTTGCCAATCGCGTGCACCCTCAGCGTTCATGGTCATGCTTACGTTGGCATAAGCAGATGTTTGACCGAAGTCAGCACGAGCGTCGGTAATCACATCACCCTCGAGAGAAGGACGACCACTGGTTTGAGACTTCAGAGCCACCAATTGATAGAATGACTCAGCCTCGTCGATAGCCTTAACGGTCCAGCACAGACGCAACTCGCGTGGGAGCAGAGACTTAGCCACTTGAGAGTTGAGCATAGCCATCACCTTAGCGGTGTCGGTATAGTGAACAGTACCTACCACTGGGCCTTGATATGGTTGACCAGCAGGGCTTACTGAAGGATTCAAGACTGCGAACAATGGGTTAGCCTTTTTGTACTCAGCCAATGCAGCCTCTTGGTCTGCCTCAGCTTGAGCGAGGCTATCAGCAGCCAAATCCTCTACCAAGGCATCCAACTCATCAGCCTCAGCCTTCACCTCCTCCTTTGCAGGAGCAGCCTCAGCTTGTGCAGCCTCAGTGCTTGCGTTTTGAGCAGCGAACTCGTTGTTGATTTGTGAAAGTTGTGGCAAGATCTCTGCGAAATCATAAGTCTCCCAGAACTCAAGGTTAGCAGAACCTTGGAGGAGTTTACGAACGCGCTCAGGCTCTTTGATACCTGGCAACTCAATCAAGATACGGCCAGTTTGGCTGAGCTTTTGGATATTAGGTTGTACCACACCAAAACGGTCGATACGAGTACGAAGTACATTGAAGGAGTTATCGATAGCACCTTGTACCTCCTCGCGAACTACTTTCTCCACCTCTTGGTTGGTAGAGTTGAGACTCACCTTATCGCGGAGTTCAAAAGTAGAGAACACCGATGCCAACTGAGCATTAGGGTCAAGTTCATAGAACGACTCGAAGAACAGGGTCAAGTAATCTGCACCCGATGCCTTTTGTTTCTCTTGTGCCATTGCTACCGCTTGGGTAAAATTCTCAGTAGTGTTGTAACCGCTCAACGCACGGACGATGTCTGGAACAGACACTTCCATAGTTACGTTCATACCACCCTTGAGGTCAAGACCGAGGTTGATCTCTTTCTCACGGCACTCTTTCAAAGTGTAGCCAAACCACACCTTCTCACCAGCAATAGAGTCCAAGTATTGGTACTCTTTTGCATCATCACCTTGAGCATACTCCACGGCTTTGTTGTCGTAGTAATTTGTCACAAATGAGAATGACAAATAGAACGCACTCACCAAAGCGAGGCAGACTGCCAATGTGATAACAAGTCCTTTGTTTTGCATAATTTTAATTTAGTTTTATTTGTTAGTATTTTTTATTCCTCAATCTAATTCGCGCACGCGTAGTATACCCATGCACAAAATAGGGCGCAAAATTACTAAAAAAAACGCACATACGCAAGAAAATACGCAAAAATATCACTTTTTTCGTTAAAAATCCTCAAAATATTTGGTCATGTCAAAAAAAAGCAGTACCTTTGCAGCGCATTTCGATAAGAAGTGATATATCGCGGAGTAGAGCAGTGGTAGCTCGTCAGGCTCATAACCTGAAGGTCGGTGGTTCGATCCCGCCCTCCGCAACAAGAGAGAAAGCCGCTTAGTAGAGCGGCTTTTTTGTTTCTCCATCATGATCCTACCCCTCGCAACACACACCACAGATTAATCATAAAAAACAGAAAACGCTGCACTTCTACGGCGCAGCGTTTTCTATGTTTTATCTCTTTTGATTAACGAACTTGTCGTCCTGAAACATCATACATATCACCATTAGGCATTACGAGGTACAAGGATTGGTTAATTAGCACTTTGCGAGCCATAGACTCAACCACCTTGACTTCCTCCACGTTAGTCGTTTCGCAAAGTTTGGTGATTTGTGAAGTACAACTGATACTACCTTTGTTAGCACCTTTATACAAACCTTGGTTAGCATATTTCAAATCGGCGGTTTGATTGCCCGAACCATCGTTCCAAATAATCATCCAATTATCATTGATAGCAGGTGCCGAAGCAGGAATCTCAAAGCGATATACATTATCATATAAATGAGTCGCTGCTTCACCAGGCCAACCACCACAAATCTCAGTCGTACTGCCATCGGTAAACCACATATAGCAGTGGATATTGCTACCAAAATCATTGGATTTTTCAAAGAACACCACGCGCTCATCTGCTGATTTCAAACACAAATCAGCGGGTTCTGGGTCTGGGTCTGGGTCAGGGTCTGGATCTGGATTAGGTGTCTCGCCGCCTTCGCACAATGCAGTGACCTTAGAGGTACAAGTGATATTGTTCTTGTCACTACCTGTGTACATACCTTGATTGGTAAACGCAAGGTCTTTTGTCTGCGTTCCACCATCATTCCAGATTATCTGCCATGTACCATCAATAGCAGGAGCAGAAGCAGGAATATCAAAACGATATTTACCATTACCCAACGAAGTAGCGGTAGAACCTGGCCAGCCATTAGTTACTGTTCCTTTAGAGTTCCAAATATAGCAATTAATCTTCTTGTTGAAATCAGATGATTTGGTAAAGAATACAGTGCGTTGATTAGCACTTGTCAAACATGGTTCGATAGCCTCTTCTGGCTCGTCTGGAGCAGTTGGGTCATCTGTTAGTTCCTCTTGTGTACCGTCCCAGTTAGGCGTGCTACCACCTACAGAAGAAGATTGATAGAGATATTTACCATCTTCTCCAATCTTACCAGGTGCTTTGGTCTTTTCGGTATCCAACACAAACACGCGCATATTACCCTTGCCTGAGCAATTTGCTTTCAATGTACCATTAGTTACATTGATTACCTCACCTGTTACGCAATCGGTATATTTACCATTCAAGACATTGCTAAACGTTGCACCACCAGAGATAGTTACCAACGCATAAGAATCAGTAGTAGCATCGGTATAGCGACGTTTGAAAGCAAACGAACCAGAGCAACCATCGGTAGAATATTGACCTTTACGCAAAGCAGGAACGGCTTGACGAATACGGTTGAGGCGTTGAATATGCTTAGCGAGAGGGTGATTGAGAGTAGCATTCGCATTACCTGTAGCTGTATATTGTGCGAAGTCAGTCACATTGATATCACCCTTGATATAACCACCGAAGTATGCACGACCTGTATTGATGAGTGAAGTGTTAGGACCGTTATCAATAACACAACCTTTCTTGAATTCAATCTCAGAACCATAGTAAACACAAGGAATACCACGGAAGGTGAACATCAGTGCCAGATTCTCAGCCCAAGTCGATTGGTCTTGATTGAAACGAGTTTTCTCTGGAGCACCATCAGGAGCGTAATCGTGAGAATCTACGTAGGTAACATTCCATGTTGCATCGTTGTAGTATTTATCACCATACTTCACACCAAATGCCTCAGCAGCAGTACGGAAGTTCCAGTGCATAGGGAAGTCAATCACACTCAGTTGTGAGTACTTGCTGTAATCAGGTGTGTGGTAGTTGTTCCCGTTAAGGAATGCATTATTAGAGTTTGGCAATGAAGAATCATCATTGTCATCTTTACCTTGCTGGTCAGTAGATAGGATGTTGGTGTGATTACCTTTTTGTCCTTCTAAGATAACGAGATTATCCCATGATGTCTCGCTTGTATCCCATGCGTAATTCTTGCTTTCTTTCCATGTATAGTAGAATGGTGAGCAGTTCTCGTGGTTACGATAAACTACATTGCGCTCGCGTGCGCAAACTTCGGCATACATAAAGAAGTCACCACCATTACGCTTCGCCTTGTATTGCTCAGCGAGTGCCTCGAATTGAGGAATGAAAGCTTTATTGAAAGTCAAACGAGAGATGTGTCCACCAGTGTCGATACGGAAACCATCTACACCCATCTTAATGAACTCACCATAACATTTCACGAGGTAGTTAGATACAGCAGGGTTCTCAGTATTCAAATCCACACAGTCACCCGCAATCTGTCCGTACCAACGAGAATAGTCATCCCAGTTCCACTCGTTGGCAACGTGGTGCCAATAGTTGTGGGTATCATTGTTCTTACCTTGGGTATTCTTCATGTGCGTAAGACGCGCATCGTGTTGTTGACCTCCAGGAAGAGAGAGGTAGTTGTCTGGCAACTTACCACCATCTTTTTGTGTGATAGGAATCATACACTCGTCAATAGAACTCTGATCTTTGGTCCAATCACGGTTAAAGAGTTTGCACAGGTTTGCCTCACCAAAGTTACCTGTGTGGTTCAGCACGATGTCCAAGATAATCTTCATGCCGCGCTTGTGCGCCTCATCAATCACTTGTTGGAAACCTACACCTTCAGACTCGTAGCGGTGATCCACCTTAGAGAAGTCATGTGCATGGTAGCCGTGATAGTCATAACCAGATGCATTTTCTACGATAGGTGTAATCCAAATAGCGGTAAAGCCGAGAGCTTTGATGTAATCCATCTTCTCAATCAATCCCTTGAAATCGCCACGCCAAGCTGGGTCACCAGGGTTGTTACCATCCCAGCAATGCGTATTGTTGCTCGCATCGCCATCATAAAAACGGGTGGTCATTACGAAATAGATGGACTCATCGCGAAAGTCTGTACGCGATGGGAACAAGGTGGCTGCAGTTGCTGTCATGAACATGAAGCAAGCCGCTAAAATGCCAAAAAATCGTTTTGCCATAATTGTTTTTAGTTGTCTTTATATAGATTTATATTTGTGTGCTTATCCTACTGATCCTTCCAGACTCACCTGCAATAACTTCTGTGCCTCCACCGCAAACTCCATTGGCAGTTTGTCCATCACCTCCTTGGCGTAGCCATTCACTATCAATCCCACAGCATCCTCTACACCTATGCCACGCTGTTGGCAATAGAAGAGTTGGTCCTCGCTGATTTTGCTCGTCGTTGCCTCATGCTCGATGATGGCTGTCGGATTTTGTATGCGCATGGTTGGAAAGGTATGTGCACCGCACTTATCGCCCAACAAAAGACTATCGCACTGACTATAGTTGCGCACATTCTCTGCATTCGGCATCACGCGCACCAGTCCGCGATAGGCATTTTGGCTCTTGCCCGCCGATATACCTTTGCTTATTATACGCGAGCGCGTGTTCTTACCTATATGTATCATCTTGGTGCCTGTGTCCGCCCGCTGGTAGTTGTTGGTCACCGCCACAGAATAGAACTCGGCACTCGAGTTATCACCCTTCAAAATGCAACTTGGATATTTCCATGTGATAGCGGAACCTGTCTCCACTTGTGTCCAACTCAAACGAGCATTCTCGTGCGTGATGCCGCGTTTGGTCACGAAGTTATAGATACCACCCTTGCCTTCTTTATCGCCTGGATACCAGTTCTGTACAGTCGAATACTTTACTTCGGCATCCTTATGTACCACAATCTCCACAATAGCCGCATGCAACTGATTCTCATCGCGCATTGGAGCCGTACAACCCTCCAAATAACTGAGGTACGCGCCTTCATCTGCCACCAACAAAGTACGCTCGAACTGACCTGTATTACCCGCATTGATACGGAAGTAGGTACTGAGCTCCATTGGACAGCGAACGCCTTTAGGTATATACACAAATGAACCGTCTGAGAACACCGCCGAGTTCAACGCTGCATAGAAATTATCGTTCGCAGGCACCACTGAACCTAAATATTTCTGCACGAGTTCGGGATATTCTTGCACCGCCTCTGATATAGAGCAGAAGATGATTCCCTTTTCTGCTAATGTCTCGCGGAAGGTTGTCTTTACCGACACCGAGTCCATCACCGCATCCACCGCCATATTTCCCGCCAACGCAGCACGCTCTTCCAACGGAATGCCCAACTTATCAAAGGTTTTCATCAGTTCAGGATCTATCTCCTTCTTCTCGTCGCCCGTGTGCGTCTTAGGTGCCGCATAATACGAAATTGCCTGAAAATCAATCTCAGGTATATCTAAATGCGCCCATCTTGGATGCTCCATTGTCAGCCACTTGCGGTACGCCTTCAATCGGAAGTCCAGCAACCATTCAGGTTCAGTTTTCTTGGCAGAAATCAGCCGAACGACATCCTCGCTCAACCCCATAGGAATCACCTCGGTTTCCACATCCGTTGTAAAACCGTACTTATATTCCTGAGTGGTTATTTCTTCGATCTCTTTCATACTAATAATCTTACTAACACACCGTTAAACAAGCGCTTACACTATTTATAGTGAAGCGTCTTTCATCGCAATATGCGTCTTAAACAAAAAAACCGCTCTTTTCAAAGCGGTTTTTGAGGTACCTGGCGGATTCGAACCGCCGTCCCCGGTTTTGCAGACCGATCCCTAACCGCTCGGGCAAGGTACCAATGTATGCCTTCTTTCCAGAAAGCGGGTGCAAAGGTACTGCTTTTTTTTGAATTGACCAAATATTTTTGTGTTTTTTAGCAAAAAATATTACTTTTCTTGCAATTTTCTTGCATATGTGCAAAAAAAGCAGTACTTTTGCAGCCGATTTCAAGCCGCGATGGTGGAATCGGTAGACACGAAGGACTTAAAATCCTTTGGCCAGTGATGGCTGTGCGGGTTCAAGTCCCGCTCGCGGTACTGAATAAAAAGGCAAAATCGCATGAGTTAACTCGAATGGGATTTTGTTTTTTTATTTGCAAGTGGCGCAAGGGACTTACGCAGGAAGTCCCGCTCGCGGTACTGAATAAAAAAATATTGCACATGCACTTGCGTATGTGCAATATTTTTTGTACCTTTGCGCCCAAATTGACTAAAACGAATTTTTATGTATTACACTTATAGTGTACCATAGCGAAAAAAGAAATGCAAAAATCGGATTTTATCATTGAGGTGAACCACGTGTCCAAGCAGTTTGAGGACGGTAAATTCGCCTTGAACGATGTGAGCCTACAGATTAAGAAAGGCGAGTTCGTAACCATCTTAGGACCTTCGGGTTGTGGCAAAACCACCCTGCTACGTTGTATAGCAGGCTTCCAAGTAGCCTCCGAAGGCGACATCTTGCTCAACGGCGAAGATGTGACCACAATGCCTCCGCACCAGCGCGACGTCAACACCGTATTTCAGAAGTACGCGCTATTCCCCCATTTGAACGTATTTGACAATGTAGCTTTCGGTCTAAAGCTCAAGAAAATGGACAAGAAAGTCATTGAGAAGAAAGTGAAGCAGGCACTCAAAACCGTCGGCATGACAGACTACGAGTATCGCGACGTGAATAGTTTGAGCGGCGGTCAACAACAACGTGTGGCTATTGCGCGTGCCATCATCAACGAACCAGAGGTGTTGCTATTGGACGAGCCATTAGCTGCACTCGACCTGAAGATGCGCAAAGACATGCAGATGGAGCTTCGTGCGATGCACAAGAAGTTGGGCATCACCTTTATATATGTGACCCACGACCAAGAAGAGGCTCTGACCCTAAGCGACCGTGTAGTGGTGATGAGCGAGGGTAAAATCCAACAAATAGGCACACCTACCGATGTATATAACGAGCCACAAAACTGCTTTGTTGCCGATTTCATCGGAGAAAGTAACATCCTGGACGCCACTATGGTAAAGGACAGAATGGTCAATTTCTGCGAACACAACTTCGAATGCGTAGATAAAGGCTTTGGCGAAGACACCGAAGTAGATGTGGTTGTTCGCCCAGAAGATATTTATATAGGCGAAAGGCGATTAGGCGACGAGGCGAAAGGCAAGGATAGCCCATGGCAATTGCATGGCGAAGTACATAGTTGCATCTTCAAAGGAGTACACTACGAAATGACCGTACTTACCGACGAGGGTTACGAGCTTATGATTCAAGACTACCATGCCTTTGAGCCTGGCACGACAGTGGGACTATTGGTGAAGCCCGAAGATATCCAAGTAATGAAAAAAGAACGCTTGTGCAACACTTTCATTGGTGAGGTGCTGGAAGATAATCGTGTACGTTTCTTGGATGAAGAATGGGACATACCAGAGCGTGTAGCAGAACGATTTGAGGTGGGCGAAGAAGTGGAAGTGGAAGTAGACTTCAACCGTGTCAATCTGCAAGATGACGAAGAAGATGGCGTTCTGTGTGGCGAGGTGTATTTTATTCTCTACAAAGGCGACCATTATCATTTGACCATTCGTACCGATGATGGCGATGACATCTTTGTAGATACCAACGATGTGTGGGATGATGGCGACCGTGTAGGTATTCGCATCGCACCAAGCTACATTCGTCTATATAAGAAAACGCAAGAATCAGGAGCCAAGACCCAAGAATGATTTGTTTAGTGAACGCCCTGAAGGGCTACTGTTTAGAATTTAGAAGATGAAAAATAGTAAATTTAGAATGGTATTTCAGTCACGCAGCACTTGGGCATGGCCCTATGCGCTGTTTATGTTGTGCTTGGTGATATTGCCATTGGTTTTGATTGGTGTATATGCCTTCACGGACGCTGACGGTAGTTTCACTATCCAAAACTTTATCAGTTTCTTCACCAAGTCCGAGGCGATTAACACCTTTATTTATTCACTGGCTATTGCGCTGATTACCACCATCATTTGCCTGCTATTGGGTTATCCCGCAGCATATATTATGGCTATGGCGGACTTCAAGACACCACAGGTAATGGCCATGTTGTTTATTCTGCCTATGTGGATCAACTTCTTGCTCCGCACCATTGCTACGGTAGAACTCTTCCGTATGTTTGGATTGCCACTGGGTGAGGGAGCACTGCTATTCGGTATGGTGTATGACTTTTTGCCATTTATGATTTATCCTATCTACAACACTTTGCAAAAGATGGACACCAGTCTTATTGAGGCTGCACACGACTTGGGAGCCAGACGTCATCAAGTATTCCTCAAAGTCACGCTCCCACTCTCCGTTCCTGGCATCTATTCTGGTATTGTGATGGTGTTTATGCCAACTGTTTCGACTTTCGCTATCGCGGAGTTGCTAACCCACAACAAGGTAACACTCTTCGGTTCACTCATCCAACGTTGCTTCGGCGAAGGCGGTATAGCGATGTGGAACTACGGAGCAGCACTATCGCTAATCATGCTGATAATCATAGGTCTAACCAGTTTCTTCGGAGGCGACAAAGAGGATATAAACAGATAATATCTACTCCGGGCTCCGAAATATAGAATCAATAAGATTATGTCAGAAAATTATAATAAATCCAAAATTGAGCAACGCGGATTGGTATCGCGCATCGCAGCACAGGCATATTTGTGGTTGCTTTTGGTCGTACTATACGCTCCTATCCTGCTCATCATTATATTCTCATTCACCCAGAGCAAGGTATTTGGCAACTGGACAGGCTTTACATTTGGTCTATATGAGAACCTCTTCACTGGCTATGATGCTGTGGCACAAGTGAAAGTGGACCCTAACCTCTACCGCGCTATCTTCTTCACGGTAGTGATAGCCCTCTCCTCTGCTCTGATATCGACCGTATTAGGTACATTGGCAGCTATCGGTATCTACCACATGCGAAATCGCGACCGCAAGATACTGACCTTTATGAATAGTATTCCGATGATCAACCCCGATATATTGACAGGTATCAGTCTGTTCTTGCTATTCGTATTCTTGGGCATCAGTCGAGGTTTGGGTACCGTCATTGCTGCGCATGTGGTATTCTGTACGCCATACGTAGTGCTGAGCGTCATGCCTCGCCTTACCAAGATGAATCCCAATATCTATGAGGCAGCACTGGACCTCGGTGCTACTCCCTTCCAAGCCCTGCGCAAGGTGATGATGCCCGAACTATGGCCAGGCATGATTAGTGGATTTATATTGAGTCTCACACTGAGTATTGATGACTTCGGCGTAACCTACTTCACCAAAGGCAGTAGCGGATTGGAGACCTTATCCACCTTCATATACGCAGACGCGCGCAAAGGTGGTCTCACACCCGAGTTACGCCCACTATTCTCACTGATCTTCCTCACCATCTTGGTATTATTGATAATAATGAATATACGAACCCATAAACAAACAAAACAATGAAAAAACTCTTTTTTGCTGTAGCCGCATTGGTGCTACCTTGTGTATTGGTCTCTAACGCTTTTGCTGCTGACCGCGAGCATACGCTCAAAGTCTATAACTGGGCAGACTACATAGATATGAACGTGCTCAACGGTTTTCCCGCATGGTACTACGAGCAAACAGGCGAACAAGTGGAGGTACTATACCAAACATTCGACATCAACGAATCAATGCTTACCGAGATTGAGGTCGGTCACGAGGATTATGATGTGATTTGTCCATCGGAGTATATCATTGAACGTATGCTGCGCAACAAACTGCTACAACCTATCAACAAAAATTTTGGCAACACGCCAGACTATACCAAATTGGTATCACCTTTCGCGGTGGATAAATTTCAACAAATGGCACCCGACAGTACCTTATGCGTGGCAGACTACACTGTAGGCTATATGTGGGGTACCACTGGTATCCTCTACAATACCGCATTGGTTAATAAAGAGGATATTCTCTCATTGGGTGGTCTGCAAGACCCTAAGTTTGCAGGCAAAGTATTTATGAAAGATGCCTTTCGCGACATCTACTCTGTAGTGGTACTCTACGCTTACCGCGATGAGATTGCACGTGGCGAAGTGAGTCGCGATGAGTTGGTAGCCAACGTAACGGACGAACGTATCCAACGCGTGGAGGATTTCCTCACTGGCATGAAAGCCAATATCGCAGGCTGGGAAGTGGACTTTGGCAAAGAGGAAATGACCAAAGGCAAAGCATGGCTCAACCTCAGTTGGTCAGGCGATGCACAATGGGCAATTGACGAGGCAGCCGAGGTGGGCGTTGATCTCGAATATTTCGTTCCACAAGAGGGAAGCAATGTCTGGTTTGACGGTTGGTGTATTCCTGTTTATGCTAAAAACACCAAGGCAGCCAGCTACTTCATCAACTATATGTGTATGCCTGAGAACGCCATTCTCAACATGGAAGAGATAGGTTATGTAAGCGTTGTCGCTGACTCCACTATCCTTGAATGGGCGAACGATGAGGCGATTGAAAATACCTCTAACCTCACCTATTTCTTTGGCGAAGGCGCAGAGGCTGTACACGCTAACCATGTATTCTACCCCGACCAAACAGTGATAGAGCGTTGTGCATTGATGCATGATTGTGGCGAAAAGACAGAGGCTATGTTGGCTATGTGGTCGCGCGTGAAAGGCGACAACCTCAGCATGGGATTGGTCATCTTCATCCTCGTGGTGTTAGCACTGATCGTGATTGTCTTTGTCGTTCAAGCCATCAACCGCAAACGCCAACGCGAACTGCAACGCAAAAAACGCAATCGTAGAAGATAATCCAACCTAATAAATAGTCATTCGCACCATACAATAACCATACAATAACCACACGATAACCACACTATTCAAGCACCTTACCTTATGAAACGAGTAGTCATCTATATCATCGGTATTGTTCTTAGTACCGCTATAGTTAGCGCGCAAGATTACGAACAAAGCTTCCGCGACCTACAGCAACAGTTTCAAGAGCGCCTGCAAACCACTCCTGCTAACCTCAAAACCTATCTGGAGCAATACCCTCACACACCATACAGCGATGAAGTCCATTTTATGGAAGGTGTGTTATTGGCCGAGAAAGAGAAATACAAACAAGCCATCAAAGCATTTGGGAAAGTCAATGCCAAGAACCTATCGCGCGAATCGCAACCTATGTTGTATTTCTATTGGGGATATACCTTGCTGAAACAAGAGAACTACGAAAAGGCATTATCTTATCTGCTACGCCTAAAGGGCAAAAACTCGCTATATACACCACATGCTCGCTACTACGCTGGTTATTGTCACTATTGCATGAAGGACTTCCAAAGTGCCTTGGCGGAGTTCATGGCAGTCGAAAATCTGGCTGGTTATCAACAGATTGTACCATACTACATTGTTCAAATCGACTATGCACAAAGCAAATTCGATGAAGTTTATACACGCGCAAATCAGTTATTAGATACCTTCCCCGACAATCCAAACAACTACGAACTGCATCGTATGTTGGGCGAATTGTACTACCAAGACAGCGCCTATCAGCAGTCTATCCAACATTTGGAGTCCTATCACACACTCAGCCTCGAACAAGAGCGTGAACCACTGCGCAATGACATCTATCTGCTGGGCGTAGCCTACTACCGTGTAGGCAAATACCAAGAAGCTATCCAAAGACTGAAAACGGTGGAAGAGCAAAAAGACTCTATCTCCGAAAGTACCTACCTGCACCTCGGGCATAGCTATCTGCGTATTGGCGATGAGGAGAGGGCCAAACTATCTTACGCAGCCGCCATGCGCCTTAACATCAACAACCAAGTACGCGAGGAGGCTATGTACAACTATGTACAAATCACATACTTGCAAGGCTCAGCATTGGGCGAGAACATCACCGCATTCCAAGATTTCTTGCGCGAATATCCCAATACCAAATATGCCAGCAAGGTCTATGCATTGATGGCGGACATGTATATGAATAGCAAAAATTACAAAGCTGCCTACGAAGCATTGTCCGAAGTCCAAAAACCAGACGATAAAACCCGCGAAACCTTACAATACCTCCGCTATCAAATAGGTATAGATGCATTTTTGCAAGGCAATATGAAGGAAGCTGCACAATGGATGACACAACTCATCAAAGAAGAAAAAAAATCCTCCGAATATAAGACCGATGCCTATTATGTGCGCGCCGAAAGTCGCTATCGCATGTTGCAATACCCCACGTGTATCGAAGATATTGAAGCGTTTCACAAACAACCCAATGCCAAACAATCACGCAACTACATCAATTCCTTCTACCTCAAAGGATACGCACTATTCAATCAACAGTTGCTGAAACAAGCCGAATATGTCTTCCGCCAATACCTCTCTCAAGCGGACAGCACCCAAACTATGTATGCCGACGCACTCAACCGTCTGGGCGACTGCCTATTTAGTTCCCGCCAATTTGATGACGCCGTGGCTACCTACGAACGCGTCGTGCAATTACGAACATACGGCGTAGAGTACGCATTGTTCCAAGAAGGCTATGCACTCGGATTGCTACATCGCTATCCAGAGAAAATCAAAAAGATGGAACAACTATCCACACGCTATCCTCGATCGGATTATGCAGACGATGCACTCTACGAAACAGCACGAGCACACCTGCAACTCGACAAAAACGACGCCGCAATCAATGTTTATACACGCCTCTTAGGACAATATCCTAATAGCAACAAGGCATCGAAATCAGCCCTGGAATTAGGCATGACCTACCGTACACTCAAGCAATACGACAAAGCTATCCAGGCCTACAAAAACACCATTGAAAAATATGCCGGCAGTGAGGAGGCTTACGCAGCCCTTGAAGGATTGGAACAAGTATATGTAGAGACCAATAATATCAAAGACTATTTAGCATACACCAAAACGCTCAGCCGAATCAATATGCACACCGCCACACAAGAAGATTCGTTGGTATATGTTACGGCCGAATTGCAATACCTGATGGGACGCTACGAGGAGGCTGCAGCAGGTCTGACCACCTACCTCACTTCCTTCTGCCCAGGCGGACGCTATTGCGTTACTGCGCAGTATTATGCAGCTAATAGTTTCTACCAACTGCGTCAATACGATGCCGCACTGGAGCAATATAGCGCATTGGCAGACATAGAGGGCAATCCCTACATGGAAGAAACATGCATGCGTGCTGCAGAGATTGCATATGACAAACAGGAATATCATACTGCCGCATATTACTTCCAACAGATGCTGCGCGTAGCTTCATCCTCCAATATGCGTATTACCGCGCAGTTGGGTATATTGCGTTGCAACCAACAGGAAGGCAATATAGATAATGTCATCACTGCTGCTACTCAATTATTAGAGCAAGAAGAACTAACCGAGAACATACGCCAAGAGGCCTTGTATTGTCGCGCCAAAGCGCACCTAAGCCAACAGCAATACGGTTTGGCAGTAGTGGACCTGACACCACTATCCAAAGAAGTACGTACACCTATGGGTGCAGAGGCCAAATATCAGTTGGCAGAAGCATATTTCCACTTGGGTTCAATGGATTTGGCGGAACAAGAGATTACCACCTTCACCCAAATGCAAACCTCGCACCAATATTGGTTAGCCAAGAGTTTGATTCTGCTCTCTGACATTAATGCACAGCGCAATGACATCTTCCAGGCCAAACAATATCTCTTAGCCCTGCAAGCCAACTATCACCAAACCGATGACATCCAAACCATCATCATAGAGAAATTGGCTGCATTAGAGCAAAACAATACAGAAAATAATGACGAATACAACGAAGAAAATAACGAAACAGAAGATAATACACTATGAAAAAGTCAATCATATTATTCTTTGTCATCGGACAACTATCCATTTCATCAATGATCGCCCAGTCCGACACCACCATCAGTCGAGTGGTGACTGTAGAGCGCGATTTTCAGCCCGTGATACAAAATGCGGGTAAGATTAACCAACGCCCTGCGATTATCTCGCACGAGCTGCCGCTCAACCCCGTAGTTTATTCTACCTACTCCGATACACTCGCTATAGGCAACAACCTCAATCCCATGCGTGTAGCGGAGGCACGATTTGTGCCACAAACACCATTACAGGGCATAGTAGAAGTGGCAGGGGGCTATCGCAACACCCATTTCCTGTTTGGTTATCAGATTCACCAAAAGAAAAAAATGTCGCTTGATCTCTATGCCAAGCATGATGCGTACTGGGGTAAAGATGCACTCTCGCAATCACAATTAGGCATGCAAGTCACTCGCCATTTCTCAGGTACAGACTTCTATTTTGGTATAGAAGGTAACAACCAACTCTACACACTACCACAGTTTCCATGGCGTAAACTATGGAATGCAAATGCCAAAATCGGTATTCGTTCTACCAACAACAACCCTCTGCAATACCTAATACAAACTGGCTATACGGCATTCATCGCAGAACCATTCGCTGTGGAACACCATGCTAAATCGCATCTAAATCTCTGGTGGACCAACCAATCTCACCAAGCAGGTATTCGAGCATACGTACAAAACAACTTCTATACGCCATTGGACACTGCGCTCACCACTTCCACCCGCCATGCCTTTCGCATAGAGCCCTTCTATGAGTTTCGCAACAAGTATATCCGCCTGCATGCTGGCATACAGTTGGATATGAATATCGGTACAGGACAAATGCTGAGCAACATAGAGAATCTAAGTTTCGCGCCATCACCTAATGTCCAATTTGAATGGAACATGATGAACAACATCTTCCATGTGTATGCTCAGGCTACGGGGCAATACGGATCTGGTTCACTTGAAGAGTACGTAGGCTACAATCGCTATCTCAATATAGTTCAAGGTTTGGCATGGAATGTGCCATGCGCTTACACCCCTGTTGATGCACAACTGGGCTTCAAACTACTTCCCACACGCACACTACTGATTGACATATATGGTGGCTATGCATACCATATGAATGCATATAATATGAAAGCCATATTGGATTACAATGCAACCGCAGTAGACTATCAACTCTGGCAACAAGACCTCCAACAATGGAAAGTGGGTGCCAATCTTCACTACCACTATCGTGATATTATAGATCTCAATGTGGGCGGTAATTACTATTTCTATACGACCACGGCATTTGATCGCCCTAATTGGGACGCATATGCTCGCCTTGAAGCGCATATTGACACCAAATGGAGCATATACTCCGAGAACTACTTCGCGGGAAGTCGTGAGGCATATATAGCACCATACGCATCAGTTATACTCCGTCCGACCATCTCCCTCAATATAGGTGGTCAATACGCCATCAATCGTTGGTTAATGGTATATGCACAACTGAATGATTATCTCAACCGCAAACACGATATTTTTTATGGATATAAATCCCAAGGCATACACTTCTTGCTGGGTGTGAAGTGGAAGTTCTAACCTCCCTTTACACCTTACACTCTACCCATACAAAAAACGACTGTGATTACTCACAGCCGTTTTTTGTATCATATCCATTTATGGATTATTACTTATTATCCCAGTTGAAGTGGAATGTCAGTTTCAAACCAGCGTCCAAGTAAGACATATTCACTGGATCAGCATTCAAGATAGAGTGCATCTTACCTGCACCTACATTCACTTCATCAGGAGGTGTGATTGTCAGAATCTCGCCAGTTGCATCTTTATAGGTCTTGGTGTTGATACCATAGGTAGCATATAGACCCAAATCCAAAGAGTAACCAGACTCAAACTTGAGTTCGTAACCAAACTCTGCACCCAGACCTACAGTTACATCCCAAACATTCTTATTCTGACCATCTTCTATAGCATCTTTCACCTCACCCATCAACCAGTGGTTTTCAGGCATGGTGACACCCGTCTCGTGAGTTGCTTGCAAGGTTACACCCTCCATATCTTGATGATATACAGAGTATGCAGGCAAGATCAACTTAGGACCTGCGTTCAAGAAGAAGCCCTTAGGTGTTACCATTGTGAACATCACAGGAACTTCCAATTGCACTTGACGATTCACGGCATGAGCTTTATCGATTTTTACAGCATAGTCCACATAACCAGTTGCATCTTGTACGCGAGCAATATAATTGTTCTTGGTTAAGGTTTGACCAAATTGCATATAACCTGCACTAACACCAGACATGATACCATACATAATGCTCTTGCTGGACTCTACCCAATAGTGCGCATAGCGCAAATCGAGCATAGTTGAGAAGCCGAAGGATGGAACGCTTTGTGCAGCGATACCACCGCGTACACCGATAGAGAAGCGATTAACTTGATATGGGAGATCTGGCACTACGGTGTCTTGCTCCACTACTGTATCTTCCTCGTAATACTCCTCAAACATCTTAGCGCGCGCAGCCTCTTCCGCAGCTGCCGCTGCAGCAGCCACCGCAGCTACGCGTGCGCGCTCTGCTTCTTCAGCAGCACGCAAGGCGTCAAAGTACTCTTGAGTCTTGTTGTAGTTCAACGGAATCAAACTACCTTGAGCAATCCAAGAGTAGATACCACGAAGCAATACGCCTGTAGGCTTGGTCTTAGTACCCAACTGACGAATAGTGTGAGGCACACCATAAACCCAAGAAGACATACGCTCGCCTGTGATATAGCGCAAACTATCTTTGTTAATCATCACAGTATCACCGATCTCCATGGCTGCACCTGAACTATAGACAAACTCTACAGCAGGTGTTGCTGCGTCAGTGCTTTGTGCTGAAACGCTTGACAAAGATACCTGTGTGGTGGCAAAAATTGCCACCAACAGGATAACCTTAAACATTTTATTATTCATAATTGTTTTCATTTCTTTTCCTCCCATTATTATTTAACAATGTAACGTAAGGTTGTTTGCTCGCCATTGTTTTGAACTTCTACCATGTAGTAGCCTGGCAATGTAGCAGCCTTGAATACGAACTCAGATGCTTCTTCAGCATTATAAGTTGCCATCAACTCGCCGCTCGCACTGTAAACGCGTACTTCAGTTACATTCGATGGATTCAAGTTAGTCAGATGGAGAGTCTCGCTTGGACGAGCGATAGTTGGCATCAACTTAGGAGCCACACCTGCAGCATTCAAAGCAAGAATCTTAGTACGGTGAATATCTTTACACTCATCCTCAACGGTTGCGTTGATTACTGCATAAACTTGACCAGCAAAGCCTTCTTGGCTTTCGATATAATAGCCAGAACCTATCCAGCGATCATCAACAACATCCCATGATGTATCTACATCACCATTCACTTGATACCAGTTAACATCATCTGCAGCTGGAGTCCATCCATAGTCAGCAATGAACTTGTTGAGGTTCAACATAATCAAGCGGTTGCCATACTTAGCCACTGCCTCGGCTTGAGCCAACTCATGGTCAGTCTCAGGAGTTCCAGCAGTGATAGTCAAGTGGAGTGTTACGATGCTGTCGCAACCAGTAACAACACTTGTGGTATTGAATGTGTAGTCACCACTTTCTGTGTAGTTCTCACCATTCCATGTGTAACCATGGCACTCTGTAACGGTAACATCCTCGTAAACAGTATTGTTGATAGTCAACTTGAGGACCTCAGTCTTGCAGTTATTAGTGTAGGTGTATTCACCGCTCTCGGTGTATGTTACACCGTACCACTCATAGCTTTCGCAAGCCGCTACTGGCTCCAAGATGACAGTCTCTATAGCTGTTACTTCCAATGTCAAAGTTGTAATTGCCATTGAGCAACCACTTACCACGGTGTCTGCATAGGTGTATACGCCTGCTGCAAGGTTGCTATAGGTTACACCATTTACGGACCAAGTGTAGTCCTCACCCTCGCAGATTGTTGCATTATCAGCGGTGGTGCTTACGGTTGGAGCATTAACGGTCAACTCAAGGGTCTTAATCTCAACTACACAACCTGCTGCGTTCTTCACCTCGAGAGGATAAGAACCAGTCTTAGACAAGAACTCATCACCCCATGGGTAAGTTTCGCCCTCGCAGATAGTAGCGGTTTCAGTGGTATTCTTCACCTCTACTGGGTCAACAGCAAGTGTCAACGTAGCAGTCCACTCAAACTCGCAACCAGACTTCACAGTCAGATTCATAGTGTGAGCATCTGCATCGCATGCCAAAGTAGCATCTGCACCTGCAGTCCATTCTACGCTTACAATAGCAGCAATAGACTCAGAACCTGCCATATCATAGTAGTTCTTGATAGCCTCCAAAGTACCTGTTACGTCTACTTTCTCACCAGCAACCAACTTAGGCGTTGCACCTGGGATAGTAGCCAACAACGCTTCGGTCATCACTTCAGGAGCTACGATAGGAGTAATCACATAATTGTAGGTTGTAATGGTTGTCTCAGTCTCCTCAGTTACAGACCATGTCAACAATGCAGGATCAATCAACGAAGATACAATATGTTTCTCACCTTGGAGATCTACATATTCTGTTCCGTCGCAGATGAACTCTGTTACATCAATGATGACAGTTTCTTTCTCCACATCGCATTTCTCAGTCAAGTGCATAGTTACAAACAACTTGCAACCGCTCTCCAATGGGAACTCGCGTACATAGTCACCAGCCTCTGTAAAGGTTTCACCATTCCATGTGTATGTTTCACAGAACTGAGCTGAGAAGTCTACATATACATCCTCACATTCTTGCTCGCAGTTCTCTACAATGCTCAGAATCTCTACATATATATATTCAAGGTGTGGAGCTACTACACTTGCAAAGTCTGAGTAAGATACAACTTGTGTAATCTCCTCACCCAATGCAAATACTTGCTCACCATCCTTCAATACATCACCGTCCTCGCATGCGTTGTATGCAACAGCATTTACGGTTGCCTCGCAATTCAAATCGTTGATAACCTTAACAGTTACGTTCGACTTGTTAGCGTGAACATCTGCGACATTGAGTTTGTACCAACCTGCCTTCAATTGGCTCAACTTGATACCATTGGTCCAATCCAACTCAGTGGCTTTATCGCAATCATCACCTGGCTCAATTGAATCGCAGTTCTCTACGATGCTCAAAATCTCTACATATACATACTCAAGGTGTGGAGCTACTACACTTGCAAAGTCTGCATAACTGTATGTCTTGCTGCGCTCGCCCAACTGGAACGTCTTAGAACCAGCGCGCAAAGCCTCATCATCCTCACAGTGATCATAAGCAGCAGCTACTACAGTTGCCTTGCAATCCAAATCGTTGATAACCTTAACGGTTACGTTCGACTTGTTAGCGTGTACAGCTGCTACATTGAGCTTGTACCAACCTGCCTTCAATTGGCTCAACTTGATACCATTGGTCCAATCCAACTCAGTTGCTTTGTCGCAATCCTCGCCTGGCTCAATTGGATCGCAGTTCTCAACGATGCTCAGAATCTCTACATAAATATACTCAAGGTGTGGAGCTACTACACTTGCAAAGTCTGAGTAAGATACGACCTTAACGCTCTCACCCAATGCAAATACTTGCTCACCATCCTTCAATACATCACCGTCCTCGCATGCGCTGTATGCTACGGCATTTACGGTTGCCTTGCAATCCAAATCGTTGATAACCTTAACAGTTACGTTCGACTTG